>JBIOUX010000026.1:0-50277 GCA_044867425.1 Acidimicrobiia bacterium | reverse complement strand
GACTGCCGGCGGGCGGCGTCGATGACCAAGTGCGTGTCGGGGGCGCGGTGACGTTCGTTGCCGATGTTACGGGTCGCTCGTGGTACTCGGTCGACGGGGGCGGAACAGGATTAGCGGGATGTCTGGTCCGTCAGCATCGTCGGGCGGGAGGTCGATGACCGCTGCGACGGGAAGGCCGGGATGTACCAGACCCGGGGGGCAGTCGATGACCATGGACACCACGCGGATGCCTTCGTCGAGGTCGACGAGGGCGTGGACGTAGGGGATCTGCTCGGTGAACGCGGCCACAATGGCGCGGTGGACGACCGTGGCGGCGTGGACGGTTCCTGTGCCGGCGACAGCAACCAGCTCGAGGTCGTCCCGCAGACAGGCGGGGCAGTAGGGCCGCGGATACGGCTGCCAGGCGCCACAGCCCGGGCAGCGGGGGAACGAGAGGCGCCCTTTGGCCGCGGCGTCGAAGAACGGCTGGCTGGTGGCGGTGGGCAGTGGTCGTTTCACCGGGGCCGGTCCCCGAGCACGAGGGAGCACTGCTCACCGAAGACGCCGCCGTTGCCGTTGACGAAGGCCAGCCGGCAATCCGGAACCTGGTTCGGGCCCCCCGTCCCGCGCAGCTGACGCACGGCCTGGATCAGGTGGGTGGCGCCACCGGCGACGCCGGCCTGGCCCATGCACAGCTGTCCGCCGTTGGTATTGATCGCCGGTCGTCCGTTCGGCCCGAAGTCAGCGCACCGGTCCACCTCATCTATGGAGAGAAGGACTGGTCTCGACCGTCAGACCGACAGGCCAACAGGCAGCTACTCCCCGACGCCGAATTCACCCAGGTGCCGAACGCCGGCCACTTCATCGCCCTGGAAAGACCCGACGTGCCAGCCGACCTGCTGAACTCGGCGGCGTGATCGCCGATCCGCATTCATTGGGCGAAGGTGGGGAATTCGAGGACGGAAGCGTGGGACGCGTAGGCGCGTTCGGCGCTGTCGCCCAGGCCGACCAGGATCTTGACGGTCGCCGGAACCAGGATGCGGCGGACGGGGTCGGGGACCTGGGTGAAGTGGCCGCCCAGTTCCAGGGTGATGAAGCCGTGAACGCAGGTCCAGAGCTGCAAGCCGATGATCTCGGGGTCTTCGTCGGTGCGGACACGGCCGCTGTTGACGAGGCGGAAGCTGGCATGGAGCATCTGGTTGTACACCGACTGGAGTGCATCGGACCGTCCGCCGGCGCCGGGCCTCGGAGATCCCGGCGGTCGGTAGCTCCCGCGTGTCGAGAGCCCGAACATCAGGTCATAGAGGTGTGGGTTGCGCTGGGCGAGTCGGCGGTTGGCCATGGCCAAGCTGAAGAGGTCGGCGACGGGGTCGTCCCCCGGGGCTACTGCTTCCCAGGCTCGGCCGAGGTCCCGGAATCCTTGATCGGCAACGGCTTGGAGCAGCTCTGGTAATCCGCCGAGGTGGTAGTACACCGCCGTCGGCGACACTCGGGCGGCCTGGGCGACCGATCGGACCTTGATCTCGGACGGCCCCTTGTCGGCGAGCAGCCTGGTGGCCGCGTCGACGAGCCGTTCGACGATCTGTTCCGGAGTCAGCCGCGTTCGGGGTTCCTTGGCGGCGCTCGGCATAGGCCCAGGTACCTCCGTGTTCGGCCTGTCTGCGGCTCGTGGAACGAGGTTACACGGAGGTTTGACACCGGGCAGGCCATCCGATTAGGTTCCTGAAACGAAGTTCGGAACGAAGTTCCAAACGAAGTTCCTTCGTTGGACCTGGTCCACAGGCTTCTCGGGGGGCTTGGTTCGTCGCGGCTACGAACGAATCACTTGGAGGGAGCACTGAATGTCCGCTCTTGATACGAAGCTTGGACGGCGTCAAGTTCTGAAGGGCCTGATGATCGCCGGGCCCACGCTGGCGATCGCCGGCCGGCTCGGCTTTTCCGACGGCGCCGGGGCCTTTCCTACGAAGACCGATGAACTCCCGGACGCCCAGGACTTCACCGACATCTTCATCCTCAGCCAGCAGCCGACGATCTACGACCTGAAGATCGAGATCCGGCCCGACAACACGGTCTTCGCCGAGCTGCCGAAGCAGGACATCGGGCAGGGCATCATGACCACCTTCGGGATGCTGGTGGCCGACAACCTCGACGTTCCGTTCGAGAGTGTGAAGGTGGCGCTGGGGCCGGCCGACGCCAAGTGGGGGGTCGCCCAGGTCACCGGCGGTTCGCACAACACCCGGGTTCTGTGGGACCCGGTCCGCCTTATCGGCGCCAAGATGCGGGGCCAGCTGGTGGCCGCCGCTTCCAACCGGCTCGGTGTCCCGGTCAGCCAGCTCCGCACGGAGGGTGGCTACGTGGTGGCCACCAACGGCCAGAAGCTGTCCTACGGCGAGCTGACCGCGGAGGCCTCGAAGCTGACCGGCGCCAAGGCGGCGCTGCCGAAGACGGCCAGTGAGTTCAAGATCATCGGGAAGGGCCAGGTCCGGCACAACATCCGGGAAATCGTCCAGGGCAAGCACCCGTACTCGATGGACCTGTTCTCGTCGAAGGAGTACCTGCCGACGGTCGTGGCCATGGCCGCCACCCACGGCGCCTCCGTAGTGTCGATCGACGACTCCGAAGCCAAGAAGATCCCCGGCTTCATCGCCGTGACCCACATCCCGGGCATGCCCGACTATCTGATCCCCGAGGGCGTGGCCGTCACGGCCGAGACCTTCGGGATCGCCAAGAAGGCCAAGAACGCGCTCGAGATCAAGTGGAGCGCCGGCCCGATGGACCAGCTGTCCGACGCCCAGATCGACGACCTGCTCAACGGCATCGTCGACCAGGTGACCTCGCCCGGTGAGGGCATCGAGGCGTCGTTCCGCTGGCCCTACGTGCCGCACGCCCCGATGGAGGAGAACGCCTCCGTCGCCAACGTGACCGCCGACGGTTACGAGGGCTGGGGCGGCGCCCAGGTTCCCGGCACGCTGCAGCGTCAGCTGTCCGAGACGCTCGGGATGAAGCTGGACCAGGTCCTCTACCACGTCATCCCCGCCGGTGGGGCCTTCGGTCGGCACCTGTTCCACGACCATGATGTGCACGCCGCCCAGGTGTCGCAGCGGCTCGGCAAGCCGGTCAAGCTGCAGTGGCTGCGGGAGGAAGGCATCAAGCACGGCCGGACCCGTCCGGTGTCGATCCACAAGGTCAAGGCGACCGTGAGCAACGGTGACGTGGTTGCTTTCGAGCACCGCATGGCCTGCCCCGAGATGGACCTCCGTCACGGTTTTGGCGACACCGCCACCGGCTATCTGACCGAGTACAACAACGAGGGCGTCTGCCAGTACTTCTTCGCCCACAGCCAGAAGCTGGCCTACAAGACCGGCCCCACGGCGATCACGCTCAAGCAGAAGCTGCTGGCCAAGCCCACCGCGGCCTGGCGGGTGGTGTACTCCGGCCAGGTCGGAGCGGCCAACGAGATCGTCATCCGGGAGCTGGCCGAGCTGCTCGGCAAGGACGAGGTGGACTTCCGCCTCAGCCTGCTCGACACCGAGCGTCACCGGGCCGTGCTGGCCAAGGCGGCGCAGGAGGCCGGGTGGGGCAAGCAGCTCCCGGCCGGCGTGGCCCAGGGCATCGGTATGCACGACGAGTACAAGTCGATCGCCGCCTACATCATGACGATCGACACCCGGGGCCGTGAGCCACGCATGACGGACTGCACCATCGCCGTCGACAACGGCTACTGCGTGAACCCGACCGGTACGACGTCGTCGTTGCTGGGCCAGGCCCACGACGGGTTCGCCCTGGCCTTCCGGGCCGGCCTGCACGTGGACAACGGGGCCACCCGGGAATCGAACTTCCACGACTACAAGTGGACCCGTATGTTCGACTCGGCGCCCGAGATGAGCGTCCACATCCTGCCGAGTTCCAACGTGCTGCCCGGTGGTATCGGTGAGCTGGGTGTCCCGGCTGCCGCTTCCGCGGCTGCGAACGCCTGGGCGCGGGCCACGGGCAAGCAGCCCCGGAACTTCCCGCTCAACGAGTACGGAGCCTGATCGCCATGCCCACAATTACCTTCAATCTCAATGGCAACCCGGTTTCGGTTGACGCCGACAACGACGAGGAGCTGCTCTGGGTCCTGCGGGACCGCCTTGACGTCCAGGGCCTGAAGTACGGCTGTGGCATGGGCCTCTGTGGCGCCTGCACCAGCCATGTCAACGGCAAGGCTCAGCGGACGTGCATCACGCCCGTGGCCTCGATCCAGGGCAAGAACGTCACGACGATCGACGGCCTGGCCAAGGGTGACCAGCTTCACCCCGTCCAGCAGGCCTGGATCGACAACGACGTGGCCCAGTGCGGCTACTGCCAGGCCGGCCAGATCATGCAGGCTGTCTCCCTGCTCAACGCCAACCCTCACCCGACCGACGTCGACATCGACGAAGCCATGGGCGGCAACATCTGCCGCTGCGGGACCTACTTCCGCATCCGGTCCGCCATCAAGCAAGTCGCCGCCGGCAAGTAACTCTAGGAGAATCGCCATGGCCACAGCATCCAGCGACGTCGCCGTCGCGCTCTCACCCAGGCACCGAAGGGTCGTGCTCCTGACCCTCTGCCTGGCCGCGTTCACCATCAATCTCGACACGACGATCGTCAACGTGACCCTGCCGACCCTCGTCCGAGACTTGGGGGCGTCGACCCGCCAGCTGCAGTGGATCGTCGACAGCTACAACCTCGTGTTCGCGGCGCTGGTCCTCGCCGCCGGCAGCGTCAGCGACCGCCTCGGCCGCAAGGGTGCTCTCCTCGCCGGGCTCGCCGTCTTCGCCATCGGCAGCCTGTTCGGGTCTCGTGCTGGTTCGCCCGGTCAGCTGATCGCGGTTCGAGGCCTCATCGGCATCGGCGCGGCCGTCATCTTTCCGGCGACGCTGTCCATCCTGACCAACGTCTTCACCGAGCGGTCCGCGCGAGCCAGGGCTATCGGACTATGGGGGGCGATGACCGGCGTGGGCGTCGCCGCCGGCCCGATCACCGGTGGGTGGCTCCTCGAGCACTTCTGGTGGGGCAGCGTGTTCGTCGCGGTCATGCCCGTCGCTGCCGTGGTCGCAGCTCTCACCGTGCTGTGGGTGCCGAGCTCCCGGGATCCGAACACGCCCCGTCTCGATCTGCTGGGCCTTGCCCTGTCGACGGCGGTGATCGGCATGCTGGTCTTCACGATCATCGAAGCACCCGAGGTCGGGTGGCTCACCGTCCGCACTCTCGCCAGCTTCGCCGTCGTCGCGGGGCTGCTGGTGGTCTTCGTGCGCTGGGAACGACGGGTCACCGAGCCGATGCTCGACGTCGACCTGTTCCGCAACCTGCGCTTCACGGCCGCCAGCGGCTCGGTGACCGTCTCGTTCTTCGCCCTGTTCGGCTTCATCTTCATGGTCACCCAGTACTTCCAGTTCCTCAAGGGCTACAGCCCGTTCAGCACCGGCCTGCGGCTGCTGCCCGTCGCCCTGTCGGTCGGGGCAGCATCGATCTACGGCTGCAAGCTCGCCGTTCGCCTCGGAAACAAGGCCGTCGTGTCGGCCGGGCTCGTGTCGATGGGCATCGCGTTCGTCTGGATCTCGACCGCGTCGGCCGCCACGCCTTACCTCGAGCTCGCCGGCCAGATGATCGTGCTCGGCCTCGGCATGGGCCTCACCAGCGCGCCGGCGACCGAGGCGATCATGGGTGTCGTCCCCAAGGAGAAGGCTGGTATCGGGTCCGCCGTCAACGACGCGACACGAGAGCTCGGCGGAACCCTCGGCGTCGCCGTGATCGGAAGCGTGTTCGCGTCGCTCTACGCAGCACGCCTCGCCCTTCCCGGCGGCCTCCCGTCCGAGGCCGCGCACGCAGCACGCGAATCGGTCGGCGGCGCCTTCATTGCCGCCCAGCGGATCGCCGACGCCGGGCTCGGCTCCGCCGCCACCCAACTGCAAGACGTTGCCTCCCTCGCGTTCTTCGACGGGTTCGCCGCTGGATGCCTCGTCGCCGCCGGCGTCGCCCTCGTCGGAGCCATCGCCGCCGCCGTTCTGCTCCCCGCCCACCCACTCGGCGACGCCACCGAGTCCTTCGAACCCGACACGGACCTCGAACTGGCGCCAGCGGCGCCGGTCGCCTGACCGATCACGATTCGTCCGAGGAGACCAGACCATCATGTCCATGACCAGTAGAGGGGATTTCACGATGACCGGCCCGGAGCAGCGCTACGACGTCGTCGTCGTAGGCGGGGGAGCGGCCGGCCTGTCGGCCGGGCTGATGCTGGCGCGAGTGCGGCGGAGCGTCCTTGTAGTGGACGCCGGGTCTCCGCGCAACGCGCCCGCGGCGCACGTACACGGACTGCTGGGACACGACGGAATCGCGCCGCTCGATCTGATCGCGCGCGGCAGGGACGAACTTGCCCGCTACGGCGGGCAGTTCGTCGCTGGGACGGTCGCCCGGCTGGGGCGGACGAGCGACGGATTCGAGGTGCAGGTGGGCGATGGTCGCACCGCTCGCGCCCGTCGGCTATTGCTCGCCGCGGGTGTGAGCGACGTGCTGCCCGCTATCCCGGGGCTGCGCGAGCGATGGGGCCGGGACGTGCTCTTCTGCCCGTATTGCCACGGCTGGGAGGCGCGCGACGCCGCGATCGGAGTCGTCCACACCGGGCCTCAGTCCGTGAAGCAGGCGCTGCTGTGGCGCACGCTGAGCGACGACGTCGTCTACCTGGCGGCCGGTCCTGCGTTGGACGCCGCCGACTCCGAGGTGCTGACGGCCAGCGGCATTGCCATCGAAATGGGCGTCGTCGACGAAGTTCTGATCGCCGACGACAGAATCGTCGGGGTGCTGGTGAACGGACGCACCATGACGAGGTCGGTACTGTCGGTCGTCCCTCGCGTCGTTCTCGACGAGGACCTGATGGCCGGAGTGGGACTCGAAGCGGACGACCACCCCTCCGGAGTCGGTCGATACCTGCCCGTCGACGCGATGGGCCGCACCGCGACGCCGGGAGTCTGGGCGGCGGGCAATCTCGCCGATCCGACGGCGCACGTCGGCACCGCCGCAGCGTCCGCGGCTGTCGCGGTGACGCACCTCAACGCCGATCTGGTTGCCGAAGACGCGGCGAGCGCGGTGGCGCAGTACCGAGCAGGCTCCGGCTCGCCCGGCGGTCGCGGATGAGCGCCTCCGCGGTGCACGACCTACTAGCGCCCCCGCGATTGTTCACCGGTCTATGACTCGGGTGGCGGTTCGTCCTGGACAGTCCAGAGGGCGAAGGTCTCGAACTCGTCGACGGTGAGGTCGGTGGAGAAGTCGGCGGTGAGAACCTTGACGGTGTAGCCCGTTTTGCCGACCCGGATTCGGACCATCTCGCTCAGCTGCTTCTCCCCGGCCTGGCACTCGGCCAGGTTCCATGCCAAGTCGCCACCCTTCGCGCGGAGCAGGCCGCTGGCCCGGCCGTGCGCCGCCGAGCGGCGCCCGACGATCTCGACGTAGCGATCCGTGCAGCGGACATACCACTGGCTGACGCTGGCCACCATCTTGGCGCTCGCCGGCGCCTTGCTGCCCTGTTCGCCGAAGACGCCGAGCTGGCCGTCGAGGACCTGGCGGGCGATGGGGAGGACCGTCTCGGCCACCGGGTCGTCGAAGGACTCGCGGCCGAAGCGGGCCCCTAGCCATTCTTGGAAGCGGGTCTTGTGCTGGCCGTGGAGGGGGGCGCGGCGCTCGAACCCTTCCCGGAGCAGCGTCTTGTCCACCGAGGTGACGAAGCGCACGTCGACGACCGGGCAGTGCCCGGCGGGGACCCCCTGGGCGTGGGCCTCGTCGAGCGGGCGGACCTCGGCCGGGTCGAGGGGGAACTCCCGGTAAGACGTCTGCCCACAGGACAGGCGATCCCACTGCTCTCTCGGGATGTAGATCACCGGTGCCACGGCGATGCAGGGCTCGACGTCGACGTCGCGGACGATGTCGCAGTCCTGGGTGAGGACGGCGTACCACCCTGAGGCGCACTCGACGGTGAGGGAAGCCACAGTCGGGCCGGCGGCGGCGGGGTCGTCGCCGGCGGCGGCGAGAACCTCGGAGGCGTGCGAGCCGACGATGGCGACCGCGCCGAGGGAGATGAGGTCGCCCTGCTCCAGGGTGCGGAGGATGACCTCGAGCTTCCCCTGGGCCGACCGGGGGCGGGGCACCCTCAGTGGCCGGATGAGAACTGCACGCTGCGGGCCCCGGCGAGCAGGCGCGCCACGGCCGCCGACCGGCGGGCAGGCGCTGGGCGAGGCCCCTCAGCCGGAGTGGCAGCCGGGGCCGGCAATGTCTGGACGGACCGGATGGCCTGGCGGCGGCGGGTGGCGGCCGGGACGGCGAACAGGCCGGTCCCGCCGCCGGAGTCGGGCCGCAGCGCCTGGCGCACCTCGTCGACGTCGTAGCGGCGGTGGCCCCCGGGTGTCACGTCGAAGGGAATGCGGCCCTCGCGGGCGTAGCGCCCGATCGAGTCGGCCGACAGCCCGAGGGCCTTCCCGACCTCGGCAGCTTCGAGGGTACGCTCCACATCATCTCCACAGGGATTGCAGGGTGTGCAGGTCTTACAGGTATTGTGGGGGAGTGGTAGGCGTCTGTCAACCGGCTCTACGCCATGGCCGAGTCGGCCGAGCCGAGCCACCCGACCGAGTACAGCCCATGGCATCCAAACCGCCCAGCGACATGGGGTCGTCTGCTCACTGTTGCTCACTCCAGGCCCTCGGGCGACCTTCCCGGAAACGGTCCCGGAGTTCCTGCTCACTATGCGCTCACGAATCATCCTTGAGAGGATCATTACCGCAGGTCAGAGGGATAAAAGGTGGTGAGCCGGCCTGTACGCCGGATTCTGTAGCCCCGGGGCCCTTGCGGGCCCTGAGCCGGCGGCCATCCCTCTCGGCCGGCGGTTACCCGCCGGCTCCAGCGGTCTACCCGGGGATCTTTGGCGGGCGGGCCACCCTCCCCCTGTCTGACCTTGCTCCGGATGGGGTTTACCGAGCCGTCCGGGTCACCCCGGACGCTGGTGCGCTCTTACCGCACCGTTGCACCCTTGCCTGTGCGGACCGGGCTGGTCGACCAGTCCGTCCCGCCATCGGCGGTCTGTTCTCTGTGGCACTGTCCTTCGGGTCGCCCCGACTGGGAGTTACCCAGCACCCTGCCCTGTGGAGTCCGGACGTTCCTCGGACCGGTCATGCCGGTACGCGGCCGCCCGGCCGGCTCACCACCGCCTCCACTCTAGCCAGGCGCCCAGCCACGCCCGACTCGCCCCGGGTCAAGGCGTCGCCTCGAGCAGAGCGGTGGCCTGACAGCCCCGAACTCGATGCCTCAAGGGGCCGAGGAGTTCAACTCCGTCGGCCTGACTGCACGGCGCCGGATTTGGCCGCAAGAACGGCGAGTTTCTTCTGCTTGAGGCGAATGCCCCGGGTCCTGCGTTGAGTGCGGCCGTTGGACCTGGGCATGCGATCCCCTCTGGTTAGCGGCAAGAGACGTGCGCCGCTCTGGCCAACCTAACGGTTCGAGTGTGCGCGGTGTGCCATCGTCACGTTGGGTAGCCGGCTGTGGTGAACTCCTGGGATCAGGCTTGGACGTCCTGCGCGTCGCTGAGGAAGCGGCGAATCTCCGACGCCCGGAAGCGCCGGTGTCCGCCAAGGGTCCGCACCGCCGAGATCTTGCCGGCGCGCGCCCAGCGGGTCACGGTCTTCGGGTTTACCCTGAACATCACAGCGACTTCGCTGGGGGTGAGCAGCTCGTTCTCAGCCATCGGGTCCTCCACGGCGATGAGAACGCTGGTCCGCTCTCTTCCCCCCCTCATCGGATCCCCCCGCCTTGTCCTTGATGAGAAACTCGATCGACCTTTGGCGATTTGTCCGGTCGCGGAGACTGTTCCCCCGGGTCAAGGTGCGAAATCGTTCGGTCGGCAGATGAGGTCCAGATCCCGCCCGCCTCCGTCGCGTGCTCCGGTCCCACCGTGCGGTGTTATGGTCAAGCTGTTCGTGGGTTGCGGAAGTCTGCGGTGACGGCGCCGCTCGAGACCCCGGTCGCGTATCCAGCTCGATGGATGCCGGAGGTCCGATGCGAGGCGATCAGAGAATTCCAGGTCGGCATCCATCCTTTGGCGCGACCCGGGCCGCCGCCGGTCCCGCCGGTCCCGCCCGCGTCCCCCGCCCCTCCCAAATGGTGCGCGACTTCGGCATGAGCCGAGTGCTCGGCCCGGTGGGCTTCTCCTCTGGGTCCCCCTTGTATCTCGGGACCGAGGAAGTGCGCAGCCGCCCCTACGCCGAGGCGACGCGACGCATCATCGACGAGGAGGTGGCCCGGCTGTTGCGGGAGGCCGAGGAGCGCGCCCTGGGGCTCCTCGGCGAGCGCCGGGACGGCCTCGACCGCCTGGTCGAGGTCCTCCTGGAGCGAGAGACGATCGACGGCATCGACGTCGACGCCGCCCTCCGGATACCTACGCCTCGCCCTCGGCGGCCCCGAACCGGGGCTCCGGTGTTGACTCTCGCCCCCGGGCTGGCGAGCCCCGACGGCGACGATGGGTCTGGGTGATTCGTGTCTGGTATCGCCATCATCAGCGAAGCCTGCATCGACGTGAAAGACCGCGCCTGTGTCGATGTCTGCCCCGTGCAGTGCATCTACGAGTTCGATCCACAGAACAACGTCCTCTTCTCCGAGATCGAGGCAGGCAGTGGGGTCATCGAAACAGCCACGTCCCGAATCCGGACGCCATCGACGTGTTCGGGGACAGCATGCTGTACGTGAACACCGACGAGTGCACCTCGTGCACCGCCTGCGACCAGCCCGACGTCTGTCCGGTCGGAGCGATCTACTCCGAAGAGCACGTCCCGGACGGGAACGGCAAGAGGGCGTACAACAAGTCGGACGCCAACAAGGGCCACGACCACACGTTCTTCATCGAGCACAACGGAGCCGTCTTTGCTGACTGAATCCGCGGCCGAGCGCCAGCCGACGCCGGAGCCGGCGTCGGCCGGCCGGCGCGCTCCCATCGGAGCCGAACCACGCCCGGGGGGGACCCACTTCCGGGTCTGGGCCCCGGCGCACGAGGTGCTCGACGTGGTCCTCGTCGAACCGTCCGCCGCCGACGCGCCCGACGTGCTCGTCGTGCCGCGACGCCGGACGATCCGGCTCGACCCCGAGGCGGACGGCTACTTCTCGGGTTTCGTCCCGGGGGCGGCGCCCGGCGATCTCTACTTCTTCGGCTTGGACGACGGGAGCATGAGCCCCGACCCGGCGTCCCGTTTCCAGCCCGTCGGCCCGTTCGGCCCGTCCGAGATCGTCGATCCCGGCGCCTTCGAATGGACCGACGATGACTGGCCGGGTCTGGCCCCCCACGAGCACGTGATCTACGAGCTCCACGTCGGGACCTTCACCCACGAGGGGACCTGGAGCGCAGCCCGGGCCCGCCTGCCCGCCCTGGCCGATCTCGGGGTGAGGACGATCGAGCTGATGCCGGTGGCGGACTTCCCCGGTTCGTTCGGCTGGGGGTACGACGGGGTCGACCTCTTCGCCCCGACCCGGCTCTACGGCCGCCCCGACGAGATGCGGCGCTTCGTCGACGCCGCCCACGCCGCCGGCCTGGCCGTGATCCTCGACGTCGTCTACAACCACCTCGGGCCCGACGGCGCACTCTTCGACCGCTTCTCCCCCCACTACTTCACCGATCGTCATGACAACGACTGGGGCCAGGCACTCAACTTCGACGACGCCGACTCGGGGCCGGTGCGGGAGTTCTTCATCACCAACGCCGTCCACTGGATTTCCGAGTTCCACCTCGACGGCCTTCGGATCGACGCCGCCCAGGCCATCGTCGACTCTTCCCCCGAGCACATCCTCACCGCCATCGCCGGCGGCGCCCGGGCCGCCGCTCCGGGACGGCGGCTGCTGCTGGTGGCCGAGAACGAGCCCCAGGACCCGATCATGCTGCACGATCCGACCCGGGGCGGCCACGGGCTCGACACCGCCGTGAGCGACGATTTCCACCACAGCGCCTCCGTCGCCGCCACGGGGCGGCAGGAGGCCTACCTGACCGACTACCGCGGCTCGCCCCAGGAGCTGCTGTCGTGCACCAAGCGGGGTTACCTCTACCAGGGGCAGTGGTACAGCTGGCAGGCCAACCCCCGGGGTTCGTTCTCGCTCGACCTCGGGCCCCGGCGCTTCGTCCACTACCTCCAGACCCACGATCAGGTGGCGAACACCTTCCGGGGCCGGCGCCTCCACGAGCTGACCAGCCCCGGCCGCCTGCGGGCGCTGACCGCGCTGCTCCTGCTTAGCCCTCCGGTGCCGCAGCTCTTCCAAGGTCAGGAGTTCGCCTCTTCGAGCCCGTTCCATTACTTCGCCGACCACGAAGGTGAGCTGGCCGAGGCGGTGCGCGCCGGCCGCACCGCCCAGGTCGGCCAGTTCCTCAGCCTGGCCCGGGCCCTGCGTTTCGAGGGCATGGCCCCTCCCAACGCCCGGGCCACGTTCGAACATTGCCGGCTCGACCATGGCGAGGCAGCGAAGAACGCCGAGGTCCTCCTCCTCCACCGCGATCTGCTCCACCTCCGCCGTGTCGACCCCGTCATCTCCCTCCCGGACGTGGCTGTCGACGGCGCCGTGCTGGGCCCGGAGGCGTTCGTCCTCCGCTTCTTCGCCCCGTCGGGACACGACCGGTTGCTGTTGGTCAACCTCGGTACCGACCTGAGCCTCGTCCCCAACCCGGAACCGCTCCTGGGGCCGCCGGCCCGCGGGAACTGGGAGGAGCTGTGGTCCAGTGAGGATCCCCGCTACGGCGGGAGCGGAACGCCGGAGTCGGACGTCCGGGGACCGTGGACCTTGGCCGGGCATTCGGCCCTGTTCCTCGGGTCGCCCTGAGCGCCGCCGCGGTCGTCCGGAGGGTGACCCCGCCGGCGGACACCGACCCGGCCCGGCAACTTCAGCGGGAATGGTTGGTGACCAACGGGATCGGAGGCTATTCCTCGGGGACGGTCTCGGGGCTGGTGACCCGCCGGTACCACGGCTGGCTGGTGGCCGCCCTCCCCAACCCGCTGGGGCGCACGGTCATGCTCACGCACCTCTCCGAACAGCTCCGCCTGCCCGACGGGCGCCGAATCGAGCTGCGCGCCGAGGAGACCGAGGACCGCCGGCTCGAACTCCACGGCGACCCGTACCTCACGGAGTTCGGCCTCGTCAACGGCCTCCCCGTCTGGACCTACGACATCGGCGGGACGGTGCTCGAGAAGCGGGTCGTGGCCGTCCACCGCCAGAACATCGTCCACGTCACCTACCGACTCGCCGCCGGCGACGGCGGGATCGTCCTCCAGCTCCGGCCGTCGATGCATTTCCGGGGCTACGAGTCGGCGGTCAACGCCGAGCTGGCCCGGTACTCGCTCCTGGCGGTCGACGACCGTTACGACATCGTCGGCGACCCGGCCTTCCCGCCGCTGCGGCTGCGGCTGCACGCTCGCGACACCGCCTTCACGCACCGCCCCCGGACGATCTCCCTCGTGGTCCACCGCGTCGAGCAGAGCCGAGGCTATGACGCCCGCGGCGACCTGTGGAGCCCCGGGTACTTCCAGGTCCGGCTCCAGCTGGGCGAGGAAGCGACCCTGGTGGCGTCGACCGAGCCGTGGGAGACGATCGATTCCCACCGGCCGGGAGAGGTCGAGACGGCGGAACGGGCGCGCCGGTCATGGCTGGTGCACCACGCGCCGGCGCCCCTGCGCGACGCCATGCCCGAACTGGTCCTGGCCGCCGACCAGTTCATCATCGAGCCGGTCGGCCGGGCGGCGGCTCCCGGCGACGAGGTCCGGACGCTCATCGCCGGGTACCACTGGTTCACCGACTGGGGCCGGGACACGATGATCTCCCTCGAGGGTCTCTGCCTGCTCACCGGACGGCATCGCGAAGCCGGTTCGATCCTGCGCATGTTCGCCCACCACGTGCGCGACGGGCTGATCCCCAATCTCTTCCCCGACGGCGATGCGCAGGGCCTGTATCACACCGCCGACGCCAGCCTGTGGTTCTTCCACGCCCTGGCCCGCTACGAGCACCACACCGGCGACCGGGAGACGCTGCGGCGCATACTCCCGGTGCTGGCTGAGATCGTGGAGCGCCACGTGGCCGGGACCCGCTTCGGGATCGGCGCCGATCCGGCCGACGGCCTCCTGCGGGCGGGGGCCCCCGGCCTGCAGCTCACCTGGATGGACGCCAAGGCGGACGACTGGGTCGTCACTCCCCGCCGGGGGAAGCCGGTCGAGATCAACGCCCTGTGGTACCAGGCGCTGTGCCTCCTCGACCAGTGGGCGGCGAAAGAGGGTTTCGACGTCGACGTCGACCTCGCCGGTCTCCGGGAAACGGTGCGGGAGTCGTTCAACCGGCGCTTCTGGTACGAGTCGGGGTCGTATCTCTTCGACGTGGTGGACAGCGAGGACGGTGGCGACGACCCGAGCCTGCGACCGAACCAGGTGCTGGCCGTGTCCCTCCCGCACGCCGTGCTCCGCCCTGACCGGTGGGCCCCCGTCCTCGAGACCGTGCGCCGGCACCTCCTCACGCCGGTCGGGCTCCGCACGCTCGACCCCGGTCACCCCGACTACAAGGCCAACTACGACGGCGACCTGCGCGCCCGGGACGCCGCCTACCACCAGGGCACGGTCTGGCCGTGGCTCCTCGGGCCGTTCGTCGACGCCTGGCTCAAGACCTTCCCCGACCGCCGCGACGAGGCCCGAGCCATGCTGCGCGGCCTCCACGAGCACCTCGGGCAGGCCGGCATCGGTTCCGTGAGCGAGATCTTCGACGCCGAAGCACCCTTCACGCCCCGGGGTTGCATCGCCCAGGCGTGGAGTGTGGCGGAGCTCATCCGGGCGGAGGCGGCAGTTGGGTGAGGTACTCCCACGTAACCATGCGCCCATCTTGCCCCCTGTCGGGCTTCCCCCCGGCGCCGGTGAAGGGGCATTGCGCGGTACGATGACAACAATCCCTTAGGAGGGACGCCTCGTTTGGGGCAGGACGTGTTTTGTCCCGTCGCCCAGCGTCGGCCTGACGCCTCTTCTGAGTACTTCCATCAAAGGAGCGTCATGCCTGCTCAACGGATAACTGTTTCCGCCTCTTCTCGCGCCCGGACCGCGACTGAACCCCGACGAGCGACAGCGTGAGGGCGTTCGAGTGGGACGCGCTCCGAGTCGGAGACCGGGTGTTGATCCACGACGACCTCTCAACCGTGGAGGACTTCCCGCTGTGCGGCGGAGTCGTGGCCACGGTCGACGGGATGACACGGCCTCACGGCGTCGGCATCAGCGTCGTCACTGCCCCCTATGCTCTGACCGCCATCGTGCGGCCTCTCAGGATGCAGATCCACCGCGATCCCCGCGACCCGTCGGAGCCCTGCTGGCGATGCGACTGGGAGAACAGGGTGATGGTCGACCCTGAGGCGACGCGGGATCACCCTGCCCGGTCTCCCGTATCCGCTCCTCGTCTGAGGGTGGTCCGGTGAGGGTTGCAGGCGTGGTCCAAGAGGATGTCGGTGTCGACGAGCCCCGCCGAGGAGCGGCGCCGCCTCCCTCGGAGGCTCCGGTGTTGGTGCCCATGGTTGACTCCTCGCCGGCCGGAACCCGACGCGATGGCGAACAACAAGTGAGCAGCGGAGCGGAGATCGCCGCACGCGCCTTGGAGCTGGCCACGGCCGGGTCCGACCCACCCGCCGGCGTGGCCGAGCTCCTCACCCTGGCTGGGTCCCACCGTCGCCCCCTGGAAGAGGCGCATTTCGTGCTGGTGGAGCGGCTGCATCGCCGATCGGACGATTTCGCCGCCACCACGGCACTGCCCCTCGTGGGCGCCGCCCTTCTCAACGTCGGCTGGCGGCACAACACGCTGCCCAAGACCGGGCGGAAGCGGCGTCGCTCCCGCCGGTCGTGGCGACGTCGCCCGTGACGAGAACGTGTCCGATCACGTGGCCGGCACTGTGCTGCGGGCGTTGGCGTCGACCAGGAGGCCCAGCACCTCACCGATGGTCCGCTCCCGGCTGAGGGATTCCCTCAACGGCAGGTGAGCCTGGATCTGGTAGCGGTTGCGACGTCCGTCCTTCTCCTTCACCACGTACCCGGCTTCGGTCAGGTCGGTGACGATGCCGAAGGCGCTGCGCTCGGTGATGGCGAGCATGGTGGCGATGTCCCGCAGGCGTACACCAGGATCGTGGACGATGCAGAGCAGGACCCGAGCGTGGTTGGTGAGGAAGCTCCAGGTCCGCATGGAGAAGACGATAGCAAATTCTAGAAACATATTGCTAGTAATACTCTACCAGACTAGACTCGGTGTCACGCACCAGGGTCGGCCATCGACGATCGCCCGGTGCGGGAAGGAGCACGGGTGCAGCGATGACGACGACCGCGCTGGAGAGGTCTCTTCGAAACGGGATGGCGGCCCTCCACCATCAGCCCGGCACCTGCCGCCCGTCCTGCTCGCCGGAGTGCTACCGGGTGAAGATCCGCTCCCTCGCCTTCTCCCTCCCGGCCAGCTTCCGGGCCGCCCGATGATCCCCCCGTCGGGCTGGCGGGCATCGTGGCTGGGGCCGACCGGGCCCCCTTGGCCACAGCCCCCGCCCCCTCCCGAACCCCCTGGGCCCTTCGAACCAGACCATCCTCCGCGCCCGCTTCCCCGGCCCGATGAGTCGGACTGGAAGAGGCCCGTCGGGATCTGATCTGCGCCGCGCCTTCTGATAGGGCTGCGGCAGACTTGACTTACGTGGGGTTACCTGCCCGGGATCGTGCGCCGGACCCAGGCCGGGGACGGGCCCGTGGCCGGCGTGCTCCGGCGCCTGCACCTGGAGCAGCGGGTCCAGGATTCCCTTCCCGGCATCCGGCACAGCGTCGGCGCCTGGGCCGGGCCCGGCCTGGCCATCGGGGAGCCATGCTGGGGACGTCTCTGGTGCGGGAGGCGGATGACGTGCTGCGGGAGCTTCTGGCCGGGCCGGCGGGGCACGCCGATCCCTACCCGCTCTACGACGAGTTGCGCCGGCTCGCTCCCGTGCACCGCAGCGACCTCGACGGGGTCTGGTATGTGAGCGGCTACCGGGCCTGCCGGGAGGTGCTGCTCGACCGGCGGGCCGGGAAGACCGGCGTCGGCCTGAGCGTCCGCTACGGCGTCAACGAGGAGCTCATCCGCCGGTTCCGCGAGCGCCAGCGTCCCTCGATGATCACCGCCAACCCCCCGGAACACGGCCGGCTGCGCAAAGCCGCCCGGGGGCCGTTCATGCCCGGCCGGATGGAGGACCACCTCCAGCGCCGGATCGAGGAGATCGTCGACGAGCGCCTCGATGTCGTGGCCGCCAAAGGCGACGCCGACCTGATGGCCGAGGTCGCCTTCAAGCTTCCGGTCACGGTCATCGGCGAGCTGGTCGGCGTGCCCCCCGAAGACCGCGACGAGTTCCCGCCCCTGGTCGACGAGTTCTTCGAGGCGGGCCAGGTCGGTGCCACCCCGGAGCAGATGGACCGGGCCGACCGCGCCGGGGAACGGTTCCGGGAGTACTTCGCCGGCCTGGTCGACGCCCAGCGCACCCATCCCAACCAGGACCTCGTGGGGTCCCTGGTGGCGGACGGGAACCTGAATGACGAGGAGCTCCAGGGCACCATCGTCCTGATCTTCATCGCCGGGTTCATCACCACCGCCAATCTCATCGGCAATGGCCTGTTCAACCTGCTCCGCCACCCGGCGGAGATGGCCCGGCTGTGGGCCGACCCTGACGTGGTCCCCGGCGCGGTGGAGGAGATGCTGCGCTTCGACACCCCCGTCCAGCTCGTCGAGCGGACCGCCCTCGCCGATCTCGAGATCGCCGGGCACGTCATCCCCGAGGGGGACACCATCGTCACCCTGCTGGGCTCCGCCAACCGCGACCCCGAGCAGTTCCGCGTCCCCCACCGCTTCGACATCACCCGGCCCGACGCCGCCGCCCACGTCAGCTTCGCCTGGGGCATCCACCACTGCCTCGGCGCCCCCCTGGCCCGCCTGGAAGCCCAACTCGTCTTCAGCCGGCTGCGGGAGCGCTTCGCCCGCCTCGAGCTGCTCGATCCCGAACCGCCCCGCCGGCCGGGGCTGTTCATCCGCAGCCTGAGCGAGCTGCCCATCCGCTTCGTCGCCGCTTGAGAAGCGGTGCCCGGCCCGGTCCCAAACTGCCCAACTCTGGGGACCATCGTCAACTCCGGCTTGACGGCTGGCCTGCCGTCAACTCATACTTGACGGCATGACCGACCTTCCCGATCTCGAACGTCTCATCGCCGCCGTCGAGGCCGAGGCCCTGACCGACCAACCCCTTGACCGCCTGGCCGCCGCCGCCCGGGCCCGGGACGAGCTCGACGACCTGACCGAGGCCCTGCTCGACCATTTCGTCGAGGCCGCCCGGGAGGCCGGCTGCTCCTGGAGCCGGATCGGCGGCGCCCTCGGCGTCTCCAAGCAGGCGGCGCAGCAGCGCCACACGGCCACGGAGTCGGTGGCCCGGCGGCTGTTGGGCCACCTGCCCCAGCAACGCCGTCACGGCCACGGCCGCAACCTGTTCTTCCGGCGCTTCACCGCCCGGGCCCGGGCCGCCGTGGTCCACGCCCAGGAGGCGGCCCGGCATCTGGGCCACAACTACATCGGCACCGAGCATGTCCTGCTCGGCATCTTCGGCGAGCCCGATTCCGTCGCCGCCAAGGCCTTGGTGGAGATGGGGGTCACGGGCGAGGCGGTGCAGGCGGCCGTCGTCGAGATCATCGGTCGCGGCCAGGCGACGGTGAGCGGCCACATCCCGTTCACCCCCCGGGCCAAGAAGGTCCTCCAGCTGTCGTTGCGGGAGGCGATCGCCCTGGGCCACAACTACGTCGGGACCGAGCACATGCTCCTGGGCCTGACCCGGGAGACCAAGGGCGTGGCCGCCCAGGTCCTGGCCGGCCAGGGCGTCGACTACGACCGGGCCCGCTCGGTGCTCCTGCGCATGCTGGGCGTCGGCTGCTGACGGGTTTTGTCCCGCCCCACCGGGCATCTACCGTGGCGACCCCGAGTCTGAGGAGGTGCCGGCGGTGGCCGATGAAGCGGAACTGGCGGAGGCGTGCGGCGTGCTGGAAGACGTCATGGGCGAAGTGGGGGAGCGACCATGCCCGCCCGGCGCGTTGCGCACCGCGTGCGCCACCGCCCGGGCCGCCATCGCCAACCGTGAGCCGCCGTTCGACGCCATGGCCGCCGCCGCCGGACTCGACGCCGGCCCCCTGCCCGACGACGACGAGGAGCTGTGGCTGGCCCTGGCCGCCGGGGTGGTGGGCAACCCCGACGGCCCCGCCGCCGAGCTGGGGCTGCTGGAGTGGCTGGCGGCCCATGCCGCCCTCACCCTGTGGGGGCCGGGCACGCAGGCCGACCCGTCGGCGCTGGCCCTGTGCGTGTCAGAGGCGGCCGAGGGCGAGGCCGACACCGCCAGCCTGGAGGCCGCCTTCGCCCCCGTGGTGCAGCAGTGGCGGGCGCTGGAGGCCCTGGAGGTCACCGAGCGCCTGACGCCCCTCGGGTGGTGGGGCCTGCCGGAAGCTCAGCGCCGGGCCTGGGGAGGCAAACCCCAGACCTGACCGGTCAGAACTGGATGGCGGACAGCTCCGGGACCCATTCCCGGCAGGCGTCGACGGCGGCCCGCCACCGGGCCCGGGCTGCGGCCCGGCCGGCGGCGGTGCCCGCCGGGTCCACCACCACCCGGGGCTGGAGCAGGGCGGCGCAGGCCGCTTCGTCGCGCCACACCCCGGTGGCCATCCCGGCCAGGAAGGCAGCGCCCAGCGTGGTGGCCTCGGTGATGGCCGACGCCTCCACCGGCCGGCCGGCGGCGTTGGCCAGGGCGTGGAGGACCACGCCGTTCTTGGACATGCCGCCGTCGACCCGGAGGCGCTCCACCGACAGCCCGGTGTCGGCCTCGGCCGCCTCCAGCAGGTCGGCCCCCCGGTGGGCCACGCCCTCGAGCACGGCCCGGGTGATTTCGGCCCGCCCGGTGCCGAGCGTCAGGCCGAAGAACCCGCCCCGGGCGCCGTAGTCCCAGTCGGGGGTGCCGAGCCCCAGGAAGGCGGGGACGAACACCACGCCGCCGCTGTCGGGCACCGAGGCGGCCAGGGCCTCCGTGGCCGCCGACGAGGCCACGACCCCGAGGCCGTCGCGGAGCCACTCCACCGCCGTGCCGGCGGTGATGGCGATGGCCTCCGCCCCCCAGGTCATGACGCCCTCCCGGCGCCAGGCGGCGATGGGGATGGTGCCCGCCGGACCCCGGCCGGCCCACCTGGGTCCGGTGGCGCCGGTGCACACGTCGAGCATGCCGCCCGTCCCGAGCGTCAGCTTGGCCTGGCCGGGCCGGACGCAGCCCTGGCCGATGAGCGACGCCTGCTGGTCGCCGGCCAGGCCGGCGATGGGCGGCGACCCCTGGAGGACCCGGGCCTCGCCGCAGATGCCCGAGGAGTCGACGATGGCCGGCAGCGCCGCCGGCGGGATGCGCAGCGCCTCGAGCACGGCCGCGTCCCAACCCATCGGGGACACCCCGGACCCCGGGCCGCCAGCGTCGAGCGACACCATGGCCGTCACCCCGGCGTTGCCCGGGTCGGTGGCGTGCACCATCCCCCCCGAGAGGGTCCAGGCCAGCCAGGTGTCGACCGTCCCGAAGCAGAGCTCGCCGGCTTCGGCCCGGCGCCGGTCGGGATCGGCCATGTCCAACAGGAAGGCGAGCTTGGTGGCCGAGGCGTTGGGCGCCAGCCGCAGGCCCTGGGCCTGGAGAGCGAGGCAGGTGCCCACCGTGCGCAGATCCTGCCAGCCCACCCCCGGGCCGAGCGGGGTGCCCGTCGAGCGCTCCCAGAGGATGGTCGACGCCCGCTGGTTGGTGATCCCCACGCCGGCCACCGGGTCGCCCCAGACCGACAGGGCCTCGTGGGCCACCTCCAGGGCGGCGGTGGCCATCTCGACGGGGTCGAACTCGACGAAGTTGGGCATGGGAGTGGAGGGCGGGGCGTGGCGGTAGACGGAGGTGGCCACCTCGCCGTCGGCCGTGACCACCGCGGCCCGGACCCCGCTGGTGCCGGCGTCGACCGCTAGCACGGCCAACCGGGCCACCCCCTCACCCGCTCATCCCGGCTCCCGGCGGCGGCTCCGGAGGGCGCCCACGAAGCCGCCCAGGATGCCGAAGGACATGGCGAAGAGGCCGGCGGTGACCACCGCCTCGACGACCTTGAAGGCGGCGTCTCCCTCCCGGCCCAGGAGCTGCTCGCCGACCAGGGCCCGGGTGGCCACCCGCAGCGGCAGCCACAGGGCGAAGGCGGCCAGGCCGGCCAGGGCCCCGTGGGTGTAGGGCGAACCCTCGGCGGTGGTGGCGGCCTTGTAGCCGGCCAGGAAGAAGGCGGCCAGGATGGCGGCGAAGAGGGTGAAGATGAGCCAGCCTTCGTCGACGTCCTTCACCGACGACAGGGCCAGGTCGGCCAGGCTGGCGGGGGCGACCACGGCCAGGCCGAGCAGGGCGCCACGCCCGATGGCCCGGACGTCCAGTTCAATGCCCTCAGGCACTCTCATCAAAGGGACACCCCAAACCCTGGGCTCATGTCCAGGACCACCCCGGCGGTACGAACGGCGACGGCAGCCCAAGCTTGCCCGGGTTGAGCACGCCGTGGGGGTCAAGCACCGATTTGAGGTCGCACAGAACGGCGAACGCCTCCTCGCCCAGGGCGGCGGCCATCCACTCGCCCCGCACCAACCCGACGCCGTGGTGATGGGAGATGGCGCCGCCGGAGGCCAGCGTGGCCGACATGGCCGCCGCCAGGGCGGCGCGGTAGTAGCCGTCCTTGCCCGCCGGGTCCTCGCCCGGGGCGCCGGCGAAGGTGAAGTACAGACATCCGCCGTCGGAATAGGCATGGGAGCAGTGGCCGGAGGCGGCCAGCGTGCCGGGCACGGCCGTGATCCCGTCGACCACGGCCCGGTACAGGCCGGGCAGTGCCGACCAGGGGGCGGCCACCTCCACGGTGTCGGCCACCAGGCCGGCCCCGAGGACGACCCCGAGGGCGGAGACGTCGTTGCGGTGCTCCAGCCACCGACCCACCAGGCGCCGGTCGGTCGCCGCCGCCCCGGGGGTCCGCCGGCATTCCTCCTCCACCAGGGCCAGGGTCCAGTCGACGACGGCGGGGTCGGCCTCGTCGAGGACGAGCAGCAGCGGGGCGTCCACGGAGAAGGAGCGGCGGGCCTCGGTGTCGTCGTAGAGGCGGACCACGCAGGGGGTGGCGCCCCGGCGCAGCACCCGGCGGATGGCGTCCAGGCCGTCGGCGAAGGAGGCGAAGGTGTAGGCCGCCCAGCCCGAGCCGGCCGGACGGGGCCGGACCCGCAGGGTGGCCTCGGTGACGATCCCGAGCGTCCCCTCGCTCCCGACGAACAGGGCGGTGAGGTCGGGGCCGGTGGCGGCCCGGGGGCCGTGGCCGCCGGTGCGCAGGGTGCGGCCCCGGCCGTCGACGACCGAGAGGCCGGCCACCATGTCCTCGATCTTGCCGTAGCGGGTGGAGTACTGCCCGGCGCTGCGGCACGCCAGCCAGCCGCCCACGGTGGAGATGTCCATCGACTGGGGCCAGTGGCCCAGCGTCACCCCGTGGTTGGCGAGCGATGCCTCCAGGTCGTCGCCGTACGTGCCGGGAAGGACCCGGGCCAGCAGCGAGGTGCCGTCCACGTCCACCACCCCGGCCAGGCCGGGGCTCCCCAGGTCCACCACCACCCCGCCGGCGAGCGGCACCGCCCCGCCGCACACCCCCGACCGGCCGGCGGCGGGGGTCAGCGGCACCCGGTGCTCGGCGGCGAGCCGGACGCAGGCCGCCACCCCGGGGGCGCCGGCCGGGCGCAGCACCGCCGCCGGGCGGGCGGGAACCAGCCCCTGGGTGGCCCACACCGCCGCCAGCGGCCACCAGTCGCGGCCGGCGGTGTCGAGCGCCCGTTCGTCGACGGTCACCGCCTCGGCGCCCAGCTCGGCTCGCGCCGCGTCGAGGAACTCCTCGGGGACGGGCGCCGGGGGGACCGCCAGGCGGGTGCCCAGAGGACCCTCGGGGAGGGCGACGGGACCCTCCCCCCGGCGTGGTCCCGTCATCCGTTGTCCTCGGGCCGGGAGAGGACGCTGGCCTCCACCGCCGCCTCGGCGGGGTCGGCGGCCCGGCGCTGGCGCTCGGCCAGGGCGGTGAAGGCCTCCACCTGGCCGGCGGTCTCGCCCGCGCTCCAGCCCAGCTCGCCGGCCAGCAGCTCGGCCACCGCCGGGGCGGCGGCCACGGTGGCGGCGGCGTCGAGGAGCAGCGCCCGGGTGCGCCGGGACAGGACGTCCTCCAGGGTGACGGCCATCTCGTAGCGGGCGGCGTAGACCGCCTCGGCGGCCAGGTAGGGGAGGCCGGGCACCAGCGGCTCGGCCAGCGCGGGCTGCTGGATGACCATGGCCGCCACGGTGCGGGCCTGACCCCCGTGGCGGCCGGCCAGGTGCTCGAGGACGTCGGCGGCGATGCCGAGGCGCTCCGCCGCTCCCGGGCCGGCCATCTCGTCGTAGCCCTCGGCCCCGAAGAGGGGCACCGACGCCGTTCTCGAGCGGCCGACGGTGGGACGCTCCCCGGCCGCCCGGCGCATCTCGAGGGCCTCGTCGACGGCGTCGGCGGCCATCTTCCGGTAGGTGGTGAGCTTGCCGCCGACGATGGACACCAGACCTGAGGGGCTCACCCGGACGGAGTGGCGCCGGGACAGGTCGGCCGTGCGCCCCGTCGCTCTGCTCCCGGGGACACCCCGGGCCCCGGGCGTACCTCCCACCAGCGGCCGGAGGCCGGCCCAGGTGCCCAGCACCTCGGAGCGGTCCACCGGCGGGCGCATCCAGGAGTTGAGGGCGCCCAGGAGGTAGTCGACGTCGGCGGCGGTACAGGTGGGGTCGTCCAGGGGGCCGTGGTAGTCGGTGTCGGTGGTGCCCACGTAGACCCGCTCCCCCCAGGGGATGACGAACACCGCGCGCTTGTCGCCGGGAACGGGCAGGACGGCGGCCACCTCGAGGCGGGGCCGGCCCGCCGGCAGGGTGATGTGGACGCCATTGGCCGGGCGGATGGACCCGGGGTTGCGACCCTCGTCCAGGGCCCGCAGCTCGTCGGCCCACACCCCGGCGGCGTTGATCACCATCTTGGCGTCCACGTCGAGGGCGGCCCCACCCAGGCGATCGGTGAGCGTCGCCCCCACGACCTTGTCCCCCTCGTGGCGCAAGCCGGTGGCCTCGACGTAGTTGGCCACCACCGCCCCATGGCTGGCGGCCGTCTTCACCACGGTCAGGGTGAGGCGGGCGTCGTCCACCCGGGCGTCGTAGTAGAGGAAGCCGGCGGCCAGGCGCTCGGCGTCGAGGTCGGGCATCCGCTCCAGGGTCTCGGCCCGGGACAGGCGCCGGTGCAGCTTGCCGATGCGGGCCCCGCCGGTGGCGTCGTACATCCACAGGGCCGCCCCGATGGCCCGGGCGTAGGCCCGGGCGCCGGCCTTGCCGGCGGTGCCGCTGGCGAACACCGGGATGAGGAAGGGCAGGGGCCGCACCAGGTGGGGGGCGAGGCGCAGGAGGCGCTGGCGCTCGGCCAGGGCCTCGTAGACCAGGCGGAACTCCCGCTGGTTGAGGTAGCGCAGCCCGCCGTGGACCAGCTTGGAGGAGCGCGACGACGTGCCGGCGGCGAAGTCGCCCCGCTCCACCAGCGCGGTCCGCAGGCCCCGGCTGGCGGCGTCGAGGGCGACACCCGCCCCGGTGATCCCCCCGCCGATCACCAGCAGGTCGATGGGTTCGGAGGCCAGGCGCCCGAGGTTGGCCTGCCGCTCCGCGCCCGAGAATTTCACGGGCACGGATCCTAGGGGTCAGTCTTCGATCGGCGGAGTGCGACATTCCCGGCATAGCGTGGCCGGAAGGGGGGAATAGGTGGCCGGGAAGGTTTCACCCGGTAGAACTTGCGGGAGATGCTGGATATGCAGTCGGTGATGGAACGGATATGGCCGCTGGAGGAGGTGAAGCTCCCGATGGCCCTGGCATGGCGGGCGAAAGGGAGCTGCCGGGGCAGCGACCCGTTGATTTTCTACCCCCCGTCCGACGAAGACGACCTCGCTCTGCCCGCCAAACTGATCTGCGCGGAGTGCCCGGTGCGGAAGCCGTGCCTGGAGTTCGCCCTCTCCACCCGGGAAAAGCACGGGGTGTGGGGAGGGCTCACGGAGCGTGAGCGCCGGCGCGTGCTGCGCCAGCGCCGCCGGTCGGCGTAGCCTCGGACCCCGTCATCGGAACGGCTGGTCACCGGCGGTAACCTCGCCGGCGTGACCGCCGCTGACGCCCCGCTCGCCTGGCCTCCGTTGCTGGCCAAGCTCCTGGCCCGCCAGGATCTGGACGCCTCGGAGGCGGAGTCGGCCATGTCCGCCATCCTGGAAGGCGCTGCCAGCCCGGCCCAGATCGCCGGATTCGTGATCGCCCTGCGGGCCAAGGGGGAGACGGCGGCGGAGATCGCCGCCCTGGCCCGGACCATGCTCGCCTTTGCCGAGCGGGTGGAGGTCGATCCGGGCGCCGGCCCGCTGCTCGACACCTGCGGGACGGGAGGCGACCGCTCCGGGTCCATCAACGTGTCGACGGTGGCCGCCTTCGTGGCCGCCGGGGCGGGGGCGAGGGTGGCCAAGCACGGCAACCGGTCGGCATCGTCGGAGTGCGGCTCCGCCGACCTCCTGGAGGAGCTGGGCGTCACCATCGATCCGGGGCCGGCGGGGGTGGCGCGCTGCATCGAACAGGCCGGCATCGGGTTCTGCTTCGCCCCCCGCTATCACCCGGCGCTGCGCCACGCCGGTCCCACCCGCCGGGAGCTGGGTGTTCCCACCACCTTCAACTTCCTCGGTCCGCTGGCCAACCCGGCCGGTGCCCGCCGCCAGTCGCTGGGCGTGTCCGACCCGGCCATGGCCGAAAAGGTCGTCGCCGCCCTGGCCGAGCTCGGCTGTGAGCATGCCCTGGTCTTCCACGGCCACGACGGCCTCGACGAGCTGACGACCACCACCACGTCGGCGGTCTGGGAGCTCAACGGGGGCGCCGTGCGCACCTTCGTCCTCGACCCCACGCTCCTCGGCGTTCCCCGGGCGACACCGGCCGAGCTCAAGGGCGGAGACCCCGTCCGCAACGCCGAGGTGGCCCGGGACGTGCTGGCCGGGGCCAAGGGCCCGGCCCGGGACATCGTCGTCCTCAACGCCGCCGCCGCCCTGGTGGTGGCCGGAGTGGCCGCCGGCTTCGCCGAGGGCATCGAGGCGGCCCACGCCTCCCTGGTCGAAGGCCGGGCGGCGGCCGCCCTGGAGCAGCTGGTGGCGCTCTCCGGCGCCGCCGCCGGGGACGGGTGAGCATCCCCCGATGACCACCACCGGGCTCCAGTGCCCCACCTGCGGGCACATCCACCCTCTGGCCGAGGTTCCCGGCCAGGGGCGCTTCCGCTGTGCCGGGTGCCAGCGGCTCCTGTCCGTCCCCGAGTCCATGAACGTCCCGCCGGTGCCCGACGACGCCACCCAGGCCCATCCCGAGGCCACGCCCGGCCCGGCCCGGGACGCCCAGGACGGCCGCTCGGGGATGGCGGCGGGCCCCGCCGCGTCGGCCTCCTCCGGGTCGGCCTCCTCCGGGTCGGCCCCCCGCACGCCGGCCTATGTGCGGGTGCCGGTGTGGCTCCTCTCCCTGGCGCTGGGGTTCCTGGTCTCAGCCGTCGTGCTGCGGGTGGTGGGGCTGCTCGACGTGGACGCCGTCCTCGACGCCTTCGCCGGCGAGGGGGTGGGCCGCTACAGCGTGCTGCTGGTCCTCCTCCCGCTGTGGGCGCTGCTCTCCGCCGGCGTCGCCCATCTGGTCCTGGAGTGGGCGGGGCGGCGGCGGGAGCGGCGGGGGCGGGGAAGCCAGAAGTCCGGGCCGCCGGGCGACGCCGGTCGGCCGGAGAAGCCGCAGTCAAGGAAGGACGAGCGGGCCCGGCGCGCCGTGTGATCGGCGCCCGGCCGTTCTGGTGACGATTTTTCTCAGCTGTGGAGAAAATCTGTCACCAAATCGGGGAAGCGGGCCGGCGGAGGCCCGAGTCAGGACCGGCGGGCGAGCCAGCCGCCGTCGCGGCCGGTTCTCGCCGCCACCAGGCCGGCCAGGATCGACAGGGCGATCTCGGCAGGGGTGTGACCGCCGAGGTCGAGCCCGACGGGGGTGTTGAGCCGGGCCAGCTCGTCGCCCAGTCCCTGGGCCCGGAGCGACTCGAGATGGGCGGCGGTGTGGCGGGCGCTGCCCATCATCCCCACGAATCGGGCGTTGGACCGCAGCAGCAAGCCGAGCTGGCCGGCCAGGCTGGGGGCGTCGTGGTCGGTGGCGACGGCGTCGGTGGACGGGCCGGCGTGCACCCCGTCGAGGGAGGTCTCCACCCGGCCGGCGGCGGCGACGTGGTCGGGCGTGACCCGCTCGGCGCGGTCCTCCACCAGCACGGTGGTGTAGCCGAGCTCGGCGGCGCCCCGCAGGACATGGAGGGCGACGGGCGTGGCCGAGAGCACCACGAGCTGGGGCCGGGGGGCGAGGGGCTCCAGGTAGACGTCCACCGACCCGAGCTCGTGGGTGTAGGTGGCCAGGGTGGGCTGGCCGCCGGCCAGGAGGTCGGGGGCGGAGGCCACCGCCTGGGCGTCGAACTCGGAGCAGCCCAGAGTCCCGGCCAGCGGGCCGTTGCGCCCCAGGAGCAGCTTCTGGCCCGGCTGGCAGGGCGGGGCGCCGTCGGTGCGCACGGCGGTGGCGAGCACCACATCCTCGCCCGCCTCCCGCCGGCGGGTGGCTTCGGCCATCGGATCCATCACGGCCCGGAGTGTAGGACCCGCCATCGGTGGAAGAATCGTTGTCATGGCGACTCTTTCCGATGCCGAGATCGACAGCGCCCTCGACAAGCTGCCCGGCTGGAGCCGGGGGGACGGCCAGATCACCAGGGAATTCCAGTTCAAGGGGTTCCCCGAGGCGGTCCGGTTCGTGGACCGCCTGGTGGAGCCGGCCGAGGCGGCCAACCACCATCCCGATCTGGAGATCCACTACAACCGGGTGGTCGTCACCCTCTCCACCCACTCCGAGGGCGGCGTGACGGCCAAGGACACCGACCTGGCGGCGGTCATCGACGGCTTGAGCTGAGGGCAGGCAGCTAGGCCGCCGGCCGGGCCCCGGCGGTGGCCGCCGGCGCCGCCGCCCACAGCCCGTCCAGCGGGCCGTCGGACCGCAGCACCCGGAGCCGGCCGGCCGCGCCCTCGCGCTCCAGCCACCGGCCCACCAGCAGCATCTCGCCGCCCTCGGCCCGGGAAAGCGGAGCGGGCCACGGCGTGGCCCGCCCGGCCGGGCCGGGCCGACCGGGCGTGACCAGCCGGCCGCCGTCGATCTCGAGGCGCACCCCGCCGGATTCGACCACCACCCGGCCGGCGCCCCGGAGCGTGTCGAGGATCCGCTGGCGACGGAGTGCTCCGGCCAGCGCCTGGTACTGCTTCCGGGCCAGGACCGCCTCGTCGAAGCGGCGGGCCGCGGCCAGGGCGTGCATGCGGGCGGCCAGCGGCTCCAGGAGCAGCCCGGGCTCGCCGGCGAAGGCCCGGTGGATCAGCTCGCCGGCCGCGGCCTGGCGCCGCCGGACCGGTTCCAGGCCCGGGGAACCCACAGAAACGGCCTCGATCGCCTCCCGGACCAGGTGGGCCGCCCGGGTCGACGGGAGCGGCCCGAGGTAGAGAGCGCCGTCGGGCCGGGGCCGGTGGACGACCAGCAGCCGGCGCCGGGGCTTCACCCCACCAGAACCGGAGGTTCCGGCGGGGACCCCGGAGCCGGCGCTGAGCTTCACGTAGGCCGGGGCCGCCGGGCGCCCGAGGCGGCGGAACGGGGGCCGGTGGGCCTCCACCAGGCGGGCCTCGATCACCACCGCCTCCAGGGGATGGGCGCAGACCACATGGTCGATGCGGGCCGCCTCCCGCATCAGGCGCCGGGACCGGCGGTCGGAAGCGGTGAAGTAGGACCTCACCCCGGCCCGCAGGTCGACCGCCCGGCCGACGTGGAGGACCCGCCCGCCGCCATCCTCGAACAGGTAGACGCCCGGCCGGCGGGGGAGGCGGGCGGCCAGGGGCAGTTTGGCCAGGGCCACCGGCGCCGCCGGCACGGCCAGGAGGTCGTCCAGGGCCAAGATGCCGAACGTCCCGGCCCGCTCCAGCAGCCCGTGGAGGACCCCGGCGGTGGCGAGCACGTCGTCGAGGGCCCGGTGGGTGGGCTGGGTGGCGGTGCGGAAGAACCCGGCCAGGGTGGCCAGGCGCCGGTCTGGTACCTCGTCGCCCATCAGGCGCCGGGCCAGGGTCAGCGTGTCGACCCGGGGTTGGTGCAGCGGCCGGCGGCCGGTGGCGACCAGGGCGGCATCGAGGAACGAGGTGTCGAAGCGCAGGTTGTGGCCCACCAGCACCGCATCCCCGAGGAACTCGAGCAGGGTGGGCAGCACCTCCTCGATGCCCGGCGCGGGGACGAGCACCGCCTCGGTGATCCCGGTGAGGACGGTGATGAACGGCGGCACCTCGCAGCCCGGGTCGACCAGGGTCTGGAAGGTGCCGAGGCACTCCCCGCCCCGGAACCGGGCCGCCCCCACCTCGATGATGCGGCTGGACCCGGGGCTCATGCCCGTGGTCTCCAGGTCGACCACGGCGAAGGTCACCTCGGACAGCGGCATGGCGACGGCCAACATGGGACGACGGTAACGACGAGGTGAGACATCGAACCGGGGAGAGGGGCTCGCGAATGACGCCGGGTAGCGTCGCGCCGGGGTTACCCTCCGAAGCGTGACCCCGCCCGACCGGCTCGTGGGGGCCCTCTGTCTCGTGGTGGCCGTGGTGGCCGCCACCTGGGGTCGCGGCCCGTCCGAAGGGGCGGAGCGCCGGGCGGAGGAACGGGCGACGCTGGGCGTGTCGACCGTCGAGGGCACCGAGGCCGGAGGCGCCGCCGCGACCGCCACCTCGTCCACCGTCCCGGGGTCGGTCACCACCACCACCGGCAAGGGCGCGGCCTCCTCGACCACGACGACCGCCCCCAAGGCCACGACCACGACCGCGGCGCCGTCCAGAGAGGCCGACGAGGCCCTGGCCCGGAGGGTCCTCCTCGCCCAGGCCGACCTGCCCGGCGGCTTCCTGGTGGTGCGTCCCGCCCCCACCGGGGTGGCCGACGGCGACGGGCCCTTCGAGCGCTGCCTGGGTCCGGACGCCGCCGCCCTCACCGCCGCCGTGCGGGCCAAGGCCCGGTCGGCGGAGTACGGACGCTCGGGGGCGGGGACGGTGTCGTCGTCGTCAGCGGTGCTGGACACCCCGACCTCAGCCGAGAAGGTGCTGGCCACCCTGGCCACGCCTGCCGCCCGGGCCTGCTTCGAGGGCCTCATCAACGCCCGCCTGGCCCGGAACCCGAAGTTCTCCGAGGACGTGCGGGGGACGATGGCGCCCCTCGACGCCACCGGGTTCGGCGACCAGTCCACCGGCTTCCGCTTCGAAGTCCAGCTTCCGGCGGAGGACGTGGAGAACGAACCGTCGGAGGAGAAGGTGCCCTACATCGCCGACTTCGTCTTCGTCCGGAAGGGCCGGGTGATGGCCCTCATCGAGTTCGGAAACCTGCGCCAGCCGTTCCCGCCCGCCGATCTGAAGTCGGTGGCCATCAACCTGGTCCGGCGGGCGGAGTAAAGCAGCCGGTGCCGAGCCGTTACCGCTGCAGCGCCTGCGGGAACCTCACCCGTTTCGACGTCGTGGCCACCACCCGGACCCGCGCCTACTGGCACTACAGCGTGGGCGGGGACCTCCAGGTGGAGGACGAGGAGATCCTGGAGCGGCAGGTGGAGCGGGTGACCTGCCGGTGGTGCGCGGCCAGTGGCCCTCAGATCGAGGAGATGCCGGTCCCCGAGTGACGGCGACGCCCGACGGAGCTCAGTCGCCGAGCAGCTGGATGACGACCTTGCGGCTGCGGGGCCGGTCGTCGAAGTCGATCATCACCACCCGCTGCCAGGTGCCGACCTGCAGCTCGGAGTTCGTGAACGGGAGGGTGACCGACGGGCCGATGAGGGCGGCCCGGGCGTGGCTGTGGCCGTTGGTGTCGGCGTTGCGCTCGTTGTGCTGCCAGGTGTCGTCCTGGGGAGCGACCCGCTCGAGCACGGTGTTGATGTCGGCGTTGCAACCCGGCTCGCACTCGATGGTGGTCATGCCGCAGGTGGAGTGGGCCACGAACACGGTGCACAGCCCGTCCCGGAGTCCGTAGTTGGCGATGGCCTTCTGGGCGTAGGACGTGAGGTCCAGGATGTCGCCGTCGCCTTGGGTCTCCAGGGTGAGCTCGTCGTATCGTGCCTGCATGCGATCCCTCCACGGCGGGGATACCCGGCACCCCGGACGCGTCGTTCGTGCGGTCTCGGACGCCTCAGTGTACGAAGCCCGCTGGGGGAAGGCGCAACGAGGCCCCTGGTGAGCGATCCAGTCCCCCGCCCTCCGATCGACTTCGGGAGCGAAGACGAGGCTCCGCTGGCGACGCTGCCGGAGGGCCTCGTGGGGCCTCTCCTGGAGCTGGCCGGCGATGTCCTACGGGCGCTGCCGCCGGCTGACGTGCCCGTTTCCGCCCGTCGACTGGCCACCTTCGACCGCCGGGGGCTGGCCACCCCCGCGGCCCGGGCACAGCTGCGACGGCTGCTGGAGACGGACGAGCAGGTGGGGGCGGCGGTGGCCGACACCTACGCCCGCAGCCCGGAGACGGCGGTCCTCCTGGCTGACTGGGACCCCCGTGAGTCGGTCGCCCGGGTGGCGGCCGCCGCGGCTGACGGGCACCTGCCTGGCCTCGTTTCGGCGCTGTACACGGTGCGGCCCACCGGGTGGGAGTTCGCCTTGGGCCTGGCCGTGGCCACGTTCGAAGCCCGGCGGGTCGAGGACGACATCGCCGACCAGATGCGGCTCCTGGAGGAACGGGTGGCCACCCTGGAGGAGGCCAAGCGCCGGGGCGAGGTGGCCCGGGCGGCGGCCGAGGCGCAGGCCGGGACCCTCGACGCCCAGCTCAAGGAGGCCCGCCGGTCCCGGCGGGCGGGGGAGGAGCGGGTCGTCGCCGAGCTGGCCGAGACCCGGGCCCGGGTGCAGGAGCTGGAGGCGGAGCTGGCCGAGGCCGTCCGGCGCCGGGGCGAGGCCGAGGCGCAGGCCAAGGCGGAGGCGCGCCGGGCGGCGGCCGAGCAGCGGGCCCGGATCGAAGCGGAGCAGGCGGCGGCCGAGGCGGCCGCCGTGCCCGAGCCGGCGCCGCCCGCACCCCCGCCCGGCCCCGATCCGGCGGTGGTGGCTGAAGCCGCCGAGGCCGCGGCCCGCCTGGCGGAGGTGATCGAGACGGCCGCCCTCCTGGCCGGCCGGGTCGGCGATCTGCTCGGCCCGGACGGCGCCGCCCCCCTCGCCCCCGGCCCGGCTCCCGCCTCCGAGGAGCCCCCGCCCCGGGTCCGGCCGAAGCGCACCCCGGTGCAGGTGCCGCCGGGGATGATGGCCGACACCCCCGAGGCCGCCGAGACCATGGTGCGTACCCCGGGGCTGGCGGTGGTGGTCGACGGCTACAACGTCTCCATGCTGGCCTGGCCGGAGGCGCCGGTGGCCGAGCAGCGGGAGCGCCTCTTCGGCGCCCTGGCCGAGTTCCAGCTGCGGACCCGGGTGGGCGTCACCCTGGTCTTCGACGGTGCCAACGTGCCCGGGGTCCGCCCGCCCCGCCGTCCGGGTCTGCGGGTGGTGTTCTCCGCCGCCGGCCAGGAAGCCGACGAGGTGGTGGTGGACGAGGTGGCGGCCCGCCCGCTGGAGGTGCCCGTGCTGGTCGTCTCCTCTGACACGTGGGTACGCAACCGGGCCGAGGCCCTGGGCGCCCAGGTGCTGCCTTCGGCCGTCTTCCTGGCCCTGCTGCGCCGGTAGCGGGTGCCGGCCGCCCTCAGGGCGCGGCCCTGATCGCGTTCTGGCGTGCCTGCGCAACGACAGGTGTTGCGGAGGAACGCCGAAAGGCGGGGGGCCGGCTATCGGCTGGCGGGGTGGCGCCGCCAGGTCCAGCCCACCACGGTGGCGGCGAGGAAGGCGGCGGTGACGCCGGCCCACCCGGGCCCGTAGGCGTCGGTGGCGTCGACCACGGCTCCGAAGGTGATGGGACCGGCCAGGTAGCCGGCGAAGAAGCCGAGCAGCACCCGGCCCGAGGCCCGGCCGGCCCGGGCGGTGTCGACGTCGCGCACGATGGAGAGCATCCCCAGGGCGTTCCAGGCCACGGCGGTCGCTCCCAGGGCGGCGGCGCCGGCCCACAGCAGGGCGACCCCCGCCGCCTCCGCCATCCCGACCAGCCCCGCCGCCACCACCGAGCCGGCGGCCAGGGTGACCAGCGTGCGGGTGACGGGCGTGGCTGTGAGGTCGTGGACCCGTCCCCACCACACCCGGGCCACCACGCCCACCAGGCCCATGAGCCCGGCGGCCAGGCCGGCCGCCCGCCGGCCCGTGCCCAGCTCCTCCACGGCGTAGAGGGGCAGGTAGGCGGAGACCGCCCCCACGCCCAGGCCCATCAGGGTGGCGTAGGTGGTCAGGCGGTTGACGGCCGGGCCGAGCGGTCCCGCACCGACCCGGTTCGGGCGCTCGGTGCGCGTGGTGGGGGCGGCGGCATGACGGGGGATCGTGAGGAAGGCGCCGGCCACGCCGGCGGCCGCCACCAGGACGCTGACGGCCAGGGCCCAGCGCCACCCCCACGCCTCGGCCAGGGCGGGCAGGGCGGCGCCGGCCAGGAAGGCGCCGGCCTGCACCCCGGACTGCTTCACCCCGGTCACGATCCCCTGGCGGTCGGCCTCCACGTGGCGGGCGATCAGCTGGTTGGTGGCGATGTTGCCCAGGGCCACCCCCACGCCGGCCAGCGCCGCCCCCGCCACCAGGCCGGCGTAGCCGGGGGAGGCGGCCGCCACCAGCGTGCCCGCCGACCCGACGGCGAAGAGGGCCAGCAGGCTGCGCCGGCCGCCGAAGCGGTCGACCAGCGGGCCGAGCAGGGGCGAGAGGGCGGCGCCCACGAAGTACATGACGGTGGTGAGCGACCCGAGGGCGGTCCGGGACAGGTCGAGGTCGTCGATGATGAAGGGGCCCAGCGCCCCGAAGGCGTAGCCGACGAAGGTCGACATCACCATCCCGGCGACGAGCGTGGCCGCCAGGCCGGGCAGCGCCGGGGCACCGGTCAGGCGGCCGGCGTCGCTCAACCGAGGTAGGCGCGCCGGACCCGCTCGTCGGCCACGAGCTCGTCGGCGGGGCCGGATACCGTCATCTGGCCTGCCTCCAGCACGTAGCCCCGGTCGGCCCGCTGGAGGGCCAGGGTGGCGTTCTGCTCGACCAGGAGGATGGTGACGCCGGCCTCGTGCAGTTCACTGACGATGGCGAAGATGTCGCGCACCAGGCGGGGGGCGAGGCCCAGGCTGGGCTCGTCGAGGAGCAGCAGGCGGGGCCGGCTCATGAGGGCCCGGGCGATGGCCAGCATCTGCTGCTCGCCGCCCGAGAGGGTGCCGGCGGGCTGGTCGATGCGCTCGGCCAGGCGGGGGAAGCGGGCCAGCTGGGCGTCGAGGTCGGCTTTGATGGCGGCGTCGTCGCTGCGGGTCCACGCCCCCAGCAGCAGGTTGTCCCGCACGCTTTGGCGGGCCAGGACCCGCCGGCCCTCAGGGGAGTGGCCGATGCCGAGGGAGACGGCCTTGGGCGCCCCCACCTTGCGCAGGTCGGTGCCGTCGAAGTGGATGGAGCCGCCATGGGGTTCGACCAGGCGGCTCACGGCCCGCAGCAGCGTGGTCTTGCCCGCCCCGTTGGCCCCGATGAGGGTGACCACCTCGCCGGCGTTGACGGTGAGGTCGACGTGCTCCAGGGCGCTGATCCCGCCGTAGCGGACGGAGAGATCCTTGACCTCGAGCAGGGGTGCGGCTGTGCTCATGGGTCTTCGCCTGGCGGCTCATCGCGGTGCGGCTGGGGGCCCCTGCCCCAGCCGCCATGCCCGGCGCTGCGCATGACCTTCACTCTTCTCCCAGGTAGGCCTCGACCACGGCCGGGTCCCGGCGGACGACCTCGGGGTCGCCGAGGGCGATGAGCTTGCCGAAGTCGAGCACCGCGATCCGGTCGCACAGCCCCATGACCAGGGGCACGTGGTGCTCGATGAGGAGCACGGTCAGGTCGAAGTCGGCCCGGAGCTGGCGGATGAAGTCGGACAGGGCCGTCTTCTCGTGCGGGTTCATGCCCGCCGCCGGCTCGTCCAGGAGGAGCACCTTGGGCTCGAGGGCGAGGGCCCGAGCGATCTCCAGGCGCCGCTGGTCGCCGTAGGGCAGGTTGCGGGCTTTGACGCCGGCCCGCTTGGCCAGGCCCATGAGGTCGAGCAGCTCCCGGGCCCGCTCCCGCACCGCCCGCTCCTCGGCCGGCCCCGGCGGCAGTCCCAGCACCCCGGTCAGCAGGCCGCTGCGGGTGTGAAGGTGCCGGCCGATCATCACGTTCTCCATGGCCGACAGGTTGGTGAAGAGCCTGATGTTCTGGAACGTGCGGGCGATGCCCCGGCGGGCCACCTGGTGGGGCCGGACCCCGGTGACGTCCTCGCCGTCGTGGAGGAACCGTCCCGCCGTCGGCTTGGTGATGCCCGTCACCACGTTGAACAGCGTGGTCTTCCCCGCCCCGTTGGGCCCGATGAGCCCGAAGATCTCCCCGGGGGCCACCGCGAAGGAGACGTTGTCCACCGCCGTGACCCCGCCGAAGCGCCGGGTCAGGCCCTTCACCTCGAGGACCGGGGTGGCGGTGGTCACCGGGTCGGCGCTCATGCTCCCGCCTCGGCGAGCAGCAGCCGGCACCGGCGCTCCACCCCGCCCAGGCCGAGGTCGACGGCGGTAGCCAGCGCCTGATCGAGCAACGTCCGGGCCTGATCGGCGTCGCCGGGGTCGCGCCGGCGGAGGAGCATGGTTGCCCACTCCGTGCGGGTCCGGGCCAGCCAGTTGGGCGACCCGAGATGCTCGTGAATGCCGGCGGCCCGGGCGAAGTGGGCCTGCGCCTCGTCGTAGCGCCCGAGGGTGACGGCCAGCAGCCCCAGGTGGTGCGCCACCGAGGGGGAGGGAAAGGGGGTCGGGCTGCCGACCGCCACCCAAGCATGCGGCTCCAGCAGGCCCAGGAGCTCCCGCGCCTCTTCACGGTCGTCGTGCCGGTAGGCGAGTTCGGCCTGCCAGCACCGACCACCCAGCCAGTAGAGATCATCGGGCAATCCGGCGACGGGGACTCGGTGCGCCTCCCTCCTGGCCTCCTCGTCCAGGCCGGCGTTGCTGTAGGTGAGGGCCAGGTAGGCCCGGAAGGCGGGAACTTCGAAGGTCTCGATGGCGACGCGCAGGGACGGCAGGATGTCTTCGGCCCCCGACCCGCGCTCGTGGCGGATGATCCCGGCCTGCAGGGCGTGCAGCCCGTCCGCCTCGGGCTGTTCCGCGGAACGGCCGAGGTCACCCATCGCCGCCGCCAGCGCCTCGGCCTCGTCGAGCTGGCCCGCCACGATGAGGCGGCCCACCCGGGGGTAGAGCATCCGCCACCGCAGCGCCGGCTCCCCGACGTCGGCGGTCAGCACGTCGGCCGCTTGGAGGCACCGGTCGGTCTCGTCGATGTCACCGGCTTCGAAGGCCGCCCGGGCCCGCAGGATGTGGGCGGTTCCCAGCGCGCCCGGGTCCGCCACCCGCTCGGCCGCGGCCAGCAGCTCCGCCGTCTCCGCCAGCCGGCGGGCCATGAGATCGGGACTGCAGCTCAGGTAGAAGCGGGCCGAGAGGACCCACATGAGGGTGGCGGGGTCGTCCAGGCGCCGGGCGATGGCGAGCGCTTCGTTGCTCAAGGTGTTGCATCGGGGCCGGTCACCCGAGAAGTTGAGCTCCAGCGCCAGGGTGGCCAGCAGCTGGGCCCGGGCCGTGGTGTCGACGTCCTCCATGGCGGCCAGCGCCGCCTCCAGGGCCGCCACCTTCTCGGTGTCGACGGTGCCGACCTTGGTGAACATGTGGCCCCGGGTGTTGGCCAGCGCCGCCCGGGCCAGCTGATCGGCGTCGCCGCGGATCTGGGCCAGGCGGGAGGCGGTCAGCAGCGTCTCCCGGTGCCGTGAGTCCCCGGCCCGGCGCTGGGCCTCACCCAGGGCGATGAGGAGGGCCACCCGCTGGTGGCCTTCCGCCGGTTCGCCGGCCGCGTCGAGGAGCTCGACGGCCTGGGCGTAGTAGGCGGCGGCCTCGTCGTGGGCCAGCTGGGCCAGCGCCCGGTCGCCGGCCCGGGTGGCGTAGTCGACGGCCTTGCCCACCTCGGCGGCCGGAGCCGAGGCCCGGGCCCAGTGGTGGGCCAGGGCGGGGAGGTGGTCGTCGAGGTGGTGGGGGTGGATCGCCTCGATGGCTTCGCCCACCCGGCGGTGGAGGGCGACCCGCCGTCCGGCGGTCACCTCGTCGTAGAGCGTGGTGCGGATCAGCGTGTGGAAGAAGCGGTACCTCGGCGCCGGCCCGGGGGCCTCCACCACCAGCCGGGCGGCCACGGCCTCCTCGACGCCGGCGAAGACGGCGTCCTCGTCGAGCCCACCGGCGGCGGCGACTACGGCCGCCTCGAACTCCAGGCCGACCACTGCCGCCACCGTCAGGACCCGGTTGGTCGCCTCGGCCAGCTTGGCCAGCCGCCGGCCGATCACGTCCCGGATCCCCTCCGGGATCCCCAGCTCCTCGAGAGCGGACGTGGCCACCCAGCGCCCGTCGCGCTGCTCCAGGGCACCGGACTCGGAGAGATGGCGGAGCACCTCGGTCACGAAGAACGGGTTGCCGTCCGTCTCCGCCCACATGGCCTGGGCCAGGTCCTCGCCCTCCTCGTCGAGGTCGTGGCCGGCGGCCGCCTGCAGGAAGGCGGCCACCGTCGGGGCGTCGAGGCCGGTGACCGGCAGCCGGCGGGAGCTGCCGTCGCGGCGCAGGTCGGCCAGGAGATCGGTGAGGGGATGGCCCCGGCCGATGTCGGTGTCCCGGTACGTGGCCACCACCAGCAGGCGGGCCGGCTCCTGGGCCCGCAGGACGTGGCGGAGCAGCAGGAGTGTCGGCTTGGCCGCCCAGTGGAGGTCGTCGAGGATGAGGAGGACGGGCGCCTCCCCGGACATGTCGGCCAGCCAGTCGGCCACCGCCTCGAACAGCCGGTAGCGCTCCGTCTCGGGGTCCGACCGCAGCGGTTGGGTGAGCCCGGGGACGAGCTCGGCGAGCTCCGGGGCCAGCCGGACCAGCTCGCCGCCGTGGCGGCCCAGGCGGGGTACGGGAACATGCCCCGCGTACCAGCGCAGCGCCTCCACGAAGGGCTGGTAGGGGACGCCCAGGTCCTCGTCGCAGCGGCCGGCCAGCACCATGGCGCCCTCGTCGTGGAGGGCGCCGGCCAGCTGCGCGGCCAGGCGGGTCTTGCCGATGCCGGGCTCACCGCCCAGCAGCGCCGCCCGCCGCTCGCCGGCCAGCGACTCCTTCCACAGCTCCCGCAGGCGTTCCAGCTCCGCATCCCGGCCCACGAAGATCCGGCTGGTGCCGGTCAGGAGGGAGGGCACCGGCACTGTGGTGGCCACCGGCGCGGCTGGCGCCCACGCCACCTCGCACACCGGCAGCGGATGGGTGAGGCCCTTCAGTTCCATGGTGCCGAGATCAGTCAGGTCCGCCGGCGCCCGGGAGCCGGCCACCATCGAGACCATGGCCGAGCAGAGGATCTGGCCGGCCCGGGCGGCGCCCACCAGGCGGGCCGCTTCCACCACCGGGGTGCCGAACACGTCGCCCTCCTGGTCGGTCACCTCACCGAGCGCCAGGCCGACCCGCAGCTCGAGGGGGACGCCGGCGCCGCGCCCGTGCGCCTCGGTGGCCTGCTGGACGGCCACCGCCGCCGCCAGGGCGTCGACCGCCGACCCGAAGGTGGCCAGGATCCCGTCGCCCGTGTTCTTCACCAGGCCACCGTGGTGGGCTTCGACGGCGGACCGCAGGCGGGTGAAGTGCTCGTCCCGCAGGTCGTCGAAGGCGGTGTCGCCCAGCCGGGCCATGAGCTCCGTCGACCCCACCAGGTCGGTGAAGAGCACGCAGGCCATCCCGCCGGTCATGGGCCCGCCTCCGCCAGCAGTTCACGGACCCGCTGCTCGACCCGGGGGAGGCCGATCTCGGTTGCGGTGGCCAGGGCCTGGTCGAGGAGACCCCGGGCCTGTTCGGCATCACCGGCGTCACCCCGGCGAAGCAGGGCGGACGCCCATTCGGCCCGGCTGCGGGCCAGCCAGGTGGGGGCGCCGATGCGCTCGTGGGTCTCAGCGGCTGCGGCGAAATGGGCGGCGGCCTCGTCGGAGCGTCCGAGAGTGTTGGAGAGCAGCCCGAGGTAATGAGCGACGGAGCCCGTGGTGACTCCGCCCTGGGCCATGCACACGACCCGCTCCCGATAGGGCTCGAGTCGCTGGTAGAGCTGCGCCGCCCGGGATACGTCGCCCAGGTGGGCGCAGGTCGAGGCGCCTTCAGTGTGGAAGCGGAGCCACAGGAAATCGAAGGGGGCGGGGAAGGCGGCGGCGGCCAATTCCTCGAAGACCCGGCGGGCCTCGTCGGGGCGCCCGGACTCGAGGCAGAAGTTGGCGAACATGGTCCTCACGGTGATCACCGGAAGCTCGAATATCTTGCGCAGCTCGTCTTCCATCTCGTCCATGCGGCCCTGCTCGAAGAGCAGTTGGTAGCGCTGGGCGAACCGGAAGATGAACGCGTCGGGCTGACCGCTGGCCATTCCGGTTTCGTAGGCGGCGAGGCTCTCCTCCTCGGCGGTGGGCAGTTTGCCCCGCAGCATGCTCATCCCGGCCTGCTGCAGCCGGACGGGCCACGTCAGGGCGGGCTGGCCGAGGTCGGCGACCAGGACCTGGTTGGCGGCCAGGCACCGTTCGGCCTCCGCAGTGTCGGCCAGTTCAATGGCCGCCCGGAGGCGAAGATGCCAGGCCCGGTTCATGATCACCGGGTCGCCCAGCACCTGCGCCAGCCGCAAAAGCTCGCCCGTGTTGGCCAGACGCTCCTCGGCGTTGTCCGGGGCGGCGACGGTGTAGTCACGGGCCAGGAGGACGTGGGCCAGGGTGGCCGGGTCGCCCACTCGGCGGGCGTCGGCCACAGCTCGGTCGGAGAGCTCCACCCGGCGTCTGCGGTCCTCCACCCAGGCCTGTTCCAGTCCCAGGTTGGCGAGCAGGCGGGCCCTGAGGGCGGGTTGGTGCTCTCCCACCGCCTGGATCGCCGCCTCCAGCACGGCGACGCGCTCGGTGTCGACCTGGCCGACATTGCTGTAGAGATTGCCCCGGTTGTTGGCCAGTGCCGCCCGGGCCAAGGCGTCGTTGTCGCCCCGCGCCTGGGCCAGGCGGGCGGCGTCGAGAAGGGTTTCCCGGTAGACGGCCTCGCCCGCCCGGCGCTCGGCTTCCCCGCGAGCGATGAGGAGATCCAGCCGGCGGGGATCATCGGCGGGCGCCCCGGCGGCGGCGAGGAGCTCCAGGGCCTGGGCGTAGTAGGCGGCTGCTTCGTCGTGGGCGAGCTGGGCCAGGGCCTGGGCGCCGGCCCGCTCGGCGTAGTCGACGGCCTTGTCCACGTCGGCCGCCGGGGCCGCGGCCCGGGCCCAGTGGTGGGCGAGCGCCGGAAGGTGGTCATCGAGGGCGGAGGCGTGGACCGACTCGATGGCTTCCGCCACCCGCCGGTGCAGCGCCACCCGCCGGGCCCCGGTCAGCTCGTCGTAGAGCGTGGCCCGCACCAGGGCGTGGGAGAAGCGGTTCCTGGGCACCGGACCCCGCACCTCCACCACCAGGCGGGCGGCCACGGCTTCGTCGATGCCGGCCAGGAGATCGTCCTCGGCCATGCCGGCGGCGGCGGCGACGACGACCGGCTCGAACTCGGACCCGACGACGGCGGCGACGGTGAGGGCCTGGTTGGCGGCCTCCGACATGCGGGAGAGCCGCCGGCCCACCACGTCGCGCACGCCCTCGGGGATGCCCACCTCGTCGAGGACGGAGGAGACGAACCAGCGGCCTTCCCGGAGCTCGAGAGCGCCGGTCTCGGCCAGGTGGCGCATGACCTCCACCATGAAGAAGGGGTTCCCTTCCGTCTCCGCCCACACCGCCCGGGCCAGGTCCTCGCCCTCTTCGTCGAGCACGTGACCGGCGGCGGCCTCGATGAACGCCGTCACCCCTGCGGCGTCGAGGCCGGTCACGGGGAGGCGCTCCGACCCGCCCCCGCGCCGCAGGTCGGCCAGCAGCTCCGTCAGGGGATGACCGCGGCGGACGTCGGTGTCGCGGTAGGTGGCCAGGCACAGGACCCGCGCCGGCTCCGTGGAGCGCAGGACGTGGCGGAGCAGCAGGAGGGTCGGCTTCGCCGCCCACTGGATGTCATCCAGGATCAGGAGCAGCGGCGTTTCCGCGGAAACGTCCGCCATGCACGAGGCCACGGCGTCGAAGAGCCGGTAGCGCTCCGTTTCCGGATCGGAGCGGAGCGGCTCGGGCAGGCCGGCGACGAGGTCCGGCAGCTCGGGGATGATGCGGGACAGCTCGCCCGCGTGGCGGCCCAGGCGGGGCACCGCCACATGGGTCACGTAGTGGCGGAGCGCTTCGACAAAAGGTTGGTAGGGGACTCCCAGGTCCTCGTCGCAGCGCCCGGCCAGCACCAGCGTCCCTTGTTTGTGGAGCTCGTGGGCCAGCTCGGCGGCCAGTCGGGTCTTCCCGATTCCCGGTTCCCCGCCGAGCAGGACCGCCCGGCGTTCCCCGGCCACAGCTTCCTTCCACAGCTGCCGGAGCCGTTCGAGCTCCCCCTCCCGGCCAACGAAGATCCGGCCCGGTCCCGTCAACAGCGGAGGCAGCGGCACCTCGGCCTCCGGCGCCGCCGCCGGCACCCAGGCCACGTCGTAGACGACGAGCGGCTCGGGCAGACCCTTGAGGTCCATCGAGCCCACCTCGGTGAGCTCGGCCACGGCCCGGGACCCGGCCACTGTGCGCACCACGGCGCTGCACAGGATCTGCTCGGGCCGGGCTGCCTCCACCAAGCGGGCGGCCTCCACCACCGGAGTGCCGAAGACATCGCCTTCGGTGCCGGACACGTCGCCAAGCGAGAGTCCCACCCGCACCGCCAACGACACCCCCGCCTCCCGGCCCTGGCGATCCGTCGCCTGCTGGATGGCCACGGCCGCGGCCAGGGCTTCGCCGGCGGAGCCGAACGTGGCCAGGATGCCGTCCCCCGTGTTCTTCACCGCCGTTCCGCCCCGGGCCGAGACCGCCTCCTGCACCAGGGCGAAGTGCTGGTTCCGCAGCTCGTCGAAGGCGGCGTCCCCCAGGCGGGCCATGAGCTCGGTCGACCCGACCAGGTCGGTGAAGAGCACGCAGGCCATCCCGCCGGTCATCTCAGCCCGCGCTTTCCGGTTCGAGCGTGGGCGGCCGCTTGCGCCGGCGGAAGTCCAGGCGCTTGATCCGCTCCAGCAGCTCGGGGGTGATGAAGCCCTGGGGGAAGAACACGCAGGACAGGGCGAGGAGCACCCCGTAGATGATGAGGCGCCCGTCCCGGAGGAACTGCGCCGCCCACTCGGGCAGGAACCCGCTGTTGGCCCGCTCCCGGAGCCATTCCGGCAGGTAGGTGAGGGCCATGCCGCCGGCGATGGGTCCGAGGAAGGTGCGGGACCCGCCGATGAGCACGAAGGACAGGTAGACGATGGAGGCGTCGAAGGTGCCCTGGCGGGCGTTCCAGCTGTTGATCAGGTGGGCGGCGACCACGCCGGCCAGCCCGGCCAGCACCCCGCCGATGACGAAAGCCCGCACCTTGGCCCGGGTGGTGTCGATGCCCATGGCGGCCGCGGCCAGCTCGTCCTCCCGGATGGCGGCGAAGGCCCGGCCGGGCCCGACCCGCTCCAGGCGCCAGGTGAACAGGGCGGCGGCCAGCAGCAGGGGCCCGGCCAGCCACAGGTAGGACAGCTTGGTGCCGAAGGGCTGGGGGATCTGGAAGATGCCGATGGCCTTGCCCGTGACCTCCAGGTTGAGCGAGACGACGCGCAGGATCTCGACGAAGGCGATGGTGGCCAGGGCCAGGTAGATGCCCGACAGGCGCAGGGCGGACAGTCCCACGACCACGGCCAGCACGCCCGACAGCGCGCCGGCCACCAGCATCTCGACCAGGACCAGGAGCACGGGGTAGGTGCCGTCGGTGGCGAAGGTTCTGGTCGAGAGGATGGCGGCCACGTAGCCGCCCAGGGCGTAGAAGCCGGGGCTGGCGAGCGAGAGTTGGCCGGCCATGAGGGGCAGGTAGAGCGACAGGCCGAGCACCGCCCCCAGCACCATGGTGACGATGAGCGACCCGTAGGAGTTGAGGTAGTCGAGCACGCCCGAACCCCGTCAGACCTTCTGGACCTGGGAACGGCCGAGCAGGCCCTGCGGGCGGATCAGGAGCATGACCAGCAGGACCACGAAGGCGACCGCCTCCCGGTAGGCGACCTGGGCATCGGGCACGAAGGCCTCGGCCACCCCGATCACGAGGCCGCCCACCACCGCCCCGGGGATGTCGCCCAGGCCCCCCAGCACGATGACGGCCAGGCCCTTCAGGCCGAAGGCGATGCCGAAGCTGGGTCCGGCGATCCCCACCGACATGGCGATGAGCGTCCCGGCCAGTCCCCCCAGGAGCCCGGAGATGAAGAACGACAGCCGCACCAGCCGGTCGGTGTCGATCCCCAGGAGCCGGGCCGTGTCGGCGTCTTCCGCCACCGCCCGCAGACCCTTGCCGATCCGGGTCCGGTTGATGAGGAGGGTGAGGGCGACCACGATCACCATGGACACGACGAAGATGACGACCTGGACGGTGCGGATGGCGGCGGGCCCGAAGTCGACCTTGCCCGGCAGGTCGCCCAGCGGGTCCTGGTAGGAGTAGTTCTCCGCCCCGAAGAGGTACTGGACGATGTTGACCACGGCGATGGCCACACCGAGCGACGACACCAGCGTGAGCAGCGGATCCGAGCCCCGCTTGCGCAGCGGCCGGAACGCCACCTGCTCGACGATGACGCCCAGCAGACCGGCCCCCAGCGCGCCACCCAGCAGGGCCAACCAGAACGGCAGCTCGAAGGGCAGCGCCGAGTTCTTGAGCATCCCGTTGAAGCCGAAGCGGGCGCCGGTCAGGGCGTAGGTGAGGTAGGCGCCCACCGTGAAGATGGCGGCGTGGGCGAAGTTGATGACCCGCAGGATGGAGAAGACCAGGGTGTAGCCGAGGGCGAAGATGGCGTAGACGCTGCCGATGGCCAGCCCGTTCAGCAGCTTCTGGAGGAAATCTCGCACCTCAGTTGGGCATCAGCGGACGAAGGTGAACTCGCCGCTCTTTCCGTCGGCAGCCATCTTGATCTGGGCCACGTAGAACTTGTCCTGGAGGATCTCCCCCTCGGGGTCGAAGGCGATCGGCCCGAGCGGCGTCTCGTACTTCAGCTTCAAGAGGGTCGTGTTGAGCTCGGTGCGCAGCGTCTTCACGTCCATGTCCTTGATGGGCTTCTCCTTGTCCAGGGCCCGGAGCGCCTCGACGAAGACCTGGACGGCGGTGAAGGTCTGGGCGGAGAACTGAGGGGGCTGCTTCTTCTGCTCGGCCCGGTAGGCCTCCAGGAACTCCTTGTTGATGGCGTTGTCGTAGGACGGGCTGTAGGCCTGGGCGATGAGGACCCCGTCGCACGACTTCCCGCACACCGGGAAGACGTTGGTCGTGTTCAGCCCGTTGCCGCCGATGATGAGGCCGGTGTAGCCCAGCTCCCGCAGCTGTTTGACCAGGTTGCCGCCGTCGGCGGCCAGGCCGGAGACGATGATCAGCTCGGGCTTCCTGCCCAGCATGGCGTTGGCCTGGGCGGTGAAGTCGGTGTCGCTCGTCTGGAAGGTCTGCACGGTGGCCAGGTTGAGGCCCTTGGCCTTGACCGTCTCCTGGAAGGTGCCGGTCTCCGAGCTGGAGAAGGCGTCGTTCTGGGCGTAGGCCACCGCCACCGTCTTGATGGCCGGGTTCATGGTCAGGGCCTGCTCGACGGCGAGGGGGGCCACCACGGCCACGGGGGCGGAGACCCGGGCGATGTAGTCGCCCAGCTGGGGGATGCCCTTGGCCGTGTTGGACGGGGCCAGCACGGGCACGCCGGCCCGCTCCGCCTCGGGGTCGGCGGCGTTGGCCTGCTGGGAGAGCGTGGGGCCGACAATGCCGACCACGCCCTTGCCGATGAGGGCGCTGAAGGCGTTGATGGCCCCGTTCTCGTCGCCCCCGGTGTCCTCGAAGACGAGCTTCACCTCCCGCCCGTTCACGCCCTCCTTGCAGTTGAAGTAGGCCTCGGCGATCTTGGCGCCGACCACCTCCTCCTGGCCCAGCAGCGCCACCGGGGAGGTCTGGGCCACCCCGATGCCGATGAGGATGGGTTCACCCGGCGGTTTCTCGCACTTGGTCTCGACATCTTCACCGGAGGCGGCCTGGCCTCCGGTGTCCTCCTTGCCGGCCCCGCAGGCGGCGAGGAGAACGGTGCAGCTCAGCGCGGCGAGCAGTCGGATGTGGCGTCCCATGGCTCCCCCTTGTGCGCAATGGTGACGGCGGCATCACGCTACCCCGTCGCCGCCACCACGCGTCAGTAGGGAGCGACGATTCCGGCGGGGGCACCCCGGCCCGGCCGGCGGTTACCAGGCGACGAGCGTCACGTCACGCAGGCCCGGGATGGCGGTGAACGGGCCGCCGCTGCGCCGCTGCACGGCACCGTTTCCGGTCACGAAGAGCTGGTGCCGACCGGAGCGGTCGTAGACGGCACTGGTGGCCGTGAACGGCAGGTCGAGGGTGCCCTTGACCGCGCCGGTGGCCGGGTCCCGGACCGAGAAGCGCGTCCCGCCGTCCCCCTCGGGGGCGGTCTCGAGCACCCCGAGGAGCCCGTCGAAGGCCCGGTAGCCGGCCACGTGCAGGCTCCGGCCCGCTTCGGCGGCCAGCGTCCGGCTGTCCTCCAGCCGGCGGGCGGTGACGGCGTCGACGACCCGGATGCGGGCCGCGTTCTGGACGTCGCTGGGTCCATAGGTGCGGGACTCGAAGGCCAACGTCTTCGAGTCGGCGCTCCAGGCGAACGGCCCGGGGTACTCGTCGGAGCCCGAAGCCGGCTCGAGCAGCCGGGTCGTCCCCGTGTCCAGATCCCCGATCGCGATCGCCTGGATGGGACCGTTCAGTGAGGCCAGGGACCGGCCGTCGGGGCTCACCTGAGGGAGGGCGCCGTTGCCGACGAACTCGGGCTCGCCGCCCTCGACCGTGACCCGGTAGAGGTTGCCCGGTGCCGGCTCGGGACCGGTGCTGTAGAAGACGGTGCGCCCGTCGGGGGTGAGGGTGAGGCCGTCGATGTAGGACCAGTAGCTCTTCTCCACCTCGTTGAAGCTCTCGGGAGGGTCGCCCAGGTCGACGAGGGTGCGGCGCACGTGCCCGGTGGCCGTCTCCACCACCACCAGCTCCCGGCCGCGGTTGCGTACGGCCAGGAAGGTCTCGGGGAGGGGCACGGAGCCCGGAGCGGTGGTGGCGGTGGTGTCCGGCCGGTCTCCGGGAACCGGCGTTTCCGACGCCGGAGGTTCGGTCACGACCTGGTGGGCGCCCTCCCCGCCGGTGAGGGCGACGATCCCGATGACGCCGGCGACCACGGCACTGGCGGTGACCAGGGCCGGCATCAGGAGCGGGCGACGTTGGTGGTGACCGGTGCGCTCCCGGATGCGGGCCCAGGCGTCGGGCGCCGGGTCGATAGTGGCGGCCTGGGCGGCGAGCGCCTGGCGCAGGCGGTCCTCGATGGTCATGACCGGTCCTCCAGTTGGGCGGAGAGGGCGGCGAGGGCCCGGGAGGTGTGGGTCTTCACCGACCCCGCCGAGATGGAAAGGGCGGCGGCGATGTCCGCTTGGCTGAGGCCCAGGTAGAAGCGCAATACGAGACATTCCCGTTGGCGGCGGGGGAGGGTGTCGAGTGCCGCCAGCACCTCCCGGTGATCCTCGGACAGCAGCGCTCCTTCCTCGGCGCCGGGGCCTGGCCCGGGCGGGACCGGGGGGTGCCGCCGGGCGACCCGGAAGCGGCGCAGCCTCGAGCGGGCCAGGTTGACCACCGTGACCCGCAGGTAGGCGACCGCCGCCTCGGGGTGGCGGAGCCGGGGGAGCGCGCCGTGGAGCTTCACGTAGGCGTCCTGGACGATCTTCTCGGCCACACCGGCATCACCCAGCAGCAGGCTGATGGTGCGGACCAGCGGACCGTGATGGGCCCGGAACAGGTCGGCCAGGACCAGGTCGCGGTCGAGCGCCGGAGCGGCGGGAGGCGGGTCGGTCATGATGGTTGCCATCACCTTGTCTTGACGCCGGGCGGTCCACCAGGGTTGACATGGGGTCCCCAAGAAGGCGGCGGAACGTGCTGTTACACTCCGCCCCGCGTCGGCGCTGGCACGCGGCTTCGGGGGACGGATGCCCAAGCTCCATCTCGTCGGAATCACTCCCGACAACAGAGGTCTCTTGCTCTCGGAGCACGCCCGCTCGAAGCGGGGCGACCTCGTGCTCGAGATCGACGACAAGCTGCTCGACGCCATCGAGCGGGCCCACCGGCTGCGCCTCAAGGAGGAGGGCCGGGGGCTGGAGTCGGCCGCCCTGCCCTCCAAACGCTGGGACGACTCCTCCATGGGCAGCGCCGGCGCCAGGCTGACCCCCCGGGAGATCCAGCACCGGCTGCGGCTGGGGGAGTCGGTGGCCGCCCTGGCCAAGGCGTCGGGCACGGACGAGGCCTGGATCGACCGCTTCGCCGCCCCCGTGCTGGCCGAGCAGGCCCGCCTGGTGCAACGGGCCACGGCGATGATCTACACCAAGCCCCGGGTGGGTCCGTCGGCGGTGCCGCTGGGCCAGGCGGTGGCCGCCAACGTCTTCGAGAAGGGCGCCAGCCTGAGCCTGGACGAGCTCGACGAGGGCTGGGGGGCGCACATGCGTCCCGAGGGCGTGTGGTGCGTCACCTTCGTGTACTCCCACAAGGGACGCCGCCAGCTCGCCGAGTGGGACGTGGACCCCGGCACCCACGAGTTGACGGCCCGCAACAAGCTGGCCGGCGATCTGGGTTACCGGGAGTCGGGCCGGCGGGTGCGGGGCCCGGAGCCGGCCCCGGCGGCGAAGAAGCCCGCGGCCCGTCCGCCGGTGAAGAAGACCGTGGTGAAGAAGCCGGCGGCGGGGAAGCCGGCGGTGGGGAAGCCGGCGGTCGGAAAGCAGGCGGCGCCGGCGGTCGGAAAGCAGGCGGCGCCGGCGGCGGAGAAGCCCAAGGCGGCCGCCCGTCCCGTACCCCAGACGCTGCCCGGGACGGCCACCGAAGGGGCGGCGGCCAAGCCGGCGGCGCCCTCGGGTGTCGCCGCCCCCGAGCCGTCCACCGCTCCTCCGGCTCCCGCGGCCGGTGCCGCTCCCGAACCGGTGACGCCCCCGGTCGAGACTGCGCCGAGGGGTTCGGCGGCCGGCGCCGCCAGCCCGGCGGACAGCGCGGTCTCGGCTGAGTCGGCAGCAGCAGCAGCGGCAGCCGGCGCAGTGTCCATGGCCAGCCGTCCCCCCCCGGCGAAGACACCGCCGGCCTCCCGTCCGGCCATGGTGGCGTCGCCCCCGCCGGCGGATCGAGTGGTCACCGGGGTCCATGCGGTGCCGCCCGCCCCGGCCGAGCCGGCGGCGGCCAAGAAAGCGGCGCCGCCAGCCCCGGCCGAGCCGGCGGCGGCCAAGAAGGCGGCGCCGGCCAAGAAGGCGGCTCCGGCCAAGAAGGCGGCGGCAGCGAAGAAGGCGGCGCCGCCCAAGAAGGCCCCTCCGGCCCAGGCGGCCGGGGCGGTGAAGAAGGCGACGCCAGCCAAGAAGCCGGCTCCGGCGGCGAAGAAGGCGGCTCCGGCGAAGAAGGCGGCGGCGGCCAAGAAGGCCCCGCCGGCCAAGAAGGCCGCTCCGCCCGGGCAAGCGTCAGCGCCGCCGGCCGACGCCGCGGCTCCGACGGCCCCATCTCCGATCCCCGAGGGGTCCGCCGGCCCGTCGGGCGCGCCCACGCCGCCGGCGGCCGCTCCTCCGTCGGAGGAATCGGCCGGCCCGCCGGCGTCTCCGGGTCCGCCGGTGAGCCCGGCTCCGCCGGCCGAATCCCCGGCTCAGCCGGAAGCGCCGTCCCCGCCGGCACCGGATTCGACCCCCGGCGAGTCAGATGGCCCGCCCGATGACGTCAGCGGGACCGGTCCGGCACCGCTGCCGGAACCACCGGCCGGCTGAGCCCCTTTTCCACCCCGCGCTGGGTCGTCACCGAGGTGGTCGTGGTGGCCCGCCCGTCGCGCTCCGGAGTGGCCGGCGGTTCCGGCTTCACCGTCAGGTAGAGCAGGTACAGCGCCAGCCACAGGGCGGCCAGGGCGACCGTGGGAGCCAGGCGCGGAGGAGGTCTAGGCATCGCCGCGGGCAGGATACCGATGAGGTGCCCCGCCGGTCGGGATACTCCGGGATACGCTCCGCCGGAGTGGCCAGCATCGTCCTCGAGGGCGTGACCAAGGAGTTCCCCGGGGGGGCCGTGGCCGTCTCCGGATTCGACCTCACCGTCGCCGACGGCGAGTTCCTGGTGCTCGTCGGGCCGTCCGGGTCGGGCAAGACCACGGTGCTGCGCATGGTCTGCGGCCTCGAGGCCGCCTCCGCGGGTGTGATCCGGATCGGGGAGCGGGTGGTCAACGACCTGGCCCCCAGAGACCGCGACATCGCCATGGTCTTCCAGAACTACGCCCTCTACCCCCACATGTCGGTGTTCGACAACATGGCCTTCGGGCTCAAGCTGCGGAAAGTTCCCAAGGCCGAGATCCGGCGCCGGGTGGAGGAGGCGGCCGAGCTCCTCGGCCTCTCCGGTTACCTGGCCCGCAAGCCCCGCCAGCTCTCCGGCGGTCAGCGCCAGCGGGTGGCCATGGGCCGGGCCATCGTGCGGGAACCGGCCGCCTTCCTCATGGACGAGCCCCTGTCCAACCTCGACGCCAAGCTGCGCGTCCAGATGCGGGCCGAGATCGCCAGCCTCCACCAGCGGCTGGGGACGACCACCATGTACGTCACCCACGACCAGACGGAGGCCATCACCATGGCCGACCGGGTGGCCGTCATGCGGGAGGGCACCCTCCAGCAGCTGGACACCCCCCAGTGCCTCTACGACGATCCCGTGAACCTCTTCGTTGCCGGCTTCATCGGGTCGCCGGCCATGAACCTGGTAGGGGCCCGCCTGGCCGCCGACGGCGAGCGGGTGCTGGCCACCTTCGGTCCCCACCGCCTGGTGGTCCCGCCGGCGGTCCTCGACCGCCGGCCGGGAGCCCGGGATCTGG
>JBIOUX010000025.1:0-10844 GCA_044867425.1 Acidimicrobiia bacterium | reverse complement strand
TCCCGTCGACCCGGATCCGCTGGCCGGTCTTGATCTGGCGGGTGCCGAAGGCGGTGCCGGTCACCGCCGGCAGCCCGTACTCCCGGCACACGATGGCGGCGTGGCTCATCATCCCGCCGATGTCGGTGACGGTGGCCCCGATCTTGCCGAAGATGGGGGCCCACGACGGGGCGGTGATCGGGGCCACCAGGATCTCGCCCGTCTCCACCTCGCCGATCTGGTCGGCGGAGAAGATGACCCGGGCCGGGCCCTCGGCCACGCCGGGCGAGGCAGCGAAGCCCGACAGCCCGCCGGTGGTGTCGGAGCCGCCCCCCAGCCAGGCCTTGACCGACTCCGAGGTGATCCCCCACAGCATGATGGTGAAGGGCTCGGTCACCACCTCGGGCGGGTTGCCCAGCGCCTTGGGGGCGGACCACTGGCGCAGGGCGGTGAGGATCCCCTTGCGCCGCTCCACCTCCCGGGGCCAGTACGCCGTGCCCCGGGGGGACACGCCCACGGCCCAGGCCGAGTAGGAGTCGTAGATGGCATCGGGAATCTCGGTGCGCTTCAGGTAGAAGACGTCGTCGACCTCGGCCAGGAAGCCCTCCTTGTTGAGCACCCGGCCCAGGTCGCGCATCTTGCGCCACAGGATCGAGTGGCTCCAGTGCTCGACGTAGAAGTTGTGGTTCTCGACGTAGGGGAAGACGGTGCGGGCCAGGCCGAGCTTGCCCGCGAAGGCGGCCCGGTCCTCGTCCGAGCCCAGCAGCTCGGTGTACTCGTCCACGATCCGGTCCCGCTCGGCCCGGATCTGGGTGATGGGCCGGTCGATGTCCTCGCCGGCGGCCAGCTTGGCCACGTAGTTGGCGATGAAGCCGAAGGGGATGGACAGGTGCTCGATCCAGATCCGGTCGTAGTGGTAGAAGCCCGAGCCCGAGGAGAAGTTGAACCACGGGTGCTTCACGGCCTCGAAGCGCTCCAGCCACTGCTGGCCGGCCGGACTCGAGCGCAGGGCGGTGAACACGGCGTCGGCGTCGTCGGTGGCGGCGAAGGCCTTCTCCACGCCCAGCTCGAGGGCGGCCCGGGCCAGGCTCTTCAGCTCCTCGTCGGGCCGGAACAGGTCGACCTCGACGCCCGCCACCATCTTGGCGATGGACAGGTCGGGGATGTTGGGAAAGGCCTGCTTGCAGAACCCGAAGTAGTCGAGGTAGGCGGCGTAGCCCAGGTTGAGGAACTCGAAGTGGTACTGCCACAGCTTGAGGGCGAGGTCGATGAGCCGGTGGTAGGACACGATGAGCGTGAGCCCCGAGCCGGTCCCGTGGCCCTCGGTGACGACCTCCATCTCCTCCTTCTCGGGCAGGGCCTCGAAGGTCACCGACTCCATCTCGTCGATGAGAACCTTCATCTTCTCCATCCACTGGCCGTACAGCCGGTCCCAGTTGCCGAAGTAGAAGCCGGCCCGCTCCAGGAAGTGGGGCACCCGGGCCTCGATCTCGGCCGGGTCGGCCACGCCCACGGGCGATAGGTAGCCGTAGCCGTTGAGGATGCGGGCGTCCACGCCCAGGGCCGGCGGGATCAGGTAGTGGCGGGTGTTGTACTGGGAGAGGGCGGCGATGGCGTACTCGAAGAAGGTGGCGTCCCAGGGGGTCATGGCCTCGGGCCAGTGGATGCCGTCCTGGAACCAGAACATGGAGTCCTCGTAGGCCCGGCGGTCCTCGGAGAAGACCATGTAGTAGGGGTACAGCTCCTCCCACCCCTCGGCACCGGGGGGCGTCTCGATCTCGAACGGGCTCGGGAACCGGTCGCTCATCGTTCCTTCCTCTCCTGTTCTCAGGTGGCCGACTGGGGACGGGTGTGGATGGGGGCGCACAGGGTGGAGACGATGCTGTCCATCACGTTGGTCGACGTGGCCACCGGAGGGCGCTCCTGGCGGCTCCAGACCGTTTCGGGGCGGGACTGGAGGAGGGCGACGTTGTCGGGGGCGGGAAGCTCGCTGTCGAGGGCCCACTCGATGTCCTGGGGACAGCCGTAGTGGCGCTCCGCCGCCCGGGCCAGGCGGGCCACCGCCTTGATCTCGGCGTCGGTCAGGCAGGGACCGGTGGCCCGCTCGCCCGACAGCTCGACGCGGGCCACGGCGTTGCCCTCCACCCGCAGCTCGACGGTCTTGTTCGACACCTTGCGGCTGGTGATCTCCCACAGCACCTTGTCGACCAGCCAGTTGTCGGGGGTCACCTCGCCCGAGACCACCGGCTCGCCCAGGCCCCAGCTGGCGTCGATGGCCACCTGGGAGCGGTCGCCGTTGCTGGGATTGAGGGTGAAGGCCACACCCGAGGCGATGGGGCGCACCATCTTCTGGACGCCCACGCTCATGAACACGGCCTGCTCGGCATAGCCCGTCTCCGCCCGGTAGCAGATCGCCCTCGCCGTCCACAGGCTCGACCAGCACCGCACCACATGGTGGGTGACGTCGTCGGCGCCCCGGACCCACAGGAAGCTGTCGTGCTCGCCGGCGAAGCTGGCGTCGGGAGCGTCCTCACAGGTGGCCGAGGACCGCACGGCCACTGCCAGCCCGTCGACTCCACACTGCTGGCAGAGCCGGTCGTAGGCCTCGGCCACGGCGTGGGCGATCTCAGCGGCGAGGGGCGCGGCCTCGATGCGGGCCCGCACCGCGGCCGAGATCGGCTCCAGCGAGACGGGCTGGCGCGGGTCGGCCTGTGACAGCAGGTCCTTCACGTCGCGGCCGAGGTGCGGGTCGGCGGTGTGGGCGGTGAAGGCCGCCGTGGTGATGGCGAAGCCGGCCGGCACGGGCAGCCCGGCCCGGGTCATCTCCCCCAGGCTGGCGTTCTTGCCTCCCACCAGCAGCCGCAATTCCGGCATGTACTCATCGAATGGCACCACGTAGTGCATCGACTTCTGCCTCCCCCCATGTGGGCAGCTCGTTCATCGGCGGGACGTGAACCTCGGTGACGCGGTTGCGGTAGGCGACCAGGGCCTCCTTGGCGCCCTCCTTGACCGACACCACCACCTCTTCCAGGTTGTAGGGCTCGCCCGGGTCGTAGCCGTGGGCCCAGGTGGCGAAGGCCCGGATGGGACCTGAGTGGGTCGAGGCCACGATCACCGCGTTGCGCCCCGACTCGGGCGCCGGCGCCTCTTCCACCAGGCGGGTGATGGCCGACCAGAAGCGCCGCACGCACGACACCGGGGGCTCGAAGTGGAGCATGGGGATGGTCAGCCAGTGGTGGATGGGGTCGGCACCGGCCACCTGGGTGCGCCAGAAACGGTCGATCTCCACCAGCCACAGGGGCCGGTCGCCCAGCGCCACCCGCTCGTAGCCCTCCATCGCCGACTGGTACTCCCGGAAGGCGGCGGTCACGTCCCGCAGCCCCGAGGGCGTGGCCACCCGGAAGTTGGCCAGCTCACCCAGCAGCTCGGGGCCGATGATCTCGGCCTCCCGTCCCCACTGCTCGAGCCCGTCGAGAAGCCCGCGGTGGATGTGCTCGACGGTCTGGCGGGCCCGGGCGGTGTCAGCGGACACGAGCCGGACGACATCGCCGTCGCGCACGCCCTTGGAGATGTCGAACCCCCGCCGGTGCGACTGCCAGCCGCCGAGCGGGGTGAGCCCCGAGTCGGTGGAGTAGCCCTGGGTCTCGCCGTGACGCACCAGGCGCACGCTGGCTCGCAGGGGGATGCGGGCCTCGGGCGGGGCCACGATCTCCTTGGACCGGGCCACCTCGGCGTACTTGGCGTTCCACTCCTGCGCCCCGGGCGGCGAGTCGAGGGCGGAGGGGGCAGCCCGTCGCTCCCGGAAGCGCCGCAGGTACAGGGGGACGTTGTCGTCGCCGGCGTCGGTGCCGCTGTCGCCTCGCTGGCGGGCCTGGCGCTCGAGGTAGCGGGCCAGGTACAGCGGCGCCTCGTAGCGCTCGGTCCGCGGCAGGTTGGGGCCCGACCCCGAGCCGTCGTTGCCGGCCTCGTCGACCGTGTCGCCGCTCACGAGTGGACCGTGAAGAAGCGGTCGTTGACCTGGCCCTCGTAGTAGAAGATGGCCCGGCCCATCTGCTCCTCCGTCCAGGTGATGGTCTCGAAGTCGGGGTCGACCCAGTAGCCGCCGGTGAAGACCTCGTTGCGGTTCCCGACCGGGTCGAAGAAGTAGAGGGTGTAGCCCCGGGTGACGCCGTGGCGGGTGGGGCCCACGTCGATGGGCACGCCGTGGTAGGCCAGCGTGTCGGCCGCCGTGCGCACCTCGTTCCAGTCGTCGAGCCAGAAGGCGAAGTGATGCAGGCCGCCGTTGGGGCCGGTGACGAAGGCGATGTCGTGGGGCGTGTGGGACCGCTCCAGGACCGTGGCCAGCTGGTGGCCGTCGCGGGCCAGGATCTGCTCGGTGAGGCGGAAGCCGAAGCGGCGGAAGAACTCGGTGGACTCGTCCACGTCCTCGGCGGTGAGGAAGACGTGGTCCACCCGGGGCGGGGCGATCCCCACCAGGGACTGGGGCCGGGGGGCGGGATTCATGCGGGGCAGCATGTTGCCCACCTGCTGCATGCCGAAGACCAGCTCCATGACATGGCCCGACGGGGTGTCGAAGCGGACGGCGGCGCCGTGGCCGGGGGCCAGCTCGCCGGGGGAGAACCGCTTCACGGTGGAGCCCATCGACTCCACCAGCGCCTCGGCGACGGCCAGGTCGTCCTCGTGCTCCACCTTGAACCCCATGTGCTCCAGGCCGTACGTGGGAGCGAAACGCAGGATCACCGAGTGGTGCTGGTGCTCGTCCCAGCACTTGAGGAAGACCCGGTCCTGCTCCCGGGCCGTCTCGATCAGCCCCAGGACCTCGGTGTAGTAGGCGGTGGCCAGCTCCAGGTCGGGGACTCGGACCTCAACGTGCGACAGCCGCAGGATGCCCAACGGGTGCTCCTTAGGTATGCGTCCGGAGGAAGCGGGTGTTGATCTCGCCCTCCCAGTAGAAGAGGCCCCGGCCGAACTGGTCCTCGGTCCAGGTGATGGTGGGGAAATCGGGGTCGACGGCGTAGCCGCCGGTGAACACTTCGTTGCGGATCCCGAGCGGGTCGAAGAAGTAGATGGTGTTGCCCCGGGTGATGCCGTGGCGGGTCGGGCCGGCGTCGAGCTCGATGCCGTTGTAGGCCAGGATGTCGGCCGCCTTGCGCACGTGGTCCCAGTCGTCGAGCCAGAAGGCCATGTGGTGGAAGCCGCCGTTGGGGCCCACCACCACGGCCAGGTCATGCGGCGTGCCCGAGCGCTCGAGCCACACCCCGAGCTGGTGGCCGTTGCCGTCGAGGAGCTGCTCGGTGAGGCGGAAGCCGAGGACGTCCATGTAGAACCGGCACGCCTCGCCCACCTCCTCAGCCGTGACCAGGGTGTGGTCCATGCGGGGCGGGGCGATGCCCGCCAGCCCCACGGGCATGGGCGTGGGGTTCAGCTTGCCCAGCAGGCCCCCCACCTTCTCCACGTCGTGGACCAGCTCCATGACCTGTCCCGAGGGCGTCTCGAAGCGGATGGACTCGCCCTGGCCCACCTCCTCGCCCTTGGACACCCGGCGCACGGGGAAGCCGTAGTCCTCCACCCGGCGCTCGAGGACAGCCAGGTCGTCCTCGGCTTCCACCTTGAAGGACATCTGGTCGAGGCCGTTGCGGCTGGCGTAGCGCAGGCGCAGCGAATGGTGGTCGACCTCGTCCCAGCACTTGAGGTACACGTTCTCCTCGTCCCGCTCCACCAGCTGCATCCCGATGACCTCGGTGTAGTAGGCCGCGGCCAGGTCGAGGTCGGGAACCCGCAGGTCGACGTGGGCGAGACGGAAGATTCCCATGCGGTCCTCCTTGCGTACCGGGGGGAGAGTACGCGAGGATCATCCCGCATGCAAGACCGCCGTCCCGTATAGCGGGACAGTAGCAGGAATGACCGAGATGTCCGCCAGGATCGCCAGCCCGGAACAGATGCGCCAGGCGGTGGCCGACTACGTCACCGCCGTCCACCGCGCCTACCTGGGGGCGACGGCGGGGCTGGCGCCGGAAGTGGCCGAAGCGTTGCCACTGCTGTCCGCCGGCGAATTCTCGGTGCTGGCCGTGGGCGCCGGTGGCCTCCACCTGATCGCCACCGCCCGGGCGCTGCCGCCGATCCGGGGCCGGGTGGTGGAGGCGGGTGGCGAGCTGGGCCCGCTGCGCTGGCGGCTGCGCTTCTACGACCCGGTGGTCGTTCCCGAGTTGGCATCGCTGGCCGGCGGCGCCGGGGCCGATCCTGGCGACGAGGTCCGCCGGACGCTGGGTGTCGAGACCTGGCTTTATCACCTCGTCGCTTCACCCAGCGCCGGCTTGTCGCCCCACAACGCGCTCCACGCCGGCACCGCCCTCGGTCACGGCCACGCCCGGGACATCCTCGGTTCTGGTGACAGAACTTCCCAGCTGTCGAGAAAATCCGTCCCCAGAATGGGAGAGGGCGGCACCGTCCACCGGGACCAGGCGTGAGCGCCGCGGGCGAAGGCACCCAGCTGCTGTCCTCGGTGCAGAACGCCCTGCGGGTGCTCGACTGCTTCAGCGCCACCGACCGGGAGCTCGGCGTCTCCGAGCTGGCCCGGCGCCTGGGGCTGGGCAAGAGCACGGTGCACCGGCTGTGCACCACCCTGGCCGCCGGCGGGCTCCTCGATCACAACCCCGAGACGGGCCGCTACCGGCTGGGGCTGCGCCTCTACGAGCTGGGCGCCCTGGTCGGGGTGCACCTCGACCTGCACGAGGCGGCCTTCCCGTCCATGCACGACGTGCGCAACCGGACGGGAGAGACGGTCCAGCTGGCCGTCCTCGACGGACGGGAGGTCGTCTACGTGGAGCGGCTGGAGTCGAGCCACACTGTGCGCCTCTTCGGCCGGGTGGGCCACCGCAACTCCGCCCACTGCACCTCGACGGGCAAGGTCCTCCTCGCCCACCTGCCCGAGGCCGAGCTCGACGCCCTCCTCGACGGCTGGGTGCTCGACGCCCGCACGCCCTACACCATCACCGACCACGACGCCCTGCGGGTGGCGCTGGCCGAGGTCCGGCGCCGGGGCTGGGGCGAGAACGCCAACGAGGTGGAGATGGGGGTGGCGTCGGTGGGCGCCCCCGTGCGGGACGCCTCGGGGGCGGTGGTGGCCGCCCTGTCGGTGGCCGGCCCCGCCATGCGCCTCGACGGCGGTTCGCTGCGCCGCTTCGCCGGTGTCGTCGTGGAAGCGGCCGACGCCGTGTCCCGCCGGCTCGGATATCGGGGCGCCTCATCAGGCGTCCGAAGGGAGGTCACGTGACTGAGTCTTTCGGGGACACCCCGACCCGGGTTGATGCCAAGGCGACGGCCGAAGCGCTCTTCAAGGCGACCCGGACCCGGACGCCGCTGCCGCCGCTGACCACCACCAACCCGGACATGACGGTGCACGACGCCTACGCCGTCCAGTCCGAGCTGTGCGACATGCTGCTGGCCGAGGGGGACCGGGTGGTGGGCTACAAGCTCGGCCTCACCTCGGCGCCCATGCAGCAGATGATGGGGGTGAACGAGCCCGACTACGCCCCCGTGTTCGCCTCCGGCGTGGTGGACGACGGCGCGGCCGTCGAGGTCAGCCGCTTCATCCAGCTCAAGGTGGAGGCGGAGATCGCCCTCATGCTCGACCGGCCCCTGACCGGGCCGGGCGTCACCGCCCTGGAGGCGTCGCGGGCCATCGCCGGAGCGGCGGCCGCCATCGAGATCGTCGACTCCCGGATCGAGGACTGGAAGATCAAGCTGCCCGACACCATCGCCGACCTGGCGTCCTCGGGGGCGGTGGTGCTCTCGTCCCAGCTCGTCCCCATCACCGACATCGACGTCCGCCTCATCGGGATGGTCATCACCCGCAACGGGGAGCTGGTGAGCACGGGGGCGGGCGCCGCCGCCCTGGGCAATCCCATCCAGGCCGTGGCCTGGCTGGCCAACACCCTCGCCCCCCACGGCGTCACGCTGGAGGCGGGACGCTTCGTCATGACCGGCGCCCTGTCCGCCGCCTTCCCGGCCCAGCCGGGTGACGTCATCCGGGCCGAGTTCGACCGCCTCGGCCCCGTCACCGTCCGCATGATCTAGCCAGGAGACGACCGCCGTGCCCAAGGTGCCCTGCGCCATCGTCGGCTCCGGCAACATCGGAACCGACCTGCTCATGAAGCTCGGTCGCTCGCCCGTCCTCGAGCCGGTGGCCATGGTCGGGATCGATCCGGCCAGCGAGGGTCTGGCCCGGGCCCGGGAACTGGGCCTGGAGGCGAGCTCCGAGGGGATCGACTGGCTGCTGGCGCGGGCCGGCGACCTCGGCGTGGTCCTTCTCTTCGAGGCCACCACGGCCCGGGTCCACGCCGCCGCCGCCCCCCGCTACCAGGAGGCCGGCATCACCGCCGTCGACCTCACCCCCGCCCACGTCGGGCCCCTGGTGGTGCCGCCCGTGAACCTGTCCGCGCATCTGGGCGAGCCCAACGTCAACATGATCACCTGCGGCGGGCAGGCCACCGCCCCCGTGGTGGCCGCCGTCTCCCGGGTCTGCAGCGTGCCCTACGCCGAGATCGTGTCCACCGTGTCGTCGGTCTCCGCCGGCCCCGGCACCCGCCAGAACGTCGACGAGTTCACCCGCACCACGGCCCGGTCCCTCGAGGAGGTGGGTCGGGCGGCCAAGGGCAAGGCCATCTGCATCTTCAACCCGGCCGACCCGCCCATCCTGATGCGCAACACCGTGTTCTGCGCCCTGCCCGACGGCTACGACGAGGCGGCGGTGGCAGGCAGCATCGAGGAGATGGTGGCCGAGGTGGCCGCCTATGTGCCCGGCTACCGCCTCAAGAGCCCACCGGTGTTCGACGCAGGCCCCTACGCCACACCGGGGGGGCCGGCCGCCGGCCGGGTGGTGGCCCTGCTCGAGGTGGAGGGGGCGGGCGACTGGTTCCCGCCCTACGCCGGCAACCTCGACATCATGACGGCCTCCGCGGTACGGGTGGGAGAGGCCATGGCCGGAGAGCGCATCCAGAGAGCGGAGGTGACGGCATGAGCACCGAGGCCCGGGACTTCCGCCTCACCGACTCCACGCTGCGCGACGGCTCCCACGCCCTGGCCCACCAGTTCACCCCCGACCAGGTGCGCACGGTGGTTGCCGCCCTCGACGCCGCCGGCGTGCCCGTCATCGAGATCTCCCACGGCGACGGGCTGGGCGGCTCGTCGTTCAACTACGGCTTCTCCCACACCGACGAGCGGGCACTGCTCCGGGCCGCGGCCGAGGTGCGGCGCAACGCCAAGCTGGCCGTCCTGCTGGTGCCCGGCATCGGGGTGGCCGACGACCTCCACGAGGTGCGCGAGATCGGGGTGGACGTGGCCCGCATCGCCGTCCACTGCACGGAGGCGGACATCTCCGAACAGCACATCGGCTTGGCCAAGCGCCTGGGGATGGAGGCGGTCGGCTTCCTGATGATGGCCCACATGATCGAGCCCAAGGAGCTGCTCGAGCAGGCCAGGCTCCTGGAGGGCTACGGGGCCGACTGTGTCTACGTGGTCGACTCGGCCGGGGCGCTGACCATCAACGGAGCCAAGGCCCGCGTGGCCGCCCTGAAGGCCAACCTCACCTGCCAGGTCGGACTCCACGCCCACAACAACCTCTCCCTGGCCGTGGCCAACTCGCTGGCCGCCTACGAGGAGGGAGCCGACCAGCTCGACGGCTGCACCACCGGGCTCGGCGCCGGGGCGGGCAACTGCCCCACCGAGGTGCTGGTGGCGGCATGCGAGAAGTCGGGCATCGCCACCGGGGTCGATCCCTTCGCGGTGATGGACGCCGCCCAGGAGGCCGTGCGGCCCCTCCGCCCCCAACAGGGGGTGATCGACCGGGATGGGCTCATCCTCGGCTACGCCGGGGTCTACGGCTCCTTCCTCCTCCACGCCCAGCGGGCGGCGGAGCGCTTCGGGGTCCCGACCGCCGACATCCTCCTGGAGCTGGGCCGGCGCAAGGCCGTCGGCGGCCAGGAGGACATGATCATCGACGTGGCGGTGGAGCTCTCCCGCCAGGCGGCGGCCGCCGCCGCCCGGTCATGAGCCCAGCGACAAAAGTGGACCCCGGGGCTGGGGGTGTCCCCCAGAAGGTGGACGTCAAGGCCCTGGCCGGGCACCTCCACCAGGCCAACCGGGACCGCCGCCTGGTGCCCCGCCTGACCGACGACCACCCCGACCTCACCCTGGAGCAGGGCTTCGAGATCCAGCTCGCCCTGCGCAAACGGCACCTGAAGGAGGGCGCCCGCCTGATGGGCGCCAAGCTCGGCCTCACCAGCCGGGCCAAGCAGGCGCAGATGGGTCTGGCGGCGCCCGTCCACGGCTTCCTCACCGACGCCATGCGCCTGGAGACGGGCGAGCCCCTGGTGGTGTCGGCGCTGGGCCAGCCCCGGGTGGAGCCGGAGATCGCCTTCGTCATGGCCCGGGAGCTCTCCGGTGCGATGGCCACCGCCAGCGACGTGCTGCGGGCCACGGAGGCGGTGTGCCCGGCGCTCGAGATCCTCGACTCCCGCTACCCCGACTACCAGTTCACCCTCCCCGACGTGGTGGCCGACAACACGTCGGCCGGGCGCTTCGTACTCGGCGGCACCCTCACGTCGCCCCTGGGCGTGGACCTGCGCCTGGTGGGCTGTGTCTTCGAACGCAACGGGGCCCTGGCCGGCACCGCCGCTGGTGCCGCTTCCCTCGGGCACCCGGCCGCCGCCGTGGCCGCCCTGGTGCGGGAGCTGGCCGCTCGGGATGAAGGGCTGTCGGCCGGCGACGTGGTCATGTCCGGCGGGCTCACCGAGGCGGTGCCGGTGGTGGCCGGCGACGTGGTGGCCGCCCGCTTCGACCGCCTCGGGACGGTGGAGCTGGCCTGT
>JBIOUX010000024.1:0-63320 GCA_044867425.1 Acidimicrobiia bacterium | reverse complement strand
GCCGCGATGCCGGTGGTCGCGCGGTCGATCGTGCCGTCGCCCGGGTACGCGCCCACGTCGGACTCGACCATGTAGGCGATCTCCTTGTCGGCCCCGATCTCGAAGCGCGCGACGCCGTCGATGTCCGTGGCGAGCTCGCCCGCGTACCACCACGACGTGTCGTACGGCGACCACAACACCACGGAGGCACCGTCCACCGGGCTCCCGGCGGCGTCGGTCACGGGCTGGCCCTCGAGCTCCCCGGGCGCCCGGGCCGGCTCCCGGTGGATCAGGGGGCTGAGCACCCCCGAACCGACCGCCGACGTCGTGCCTGACGTGGTCCACACCCGCAGGAAGTGGCCGAGGCTGTCGTAGTTGGCCGAGGCCGACGACAGGTTGGACACCAGCCCGGCCAGCTCGGGCGTGTAGGGCCGGAGGAAGTCGAAGGCGGGCAGCAGCGACGAGGCGACGCCGGTGTACGGCGGGACGACGGCGTGGGTCCGGTCGAGGAGCCCCGGGGTCTCGTCCAGGAAGGCCGAGAGCGAGACCAGCACGGGACGCAGCTCGGTCAGGGTGGGGCGCAGCTCGGCCAGGAACGGCCGCAGGTCGGCGGCCGCCGCCGGCAGCGCCTGGGCGGCGGGGAGCAGGTCGGAGAGCAGCGGCAGGGCGGCGGCGGTGGTCGACGGGACCCGACCCAGAACCTTCTCCGCGGCCTGGAGTGTCCCCGGCAGCTGGTCCAGACCCTCCGCCAGGGTCTCGGCCCGCCGGGCGGTGGCGGCCAGGTTGCGGTCGAACCCGTCGATGGTCTGGCGGACGGCGTCCTTGCGGGCCACCAGGCGCGCCGACATCTCCCGGACCGAGGCCAGCAGCCGGTGGAGGGCGGGACCGTCCTGGCCCAGCGCCTCGAGCACGTCGGCGAGGGCGTCCACGGCCGGGCCGGCGGCCTGCAGGGTGGCGGCCAGGTCGTCCTCGTGTCCGGCCAGGGCGGCGTCGATCTCGGGGACGAGTCGGCGGAGCGACTCCCGGGTGGCGGGGTCGAGGGCGGTCAGGATCTGGTCCAGCTCCACCCGGGCGGTGTTGCCGGTGATCATGGCGCCGTCGGGCAGCGAGGCGTTGGTCTTCGGCCCCGGGAGGATGGCCAGCAGCCGCTCGCCGGGGAAGGACTGGTAGTCGATGCGGGCGGTCGTCCCGGCCCGCAGCGGCGCGTGGTCGCCGTCCACCGCCACCCGCACCAGCGCCTGGCCGTCGCGGACCTCCAGGCCCTTCACCTGCCCCGCCGGGAACCCCTCGATCTGCGCCCGGCTGCCGGCGAAGAGGTTGGTGGCGTGGGGGAAGACGAAGGTCACCTCGTAGCCCCGCCCGCCGCCCAGCCACGTCATCCCGGCGGCGGTCAGCAACCCGACCACGAGGACGCAGCTCCCGAGGATGGCGAGACGCCGTGGAGTCATAGGCGCCTCAGTCCATCCCCAGCGGGCCGGCGGAGTCGCCGGCGAGGAACTGGCGCACGAAGGGGTCGTCGGAGGCGAAGGCCTCCCGGGTGGGGCCGTAGTGGGCCAGCTGGCCCTGCCACAGGAGCCCGATGTAATCGGAGACCTTCTCCGCCGTGGAGATGTCGTGGGTCACCAGCAGGTAGGTCCCGCCGTGCTCCTTGTGGACCTCGAGGATGAGGTCGCAGAGCAGGCTGGTCCGCACCGGGTCGAGCCCGGAGTCGGGCTCGTCGAAGAGGACGATCTTGGGGTTGAGGACGAGCGCCCGGGCGAAGCCCGCCCGCTTGCGCATCCCGCCCGAGATCTCGTTGGGCATCTTGGTGGTGGCCCCCTCGAGGCCGACCTCCTTCAGGCGCTGCATGACCACCGAGCGGATCTTGTCCTCGGGCAGCTTGGTGTGCTTGCGCAGCGGGAAGGCGACGTTGTCGTAGATGCTCATGGAGCCGAACAGGGCGCCGTCCTGGAACAGGACGCCGAAGCCCTCCCGCATGGTGAACAGCTCGTCGTCGTTCATCTTGGTGACGCTGCGGCCGAACACCCGGATGTCGCCGGCGTCGGGGTAGAGCAGGGCGACGATGTGCTTGAGGAGCACGCTCTTGCCCGTGCCCGACGGGCCCAGCACGGTGGTGATGGCGCCTTCGACGAAGTCGACGGTGAGGCCGTTCAGCACCTTGAAGCCGTTGAACGCCTTGTAGATGTCGTCGACTTCGATGGCGACGGAGGCCAATCGAACGCTCCTTAGTTGGCGATGGGGGCGTTGGGCGAGAGCCCCCAGAACAGCTGCGTCCCGAACATCCCGATCACGTGCACGAGGACCATGTTGAGCATCATCGACTTGGCGGTGTTCCAGCCCACGCCCACCGGGCCGCCCTGGGCCTTGTAGCCGTAGTAGCAGCCCACGAAGACGATCGCCGTCCCCATGGCCATGATCTTGAGCAGCGAGTAGAAGAAGTCGGTGGGGTTCTGGAACAGCCAGAACAGGAGCAGGTAGCCGCCGTTGCTGACCTCGCCCAGCTGCTTCACCACCACCAGCCACTCGGCGAAGTACATGACCCCCAGCCCCACGACGTAGAGGAAGGGCAGGGCGATCCAGGCGCCCACGACGCGGCTGGCCACCACGTAGGCCATGGGCCGCACGCCGATGACCTCGAGGGCGTCGATCTCCTCGGAGATGCGCATGGAGCCGATCTCCGCCACCAGGCCGCAGCCCACCTTGGCGGCCAGGATGTAGCCCCACATGTAGGGCGCCATCTCCCGGATGGCACACCAGGCGGAGAAGATCGCCGAATAGACCGGCGCTCCGATCTGCTTGAGGCTGTAGTTGCCCTCCAGCCCGCACTGGAGCCCGATGACGAACTCCATGAGCCACACGATGAAGCCGGACGAGACGATGAGGATGGCGGCCTGGCGGAACACCTCCGACGGGTAGAGGCGCAGCTTGGGGATGGCCCGGATGGCCTCGAAGGAGAACCGGGTGATGTCCCCGGCGGTCTCCAGAACCCCTTTGGCCTTGCCCACCAGCGTGCCCGGACCGAGGACGGTCCATTGGGCCTCGGGGGAGTCGAACTCGCTGTCGGAGAGCGGCTCAGAGGCTGCCGGCGGTTCCGAGTAGGTCGTCACTTGAACACCTGCATCCCGGGGTTGAGCCCGAGGAGGATGGTGGTGAACACGTAGTTGAAGATCCAGATGCCGGCGAAGGCGATGACCACCGCCTGGTTCACCGCCCGGCCCACGCCGGCGGGGCCACCTTCGGCCCGGAACCCCTTGTAGCAGCAGACGACGCCGACGATGAGGCCGAAGAGGGCCGTCTTGAGCACGCTGCCCCATAGGTCGGGCAGGGTGGCGTTGTCGAAGAAGTTGTCGATGAAGGCGGCCGGGGTGGCCTTGCCCACGGCCACGGCGGCCACGAAGCCGCCCAGGGTGCCGAAGATCAGCGCCACGATGTCGAGCAGGCCGGTCATGAAGAACAGGGCGATGACCCGGGGCAGGATCAAGGTCCGGACGGGGTCGACGCCCAGCACCTCCATGGCGTCGATCTCCTCCCGGATGCGCCGGGCGCCGAGGTCGGCGGTGATGGCAGTGCCCACCACTCCCGCCACCACCATGGCGTTGATCCAGGGGGCGAACTCCCGCACCGACGCCATGATGAAGAACGAGCCGAGGCGTTCGGGGATGCCGAAGATGGCGAAGAAGTTGAGGGCCTGGAGCCCGGGGGCGCCGAAGCCGAAGGCGAAGGTGGAGATGATCATCGGCACCCAGCACAGGCGCAGGATGGAATACATCTGGTCCCGCACGTCGCCCCAGTAGCCCCGGGGCCGGACCACGGCCTCCCTGACCACCAGGAGGAAGAGCCACAGCATCTCGCCGGTCTGGGTGAGGCCGCGCGACAGGGGCTGGAGCGGATTGGGGAAGCGGGTCCGGTCGGCCTCGGGCTCGGAGACCTCAGGGGGCGGGGCGGCAGGAATGGTGAGGGGCTGGGCCGGACCCGTCGTCACCGCCCGCTGGTCGGCTTCGCTCAATATTCATTCCCCCCAGATCCGGGCCCAGGTTACCGGGAGGTTACCGCGGCCCCTCTCGGGCCCTTTTACCCACTCTGCTGGCGGGGCCTACCAGGGGGCGGCGACCCCTTCGTCCGGGATGTCCGCTTCGTCGCCCGGGGGCGCTACACGCCGCAGCGGGCGGCGAAGTCGACCAGGAGCTGGGCCACGGTGGAGGCACCGGGCTCGGCCAGGGCGATGGTGTAGTGGGTGGTGTCGGCCACCACCTGCTCCACCAGGCCGCTCACGCAGCAGCGCCGGATGCGCTCCACCGCCGCCCCGGACAGGACCGGTGGTTCGCCCGGGGCCAGCCCGGATTCGGCCCGGACCACCATCATGGGGACGGCCACGGCCCGGAGGCGGCGCTCGGCCTCCTCGCGGTCGCCCATGTCGGCGAAGTCGGCCCGGACACCGGCCTCGGCCGCCTTGGGCCGCAGCATCCCGTTCTCCCGGCCGAGGTCATAGGCCAGGTAGGACTCGACCCACGGCCCCCAGGCCAGCCGGCCCCGCACGTCGGCGAAGGTGGGGAGGCGACGCCAGGAGTCGAGGTACTCCTCCAGGGAGGCGAAGTCCCGGCGGAGCCGGCCGATGACCGGGCCCAGGATCTGGTCCAGATGGGCGTCGGGGTCGAGGCCGGGCGGCAGGTCGGGCGGATGGCCCCCGTCGAGGAGCACCACCCCGGCCACCAGGTCGGGCTCGGCCGCGGCCAGGGCGGTGGCGACATAGGCGCCCATGGAATGGCCCACCACCAGCGCCGGGCCGATCCCGATGGCTCGCATGGCGGCAGCCACGTCAGCGGCGTGGGCGGCCATGCCGTAAGGGCCGGCGGGCTTGTCGGAGTCGCCCCGGCCCCGCAGGTCCGGGGCGAAGAGGGGACGCCGGCCGGCCAGGCGCTCACCGATCCCGACGAAGGTCTTGTAGGAGGTGGTGAGGGCATGGACGGCCACGATGGGCATCCCCCGGCCCGGCCAGAAGCCGTAGGCCAGCTCCACGCCGCTCCCCGAGACCCGGCCCCGTGCCTCCCGCACGACCCGGACGCCGACGCCGTTCCCAACGGTCATGCTGACAAGTTTGCCGCGCCGAGAGAATTTTCCTCCCCTCGGGACGGGGAACTCGCGCTCCGGGGTTCGGTGGGTCGCCGAAAAAAGTATCGTCGTGGTCCCACGCGCATCCGGAGGTCAGCTGCCCATGCTCTCCACCATGCAGGACTTTCCCCTCACCATCACGTCGATCTTCCGCCACGGCCGGAAGGTCTACGGCGGCAGCGAGGTCGCCACCTTCGAAGGCGAGTCGTGCCGGCGAGCCAGCTTCGCCGAGGTGGCGGAGCGGGCCGAGCGACTGGCCGCCGCCCTGGAACGCCTGGGGGTGCGTGAGGGCGACCGGGTGGGCACCTTCGCCTGGAACACCCAGGAACACCTGGAGGCGTATTTCGCCGTGCCGTGCATGGGGGCGGTGCTCCACACGCTGAACATCCGGCTCTTCCCCGAGCAGTTGACCTACATCGTCAACCACGCCGAGGACAAGGTGGTCCTGGTCGACGCCACCCTCGTGCCGTTGCTGGCCAAGGTGGCCAAGGACCTCAAGACGGTGGAGCACTTCGTGCTGATCGGGTCGGGCGACGCCAGCGAGCTGGGCGAGTCGGTTCTGTCCTACGAGGAGCTGCTGGCGGCCGAGGAGCCGGGCTTCGAGTGGCCTGAGGTCGACGAACGCTCGGCGGCGGCCATGTGCTACACGAGCGGCACCACCGGCAACCCCAAGGGGGTGGTGTACAGCCACCGCTCGACGTACCTGCACTCGCTGGCCGAATGTTCGGGCGCTTCGTTCGGACTGAGCGAGGCGGACCGCATCCTGCCCATCGTGCCCATGTTCCACGCCAACGCCTGGGGCCTGCCCTACGCCGGGTGGCTGACCGGGGCGGATTTCCTCATGCCGGGGCGGTTCCTCCAGGGCGAGCCCCTGTGCAAGCTGATCGAAGCCGAGCGCCCCACCATCTCGGGGGCCGTGCCCACCGTGTGGGCCGACATCCTGCGCTACGCCGATGCCAACACCGTGGACTTCTCCTCCATCCGGCTGGTCCCCTGCGGCGGTTCCGCCGTCCCCCGCCACCTGATGGAGGCCTTCCAGGACCGGCACGGCGTCCGCATCATCCAGGCCTGGGGCATGACCGAGACCAGCCCCCTGGGGGCGGTGGCCATGCCCCCTCGGGGCACGCCGCCCGAGGAGGAGATGCAGTGGCGGGTGAAGACGGGGCGGGTCATCGCCGGCGTGGAGCTGCGCATCGTCGACGACAACGGAGCGGTGCTCCCCTGGGACGGGGAGGCGGTGGGCGAGATCGAGGTCCGGGGCCCGTGGATCACCGGCAGCTACTACAAGGACGACGACCCGGCCAAGTTCGACGACGGCTGGCTGCGCACCGGCGACGTCGGCAGCGTCGATGCCAAAGGGTTCATCCAGATCACCGACCGGGCCAAGGACGTCATCAAGTCGGGCGGGGAGTGGATCTCCTCAGTGGAGCTCGAGGGCGAGCTGATGGCCCATCCCGACGTGGTGGAGGCGGCGGTGGTGGGGGTACCCGACGAGCGCTGGGACGAGCGGCCCCTGGCCTGCGTCGTGCTCAAGCAAGGTGCCAGTGCCAGCATCGACGACCTGAAGAGGTTCCTGGCCGAGCGGGTGGCGAAATGGTGGCTGCCCGAACGGTGGGCCTTCATCGAGGAGGTGCCCAAGACCTCGGTGGGCAAGTTCGACAAGAAGGTCCTGCGGTCCCGCTACGCCGAGGGCGAGCTGGACGTCACCGGCGGCGACTGAGCGCCTGGCTAGGGAAGCACGCGGCCACCGGCCGGCGGCCGCCACCGCACCACGACCCCGACGAGGGCGGCCCGGCTGCGGTGCAACGACGCCAGCGCTCCGAGCACGGACAGGATCAGGAGCACCGACACCATCACGACGGGCAACCGGGAGGACGCCGGCACCTGGCCGTCCACCGTCAGTCCCGTGGCGCTCTCCCCGGCGCCGGCGCCCGCCGTGGCCCGGTCGGCGGCTCCGGCCGTGGTGGTGGTGGACCCGTCCACCGGAAGTGCACCGGGATCGGTGCCGGCAGCCTGGGCGGCCTGGGCGCTGGCCGCCTTGGCCTTCATCAGGGTGAAGACCTTGTACAGCGCCGACGCGGAGGCGAGGGGCGTGGAGGCCAGCGGGCTCGGAGCGAAGAGAGATTTGGCGCCCGACGCGCCCCCGCCGGCCGGGCTGGTGCCGAACACCGACAGGTCCCCGGGGCCCGGCGGGGCGAACAGGCCGCCACCCGACACCAGGCCGCCCAGGCCGCCGCCACCACCGGTCTGACCGCCACCCGATCCCGAACCGGTACCGCCAGCGCCGGGGGCGACGGCCCGGGGCACGATGGCGACCATGTTGACGGCGGTGCGCTCGAACAGGCCCGGGGCGTACTCGTGGGGAAGGACCGGTCCGTCGGGCTCCGCCGCCGGGCTGTTCGGACCGTCCGTGGGTCGGTTGGCGACCTTGCCCTGCACCACGAAGGTGGAGCCGCCGCCGCCGTCCAGGTTGCCACCTTCGACCACGCCCAAGGCGAGCAGCAGATTCGCCGCCTCGGCGGTGGTGACGCCTTCCGACACTCCCGGCCACCGGGCGTCGATCGTGACGAGGAGCAGGCTGCCGTCGGCGGTCCTGCCCATGAGGGTTCGGCTGTGCCGGCCCGTGACCAGGTCGTCGGCGGTCAGCGGGGTGGAGGCCACCGACCGGCCCCCGGTGACCAGAACCGGGTAGATGCCGATGGTCTCGACGACGTCGGCGTCGAGGCGCAGCGTGATGAGCCCAGCCGTTGCCCGCCGGTTCCACAGGTCCCGCAGGGCGTCAGCCACCCCGCCGTCCCCGGCCAGGATCGCCCCCCCGGCGGGAATGGGGGTGTAGCCGTCGCCCATGGACAGCAGCTCGACCGGCACCGCCTGCCCGAGGCGGGGTGAGCCGCCGAGGCGCACCACCAGCTCGGTGCTCCGGGCCCGGGTGGAGGGGCCGTAGTCGGGGGTGTAGAGGACGACGCCGCCCGGCACCGGATCGACGTTGACCCCGGCGATGGCGATGGCCCCGCCCTGGGCCGGAGTGATGCTCCCCGACCAGGGCAAGTTGCCGACGGCGAAGCGGCCGTCACGGGTCTGCCAACCCTGACCCCGACCCGGGGCCGTCGAGCGCAGCAGGCGGCCGTCGCTGGCGACGGCGCCGAAGGGCTCCTCGGTGTCGGGGTGATAGAAGTCGCCGTTCACGCCCACCAGGCACCCGACCCGGGCGCACATGGCGGTCGGGTGCTCCAGGGACTCCTCGTTCTTGCGGGGCCCGACCTTGTCGAAGGCGGAGACGATCTGCAGGTCGACGGGGGCCGAGGGTGCGATCCGGGCCACGTTCATGACCAGCGGCGTCTGCCGGCGCGTCAGCGTGAGATGCTCCACCCCGGGGCCCACGTCCCGGCGCGCCGTCACCTCAAAGCCGGCGGGAACCGGCAACGAAGCCGCGCCCGCGGCCGTGCCCCAGGTGGGCACGACGATCGACAGCGCGGCAACGACGGCAATCAGGACGCGCGACGGAGAAGATCTCACGGGGGGTTGGATTCCTTCCACTCGCCCCAGACACGAGCGGGACAGTCAGAAGGGTTCGGCGGCAAACAAGACAATCCTGCGCGGCCGAGCCTTTGGCGCGAAAGGGACGGACGGCACCAAGCGCCACGCCGGGCTCGGTCCAGTCTGCATGCTGGAACTTATTGCAAGCAGTTTGCAACGGATGGGCGAGCGTCGCTATCGTTCCGCCGTGATCCCCCGCCCCGTCCTCGTCGCGCTCGTGCCCGTCCTCGCCCTGGCCGCCTGTGGCGACGACGACGCCGAGCCCGCCCGGACCGCCGGCGGGCAGGCCAAGCTGGCTGTGGTCACCACCGTGGCGCCCCTCACCAGCATCGCCGCCAACGTGGCCGGGGACCTGGCCGAGATCACGGGCGTGGTTCCCGAGGGCACCAACTCGCACACCTTCGAGCCCGCCCCCAGCGTGGCCGAGGTGCTCTCCGAAGCCGATCTGATCTTCGTCAACGGACTCGGGCTGGAGGAGCCGACGAAGCAGATGGCCACCGAGAACCTGAAGAGCGGGGCCAGGATCGTCGAGCTCGGGACCGAGGTGCTGCCCGAGTCGGAGTGGATCTACGACTTCTCCTTCCCCAAGGCGGAGGGCAAGCCCAACCCCCACCTGTGGACCGATCCCACCTACGCCCGGCGTTACGCCGACATCATCCGGCGGGAGCTGGCGGCGGCGGACCCGAATCACGCGGCCGGCTACCAGCGCAACTACGACGCCTTGGCGGCCCGGATCGACGCCTTCGATCAGGCGATGCGCCAGGCGTTCGCCACCGTTCCCCAGGAGCGGCGCAAGCTCCTCACCTACCACGACGCCTACGCCTACTTCGCCAGGACGTACGGCTGGACGGTGATCGGGGCCATCCAGGTGGAGAGCTTCGAGGATCCCACTCCCAGGGAGGTGGCCGCCCTCATCGACCAGGTGAAGGCGGAGCGGGTGCCCGCCATCTTCGGCTCCGAGGTCTTCCCCTCCCCGGTGCTGGAGCAGATCGGCAAGGAGGCGGGCGTCCGCTACGTGGCCGTGCTCCGGGACGATGACCTGCCCGGCCAGCCGGGTGATGCGGAGCACTCCTGGCTGGGGCTGATGCGCTTCGACTACGTGACCATGGTCGAAGAGCTCGGCGGTGACGCCAGCGCCCTGACCGGCTTCGATGCCGCCGACGTCGCCCCCGACAGGGCCACCTACCCCCAGTGAGAGCTCCGGCGCCTCCCCTCGTGCGGCTCGACCGGGCGACCTGCCGCTACGGAACCGAACCCGTGCTCGTGAACGTGGACCTCGAGGTGGGCGAGGGTGACTTCGTCGGGGTGGTGGGGCCCTCGGGGGCGGGGAAGACGACCCTGCTGCGAGCCATCCTGGGCACGGTGGCCCCTCTGGCGGGGACGGTGCGCCGGCGGAACGGCCTCACCCTGGCCTACGTGCCCCAGACCGAGACGGTCAACTGGAACTTCCCGGTGACGGTGGCCGAATGCGTGCTCATGGCCCGGGTCGACGGGCGGCGGCTCCCCTGGGCCAGCCGGGCGGAGAAGGCGGAGGTGGCCGCCGTGCTGGAGCGGCTGGGCATCGCGGACCTGGCCGGGCGCCACATCCGCCGGCTGTCCGGGGGCCAGCAGCAGCGGGTGTTCATCGCCCGGGCGCTGCTCCGCCGGCCCCAGCTCATCCTCATGGACGAACCCACCGCCGGGGTCGACGTCGCCACCCGCCACGAGATCCTCCACCTGCTCGACGAGCTCAACGCCGGCGGCCTCCACCCCACCGGAACCAGAGGTTCCGGCGGGGACCCCGGGCTGGCCGTGGTGCTCACCACCCACGACCTGAACGGGGTGGCGGCCCACCTCCCCACCCTGGTGTGCCTCAACCGGGAGGTGTTGGCCGCCGGCCCACCGGAGAAGGTGCTCACCCCTGACGTCCTGGAGCGGACCTACGGCGCCCGGATGGAGGTCCTGGAGCACGCCGGCATGCCGTTCGTGGTCGACGCCTACCGCCTCGACCTGAGGGAACGCGAGACCGTCGTGCACCTGCCCCGGAGGTCCCGGTGATGGAGACGATCCTCCGGCCCCTCCAATACGAATTCTTCGTCAACGGTTTGGTGGTGGCCACCCTGGCCGGCGCCCTATGCGGCCTGGTCGGCGTCTACGTGGTGCAGAAGGGCATGAGCTACATCGGCCACGGCCTGTCCCACGCCATCTTCGGGGGCTTCGCCGCCAGCGCCCTCCTCGGGGTCAACTTCTTCCTCGGGGCGGGCGCCTGGGGATTCGCCTCCGCCCTCCTCGTCAACGGGGTCACCCGCCGGCGGGCCATCGGCTCGGACGCCGCCATCGGGGTGATCACCACCGCCTCCTTCGCTGTCGGGCTGGCGCTCATCACCCGCTTCGGCAGCGGGGGCAAGAACCCCGACGCCCTGCTCTTCGGCCAGATCCTGGGGGTGAGCGACGCCGACGTGGTGGCGGTGGCGGCCGTCACCTTCGCCGCCGCCCTGGTCGTGTTCTGCTGTTACCGGGCGTTGCTGTTCTCCACCTTCGACCCCGAGGTGGCCGACGTGTCCGGCGTCCCCACGGGCCGGATCGACGCCCTCCTCACCCTGGTGCTGGCCGCCGCCATCCTCACCACCATGAGCGTGCTGGGCGTGACCCTGGTGGCGGCCACCCTGGTCATCCCGGCCGTGGTGGCCCGCATGCTGACCGACTCCTTCGCCCGCATGCTGTGGCTGGCCACGGCCATCGGGACGGCCTGCGGGTTCGTGGGGATGAACCTCTCCTACCACCTCGACATCCCCTCCGGCCCCATGATCGTCCTCACCGGGTCCGCCCTCTTCGCCGCGGTCTTCGCCCTCACCGGGACGAGAGGCCTACGGCGGGCGGGAGCGGCCCGGCCCTAGCCGCGCGGCGACAGGAAACGACCGCATTGAAGGAGGCGAGGGGGGCGGCGCGGGCGCAGTTCGCAGCGGCGCTGGCCATTCCGGGCATGTGGATTGCGCGAGAGATGGAAATCCGCATGCCAAGAAGGCGAGAGTCGGAGTTTCGGCGGGGCGGCGGGGCCACCCAAGGCGCTGGCCGCGTCACCTCCACGAACTGCCAATTCCTTCCTGTGACGATCGCGTTCCAGGGCGATGGTGAGGGCGTAACGCCCGGTCATTCCAGGAATTTCCGGTACTTGGAAAACCCTTGGAATCACTAAAGGAATGGCGCGGGAAGGCCGAAGCCCCTTGTAGGGAGAGCAGCAACCGGCGGAAAGGCGCGGAGAGATTTCGCGTCACAGCCGGGACCGAAGGCCGTTTCTATTCCTGGGATTACCCCGATGAGGAGCAGCTTCATGCGTCGTCTCGCTCTCCGCCTCGCGCTCTGGTGCAAGCCGCCGGTCGTCCTGGCGGCCGCCATCGCCCTCCTGGTGGCTGGCAGTGCCGCCGCCCTCGGGGGCGAAAGCGAGCCCGTCGCCTCCTCCCCTCCCGTGGTCCGCCCCTCCGACGACCCGCCCGACAGCACGACGACGGCCCCTCCCACCCCGCCCTCCACCGAGGCCGCCCTCCCGGCCCCCAACACCCCGCCGGCCACCGAGGCCCCGGCCGAGCCGGTGCGGCAGGAGGCGGCGGCGCCGGCGGTGGAAGCCGTCCCCGTTCCCGCCCCCGAGGCCACCCCCCCGACCCCGCCTCCGCCCCCACCGCCCCGGACGGCGCTGCTCCGCCTCCCCCTGGGCAAGGGCATGTGGCTGCACCACCTCGACCAGGCGGGCAGCGCCACCGCGGTGGTGAACAAGGCCAAGGCGGTCGGCCTCACCCATCTCTACCTGCGGGTGGGCTCGTCCAAGAAGGGCTTCTACAACCAGTACGGGCTGAACAACCTGCTGCCCGCCGCCCACGCGGCCGGCATCAAGGTGGTGGGCTGGGACTTCCCCTACCTCTTCGACCCGGCCGCCGACGCCGACCGCGCCGCCGCCGAGATCGCCTACACGACCCCGGACGGTCACCGCATGGACGCCTTCTCGGCGGACATCGAGACGGCTTCCGAGGGTGTCAACCTCACCCCCGAGGGGGCGGCGGCCTACGGGGCCCGCCTGCGGGAGCTGGTGGGGGCCGACTATCCGCTCATCGCCACCGTCCCCCGGCCCAGCCCCAAGCGGGCCTTCCCCTTCGCCGAAGCCACCGCCGCCTTCGACGCCATCGCCCCGATGGTGTACTGGCAGAACCGGGACCCGGTCACCGACGCCGCCCAGGCCATGGCCGACCTCGCCCCCTTCGGCAAGCCGGTGCTGCTCATCGGCCAGGCCTACGACGGCGGCCCGGAGGGTGGGCCGGCCGGGCCGCCACCCCGCTCGGCCCTCGACCGGTTCATGGCCACGGCGCTCGCCCGCGGGGCGGTCGGGGTCTCGTTCTGGGTCTGGCACACCGCCACCGCCGAGCACTGGGCAGCCATCGACGCCGCCGGCGCCTGGGAGCTGGCGCCCTCGGATCCCTCCACCGCCGGGCGGGTGACCTATCTCCAGCGGCTGCTCAACCTCTACGGGCAGGCGGTGGCGGTCGACGGCGACATGGGGCCCCAGACCCGGGGAGCTCTGGCCACGGTGCAACAGTCGCTCGGCCTGCCCGGCACGGGCACGCTGGACCAGTCGACGTTCAGCTCCCTGTTCGGTCTCCGTTAGGGCTCGTCGCCCGATCCAGCCAGGAGCTGCTCACGCCAGCCGAGGCCGTCGCCCGACCGGCACAGCGCCCGTTCCAGCCGGGCGCGGCGTCCGGCCGGGCCGGTGACGAGCACGGGGGCGGTCCCCAGCACCTCGACGTCGCCGGCGGCCGCCCCGTCCACCACGCCAGCTCACCACCGGCGTCGACCAGAGCGGCCCAGCTGCGGGTGGCGCCGTCCCACCAGTCGGCCCGGCCCCAGCGCCGGGCCCGCACGCCCGTCCCGGTGAAGGGGATGCGCTGGTCACCGACGAGGAGCTCGCCGTGCACGCTCCCCGGCTGGAGATACCCGCCGTCGGCCCCTGCGGGCGGCCCGGGCAGCGCGGCCTCCACCGGGGGCCCGAGGGTTTCCCACTCCAGGTCGAGACCGACGGGCACCCGCTCGCCCCACTCGGACCCCCAGGCCTCGGCGGGATCGTCGTAGCGCACCCCGAAGGCCTCCAGACCGACGCCCCAGTGCTCCAGGGGCGTCTCACACACCAGCTCGCCCCACAGCCCCTCGGACCGGACCTCGAGGCCGGTGCGGGGCGGAGGCACCTCATGGTCGCGCACCGCCACCAGGCCGTCGGGAGTGAGAAGATGAGTCCACCACCAGGCGACGTTCAGGTTCGGATAGATACAAAGGCCGACGAACCCGCCCAAGCCGCCCACACCGGCGAAGTCGAGGTGCCAGGACTCCGCCCACAGCTCGTCGAAACCGGGAGAGTGGGAACGTTCGTCGACGGTGCGGACCATGGGGACAGCCTGACCGGAACCGCCCGCCGGCGGGGAAACGGGCCTCCCCGGCCCCAAACGGAACGCTGAACGTGGACTCTTCTCACCAACCTTCGGACCACACACCGCCGCTCACCCGCCGCCAGGCACTGCGCCTCCTGCTCGGCGCGGCAGCCATCGGCGCCGGTGCCTGCACCTCCCGCTCGACCTGGCGAGCGGCGCCGGCCCGTAGCTCCACCACCACGAGCACCGCCGCGCCCACCACCACGACCACCCAGCCGCCGACCACGACCACCACCGCCCCGCCCCCCACGACGACCACCACTGCACCCGAGCCCGCCACCACCACGACCACCGAGCCGCCCGAGCCCGCCACCGAGCCGCATCCTTCGGGGGCGGTGGCCGGCTTCGTCGCCTTCGGCGACTTCGGCGGGGGTCTGGCGCAGCCGGCGGTGGCCGCCGCCATGACCCGCTGGGCGGCGGGCCACCGGGTCGATGCGCTGGTGACCACGGGCGACAACGTCTACGACTACGGCGAGCCCCACCTCTTCGCCGCCCACCTGGACGAGCCCTACCGGGAGCTGCGGGCCACCCGCCCGATGTGGGTCACCCTCGGCAACCACGACGTGATGGCCGGGCACGGCGACGCCCAGCTGGCCTACCTCGGCCTGCCCGCCCTCCCCTACGCCACCGCCCTCGAGGGGATCCGGCTGTTCTTCCTCGACTCCAGCCGGCCCGACGCCGCGCAGGCCGCCTGGCTCGACGCTCAACTGGCTCAGCCCGGCCCGGCGTTCTCGGTGGTCGTCTTCCACGCCCCGCTCCACTCCTGCGGGCTGCACGGCTCCGAGGCGTCGGTGGTGGCGGCCTGGGGTCCGGTGCTGGAGGGCCGCAAGCCCAATCTGGTCCTCAACGGCCACGACCACCTGTACCAGCGCTTCGAGTCCTCGGGCGGCGTGACCTATGTGGTGACCGGCGGCGGGGGACGCGAGCTCTACCCCCACACCCAGGGCTGCAACCCGCCTGAGCTGCGAGCCTCAGCCGTCCGGCACCACTTCACCGGCGTGGAGGTCTTCGCCGACCGCCTGGTGATCAGCGCGGTGGGCACCGACGACTCGATCTTCGACCGGGTCGAACTTCCCCTCCCCGCCCTCGTCGGCGCCTGATTCGCCCGGCCGTACCTAGCCGACGAACTGGGTGACGTCGGCCTGCTTGGCCCGCACGGCGTCGGCGGCGGTGCGCAGGGCGTCGAGCTCGTCGTCGGAGAGCGGGAGCTCCACGATCTCCTTGATGCCCCCGGCGCCCAGCTTGGCCGGCACCCCGAGGTAGACGTCGGAGATGCCGTACTGGCCGGTGACCCAGGCGCACACCGGCATGAGCTCGTCGCTGTCGGTCACCACCGCCCGGACCATGGCGGCCGCCGCCGAAGCCGGGGCGTAGTAGGCCGAGCCCGTCTTCAGGAGGGCCACGATCTCGGCGCCGCCGTCCCGGGTGCGGGTCACCAGCTCGGCGATGGTCTCCGGATCGGCCACCTCGGTGAGGGGCTTGCCCGCCACCCTCACCAGCGAGGGGACGGGCACCATGGTGTCCCCGTGGCTGCCCAGGGTGATGGCCTTCACCGCCAGCGGGGAGACACCGAAGCGCTCGGCCACGAAGTGCTGGAAGCGGGCGGTGTCGAGCATCCCCGCCTGACCGATGACCCGCGACCGGGGGAACCCGCTCACCGTGGCGGTCAGCGCCGTCATCTCATCGAGGGGGTTGGACACCACGATGAGCACGGCCTCGGGTGAGCCGGCCACCAGCTGGCGGGTGACGTCGCCCACGATCTTGGCGTTCACCTCCAGGAGATCCATGCGGCTCATGCCCGGCTTGCGGGGCAGGCCGGCGGTGATGACGCACACGTCGGAGCCGGCGGTGGCGTCGTAGTCGTTGGCGCCCGTGATGCGCGTCTCGAAGCGCTCGATGGGGCGGCTCTGCATCATGTCCAGGGCGAGGCCCTGGGGCCGGTCCTCGATGATGTCGACCATCACGACCTCGTCGACGATGTCCGCTTCGGCGATCCGCTGGGCGGTGGTGGAGCCGTAGAAGCCGGCCCCCACGATGGTGACCTTCATGCCTGGTGACCTCTTGGTTCAAGGGACGGTGAGCGCGGAACCCTAGCGGCTTATGGCCGTGACCGGCTGATACGGCGTTTCAGTTGCCGGAGCCCTCACCCAGGAGCACCCGCCGGGCCTCACCCAGCTCCACGATCCGCTCGGCGGCGAAGTGCCGGGCCCCGCCGTGGTCGGGATGGGCCAGACGCACCAGGCGCCGGAACCGCCGCAGCACCTCGCCGCGCTCGGGCTCGGCCCCGGGCCCGAAGCCCAGCACCTCCATGGCCCAGCGGCGTTCGGGGGGGACGCCCCACCAGATGTCGCCCCCGACCACCCGGATCCCGGCCGGCGGCCGGGGCCGGGCCCGGGCCTCGGTGACGTAGCGCACCGCCATCCCCTCGGGCAACACCCCCGGACGTTTCACCGCCTGCTCGATGGCTCGCAGGGACAGGGTCCGGGGGTAGGTGGCCATGGCCGAGGCCGCCATCACCGCCCCCAGCAGCTGGGGGACGGGGTACTGGCCGTGGATGTCGAGCTCCAGGATCAGCTCGCCCCCCTCACCCAGCAGCCGGTGGCGGGACAGGGCCAGGCCTTCGGTGTCGGTCTGGAGCCGGAAGCGCAGCGCCCGGCGGGGGACGGAGAGGCCGCCCCGGGCCTGGCGCAGGAAGGGACCGAAGGCCTCCGCCTGCTCCTCGTCGAGCCCGTGGGCATGGGCGGCCGCCACCGCCGCCAGCAGGATCGGGCCGTAACCGGGCTGGCCGGCGGGAAGCACCCGGTCGCCGAGAGCCACCCGGCGGGTGGGCATGTGGCGCCGTGTGTGGCGGACGTTCAACTCGGCCAGCAACATCGCTACCAGCTTGCCTGCTGGCGGCGGCCGGAAAAAGCCGCCAGCTTGCGGGCTGGCGACGACGCGCACGCGAAAGAGCCGCAGGTCGCCGGAGCGGCCTGCGGCTCTCGCGTGCTGCTTGCTACAGACGCCCGGCCAGGCCGCCCGTGAGCGACTCCAGGTCGAGGAGCCCGGACAACAGGCCCCCGCCGCCGCCCCCCACGAGGGGCAGGCCGGAAAGAAGGCTCCCGCCGGCCATGTCGCCCGCCAGGGGCAGGCCGGAGAGGAGACCGCCGCCGCTCTCGTTGCCGTTGCCCACGATGGGCAGGCTGGAGAGCAGGCCACCTTCGGTCAGGCCGCCGACGACCGGCACGCTCGAGAGCAGGCCACCGCCGTCGCTGGCCCCGGTCAGGCCACCCACCAGGGGCAGGCCAGAGAGGAGACCGCCCTCGGCGAGACCGCCGACGACGGGCAGGCCCGAGAGCAGGCCGCCGCCGCCACTGTCCCCACCACCCAGCAGTCCGCCGACGAGCGGCAGGCCGGAGAGCAGGCCACCTTGGGTCAGGCCACCGACCAGGGGCAGGTTCGACAGCAACCCGCCGCCTCCGCCGGTGAGGCCCCCGAGGAGGCCGCCGCCGGCACCGTGGTCCATGAAGTCGTCGTCGACGATGGGTTCGTCGACCTGGAACGTACCGTCGTCTACCAGTGCGTTGGGATCGGCATCGAGATGATGGGCTAGTGCGGGAACCGACCCGACCACGACGAGGCCGAGGCCGAGCGCGGTTGCCGCTATTCGGTGGATGGTCTTGGTCAAGTCTTCTTCCTTCCCAGCCGCCGCCCGGTCGCCCTGGCGACGCCTTGAGATCGGACTACCACCGCGCCCCGCATGGGGAGATTCGACCGAATGCGCCGGAATCCTCCCACTGGAGCGCTCAGTGCTCCTTGCTCCCTGTGTGCACGCCGACCGCAACGGCGCGCATGAGGAGGATTCGTCGCAAACCGGATGGAACCCTGTTTCTTACGCCGTCTACAGGCGCTCGACGATGGCCTCGGCGAACTCCGACGTCTTGACCTCGTGAGCGCCTTCGGTGAGCCGGGCGAAGTCGTAGGTGACGATCTTCTCGGCGATGGTCCGCTCCAGGCCGCTGTTGATGAGGGCGGCCGCCTCCTCCCAGCCCAGGTGCTCGAGCATCATCACGCCCGACAGCAGCACCGAGCCGGGGTTGACCTTGTCCTGGCCGGCGTACTTGGGGGCCGTGCCGTGGGTGGCCTCGAAGACGCCGTGGCCGGTCACGAAGTTGATGTTGCCACCCGGGGCGATGCCGATGCCGCCCACCTGGGCGGCGAGGGCGTCGGAGAGGTAGTCGCCGTTCAGGTTGGTGGTGGCGATGACGTCGAACTCCTTGGCCCGGGTCATGATCTGCTGGAGGAAGGCGTCGGCGATGGCGTCCTGGACCAGGACCTTGCCGTCGGGCCTGCCCCCGCAGTCGTCCCAGCCCACGGCCACGTCGGCGTACTCCTCCTTCGTGAGCTCGTAGCCCCACGATCGGAAGGCACCCTCGGTGAACTTCTGTATGTTCCCCTTGTGCACCAGGGTCACCGAACGCCGGCCCTTGCTCACGGCGTATTCGATGGCGGCCCGGATGAGGCGCTTGGAGCCCGTCTCGGAGATGGGCTTGAGCCCGATGCCGGAGTCGGGCCGGATGTCCCAGCCGAACTCCTCCTTGCAGAACTCGATGAGCTTCTTGACCTCGGGGCTGCCTTCGGCGAGCTCCTTGCCGGCGTAGACGTCTTCGGTGTTCTCCCGGAAGATCACCATGTCGACGTCCTGGGGGTTCTTCACCGGGGAGGGCACGCCGGCGAACCAACGGACCGGGCGCAGGCAGACGTAGAGGTCGAGGATCTGGCGCAGGGCCACGTTGAGGGACCGGATGCCGCCGCCCACCGGGGTGGTGAGAGGACCCTTGATCCCGACGATGTGGGTGCGGAAGGCCTCCACCGTCTCATCCGGAAGCCAGCTGCCGGTCTCGTCAAAGGCCCGCTGGCCGGCCAGCACCTCCTTCCAGGCGATCCGCTTCTGGCCGCTGTAGGCCTTCTCGACCGCGGCGTCCAGAACCCGCTGGGCGGCGGGCCAGATGTCAACGCCCGTCCCGTCCCCTTCGATGTAGGGGATGACCGGTTCGTCGGGTACGGACAGGACGCCGTCGTTCACCGTGATGCGCTCGGCCATCACTCACTCCTCTTCCCGGGATCGAGGAGGATGCTAACGGCCGGGCTCAGAAATTCGTGAAGACCAGGTGGTTGTTGAGCGTCCGGGCCCCGGTGACCACGCCGTGGCTGGTCAGGGTGAAGAGGGCGTCGCGCACGACGTTGGGCGAGGCCAGGGGCTCGGTCTCGAAGTAGAGGGCGGCCACCCCCGCCGTGTGCGGCGAGGCCATGGAGGTGCCTGACAGGGTCTGGGTGGCGACGTCGTCCTCCGCCCAGGCCGATTCGATGTCGACGCCGGGGGCGAACCAGTCGATGCAGTTGCCGTAGTTCGAGAACGGCGCCTTGCGGTCGGTGCGGTCGCTGGCCCCCGTGGTCATGACCTCGGGCACCCGGGCGGGCGAGTAGCCGCAGGCGTCCTGGGCCACACCGGCGAAGTTGCCGTTGCCGGCGGCCACGGCGAAGGCGATTCCGTCGGCCACCGAGCGCTTCATGGCATCGTCGAGGGTGGCGGAGGCGGCGCCACCCAGGCTCATGTTGGCCACCGCCGCTTCGCCGGCGGCGTGGTCGGCGGCCACCCAGTCGACCCCGGCGATCACCCCGCTGGTCGAGCCCGAGCCGTTGCAGTCGAGCACCCGGACGGCCACCAGGTCGACCTCCTTGGCCACCCCGAAGGTGGCGCCTCCGATGATCCCCGCCACGTGGGTGCCGTGGCCGTGGCAGTCCTGACCCTCCTGGCCGTCGGCCACGGCGTCGAAGCCCACCCGGGCCCGGCTCGCTCCACTGGCGGTGACGAACTGGTCGTGGGTGGTGCGGATGCCGGTGTCGATCACGTAGGCGGTGACGCCGGCCCCGGTGCGCTGGTAGGTGAACTCGTAGTCCAGGGGCAGCAGCGGCTGGTCGATCCGGTCCAGGCCCCAGGGGGCGCCGGCCTGGGTCTCGCTGGCCGACACCTCCTGATCGGGCTCGACCCGGCGGACCTTAGGGTCGGACTCGACGGCGTTGGCTCCCGCCCCGGAGAAGACGGCGGCGTAGCCCTTGAGGGCGTGGGTGTAGACGTGGATGATCTCGGCGCCGTAGCGCCGGGAGTGGTCGGCGGCGACAGCCGCCGGGTCGGCCACCGAATCGTCGAGAACGACGATGTACCGCTCCCCCCGTTCCTGGGCCGGGGCGGGTGAGACCACCATCCCCAGGCCCACGAGCACGACGACAAGCACACCCAGAATCGTTCGGCGCATTCCCCAGCTCCTTGTCTCGTCAACGTTGACGAGCGCGCGGTTCTAGCCGAAGCAGGAGAGGCGACGCCGGGAATTTTCTAGAAGTTGGTGAACAGCAGCCGGTTCTGGCTCCCCTTGCCCGGCGCCGACACGACGTTCTTGGTCGTCAGGGTGATGAGGTCCCCCTGCACCCCGGGGGGCAGGGCGGCGGGCTGAGCCTCGAGGTAGAGGGCGGCGACGCCGGCGGTGTGCGGGGTGGCCATCGATGTCCCCGAGATCGTTCTGGAGGCACTGTTGCTGCCGGTCCAGGCTGATGTGATGCCGACGCCGGGAGCGAACAGGTCGACGCACTTGCCGAAGTTCGACCACGAGGCCTTGCGGTCGTTGCTGTCGGTTGCCCCAACGGTGATGGCCTCGATGACTCGGGCCGGCGACGACTTGCAGGCGTCCTGGGCCACGCCGGCCACGTTGCCGTTGCCGGCGGCGATGGCGAACGTGACCCCGCCCGTGATGGCCCGCCGTACGGCGGCGTCCACCGCGCTGCTGGCCGGCCCACCGAGGCTCATGTTGGCCACCGCCGGGGCACCGGCGACGTGGTTCTCGGTGATGTAGTCAAGGCCAGCGATGACGCCGCTCCAGCTACCGGACCCGTCGCAACCCAGGACCCGGACGGCGACCAGCGTGACGTTCTTAGCCACGCCGTAGGTGCTGCCCCCGATGGTCCCGGCCACATGCGTGCCGTGGCCGTTGCAGTCCTGACCGAAGGCGGGATTGAACTTGTCGCTCTGGAAGGCATCGAACCCCGCAGATGCCCGGCCGCCGAACTCCTGGTGGCCGGTCTGGATGCCGGTGTCGACGACGTAGGCGGTCACCCCTGCGCCCGTCGCAGTGGGGCTGAAGGCGCCGTCCAGCGGCAGGTACCGCTGGTCGATCCGGTCGAGGCCCCAGGGGTCGAGCGGCGTGACCGCCGCGTGCGCGGTGGCATCGGCCTCCACGTAGGCCACGCGACGGTCGCGGGCCACGTCGGAGGCACCCTGGTCCGAGAAGGTGGCGGAGTAGCCCTTCAAGGCGTGGGAGTAGACGTGGGTGACGGCGCCGCCGTGGCGGCGGGCGTGCTCCGACGCCACCCCGGCGGGGTCGGAGACGGAGTCGTCGAGCACCACGATCCACGACCGGCGCGCCTCGGAGGCCGGAGCGGCGGACACCACGCTCTGGCCAAGACCGGCGACTACGACGACTGCGAGCGCGCCCACAATGGCCCTGTGCATCTCCGAACCCCTCTCCGTCAGTGCAATCAAACCCCGGATCGGCCCCTCATGTGTTCGTCTTGAGGAAGGGAAGGTCCTCTTCGGCCGAATTCAGCCCGTAGCGGCCGCCCGGCGCTCGGCAGCTTCGACCGCGTTGCGCAGCAACAGCGCCACGGTCATGGGGCCGACGCCGCCGGGCATGGGGGCGAGCCAGCCGGCGACCTCCCGGACGTCGGGCGCCAGATCGCCCACCAGGCCGGCGTCGCTGCGGGTGATGCCCACGTCGAGCACCGCCACCCCCGGCTTGACCATGTCGGCGGTGATGAGCCCGGGCCGGCCGGTGGCGGCCACCAGGATGTCGGCCTGGCGGGTGAGGGCGGCCAGGTCCCGGGTGCCGGTGTGGCACTGGGTCACGGTGGCGTTGGCCTTGGGCTCCTTCAGGGACAGGAGCATGGCCAGGGGGCGGCCCACGGTGGTGCCCCGGCCCACCACCACCACGTGGGCGCCGGCGATGGGCACGTCGTGGCGGACGAGCAGCTCCTGGATGCCGAGGGGGGTGCAGGGCCGGGGCCCGGACAGGCCCAGGGCGAGGCGGCCCAGGTTGACGGGGTGCAGGCCGTCGGCGTCCTTGTCGGGGTCGATGGCGCCGAGCAGCTCGCCGGCGTCGAGCTGGTCGGGGACGGGGAGCTGGACGATGTAGCCGTCGACGGCGGGGTCGGCGTTGAGCTCGGCGATGACGTGGAGGGCCTTTTCCCGGGACGTGTCGGCGGGCAGGTCGTGGCGCAGCGAGGCGATCCCCACCTCGGCGCAGGCTTTGTGCTTGCCCCGGACGTAGGCGTGGCTGCCGGGGTCGTCGCCGATGAGGACGGTGGCCAGCCCGGGGACGACTCCCCGCTCGGCCAGGCGGGCCACCCGGCCCTTCAGCTCCTCCTTGATGGCGGCCGCCGCCGCCTTGCCATCCATGATCGTCGCGGTCATGTGCAGCTCCTAGTGCCGGAAATGACGGCGGCCGGTGAAGACCATGGCCACCCCGGCCTCGTCGGCGGCGGCGATGACCTTCTCGTCACCCAGCGATCCGCCGGGCTGGGCGATGGCTCCCGCCCCGGCGGCCACGGCCGCGTCGACCGCGTCGCGGAAGGGGAAGAAGGCGTCGGAGGCGCACACTCCGCCCCGGGCCCGGTCGCCGGCCTTGCGGGCGGCGATCTCGGTCGAGTGCACCCGGGACTGCTGGCCGGCGCCGATCCCGAAGGCCTGGCCGTCCTTGGCCAGCACGATGGCGTTGGACCCCGTGGCCGCGCACACCTTCCAGGCGAACTCCAGGTCGGCCCACTGCGCCTCGGTGGGGGCGGTGCGGGTCACCACCTTCCAGGTCGAGCGGTCGGCCTCGTAGCGGTCGGTCTCCTGGACGAGGAACCCGCCACCGGCCCGGCGCAGGTCGAGTCCCCGGTCCGGGTCCGGCGCCGGGGCCTGGAGGAGCCGGAGGTTCTTCTTGCCCGCCAGAGCCTCGAGGGCGTCAGGCTCGAAGCTGGGAGCGATGACGACCTCGGTGAACACCTCCCCGATGGCAGTGGCGGTGGCGGCGCTGAGCGGTCGGTTGAAGGCCACCACCCCGCCGAAGGCGGACAGCGAGTCGCACTCGAAGGCCCGCCGGTAGGCGGTGAGGTCGTCGCCGCCCAGCGCCACCCCACAGGGGTTGGCGTGCTTGACGATCACGCAGGCCGGTTCGGCGAAGGCGTGGACCAGCGTCAAGGCCGCCTCCGAGTCGAGGAGGTTGATGAAGGACAGCTCCTTGCCCTGGTGCTGGACCATGCCGTCCAACCACCCCCGTCCCAGACGGTTCCGGTAGCGGGCGCCGAGCTGGTGGGGGTTCTCCCCGTAGCGCAGGGGGGCGACCCGCTCCAGGGGCAGCACCAGGTGGCGGGGCAGGGGCTCGGGGTCGAGCCAGCGGACGATGGCGGCGTCGTAGCCGGCCGTGTGGGCGAACGCCTCCAGGGCCAGGTCGGCCCGGGTGGCCCGGGACAGGCGCCGGCCGCTGCCCCGCAGCTCGTCGAGCACGGCCGGGTAGCGGGCGGGATCGGTCACCACGCCCACCCAGGCGTGGTTCTTGGCCGCCGCCCGCACCATGGTGGGCCCGCCGATGTCGATCGTCTCGATGCCCGGCCGCTCCAGGAAGGGATAGAGGTTGACCACCACCAAATCGATGGGCTCGATGCCCTGGGCGACCATGTCAGCCTGGTGGGAGGGGACGCCGCGGTCGGCCAGGATCCCGCCGTGGATCCGGGGGTGGAGGGTCTTGACCCGACCGGAGAGCATCTCGGGCGCGCCCGTCACCTCCTCCACCGGGGTGACGGGGACCCCCGCCTCGGCCAGGGAGGCGGCCGTCCCCCCCGAAGCGATGAGGCTGATGCCGAGGCCGTGGAGACCCCGGGCGAACTCGAGGAGGCCGGTCTTGTCGTAGACCGAGATGAGCGCCCGGCGGACCTCCACCCAGCCCTCCTCGCCGGCGTCGACGGGCGCCCCGGCCGCTTCCGCCACCAGCGTGGCCAGCACCTGGGGGTAGAGGCGGTGCTCCACCGCCTTGATCCGCTCGTGGAGGGCCTCCTCGGTGTCGCCGGCGAGGATCGGGACCGCTTCCTGGGCCAGGATCGGCCCGTCGTCGACCTCGATGGTGGCGATGTGGATGGTGCAGCCGGTGACCTTGACTCCCGCCGCCAGGGCGTCGGGCACGGCGTGCGCCCCCCGGAACGACGGCAGCAGGGCGGGATGCGTGTTGACCACCCGGCCCGGGAAGGCCTCGAAGATGGGCTCGGAGAGGACGGTCATGAACCCGGCCATGGCCACCAGGTCGACCTCGTGGGCCACCAGGGCCTCGGTCACCGCCCGGGTGAACGCCACCCGGTCGGGCAGGTAGGCGCTGCGATCCACCACGACGGTGGGGATCCCGGCCGCCGCCGCCCGGTCCAGGGCCTGGACCCCGGGCCGGTCGGTGAGCACCACGGCCACGGGCAGGTCGGCGTCGATGATGGCCTGCAGGTTGCTGCCGCTCCCCGAGGCCAGCACCCCGATGCGCACGCTGTATGTCATGACCTCACGCTACCGTGCTGCGCATGATTGCTCTTCGCCTGGCGGCTCATCGCGGTGCGGCCGGGGACCCATCTCGGGGTCCCCGCCGGAACCTCCGGTTCCGGTGGGGTGGGAGCCCCGGCCGCCCAGTCCCTCCTCCGCTGCCGCTCCGGAGGTCCTGGCCATGAGCGAAGTTAATGTGAAAATCGACGGGGGCGTGGCCGTCGTCAGCCTGTGCGCCCCCGAGCGGCGCAACGCCCTCACCCCGGCCATGGCCGCCGACCTGGTGGCCGCCTGCGAGGCGGTCGACGCCGACCCGTCGGTGGGTGCGGTGGTGGTGCGGGGGGAGGGCGGCTACTTCTGCGCCGGCGCCCACCGCGACACCCTCTCGGGCGCCGGCGCCGACCCGCTGTCCGAGCCCGCCCACTCCTCCTTGAGCATCGTCTACCGGTCCTTCGCCCGGGTGGGCGAGCTGGAGGCGCCGGTCATCGCCGCCGTGCGGGGCGCTGCCGTGGGGGCGGGGGTCAACCTGGCCTTCGCCGCCGACCTGCGGGTGGTGGCCGAGAACGCCCGCCTCCTCCCCGGGTTCCTGCGGCTCGGGCTGCACCCCGGCGGTGGCTACTTCGTGCTCTCGGGGCGAACGGCGGGACGGGAGGCCACCGCGGCCATGGGCCTCTTCGGCGAGGAGGTCAGCGGCCGGCGGGCGGCGGAGCTGGGCTTCGCCTGGGAGGCGCTCCCCGACGACCAGGTCGAGAACCGGGCCCTGGACCTGGCCGCCCGGGCGGCCGCCGACCCCGAGCTGGCCCGGCGGGCGGCCCGGTCCTTCCGCAACGAGCTCGGCCCCCCGGTCGTCCCCTGGCCGGTGGCGCTCGACGCCGAGCGCGCCGCCCAGATGTGGTCGCTGCGGCGGCGCCAGACCAGCTCCTAGCCTCGACGTTCGGGCGGCGTCAGCGCCGGCCGGCGAAGAAGTCGGAGATCTCGGCCACGGCCACGTCGGGCCGTTCGTAGGCCACGAAGTGGCCCGCCCCTTCCACGGGGGCGAAGTCGCAGTCGCTGAAGTAGCGGTCCAGCCCGTCGGCCCACTCCACCTTGAGGATGGGGTCGGCGGCTCCCCACCGCACCCGCGCCGGGACGTCGATGGGGGGAAGGTCGGGAGGGCCGTGGCGGATCAGCTCGAGGCGGGCGGCGCTGGCGGCCACGTACCAGTTGAACCCGCCTCGCAGGTTGCCGGGCTCCAGGAAGTTGTCCACCCAGGCGTCGACATCCTCCTTCTCGAAGACGCCGGGGGCGTGGGCCCAATGGTCAAGGAAGTGGCGGAAGTAGATCTCGCACGCCGCCCGGCTCGACCCCACGAGGTCGGCCGCCCACGGGAACTGGTGGAACGTCTGATACCAGATCTCCCGGAGGTGGTCGGGGTCGGCCCACCGCCTGCCGATCCCCGGGTAGGGGCAGTCGAAGAAGAAGAGGCCGGCCAGCCGGTCGGGGTGGGACCGGGCGAAGGCCTGGGCCACGTAGGCCCCGACATCGTGGCTGACCACCCCGAAGCGCCCGAGCTGGAGGGCGTCGGCCAGGCCCAGGAGGTCGGCGACGTGGTCCTCGAGCCGGTAGCCCTCGAGCGCCGGCAGGTCGGGTTTGGACGACGCCCCGAAGCCGCGGAGGTCAGGGGCGATGACGTCGAAGCGCAGGCTGAGGGGTTCGATGATCTTGCGCCAGACCCGCCAGAACTCCGGCCAGCCGTGCAGCAACACCAGCGGCAACCCGGCTCCCTGGCGCACGTAGTGAATGTCCACGTCCGGCTGCCGGACGGACCCGTGCTCCAGGCTCACGCCTCTTTGTGGAGCCGGCGCACCTCATCGGACCCCGGCGGCGGCTGGGCCTGCTCCTGCGCTCGCCGGGCCGCGACCTTGGCCTTTCGCCGGGTCTGGGCCATGGACACGCGGACATGGTGCAGGGGGTGCTGGCTGGGGTCAGGCAGTGTCGGCAGCGAATGCTTCGGCCGCCCCCTCTGGTCCCGTACGGCAATCGTCAGGACCCACAGCGCGGCGCCGAACATCAGAAAAGGAATGAGCATCAGAAAGACTTGGCCGCCGGGGAAGCCGTTGGGGGCCACGCCGCCCTCCTCAGGCCCCTCGCCGGTCCCGTTGGCGGGGCGGGGGCCGGAACGGAGTCACCTTGGCGGTCGGTGTGAGCGGCGCGAACTTTGGTTTCGAAGCAGGAGCGGGAGCTGAAGCCCGGCGGGCGGCCCGGGAGGGCTTCGTCGCCTTCCACACCTGGCGGCTCAGGTGGGACTTGGGCAGCGTCGGCACCGAGGACGAGCGGTTGGCGGCCGGATCCCGCCGGAGGACGAGAACCAGGACGATGATGGCCACCAGCGGTACCCCGATGGAGAGGAAAGTTGCCACGTGTCCACGACCTTGCTCGACTCGCAACTGCGGGCGCCATGGACATCTGAGCCCATGGCGCCCTGTGCGCTACCCGTTAGTTTATCCCTGCCACACGGCCTTCGCCGTGTGGCAGGGGCTCAATTGTTGTCTGTCTATTCGAAGTTCGGCTGGAGCGGCTCTTCCAGTTCCACCGAGGCGGTCTTGCCGGTGGAGTCCTGGAAGCGCAGCAGACCAGCGACGGTCAGCTGGGACTCGCCCAGGGGCAGCAGGTGCTCCCGGTCGAAGCGCTTCCCCGACATCACCATGGTGACCGTTGCCTTCCCACCAGCGGGAATGCTGGAGGGCGTGACCGTCATGTTGTCCTGGTAGTCGACCACGCCCGTGGGTGAGCCGACCCCGGAGTTGACGAACGTCAGGGTCGAGGTCAGGAACTCCTTGACCTGGATCGGCCCCTCGCTGACGTTCGTCACGTCCACAACGACGCTCAGGTCCCGGGTCGCCCGGTCGAGGGACGCCCGCTGGGGGTTGATCGTCGCCAGTGGCGCGACGGCGTCCAACGCCGTCTTGGGCGGCTCGAACTGCACCACCTGCTGTGGGATCTTCACCGGGTAAGCCGTCGCCTGTTGGATCCACCCCCCCAACAGAATGAGCGCCATCACGATCGCCAAGATGTTGGAGAACCGGTGGTCGGCCTTTCTGTTCAGCCCCACCGCGACGCCGTCGTCGTTGAGCGGGATCGCCAGCGTGACCGCCGGGTTCGTGACCGTCCGGTGCCACTTCGGTCCCCACTTCGGGTTCCCGAGCATGCTTCCGCCGGTCCACCAGACCACCCAGATCACGCCCATGATGAAGCCGATGACCTGCCAGCTCCAGACCATGCCCAAGCCATAGTTCTCGAGGTTGATGGTCTCGCCGTTGTAGAGCTTGACCGGCGAGGTGAACCCACCGGCGGCCTTCTTCACCTCGACCCACTGGCCCGGACCGAGCACGGTCCCCGCCCCCTTCACGGCGAAGGTGGGGTGTATGTGCCACCGCCCGTTCCGGCGGCCCATCAACGTCATCTCGAATTCGTAGAAGTTGCCTCGTGCAATCTCGATGCGTCCGGGTGTGGACACACCGTTGATCGTCCGCTCCAGCATGCCGACGACCGGGCCCTGGGTGGCGATGTTGATGTATCCGATCTTCGGATCACCGGCCGCCAGGGTGTCGGGCCAGGAGTTCATCAGCTTGGCCACACCCTTGAGGACGATCTTCTCGCCCTGGGCGATGACCAGGTCGCCTTCGGCGTCCTTCTCCCCGCCCGTGAAGGTCACGTCCTGCCAGGCGACCGTCCGCATCCGGAGGAACGCCTCCTGTGACCGCTCGCCATGGGCGAAGGCCGCTGGGGCGGTCAACCCGATCGCAGACAGCCCCAGGAGTGCTCCCGCTAGCAGTTTCTTCTTCATCATCAAACCCCCTCTCTCGTATCGATCGCTCCGGCTACCACTTCTTCATGAAGCGGCCGATCGGCCAGATCGCCAACATGCGTCCGATGAACTGGCCAATCCAGTAGCCACCGACAGTCACGGTCGCCCCGAAGACGATGGACACGTACTGCGTCTCGCCGAGGAAGCTCCGGAGAGTTCCGTGCTCGACGATCCTCAGATATTCGGGAGTCTGACTCCGGATGTACTCGATGCCCTGGATGTCAGAGACGGAGAGGATGCGATCCATCCACTCCGCCGGCTGCAGATAGGGCGCCAGCATGATGTAGTTGGAAACCCACCATGCGAAGGAGAAGACGGCGGATCCGAGCACGGAGGTGATGATGAAGCTCTTCGTCTTCAGCAGCACCCAGTCGGCGAAGATCCCCGCCGGCACCATGGTGGTGGGCCAGACAAAGTTGAGGGGGTAGTGAACGAAGTTCCCCCACTGCAGCCACCGGCCGAGCGTGGCCAGAGGCCACAGGCAGATGGCTGTGTAGGTCATGCCGGTCGGGAACCGCCACGCCAGCCACTGGATGTACTGGAGGGCGGAACCGATGATGACCAGCGAGAACGGTGTGAGGATCGGCCACCACACCCGGTCCTTCCAGTCGGTCCAGAAGTCCCAGTCCCCAGCGAACAGCAGCTTGGTGATGTCACAAGCGGCCCCAACAATGAAGGCGGCGCTGATCCAGAAGACCGCATCCCACTTGCGGTCGATGTACTTGTACTCCTTACCGACCAGCGCCTTCAGCCGCTCGAACTGCTGCTGCTGCTCGAGCTTTTCGGTGTCTGTCGACATGCGTATCTGCCTCCATCAACCACGTTGAATGAACGCAACCGCACGCCGCAGCGAGGGCAGGACCCCTACACGAGGCCCGCTTGAGTCCACGTGCCCCCCCTGGACGTGGCTATGTCATGGTGCGACACCCCCCGGATTCGCAGGGCGATATCCGGAGGGGTCGCGACTCAATACATTGATTAATTGATTAAGCGACGGCTTCCTTGCCGCTGGCCTCGGCTGCTTCGATCTCCGCCTCAATGCCCAACAGACGGATGATCGTCTCAGCCCACAGGGCGAAGATCCCGGCCGCCAACCAGCCGTAGAACACAAACGGCCAGTGGAATGGAACGGCGAAGATCTCCTCCGTGATCCAGAGGCTGTGGCCCCACTCGTTCATCGCCACCTGGGCCATTTCTGTCACCGATGCCGAGATGAGTAGGAAGAACGACCACGGGAAGCCGTTCTCGGCGCCGTACACCTTTGGCAGCCAGTAACGGCCGTACAGGTAGGTGCCGACGGTCAGGGTGATCCCAATGGGGAAATACAGGAAGAACATCGGGATGTGGGCAGGCGTGAGCGCCGTGTCACGGACTGCGGTCTGGTGCCACGAACCGTCCATGTTCGGCCAGAAGCTGGCCATGATGGTCAGTTCGACCGATATCGTGCTGATCAGACCCCAGAACTTGGCGATCCGACGCACCTCGACCTCGGGTGGCACCGCGACGTCCACGATCTGGCGGCCCTTCCTGATGAGGAAGGTCCACCACCACAGCGTCACGATCGTCGCAGCGGTGACCTCGGCGTAGAACAGGGCGCGGTACGTCCTGTTAAATGCATCGCCGGCGGCCTCGATGCCGATCGTCCACGCGTTGCCCTGCATCCAGATCCGGAGGGCGGCGGCGATGACGATGAAGCTGAGCGGTCCGACGAACGTCAGGGTGTGACCACCCCGCCAGTCGATCGGTCCGTGACCCGGCTTCCACGCCGTAGACGCCGTCCTGGCCTGTGCAACTTGAACCATGACCCCCCCTTGTCAACCTTCTGACGATTGGGTCAGGTGCATGCTACGCGCTCAATCACCCGAGCGCTCGCATTCTCCTGGCACAACCCTCACGGACCAGCACAATCCTCCGTTGGCGCCGGGTCAAGGAAAAATATGGAAGAACGGGGAGTGGTTTCGCGATGTGACGAATCCCGGCGACATGAAGGAAGGAAACAGAAGCTCGCACCGACACAGGCGGCAGAAGGGCAACCGGGCTTCTACGATGGCTCGATGAGCCGGGCCAGATCGTTCGGGGGGAACGGCCGGGCACTCGCCGATCTCCTGCGCGAGGCGGCGCGGATGTACAGCGCCTTGGTCCCGGTCCTGGTGCCGCCATTCGTCGTCACCTTCATCGTCCTGCGCGAGCTCCTGCTCGTCGTGCTGGCCGTCGAGGACCTCAAACCGCTGGCCCTGCTGCTCGTGACCACGATCGTCCAGGCCATCATTCCCGCCTTCGTGGGGAGCCTTCTCGTGGCCGCCGCTCTCCCGGTCCTGTCCGGGCAGGCGAGCAGCCTGGGACAGGCCTGGGCCGGCCTCAAGGACCGGAGGGCGCATATCTACCGGGCCGCCCGCTACTCGAGCCTGCTGGCTCTCTTCGCCACCATCACGCTGGGCCCGGTCGGCATCATCGTCCAGCCCGTGGTGCTCGGCCCCCCGCTGCTCGTGCACGAGATCGTCCTCAAGGGGCACGGCTTGAAGCTGGCCTGGGCGCGGACAAAGAAGATGATGGAGGCGGACTCCCGCCAGCTCGTCTACCTGCTGGCCATCCCAGCCGTCATGGGCGTGCTGCTCACGACGTTCCTGCGGGCGTTCGGCGTGCTGTCAGGCGATCTTCCCGGCGTGGCGCGCGGCATCATCTACTTCGCCGTGCAGGGTGCCATGCTCGGAGCCGCTATCCCGTTCGTGACCGCGGTGGGACTACTACTCTACGAGGAGATGGCCGCCTCGCTTGGTGGCGGCGAGGCGCGCTGAATCTCAGGCGTGCTCGTGCTCTAGTGGTTGGGGCTGTCGAGCACCCTCTGGATCAGAAGCAGCGTGAGAATGGCGAGGACAGCGATGACGACCCCGAACACCGGACTGTTCATACGAGCCTCCGACCCCCTCTTCGGACTCCTCCCGGGGACATCTTGCCACACCGGCCTTCAGTCCACCCGGGAATGGTTTGAGGCTGGATCAATCCACATGGCTTCGTCCAGGGAAATTCTGGAAAAACGTCCGAAGCTCGCGGCGGTGGCGGAAAACAACGAGGTGCCATACCGTTTGGGCACCGGGAAGGGTGAGGCATGACCTGGCTTCATAGTTTTCGCGACGAACGCGACCAGGCGAAACTGGAGCGTGTCCTCGAACGGGGCATCTTCGCCGGTCTGATCGCCAGCGCCGCCATGGCCCTCTTCGCCATGGTGGCCTCGGCCACCTACCAGGGGAGGGGCTTCTTCACCCCCATGTACCACGCCGCCTTCATCATTGACAGCAAGACCATGGGCGACTCCATCGCCAAGGCCAGTGCCGGCGAGCCCTTCTACTTCTTCCGGGAGACGTTCGTCTTCGGCTTCATCACCCACGTCATCCTGGGAGGGACACTCGGGATCGGGTTCGCGGCCGTCGCCAGGTGGCTTCGGCCGCATGGACCCCGGGCCATCGTGGCCGGCCTCGCCTATGGGCTCGCCGTCATGTTCGTGATGAGCTTTGCCGTCCTCCCCCCGGCCGCCAATCTGTTCCAAGCGGGTGAGCCGATCTCCCGTATGGGGGCCGAGGTCGGCTGGCCGACCTTCATCGCCCAGTTCGCCGTCTTCGGACTGACCTTGGGAGCATGGATCTACCTCCGACCCCAGGACATCGGGGCAAAAGGTCCCAGAACGGCTCCGATCCGGCCGTTCCAGGCTGAGTAGGGTGGAGACAGGCTGAGTAGGCTGGAGATATGGAGCGCGTCGCGACTCGAGCACGAGATCTTCCCTGGCCGGAGCTGACGCTCCTCGCCTGCGGGCTGCTCGTCATCCTGGTCCTGATGGTCCGGACGGCATCCACCGAATGCCACCACTGGAAGCAACGGATGACCGAGATCGGCGGGGCGTTCCTCGCCGCCGCCGGCGAAGAGGAGTTCCCGCAGCCGGAGACGGGCATCCCCGAAGAGCGGTCGGCGCTGCGCAACGCCGCCCGGCAGGCGCTCGATGATCGTCCCCTGGGATGCCTCTGAGCCCCCAGGGGACGAGAATGGCCCGTCCTAGGGGATGAGGATGCCCCGGCCGTTGAGACGGCCGGCGTAGAGGTCCTCGATGGCGGTGTTGATGTCTTCGAGCTTGTAGGTCTGGGTGTGCAGCTTGACCTTGCCCCGGGCCGCCAGGGCCATCAGCTCCACCAGATCCATGTAGTTGCCGACCAGGTTGCCGACGACGTTGATCTCCCGGATGACGAAGTCCCAGTTGGGGATCTGCACCTGCTCGCCGTAGCCGACGACGTAGTAGGTGCCGCCCTGGCGGAGCATGCCCGGCACCTGGGCGGGGACGCCCCGCTCGCCCACGAAGTCGAGGACGGCCTCGACGCCGACGCCCCCGGTGAGCTCCATGACCCGCTCCACCACGCCCTCGCCCGCCTCGATGACGTGGTCGGCACCGGTGTCCTCGGCCAGCTTGCGGGCGCCCTCGTTGACGTCGGCGGCGATGATCTCCACCGCGCACAGAGCCTTGAGGCACTGGATGGCGATGTGGCCGAGTCCGCCGACGCCGATGACGACGCACTTGGTGTTGCCGGCCAGGCTCTTGGCCGCCTTCTTGCTGGCCCGCATGGCCGTGATGCCGGCGTCGGCCATGGCGGCGACGTCCTTGGGTTCGAGGCCGGGGGCCAGCTTGATCAGGGCCCGCTCACTCGTCTTGAGGTACTCGGCGAAGCCTCCGTCGGTGCTCAGGCCGGGAAAGGCGCCGTTTTCGCAGTACATGTCCTCGCCCCGACGGCAGCCGAGGCACACGCCACAGCTCTCCAACGGGTGCACGATGACGGCATCGCCGGGCTGGACGGTCTTGACCGACGATCCGACCTCCTGCACCCAGCCGGCGTTCTCGTGGCCCAGGGTGTAGGGCAGGACCAGGTCCGGGAAGGTCTCCCTGAGGATGCCCTCGATGATGTGGAGGTCGGTGCGGCACAGCCCGGCGCCGCCGATCCGCACAATGACGTCGCTCGGTTCAGAGATCTGGGGCTCGGGGACGTCGTCGATCTGAAGCTGGTCGTCGTCGTAGCTGTGTAGGCGAGCCGCCTTCACGCCGTCACCTCCTCGGTGGGGGTCAACCCGTACCTGGCGGCCAGCAGGCCGCGGCAGAAGCTTGCGTTGCCTTCGATGCTCACCCCGACCATGCGGGCGAAGAGCATGTGCCGGTCGATCTCTTCCTCGGGGATCGGCACGCCTTCGGCGGAGACCAGGAACGGAGCCGCCTCGGAGGTGTCGATACCCAATCTCGCTCTCCGGTCGAGGTAGCGGTCAACGTCGGGGGTCTGGGGCAGCTGTCCGAGCCGCAGTCCCGCCACCTGAGCGTCAGTGGCCCCGGCCTGGATCAGCGAGCGGTAGACGCCCTCCTGTCGGGCGATGAAGGCCTTGCTCTCGAAGCGTGCCCGAAGGCCGGCCAAGCCGGTGCCCGCCGTGTCATCGGGAAAGATCTCGTCGAAGTCCTGGCCCTCGGCGAGGCCCTCGTTGATCTCGTCGGAGAGCTGATGGTCGACGAGAGTCACCTGCACGCTGCCCACGCCCTCCAGGCCTTCCACCGCCTCCTTGGCGTCGGCCGCCATGATGAAGGCGAAGTTGGGGGCACAGAGGTACGTGGGCAGGTGCAGCGTGACGCTGACGGAGTCACCCTCGATCTCGAACGCCCGAACGAAGCCGAGATCGGTGATCGGCTCGTCAAGTTCGGGATCCCGGACGGTGGAGAGGGCGCCGCGGACGCGTCCCTCGTCGATCAAGCGGTCACGCTCGCCGACTTCATCACCTCCGCGGGGACCTGGAGGTCGTACAGGCCGGCCAGGTTGAGACCCAGGATCTTCCGCTTGATCTCAGGAGTCAGCTCCCCGTATTCGGAAACCATGTCCTCGGGCATCTGGAAGTCGACGAACTGCTCGATCAGCCACTTGGGGTGCCACAGGGCGTAGTCGCTGGCAAAGGTCAGCTTGTCCGGGCCGACCCAGAACAGGAGCTCACCGAGCCACTTGGCGAACTGCCGAGGGCGCGTGTGGATGAAGGGCAGGACGACCGCCAAGCCACCCCACACGTTGCTCTCCTGCACGGCGATCCAGCAGAAGTCCTCGAGACGAGGCAGGTTGCAGTGCTCAACGATGAAGGTCAGGTCGGGGAAGGCCGTCGCCGCCTCGTCGATGTCGTCGACCTCGAACGAGTCCTTGTTCAGGGGCCAGATCGTGGGGCCCTTGTGGACGTGGATGTTGGTCACGCCCAGCTCCAGGCACTTCTCCAGGTACCGCATCGACCACGGATCCCGGATGTCCCAGCCCTTGGAGTTCCCCCGCCACTCGGCCGTGTACAGCTTGCAGCCCTTGATGTTCCAGCGGGTGACCTTCTCCTCCAATGCCTCCAGCCCGGCCTCTCCGTCGCGGGGGTCCCAGGCCGTATTGAGCACGAACTGGCCCGGGTACTTCTCCTTCAAGATGGCGTCGCGCTCGGTGGGGTTAAAGCCCTTGTGGTAGAAGTCGTAGAGGTAAGTGGGCAGGAAAACTCCGACATCGACGTAGCCGTCCTCGAAGAGGTCCTTCATCAGATCCTCTTCGCTGTAGGCGCAGTACTTCTCGAACGGCCAGACGTATTCCTCGGGGCTCAAGGCGCTGTGGTAGCCGTAGAAGCACCGGATCCAGCCCTCGCCGTACTTGTTCTTCCAGTTCTCAGGGCTCGCGTCCCACCAGTGCATGTGGCCATCAACAATGAAATACTTCTCGCCGTTCTTTTCGTACATGCTACCCCCCTACAGTCAAAGTCTTTAGGTCGGTGATTCTACTTTCAGACGGAACCGGAATCCGCTCCGCATCCGTTCAATTGGGGACGAAACTGTCACTCAGTACTCTCGCCCCCGGCCCCTCGGCCGCAGGTTTGAATCACCCGTCTGCCCCCCTGGGCGGAACGGTATGTCTGCGCTGGTCCGGGCTACCAGGAAAAAGCTGGGAGGGCCGGAGTCTTTGCGAGCATCCGCGAAAACTCCGGGCGTTCCGCCAACAACGAGGTCTAGGGCATCCGGGCAGCAGCCGGGACACCAGGACCTTCGGCGGTGTCGCTGATCAGGCGGCCGATCTCATTGGAGGCGGCGATCCCGATGTCACGCATGACTCGAGCCAATGTCGGGAGCTGACTTTTGAAGCGACGCGTCGGCACTGAAATACCAAGAGCAGCGATCAGTCTTCCGTTTGGATCGCGCACGGGAGCGGCGATGCAGCACGCTCCTTCGGCGTATTCCTCCTGGTCAAATGCCAGCCCCCGCTCCCGCACAGCCAGGAGGTTGTGGCGCAACTGGTTACGGTCGGTCAGCGTGTGGCGGGAGAAGCGCTTCAGGACCGGGCGCTGGCAATAGGCCGGCCACGACTCCTCGGGCAGCTCGGCCAGGTAGATCTTGCCCAGGGCCAGGCCATGGGCCGCGCCCCGGAAGCCCTTGGAGACGTCGCCCAGCTCCCGCCCACCCCGTCGCCCGAGAATCTCCGCGATCTCGAGGTCCCCGTCCTTCCACAGGGCGACGTAGGCCCGGGCTGACGCCCGGTCGCGCAGCTCTTCGAGGAAAGGCTCGAGCCGCTCCGGCTGCAAGCTCGACTGGACGTAGCAACGGTAGAGCACGGGCAGCTTGGGACCAAGGACGTACAGCCCGGAGCTCGTCGGGGAAACCTGGAGGAAGCCTTCGACCCGCAGCGAGTTACAGAGCGAGTAGGCCGACGACAGGCTGACGTTCAGCGCCCGGGCGAGCGCCTTGACGGACACGCCCTTGGGGTGCTGGGCCGTGAATTCCAAGGCCCTCAGCACGTGTAGTGCGGTGCTCAACGTCCGCCCTGACTCCGCCACGAAGCCCCCCCTCGGCTTTCTCAAAGATGGCCGGAGATTAACATTTCCCGCCCCCCTCCACGGAGCGGGCGAGGATTCCTCGCGCTCAACGTGCAAGCGAACTCCACGCTGCGTGGCAGAAGGGTGGGCCCTACCCCATGTCCATGGGCTGTGGGCGCAGATGCCGGAAGGCGGTGGCGGCCTGCCTCGGCAGGTTCTGCTGGAGAAACTCGGATGCACAGGAACGACAGATCCTGCGGTCCTTGAACTCGACCTCAGGGTCGTCGGCGGAGCAGAACAAGCACACGTCCTGACGCTTCTGCAGGATGATGCGCTCACCCTCGACGCTGATCTCCAGCTCGTCGCCTTCCCGCAGGCTGAACACCCGCCGCAACTCGGACGGGACGACGACCCGTCCCAGCTCGTCGATCCTCCGCACGACGCCGGTGGTCTTCATCGACCCTCCTCGAAAGCTGGCAGAAACTGCCATGACCTGGGAGAAAATGCCACCCTATACCACTCCTGGTCAAGAACTCTCGTGGTGCAATCCTCCCAGGAACACGGGGAGTGACTTCAAGCTGCGCAACACCAACGGTTGTGCCAGTGCAGCTCAGCGAGCGGGACCGCCAGGCGGATCGCGGGAAAGCGGGCGAGGAGCGACGTGAACGCGACCTCCCCTTCCAGGCGGGCCAGGGGCGCACCGAGGCAGAAGTGAATCCCGTAGCCGAAGGCGAGGTGCCCCCGTTCGCCCCGGGTGAGGTCGAGCTCCTCGGGGCCGGCGAAGCGGATGGGATCACGCCCGGTGGCGGCCAGCACGACCAGGACCTGCTCCCGAGCGGGAATGGTGACCCCACTGATCTCGATCGCCTCGGTCGTCATGCGGAAGGTGGTGTGGTGGACGGGCGGGTTGTAACGCAGGAACTCCTCCACCGCGGACGGCACCCGCCCCGGATCAGCCTGCAGGCCGGCCCGCTGCTCGGGATTGAGCAGCAGGGCGACGACGCCGTTGCCGATGAGGTTGACCGTGGTTTCGTGGCCGGCCACCACCAGCAGCCAGGCCGTGGAGAGCATCTCGGCCTCGCCCAGCCGGTCCCCGCCGTCGCGGGCGGCGATGAGCCCGGAGAGCAGGTCGTCCCCGGGGTGCTGCCGCCGCTCGTCGAGCACGCCCCGGAGGTACGCGGCGATCTCATCGGCGGCGGCCCAGGCTTCGGGGTCGTTGGCGGGTGCCATGGGTGAGGCGAAGACGGCGGCGATGAGGGATCGCAGCCGGTCCCGGCCCCCCCCCGGGACGCCCAGCAGCTCGCAGATCACGATGATGGGAAGCGGGAAGGCGAACCGGTCGACCAGATCCACCGGCTCGCCCGGGGTGGTGTCGAGGACGTCGAGGAGCCCGTCGGCGATGGCCTGTACCCGGGGCCGGAGCCCCTCGACCCGGGCAGGAGTGAAGGCGTGCGACACGAGCTTGCGGAGCCGGGTGTGGTCGGGTGGATCGGAGGCCAGCATGTGATTGGCCAGGAGCGGGTGGAGCAGCCCCGCCGGCACGGCTCCCGGGTGGGCCGCTTCCAGGCGATCGAGGTCCTTGGTCAGGCGGGGATCGGAGAGCACCTGCCGGGCGGCGTCATATCCGGTGACGAGCCAGCCCGGCCGCCCATCGGCCAGGGTGACCTGGGTGATGGGCGCCTCCTTCTGGAGCCGGGCGTACAGCGGGTAAGGATCATCCACCAGCGCCTGGTCGAACGCCCCCCACCGCTCACGGATGCGCTCGTCCACGGGAGGGACGCTACCCCGGTGCTCCGGCGGGATCGATGCAGCCCGACGTGCCGCCGCCCGGGCCGGCGGGGGTGACCCGGGGGTAGGGGACGGTGAACCCGCTGCCCGGATCATCGCTGCGCAGGAACCGCACCAGCGCCCGGGACAGGGCCTCGGCCTCGGCCTGGCGAACGTCGTCCCGGCGCAGGAGCGCCTCCTCCGAGGGGTTGGAGATGAAGGCCAGCTCAGCCAGGCTGGCCACCACCCCGACCTCCCCCGACCGGCGCAGGATGCCGTAGTAGTCGCCGCCGGCGTCGTTGGTGCGGTACTTGGCCCCGGCGTCGGTGTCGGCCACCCACTGGGCGGGGAAGACGGCCAGGGCCTTGACGACCTCCTCGTAGATCAGCCCGGCCAGGCGCTTCGAGTCCGAGGAGCGGATCTGGTAGTACGTCTCGCTGCCCGGACCCTCCCGGGAGCCGTCGGGCTCGGCGTTGTGGTGCACGGACACGAACGCCTTGGGCCGAAGGGCGGCGGCGATGGCGACCCGCGAGGCCAGCGTCACCCGGTAGTCCGACGGGCGGGTGACAGCGGCTTCGACGCCGGCCGTCTTCAGGGCGGCGACGGCACGCTCCACCACGTCCAGATTGAGCTCCTTCTCGGTCAACCCGCCGGGTCCGGTGGCCCCTGGCTCGTCACCGCCGTGCCCGGGGTCGAGGACCACCTCCACCGTGGACGCCCGCCGGCCGTCGGCGAGTCGGACCCAGGCCTTGTTCTCGCAGGGGGTGAGCACCCGGACCCAGCGCCCGTCCATGGCGTCGTAGGAGGCGACGACGCCCTCGCGCAGCTGCCCGTAGGGAGCGGCATCCGGCTGCCGGGTCAGCCCGGCGCTACCCGGACCGATGACCAGGACCCCCGTGGCCGGAGTGCCGGCGGGGCCGGCCTGGACGGTGGTGGCCGTGGTGCCCGTGGAGGCCGGGATGGCGGTAGTGGTCGTCGCCGCCGGGGCCGAGGCCGCTCCTGTGGTGCTGGAGGGGCCGTCGCCGGATGCCGTCTTGCCGTCTCCGTTCGAGCAGGCGGCCGTCACCAGGGACGCAGCGACGAGCGCGGCGACAAGTCGCCCCCTCATCCCCGCCCGAGCACCTCGGCCATGAGGTCGCCGATCTGGCTCGGGTTGCGGGCCACCCGGCAGCCGGCGCCTTCCAGCGCCTCGATCTTGGCCGCCGCCGTGCCCTTGCCTCCGGAGACGATGGCCCCGGCATGGCCCATCTTCTTCCCCGGCGGGGCGGTGACCCCGGCCACGTAGCCGACCACCGGTTTGCTCATCTCCGAGGCGATGAAGTCGGCCGCCGTCTCCTCGTCGGAGCCGCCGATCTCACCGATCATCACCACGGCGGCGGTGTCCGGGTCGGCTTCGAAGCGGGCCAGGCAGTCGATGAAGCCGGTGCCGGGGACGGGATCACCGCCGATGCCGACGCAGGTGGTCTGACCGATGCCCCGCTGGGTCAGCTCGTGGACGGCCTGGTACGTGAGGGTGCCCGACCGGGACACGAGGCCCACCGGACCCCCGGGCAGGGTGATCTCGCCGGGCATGATCCCGATGTTGCTCTTCCCCGGGGAGATGAGCCCCGGGCAGTTGGGGCCGATGAGAACCGTCTCGGGGAACCGGGTGTGCACGTAGTTCACGAAGCGGGCCTCGTCCTGGGCCGGGATGCCCTCGGTGATGCACACGATGACCCCGACCCCGGCGTCGGCCGCCTCATAAACGGCGTCGCCGGCGAAGCGGGCGGGGACGAAGATGAGGCTGGCGTTGGCCCCGGTGGCCTCCACCGCCTCGGCCACGGTGTCGTAGACGGGAACCCCCTCCACGTCCTCGCCGCCCTTGCCGGGGGTCACCCCGGCCACCACGTTGGTGCCGTAGTCCCGGTTGCGCAGAGCGTGGAAGCGCCCCTCCCGGCCGGTCAGCCCCTGGACCACCAACCGGGTCTGCTCGTCGATCATGATCGCCACGGTTTCAGGCCCCTTTGCTCTCGGGGACACCCCGGGCCCCGGGGTTCGCGAGCTCGACCGCCAGCGCGGCGGCTTCCAGCATGGTGGGGGCGGCGTGCAGTCCTTCGATGGGACTGTCGGCCAGAATCTTCCGCCCGGCCTCCGCCTCGGTCCCGTCAAGGCGGACGACCACCGGAACGGTGACGTCGATCCGGGCGAAGCCCTCCAGGATGCCCTGGGCCACCAGGTCGCAGCGGGTGATCCCGCCGAAGATGTTGATGAGCACCGATCGCACCGACGGGTCGCTGGTCACCACCTCCAGGGCGTTGGCGATGACATCCGCCCCGGCCCCGCCGCCCACATCGAGGAAGTTGGCCGCCCGCCCGCCGGCCTGGCTGACCACGTCGAGCGTGCTCATCACCAGCCCGGCCCCGTTGCCGATGATCCCCACCTCGCCGTCGAGGCCGATGTAGTTGAGGCCCCGCTCCCGGGCCGCCTGCTCCCGGGGGTCGAGGCTCCCGGCGAAGGACCGCAGCTCCTCGAACTCGGGGTGGCGGAAGGAGGCGTTGTCGTCGAGGGACACCTTGGCATCGAGGGCGTGCATCCTCCCATCGGGCGTCAGGATGAGCGGGTTAACCTCGACCAGGTCGGCGTCGAGCTCCACGAAGGCCCGGTACAGGCTCTTGAGGACGGCGATGGCTCCGCTGCGGGCCTCGGGATTGAGCTTGGCCCCGAAGACGAGCTGGCGCGCCAGGTAGTCCTCCAAACCGAGGAGGGGGTCGACGTGGACCTTGGCGATGGCGTCGGGGTCCTCGGCGGCCACCGTCTCGATGTCCACGCCGCCCTTGGCGCTGACCATCCCCAGGTGGCGCTTGGCGGCCCGGTCGAGCGTGAAGGAGGCGTAGTACTCCTCGGCGATGTCCGACGCCTTCTCGATCCACAACCGCCGTACCACGTGGCCCTTGATGTCCATCCCCAGGATGTTGCCGGCGTGGGTGCGGACCTCGCCGGCGTCGGCGGCCAGCTTGATGCCGCCGGCCTTGCCCCGCCCGCCCACCTGGACCTGGGCCTTGACCACCACCGGGTAGCCGAGTCGCTCACCGGCGGCCACCGCCTCGTCGACCGTGTCGACGGCCTCGCCCTCCGAGGTGGGCACGCCGAAGCGCGCCAGGAGTTGCTTGCCCTGGTATTCGAAGAGATCCACTTCGCGCTCTTTCCTCGTGGTGTTGGCGTGATCAGCCGGTCAGGTGGGCCTCGCGAGCCTTGAGAGCCTCTCCCAGCCAGTCGACGATGGCCTGCATCGGAGTCCCGGGGGTGAAGATCTCGGCGACCCCCTTCTCCTTCAGCCGCGGGATGTCCCCGTCGGGGATGATGCCACCTCCGAACAGCAGCACGTCACCAACCCCCCTCTCCTCCAACTGCTGGCGGACACGGGGGAAGAGCGTCATGTGGGCCCCGGAGAGCAGCGACAGCCCCACGGCGTCGGCGTCCTCCTGCACGACCGTCTCGGCCACCTGTTCGGGGGTCTGGTGCAGCCCGGTGTAGATGACCTCGAAGCCGGCGTCGCGCAGCGCCCGGGCGATCACCTTGGCGCCCCGGTCATGCCCGTCCAACCCTGGTTTGGCAACCACGACGCGGTAGCGACGATCCGTGGGATCCGGCATCAGGGCCTGCGCAGCGTCAGCGGAGCAGGGACTGAGCGGCCGGGGCTGGGGCCCCCGGCCGCATCGCGATGAGCCGCCAGGCGAAGAGCCGTCAACACAGCCAAACGATATCTGCCCCCTAGGCTCGGGCTCTCATGGACTCCACCGAGTTGCACATCCAGACCGGCGATCGTCTGGTGGTCGATCTGACCGGCGACGCCCGCTCCTTCTGCGCGGGCCGGGGCGACGGGCTCCTCCACGTGTTCGCCCCCCACGCCACCGCCGGCCTGGCCCTGATCGAGCTGGGGGCGGGCAGCGAGGCGGACCTGGCCGACCTGCTCGACCGCCTCCTGCCCCGGGACGGCCGCTACCGCCACCGCCACGGGTCCCCCGGCCACGGCGCCGACCACCTCCTGCCGGTGCTCGTCAGCCCGTCGTTGACGGTGCCCGTCGTGGCCGGGCGCCTGGATCTGGGGACGTGGCAGAGCCTGGTTCTGGTCGACCCCAACCGGGACAACCCGTCGCGCCGGGTCCGGCTGAGCTTCCTGCCCGGCTGACCATGGCGCCGTCGCGCTCCCGCTCGCGGGTCCTCGTGCTCACCGCCGGCGCCGTGGCGGGCCTGATCATCGGCTTGCTCGTCATCGCCACGCTGACCGGAGAGCGCCAACCCGCCACCTACCGGCCCTTCTTCGCCGGGTTGAAGGACAACCGGATGGCGGACATCCGGGAGGACGGCCCGGTCCTGATTCCCGACCCCAAGGGCGGCGACCGGACGTTCTACCTGGACCTCGAAGGCGACGAGATCGTCGCCTTGCACGTCGTGCCGCCGGGCGGGAGCGCCCGATGTCCGGTGCAGTACGACCACACGCAGCGCCGCTACGAGGACTGCCGGGGTGGGGTGGTGGCCCGGGAGACATTGCGTCGCTTCAAGGTCCTCACCCGCGTCGACGACAAGGAGCGGCCGGCCATCTTCGTCGATCTGCGGGAGGCGGCGACTCCCGTCACGCCCCCATCATGAGGGGCGGTGACGGCCACGCCTTCGGAGGGCGCCCCTTCTCGAAGCTCATCCGTCCGGCGAACTGGTCGCCGCTTGCAGCCGTTCCATCAACGCCTCGAGCGCCTCCTCACGGGAGGGCGCCCTCGCCACCGCCTCGATGTAGGTCTGTCCGAGGGCGAGGGCGGACCAGATCCCGTCTCAGCCAGGTTGGAGCCGGACCCGCCAGGAGCGCTCGCCGAGCATGATGCGCCGCCATTCGGCTTTCCGGTCGTGGCAGTCCTCACTCACCGGCGTCTCCTGTCGAGTGGGTGTAGGTGCGCATGGCGTGGCTAGAGCTTCGTCAGGGGCGCCCAGGCGAGGAGCAGGCGCTTCTCCCCCGACTCCCGAAAGCGCACGACGACCTCGGCTTTGTCGCCCTCGCCTTCCATGTGGAGGATGACGCCCTCGCCGAACTTCTCGTGGGCCACGTCGTCACCGATCTTCAAGCCGATGTTCTCGGCGCCGCGAGCGCCGGTGACCCCGGCGGGCCGGGGGCCGGTGGAGCGGTCGGGGGCGGCGAGGCCGTCGCGGATCGACTCGCCCCGACCCTGGGCCGCCCCCGCCGCCCCCCGTCCCGTCAGCCGGACGAGCTCCTCGGGCACCTCGGCCAGGAACCGGCTGGCCGGGTTGTACTGGGTGGAGCCGAACAGGCTGCGGCACCAGGCGTGGCACAGGTAGAGGCGTTCCCGGGCTCTGGTGATGCCGACGTAACAGAGGCGGCGTTCCTCGTCGAGGGCGTCGGGATCGCCCAGGGAGCGGACGTGGGGAAAGACGTTCTCCTCCATGCCGGTCACGAACACGACCGGGAACTCGAGGCCCTTGGCCGAGTGGAGCGTCATGAGCGTGACCACGCTCTGCTCGGCGTCGTAGTCGTCGATGTCGGTGACCAGTGACAGGGCCTCCAGGAAGGCCTGGAGCCGGGGGACTCCCACCGGGATGGGCGGAGCCTCGACGGCCTGCTCCTCCCGGTCGTCCTGGTCGTCGGCGCCGGTGGCGCTGGCCACGGCGGTGGCGGCCGCCCCCAACACCTCACCCCGCTCCAGGGCGTCGTCGAACTCCTTGGCCACCCCGATGAGCTCCCGGAGGTTCTCGATGCGGCCGGCGGCCTCCACCGACCGCTCGGCCTCCAGCTCGGCCAGGTAACCGGTCCGTTCCAGGGTCGCCTCCACGGTGGCCGCCATCCCGCTGCGGGCCACCTCCTTCAGCTCGTCGAGTGTCTCGAGGAACACCCGGATGCCGGAGAGGGCCTTGCCCGACACGCCGGCGTCGTCGGCCCGGCGCAGGGCGGCCCCGAACGTGAGGCCGGTGGCGGTGGCGTAGGCCTCGATCTTCCCCACCGAGGTGTCGCCCACGCCCCGCTTGGGGACGTTGACGATCCGCTTGAGGCTGACCTCGTCGTCGGGGTTGGCCAGGGCCCGCAGGTAGGCGAGGGCGTCCTTGACCTCGCGGCGGTCGTAGAACTTGACCCCGCCGAACACCCGGTAGGGGATGCCGGAGCGGACGAAGACCTCCTCCAACACCCGGGACTGGGCGTTGGTGCGGTAGAAGACGGCCAGGTCGCCGTAGCGGTGGTGGTCGTCGTCCACCAGCCGGTGGACCTCCCGGGCCACGTACATGGCCTCGTCGCGCTCGTCCTCCCCGAGGTAGCGGGAGATGAGCTCGCCACCGACCTGGTCGGTCCACAGGTGCTTGGGCCGCCGGCCGGCGTTGTTGGCGATGACGGCGTTGGCGGCGGAGAGGATCGTCTGGGTGGAGCGGTAGTTCTGCTCCAGCACGACGACCGAGGCGTCGGGGAAGGCCTCCTCGAAGCGCATCAGGTTGCGGTAGTCGGCGCCCCGGAACCGGTAGATGGCCTGGTCGGCATCGCCCACCGCCATGATGTTGCGGTGCTCCTCGGCCAGGGTCCGGACCAGCTCCCACTGGGCCAGGTTGGTGTCCTGGAACTCATCGACCAGCACGTGGCGGAACCGGGCCCGCCAGCGGGAGGTCACCTCGGGGTACTCGCGGAACAGGCGCACCGCCCCGGTCAGGAGGTCGTCGAAGTCGAGGGCGCAGGCGTCGACCAGGCGCTTCTGGTACTCGGCGTAGACCTCGGCCAGGCGCTTGTCGAAGGGGGTGAGGGCCCGGCTGGCCAGATCGCCGGGACCGAGCAGCTCGTTCTTGGCGGCCGAGATGACGCCGTGGACCTGGCGGGGCGGCATCCGCTTGGGATCGAGGTTCATGTCCCGCAGGACGTAGCTGACGAGGCGGGTGGCGTCGGCCTGGTCGTAGATGGAGAAGCTCGACCGCAGGCCCAGATGGGCCGCCTCTCGGCGCAGGATCCGGGCGCAGGCGGAATGGAACGTGGAGACCCACATCCGGGTCGCCATCGGCCCCACCAGGGCGGCCACCCGCTCCTTCATCTCGTCGGCCGCCTTGTTGGTGAACGTGATGGCCAGGATGGCAAAGGGCGACAGGCCCCGGTCCCGGACGAGGTGGGCCACCCGGTGGGTGAGAACCCGGGTCTTGCCCGACCCGGCTCCGGCCACCACCAGCACCGGCCCGTCGGGATGGGTGACCGCCTCCCGCTGGACGGGATTCAGCCCCTCCAGCAGCGGAGACGGCTGCTCGAGGGGCAGCTGGGCGGCGTCGGTCATCTTGGCCGCCATCGTAATGGCGGGGTGAGTCGGCTCAGCCGCCCCGGCGGGCCTGGCGGATGACCAGTTTGAGGGCGGAATGGGTGGCGGAGAAGCGGGCGACCTTGACGTCGACCAGACCTACGGCCAGGGCGGCGTCGCGCACGTGGTTCTCGGTCAGCTCCTGACGGCCTTTGCGCCACACCACCCAGATGGCGCCGGCGGGCCGGATCCACTCCTCCATCGCAGGGAGGCCCGCCAGTTCGACGGCGTCGTCGACTCCCCACACCACCACGTCGCAGGGCCCGGATCCGCCATCGGAGATCTCGCCCGTTCGAGCCCGCAGGTCCTTCCAGAAGTCCCCATCGTCGACGGCGAGCACCGCCACCCGGGCCCCGGCTTTGACGCCGAGCTTGTCCATCAGGCTGGGCGGGTTGGTGATCCGCTCCGCCCAGCGCCCCGCCTCGGGGCTGCCCAACTCGAAGACCGCCGTCCCCTCGGGCCCGTCGATCTCCAGCCGCCCGTCGACGGCCTCGACCCTGGTCATGTCCCGGAAGGGGATCCGCAGCCGGAACTCCCCCCGGAACACGACCGCGTCGGTCTCCAGCAGGGCCTTGCCCTCCGAGACCTGATCCCCGTGGCGAACGCGGCAGCGCGCCTCCCGGCCCATCACAGGATGCGTTCGTGGAGGCCGGCGGCGGCGTTGAGGAGGCAGAGGGCGGCGATGTCGACGGTGCGACAGGCGATGTCCCGGTCGGCGTCGACCTCGACGATGTCGACGGCCCGGACGCGGCGGTCCCGGCCGGCCAGGAAGGCGGCGGCGAACAGCTCGCCGGGGCTGAGGCCACCGGGGCGGGCACCGGGGCAGGCCGGGGCGAAGGCGGAGTCGAGCACATCGACGTCGAGGTTGACGTAGATGTTGTCCACCGACAGGCCGAGACGGTCGAAGGACTCCACCATCACGTCCTCCACGGAGCCGAAGTGGACCTCGGCGGCGGTGACGACGTCGATGCCGGCGTCCTCGCACCAGCGGCGGTAGGGCGCCGAGTTGGAGAAGCCGGCGATGCCGATCTGCACGATGTTGGCGCCGGGCAGGCCGGCGTCGACGAGGGCCCGCACCGGCGAGCCGTTCCCCGGCCGGCCGTCGTAGGTGCGCACGTCGTGGTGGGAGTCGATGGTGATGAGTCCCCAGGACTCGATCTCCTCGCCCGCCAGGCCCATGAGGGCGGGGTACGTCAGGGCGTTGTCGCCTCCGACCACGATCACCAGCGGCACCCCGGCTCCCGCCTCGGCGGCGGCGTCGGCGATCTCCTTGCCCGAGGGCTGGAGGCTGAGGTCGCCGGCGTCTCGGGGCACCAGGTCTCCCACGTCGATGTCGCGCTCCGAATTGAAGGTGGACAGGGCCCCGAGCCGGCGGCGCACGGCCCCGGGCGTCTCGTGGCAACCGGACGGCTGGGTGATCGAGGTCACCGACAGCGGCACGCCCAGGACCACGAGGTCGGGGGCTTCACCCTCGTCGCTCAGCCAGTCGGCGGCGGCGGGCCAGTCGGGGTCACTCGGTCGGGACGTCATCGCCGTACCACCTCCCCACCGGCCACCACGGCGGCCACCCGGTCCATCCCGGGGTGGTAGGCGAGGTCCACGTAGTGCTCGCCAGCCAGCACCACCAGGTCGGCCACCGCCCCGGGGGTGAGGCGGCCGAGGTCGTCCCGGCGCAGCGCCGCCGCCCCACCCCGGGTGGCGGCCCGCACGGATTCCTCGGCCGACAGCCCCAGCGCCGAGCAGGCCACGGCGATGACGAAGGGCATCGACGTCGTGTAGCTGGTGCCGGGGTTGCAGTCGGTGGCCAGGGCGATGGTCACCCCGTGGTCAAGGAACATCCGCGCCGGGGCGTAGGACGAGCGCAAACAGAACGACGTGGCCGGCAGGAGGACGGCCACCACTCCGGCGGCGGCCAGGGCCCGGGCGTCCTCGGCCGTGGCGTGGACCAGGTGGTCGGCGCTGGCGCAGCCCAGCTCGGCGGCCAGCAGGGCGCCTCCGGTGCGGGCCAGCTCCTCGGCGTGGAGCCGGGGGACGAGCCCGTGGGCCCGGCCCGCCTCCAGGGCCTTGCGGGCTTCCTCGACGGAGAGCGCCCCGACATCGCAGAAGGCGTCGCAGCCCTCGGCCAAGGGCGCGCAGGCGGGCAGCATCTCCTCCACCAGCAGGTCGAGATAGTCCGGCGTCGGCGCCAGGTGGGCGCCGAGGAAGGTGGGCACGATCCGGGCCGGGGTCTGGCCGGCCACGGTGGCGAGGACCTCGAGCAGGCGCCGCTCCGTCTCGGTTTCGAGGCCGTAGCCCGACTTGGCCTCCAAGGTGGTCGTCCCCGAGCGCAGCGCCGACTCCGCCCTCGCCCGGGTGGCTTCGACCAACTCGTCGGTGCCGGCGGCCCGGGTGGCGGCCACGGAGTTCATGATCCCGCCCGTCCGGTAGGGATCGCCCGACAGTCGGGCCCGGTGCTCCTCGGCCCGGTCGCCGGCAAAGGCCAGGTGGGTGTGGGCGTCCACGAAGCCGGGCAGCACGCAGCCGCCGCCGGCGTCGAGCTCGGGGATATCGCCCAGGCTGGCGGGAAGCTCAGCTTCGGGTCCCACCCAAGCGACATGGCCGTCGCGCACCACCAGCGCACCCCGTTCGACCACTCCAAGATCGGCAGGGCCCGGACCCGCCATGGTGAGGACCTGGCTGGCGCCCCGCACCAGGAGGTCAGCCATCTCCGCCACCGAGCATCGGAATCCGGACGCCGCGGTCCCGGGCCACGTTGACGGCCAGCTCGTAGCCGGCGTCGGCGTGGCGGGCGACGCCGGTGCCGGGGTCGTTGCGCAGCACCAGCGACAGACGCCGGGCGCCGTCGTCGGTGCCGTCGGCCACCACCTGGGCGCCGGCGTGGATGGAGCGGCCCATGCCGACGCCGCCGCCGTGGTGGACGGCCACCCAGGCCGCGCCGCTGGCCGTGTTGAGCAGGGCATTGAGAATGGGCCAGTCGGCGATGGCGTCGGAGCCGTCGGCCATGGATTCCGTCTCCCGGTAGGGGGAGGCCACCGAACCCGAGTCGAGGTGGTCTCGGCCGATGACGATGGGCGCCGCCACCTCACCTCTCGCCACCAGCTCGTTGAAGGCCAGGCCGGCCACGTCGCGCTGGCCGTACCCCAGCCAGCAGATGCGGGCCGGAAGTCCCTGGAAGGGCACCTTCTCAGCGGCCATGCGCAACCAGCGCTGGAGCCCGTCGTCGTCGGGAAAGGCCTCCGCCACCGCCTTGTCGGTGGCGGCGATGTCGGCCGGATCGCCGGAGAGGGCGACCCAGCGGAACGGCCCCTTGCCCTCGCAGAACAGGGGTCGCAGGTAGGCGGGCACGAAACCGGGGTAGGAGAAGGCCACCTCCTTGGACAGGCCGCCCTCGACCGCCCCGGCCCGGAGGTTGTTGCCGTAGTCGAACACCTCGGTGCCGGCGGCGGCGAAGCCGGCCATGGCCTGGCAATGGGCGGCCATGGCGGCCCGGGCCCGTCGGGTGTACGCGGCGGCGTCCTCGGCTCGCAGCACACCGGCCGCCTCCGGCGTCAGATCGGGCGGCACGTAGCCGTAGAGCGGATCGTGGGCGCTGGTCTGGTCGGTGACGACGTCGATCGCCGCCCCCCGCTCCAGGAGGGCGGGGAACGCCTCGGCGGCGTTGGCCACCACCCCGATGGAGAGCGCCCGGCGGTCCCGGGCGGCGGCCACGGCCCGGGCCAGCCCGTCGTCGAGAGAATCCGCCCGCTCGTCCAGGTAGCCGATGGTCAGCCGGCGCTCGAGGCGAGCCGGGTCGACTTCCACCACCAGGGCCACGCCCCCGTTCATGGTGACGGCCAGCGGCTGGGCCCCGCCCATGCCCCCGAGGCCGGCGGTCAGCACCACCCGACCGGCCAGGGTGCCCCCGAAGCGCTTCTGGGCCAGGGCCAGGAAGGTCTGGTAGGTGCCCTGGAGGATCCCCTGGGTGCCGATGTAGATCCACGACCCGGCCGTCATCTGGCCGTACATGGTCAGGCCCATGGCCTCCAGGCGCCAGAACTCCTCCCAGGTGGCCCACTCCGGCACCAGCAGCGAGTTGGCGATCAGCACCCGGGGAGCGAAGGGATGGGTGGGGAACACCCCCACGGGCTTGCCCGACTGGACCAGGAGCGTCTCGTCGTCGGCCAGGTCGATCAGCGTCCGGCGGATGGCGGCCAGGGACGCCGGGTCCCGGGCCGCCTTGCCCCGCCCGCCGTACACGATGAGCTGGTCGGGGTCCTCGGCCACGTCAGGGTGGAGGTTGTTGTCCAGGCAGCGCAGCGCCGCCTCCTGCAGCCAGCCCCGGCAGCGGCGCCCGAGCGCCTCCTCCCCCACGGCGAGGAGACTACGACGAACTCATCCAGCCGGGCAGGAGTTCGCCCGTCCACACCAGACGCTCGACGGCGGCCAGATCGGGGGCCAGGTAGCGGTCGACGGGCAGGGGCGGGACGTCGACCCGGAGCCGCCGGAGCACCGCCTGGGTCTCCGGGGAGGGAGACAGCTCCCGCAGTTCCAGCGCCTGGGCGGCGCAGAGGATCTCGACGGCCAGCACCCGGGCCGCGTCGCGCAGCGAGGCGAACAGCTTCCGCGCCGCGTTCCAGCCCATGGAGACGTGGTCCTCCTGGCCACCGCTGGTGGAGATGGAGTCGACCGACGCCGGGGCGGCCGCCGTGCGCAGCCGGTTGACGGCGGCGGCGGCCGTGTAGTGGGCCAGCATGAACCCGGAGTTCACCCCGGCGTCGACGGCCAGGAAGGCAGGCAGGCCCTCGGAACGGGCGGGGTCCATGAGCCGGTCGGTGCGCCGCTCGGAGATGGCGGCCAGGTCGGCCAGGGCGATGGCGCAGAAATCGGCGGCGAAGGCCAGGGGCTGGCCGTGGAAGTTGCCGGTGGATGCCACCCGGCCGTCGCCGCCCGGTTCGATCAGCACCACCGGGTTGTCGGTGACCGAGGCCAGCTCCCGCTCGGCCACCTGGCGGGCGAAGTCGACCACGTCACGGGCGGCACCATGCACCTGGGGTGCGCAACGGAGGGAGTAGGCGTCCTGGACGGCGTGGTCCGACGGGGCGTGGCTGGCCACGATGGCCGAGCCCGCCAGCAGCCTTCGCAGGTTGGCGGCGCTCGTGGCCTGACCTGGGTGGGGGCGCAGGAGCTGCAGCTCGGGGGCATAGGCGGCGTCGGTGCCGAGGAGGGCTTCCACAGTCATGGCGCAGGCCACGTCGGCCGTCCGGAGCAGCCGGTCGAGGTCGGCCAGGGCCAGGCAGAGATGAGCCAGCATCCCCTCGGTGCCGTTGAGGAGGGCGAGGCCCTCCTTGGCCTCGAGCTCGACGGGTACGAGGCCGGCGGCGGCCAGCGCTTCGGCCCCGGACAGGGAACGCCCGCCGGGGTTGAGCGCCTCCCCTTCGCCGCAGAGCACGGCGCCCACGTGAGCCAGGGGGGCGAGGTCACCCGACGCCCCCAGGCTGCCGAGCTCGGGCACGACCGGCGTCACCCCGGCCCGGAGCAGGGCGACCAACCCCTCGACGAGCAGCGGCCGCACCCCCGACACCCCGGCGGCCAGCGTCCGGGCTCGCAGCAGCATCATGGCCCGGACCACCTCGGGCTCGACGGCCGGTCCCATCCCGGCGGCGTGGGACAGGACGAGCGAATGTTGCAACTGGCGGGCCTCGGCCGGCGATACCCGCACCGAGGCCAGGGCGCCGAAGCCGGTTGTGATCCCGTAGACGGTGGCGCCCTCGGCCACGATGCGCTCGACCACGTCCCGGGCCGGGGCCATGCGACCGGCGACGCCGGGGTCGACCTCGACCGGAGCGCCACCCCGGGCCACGGCGACGACCTCGGCGACGGACAGCGCGGACCCGTCGAGAACGACCGCTCGCACCTCGGCCGGCGGGGGCATCGCCGGCACGTTAGTGCCGGCGGGAGGCGGGGCTGGGGCCCCCGCCTCCGGAGCGATGAGCCGGAAGGCGAAGAGCCATGGACACGGCGGCAACCGTAGCGAGTACCGTCCGGTGTGGGGGCGCTCGGATGACGGTGTGGGGCGGCTACTGGTCGGTGGGCAGCAGCGAGACCTCGCCGGTTACGTCCACCTCGGCCGGTGACCCGCAGTGCTCGCAGGGGTTGGTGTGGCGCCAGGAACGCAGCAGGCGGGTGCGGCTCTCGTTGAGGGCGACGGCGAAAGCCCCCGATTCGGGGGCGACCTCCAGCCCGTAATAGGGCTCCCAATCGCTCTCCAACGCCGGGGTGTCAACGTCCGTGCCTTTGGGGATCCGCCGGAAACGCATGCGTTCGGTATCGAAGAGCCAGATGCTGTGGCACGAGTCGATGCGTTCCATCACGCTCCTGTGTGGAGGACGTCCGTAGGGTAGCGGCCTGGCTTCCCCGGCGCCCGGGACTCCCACTCACCGCCGATCTCAATGGGAAACTTTGCCACGCATAGCGGTCGCTCTGTCAAGCCTCCAGCGTCACCGTGACCGGCCCGTCGTTGAGCAGCTCGACGTGCATGTGAGCGGCGAAGCGGCCGGTGGCGACGGTGGCGCCGAGATCCCGGAGGGCCTCCACCAGGCGTTCCACCAGCGGCTCGGCCTGCTCGGGACGGGCGGCTGCGGCCCACGACGGCCGGCGCCCCTTGCGGGTGTCGCCGTAGAGGGTGAACTGGCTCACCACCAGGAGCTCGCCACCCGACTCGGCGACGGGGCGGTTCATGAATCCGCCTTCGTCGTCGAACACCCGCAGCGTCCACAGCCGGCCGGCCAGCTTGTCGGCGGTGGCTTCCGAATCCGAGTGGGTCACCCCCACGAACACACACAGGCCAGGACCGATCTCGCCGGTCGTCTCCCCGTCGACGGTGACCTTGGCCCACGCGACCCGCTGCACCAGGGCCCGCATCAGGACCTGCGAAGCAGGGCCTGGCGGCCGGGGCCGGGGACCCCGGCCGCATCGCGATGAGCCGCCAGGCGAAGAGCCATAAACAGAGCCAAGCTTGGCCCCGTGATCAACCCCGAGACCAAGCGGGCCATCGGCCAGATGATCAAGGGCGTCCTAGGTGGTGGGCGCCGCCCACGACGGCGTGGTCCGGGCCTAGTGCTCCCACTGGGTCAGCCAGGTGGCCTTCGAGGAGCCGATCATCATGGCCTCGGTGTCGCCCAAGCACGACACCCACCCCCTCCTGGTCGCCTCCGGAGTCTTCGCCGTGTCCGTACTGGGCGCCGACCAGGTCGACACCGGCCAGTACTTCTCCTATCCCGGCCGGCGCTTCCGGCACATCGCCACCGAGTACCTGGAGGCCTGGGACGGCCTGCCGGTCGTGCCCGACGCCCTGTCCTGGCTCCGGGCCGAGATCTTCGAGCGCAAGCCCATGGCCGACCACGACCTGTTCTTCGCCCGGGTGACGAACCCACCCCGGCCGCCTGGGGGACCCGCCTCTCCTCTACTCCGCCCGCCACGGCTGGCGGGCCACTGGCGGCAAGGCCCGGGAGCCGGGCATGTCCATCCGGGACCGTCCGCTCGAGCGCCTGGCCAAGGAGGGCGTGGAGGTCGACCCCGGCGGGGAGGAGGACCCATCCGCCTAGACCAGGATCTCGGAGGGCACCACTCCCGAAACCTCGTCCGGCCCCTGGTTCCAGTCGCCGAGTGAGTCCTGGTACAGGCGCCGGACGACCCACAGGAAGTAGATGGCGGCGGGGACGGAGAGCCAGTCGACCACGACGCCGTGGAGGTCGTGGTGGTAAGGACCGGCTAGGGCGTACACGGCGAACACGCCGTGCATCAGCGCGCAAGTGGGGAAGATCGCCGACAGGCACAGACCTGAGACGGACCAGCCGCCATTCATGGGACGGTTGCGCAACTGGGTGCGGAGGATGAACCAGCCGATGGCACAGTAGACGAGCACCAGAGCGGCGTTGGCCAGCAGGGCCCATTCCAGGTTGACCTCCGCTCCGGAGATGACAGCGACGGACAGTGAGGCCAGGGTGACGACGTAGGCGACCGCCACTGCGGGCATGGTCCGCAGCCACATCGGGTCGCCGAGGATGAAGCGATCGCCCCGGCCGCCCAGGAAGGCCTCGATCCGTAGCGACAGCCAGATGACACCGACGGGCAGACCGACGACGACGCTGAACAGGTCGACTGCCCCGCCGGTGCGGCCCTCGGCCAGCACGTGGAGCCCGTGGGCCAGGTGGTGGGGCCCGCAGGTGAAGGCCATGGCGATCCAGGCGGCTCCGAAATGCGAGAACCCGAAGGAGCGCCAGTCGCGCTTCATCTCGATGGTGGTGATGGCCCCGTAGCCCGTATAGGCGATTCCGAGGACGAGGTTGACGAGGGCGACGGCGAGACTCATGGCTTCCTCCGAGTGGGCACGCCGATCTGGCGCATGAACTCCCTGATGGACGAGTCCTCCCCGATGTCCCGGTGGTCCGAGCCGGCCGGGACGGCCCGAGCGGACCGGGGAAGGGCGAAAGTGAAGGTGGACCCCCGGCCGGGAGCGGTCTTGACCGCCACGTGGCCGCCCATGGCATCCACCAGCGAACGTACGATGTAGAGCCCGATGCCGATCCCCTGCCGGCGGCGGCCCTCGGGCGGCTTCGACTGCCAGAACTGCTCGAAACAGCGGGCCGTCTCCTCGGGGGTCATCCCCCGGCCGAAGTCGGCCACGCTGACGCGCACCCAGCGCTTGTCGGCGGCGGCGCTGACCACGACGGGCCGGTCGGGATCGGAGTATTTCACGGCGTTGGCCAGCAGCTGGTCGACCACGCTCTTCACCGCTCCCGCCTCCCCGAAAGCGGGGGCGAGGGTCATGGGCACCTGGAGGACGACCGGGCGGCCGGTGGCGGTGCGCAGGGCGGTGGCCCGGTCGGCCAGCAGAGCCCCGAGGTCGACGGGCGCGGCGGTCAGCGAAGCCGCCCGACCGGCGAGCGGGAAGGCGGGGAGCTCCCTCGGCGGCACGGGGCGGCTCCAGTAGTAGCCTTGGGCGCGGTCGCAGCGGAGGGCCCGGAGCGTCACCAGCTGTTCCTCGTTCTCCACGCCCTCGGCCACGACACCGAACCCCAGGGCGTGGGACAGGTTGAGGGCGGCGGCCACGATGGCCGTGGCCGCGGAATCGGCTCCCAGTCCGGCCACGAACGAGCGGTCGAGCTTGACGACGTCGACGGGAAAGCGGCGCAGGTAGCTGAGCGAGGAGTAGCCGGTCCCGAAGTCGTCGATGGCCAGGGCGATGCCCAGAGCCTTGAGGTCGAGCATCGCCCGGAGGGCGTGGTCAACGTCGTCCATGAGCCCGCTTTCGGTGAGCTCGAGGCACAGCCGGGTCGGGGCCAGGCCCGTCTCGGCCAGCACGTCCCGGACGGTGTCGACGAGCCCGGCTTGGCCCAGCTGACGGGCGGAGAGGTTCACCGAGACCCGGGCGCCCTCCTGGCCGGGGGCGCCGGAGTGGCTTGCCATCTCCCGGCACGCCTCCCGCAGAACCCATTCTCCGAGCGGCACCACCAACCCGGTCTCCTCGGCCACCTGGATGAACTCCGAAGGCGCCAGGAGGCCGCGCGTCGGGTGCTGCCAGCGGACGAGGGCCTCCATCCCGGTAATCGACTCGTCGGTGAGGTCGACCTCCGGCTGGTAGAGGACCCGGAGCTCGTCCCGCTCCAGGGCCAGGCGCAGCTCCTCGGCCAGCCCCCGCCGGGCCACGTGGCGCGCTCTCATTCCAGGGTCGAAGACCTCGAAGCGGTTCCGCCCCACCGCCTTGGCCTGGTACATGGCGGTGTCGGCGTCCCGGAGCAACTCGTCCGGCGTCGCCCCCGGACTACGGGCCAGGGCCACACCGATGCTGGCCGAGGTCTTGACCTCTTGGCCGTCGACGGGCACCGGCGCCACCAGGGCCCGCCGGACACGCTCGGCGATCTCTGTCGCGTCGGCGTCGTCGTGCAGTTGCTCGGAGACGACCGCGAACTCGTCGCCGCCGAGGCGGGCGACGGTGTCGGAGGAACGCAGCACCTGGCGCAGCCGGGACGCCACCGCCACCAGCAGTTGATCCCCGGTGGCGTGCCCCAGGCTGTCATTGACGGCCTTGAACCGGTCGAGGTCGATGAAGAACACCGCCACCAGCCCACCGACCTGCTGCTGGCGGCGCAGGGCCCGGCCCAGGTCGTCCATGAGGAGGGACCGGTTGGAGAGTCCGGTGAGCGGATCGTGGAGGGCGAGGCGGGTGAGGGCGTTCTCGCGGTCCTGGACCGTCTGGGTCAGTTCCCGTTCCTTGGAGACATCCCGCACGAGGATGAGCTGCGCCGGTCGGCCACCGAAGCTGCACCCGGAGCCCTTGACCTCGACGTGGACGAGCGTCCCGTTCTTGTGAAGATGCCGCCAGGTCAGGGCCTGCGTCCGCTCGCCCCGGGTGACCCGGGTGATCTCCTCGAAGAGCTGCGGGAGGTCCTCTTTAGGCCGGATTTCCTGGATGGTCATGGCCAGGAACTCGTCCCGGGTGTAGCCGTAATCGGCGGTGGCGGCGTCGTTGACGGCCAGGAACCGCAGGGTCTCCAGGTCGTAGACCCACATCGGCGCGGGGTTCGCCTCGAAGAGCAGCTGGTAACCCAGTTCCCCCCGAAGCTCGAAGCCCTGCTGAGCTCCAGAGCCGTTGACGGCGATAGCGCTGATGGCCGTGCACTCCTTGTCCCGGCAACCCGGCTGGCCCCGTGGGCCCCGTGGCTTTGCGTCCCCGCCTCGCGGCGGGTTTGCCCTGATCCGACGCCGGAGTCTTCGGCTCGAATTGTTCCGACCTTGAGGTTTGCCAGGAATTGGCAGGAGTTGGCTTCTTCAGTCCAGTGCCGAGCGTGCGCCTTTCATCGACCGTCGTCGGAACTGACACCCCCGGTGGGCCTGTCCCCTAGACCGGAGACCTCGTGAGGTCGGCGAGCCGATCCACGGCCAGGATGTCGGCGCGGTGACCCTTGAGCCACCGCTCCGTCTGCCGGGCGGTCAAGGGTTTGCTCCAGTGGTAGCCCTGAGCCAGGGGACATCCGAGCTGGCGCAGGCAAGCGGCCTGCTCGGGGGTCTCCACTCCCTCGGCCACGGCCTGCAAGCCCAGAGCCTGGGCCAGCCCGACGACTCCGGAGACGATGGCGGTGTCCTCGGCATTCGTCTCCAGCCCCACGACGAAAGAGCGGTCGATCTTCAGCACGTCGACCGGGAATCGGCGAAGGTAGAGGAGGGACGAGTACCCCGTCCCGAAGTCGTCCACGGCCAGAGTCACACCCAGGTCCTTGAGGGAATCCAAGGCCGCCCGGTTGGAGTCGGCGTCCTCGACCAGTGCCGTCTCGGTGATCTCCAGGCACAGCAGTCGGGGATCGAGGCCGGTGTGCTGGAGCGCCTCCGCCACCAGCTCCCGCAAGCCCCGGGCCCGGAGTTGATGAGGCGACAGGTTCACCGACACGGTGAGCGGCTCGCCGTCCGGGCGGCGGTGGTTCCACCGTGCCACCTGCGTACACGCCTCCGCCAGGACATAGGCACCGAGGCCCACGATGAGACCGGTTTCCTCGGCCACGGTGATGAACTCCGACGGGGGTACCAGCCCCCGTTCAGGATGCTCCCAGCGGACGAGGGCCTCCAGGCCCGTGGCCCGGCCGGTGGCCAGCTCGATCACCGGCTGGTAGTGGACCCGGAGCTCGGTCTGCTCGATGGCTCGCCGCAGGGTGCTCTCGGTCTCCAGCCGGGCCATGGCCCGCGATCGCATGTGATCATCGAACAGCTCCACCCGGTCGCGGCCCCGCTCCTTGGCCCGGTACATGGCGGCGTCCGCATCCCGGAGCAGAGCGTCAGGCGTGTCGTGTGACGAGGTGGAGGCCAAGGCGATCCCGATGCTGGCGGTGAGCCCGATCTCCCGTCCCCGGACATGGAACGGACTCGCCAGGGCGTCGCGCAGGCGCTCGGCAACGGTGACCGCTTCGCCGGCGGCGCTCAGTTCCTCACAGAGCACGACGAACTCGTCGCCCCCGAAGCGCGCCACCGTGTCGCCCGGTCGCAGGACGCTCTCCAGACGGCGGGCCACGTCGACCAGGAGCTGATCCCCGGCGGCATGTCCGAGACTGTCGTTCACCCATTTCAACCGGTCGATGTCGAGAAACAGAACCGCCGCCTCCAGGCACCGGCGTTCGCGGCGGGCGAGGGCCTGACCCAGGCGATCGGCGAGCAGGGCCCGGTTCGGCAGCCCGGTGAGGGTGTCGTGGAACGCCTGGTGAAGGAGCGCCCGTTCGGCCACCTGGGCGCGTTTGCGTTCCAGGTACAGGTCGACGAACACCGCCACTTTGGACCGGAGGATCCACGGGTCGAAAGGCTTGGAGAGATAGTCGACGGCCCCCGCCGAATAGCCCTTGAGAGCCTGGTGGGGCTCGCGGCTGATGGCCGTCAGGAAGATGATGGGGATGTGCCGGCTCTTCTCTCGTTGTTTGATGTGGGCGGCAGTGGCAAAGCCGTCGAGGCCCGGCATCTGCACGTCGAGCAGGATGCAAGCGAAGTCTCCGCCCAGCAGCCGCTTGAGAGCCTCGTCACCGGAACGGGCGAGCACCAGGTTCTGGCCCAGGGGCTGGAGGATCTCCCCCAGCGCCACCAGGTTCTCCTTGCGGTCGTCGACCAGGAGGATGCTGGCTCGGGGGTCGGTGTTCATCTCACGCGCCGATACAACTTGTGCTCGGCGTCGAGCGCTTCGTAGCACCGCTCCAGGCCCAGCGACGACAGGGATTCTCTGGGCCCCAAGGCCAACGTGCCGCGTGTGCCCAGGCTCTCGTAGAAAAGGTGGTGGACCTGTTCCTGCAACTCCCGGTCGAAATAGATGAGCACGTTCCGGCAGACGATCAGGTTGAACTCGTTGAAGGACCGGTCCGAGACCAGGTTGTGCCGGGCGAAGATCAGGTTGTGCTTCAGCCGGGGACGGACACAGACTTCGCTCCCGTCCGCGGTGTAGTACTCGGAGAACGCCCTGGTCCCTCCGGCGGCGATGTAGTTGACCGTGTACTCCTGCATTCTTCCCATGGGAAAGCGGCCGTCGGCCGCCCGCTCCAGCGCCGCCTCGTTCAGATCGGTGGCGTAGATGCGGGTGCGCTCGTAGAGGCCTTCCTCGGCCAGGAGGACGGCGAGCGAGTAGGTCTCCTCTCCTGTCGAACAGCCTGCGTTCCACACCCGGATGAAGGGGTACGTCCTCAAGGTGGGCACCACCTTGGCCCGCAGCGCCCGGTAGAAGTGGGGATCACGAAACATCGCCGTGGTCCGGACGGACAGGTCGTTCAGGAACCGCTCCATGCAGTCGAAGTCATGGAGCAGGCGTTCCTGCAGTCCGGAGATGGTGCCCGAGCCTTCCGCCCGGACCCGGCGCCAGATCCGGCGGCGGATCGAGCCCCGGGCGTAGTGGCGGAAGTCGAAGCCGTAGGTGCGGAAGACTCCCTCGAGCAGCAGGTCGATCTCGACGCTGTCGAGTTGCGCCCGTTCGCCACCCTGGAGATCGACATCGATCACCGGGACCACTAGCGGTACAGCCAAACCCGTATGAGGGCAAGGAGCTGGTCAATGTCCACCGGCTTGGCGATGTAGTCCGATGTCCCGGCGGCGATGCTCTTCTCACGATCGCCCTTCATGGCCTTGGCCGTGAGGGCGATGATGGGCAGCCGCTCGAACTGAGGCAGGAGCCGGATGGCGCGCGTGGTCTCGTAGCCGTCCATCCCCGGCATCATGATGTCCATGAGAACCAGATCCAGGTCCGGGTTCTCAGAGAGCAGGTCGAGGCCCTCCTTGCCGTTCTCGGCGTAGAGCACCTCCATGCCCCGGGTCTCGAGGGCGCTGGTCAGGGCGAACACGTTCCTCACGTCGTCGTCCACGATCAGCACCCGCCGCCCACGGAAGACGACGTCGCCGTGGTGCAGGTCCTCGATCATCCGGCGCTGCTCGGGGGCGAGGCTCGCCGGCGTGCGGTGCAGGAAGAGCGTGGTCTCGTCGAGCAGCCGGTCGGAGGAGTCGACCGTCTTGAGGATGACGCTCTCGGCGTACTTCTTGAGCCTCGTCTCCTCCCGGCGGGTCAGCTCCTTACCGGTGTAGACGATGACGGGCAGGTCCCGGAAGCGGGAATCGGCCTTGACCTTCTCCAACAAGGCGAAGCCGGTCATCTTCGGCAGCTTGAGGTCGAGCACCAGACAGTCGAAGCGCTTGGCCTCGAGCTCGGCGATGGCTTCCTCCGACGACCCGACGGCGGTGATCTCGACGTCGCCGCCGCCCAGCAGCTCGGCCACGCTGTTCCGCTCCACGTCGTCGTCGTCGACGATCAGCAGAGCCCTCGGCTCGCGCTCGACGTAGGTGGCCAGGGCGCCGATCACGTCGGCCAGGGCCTCGACGCTGACCGGCTTCTCCAGGCAACCCCAGGCGCCGGCCCGCAGCGCCGCCTGGCGCCGGTGGGGTTCGGCGAGGACGTGCACCGGGATGTGGCGGGTGTCGTCGTGGCGCTTCAGGTGATCGAGAACGGCGAAGCCATCGGAGCCGGCCAGGTCCGTGGCCACCAGGACGGCGTCGGGACGGAATTCCCGGGCCAGGGCCAGCCCGGCGTCTCCCCGGAGGGCGGCGAGCACCTTGAAGCCGCGTTCCCGGCCCAGGCGAATGGCCGTCCGCGCCAGGTCGGCGTCGCTCTCGATGACGAGCAGCTGCCGGTCGCCCGGTGCCAGGTCGCGGCGGTCGTCGCCCAATTCGTTCAGGAGCACGAGCGACGGGTCCGGCTCCAGCGGCGCGGCCAGCATGGGAACGTCTTCATCCTCCGAAGGTCCGCGCGGCGGGTCGGCGCTGCCCCGGGCCGGCGACGGGCAGACGACCGGGAGGTACAGCGTGAAGGTGCTGCCCTCGCCGACCGTGCTCTGCACCCCGATCTCACCGCCGAGAAGGCGGGCGATCTCCCGGCTGACGGACAGCCCCAGCCCGGTCCCGCCGTACTTGCGGCTGGTGGTGCCGTCCGCCTGCTGGAAGGCCTCGAAGATGAGCCGCAACTTGTCGGCCGGCACCCCGATGCCCGTGTCGGAAACCGAGAGGGCCACCACCTCGTCGGCGTCCCGCAGGGCGTCGTTGGTGAAGACCGTCTCGGCCGGGGCGGCCTCGATGCGCAGGGTCACGCCGCCCTGATGGGTGAACTTGAAGGCGTTGGCGAGGAGGTTCTTCAAGATCTGCTGGACACGTTGCTCGTCGGTCACCACCGTGGCCGGCACGCCGTCGCCGACGATGGTCTCGAGGGAGAGACCCTTCTCGTGAGCCAACGGCCGGAAGGCCTGCTCGACATAGCTCTCTAGATCGGTGGTGGCGACGGTGGTCGGGTTCAGGTCCATCTTCCCGGCCTCGATCTTGGACAGATCGAGGATGTCGTTGATCAGGGCGAGCAGGTCGTTGCCCGCGCTGTAGATGGTCCGGGCGAAGTCGATCTGCTTCTCGGTCAGATTCGAATCCGGGTTGTCGGCGATGAGCTTGGCCAGGATCAGCAGACTGTTGAGCGGGGTCCGCAGCTCGTGCGACATGTTGGCCACGAACTCGGACTTGTACTCCGAGCTGAGGGCCAGCTGCTGGGCCTTCTCCTCCAGGCCCCGGCGGGCAAGGTCGATCTCCCGGTTCTTGATCTCGATGTTGCGGTTCTGCTCGGCCAGCAGGGCGGCCTTCTCCTGCAGCTCCTCGTTGGTCTGCTGCAGCTCCTCCTGCTGGGCCTGGAGCTCCTCCGACTGGCTCTGCAGCTCGTGGGTGAGGCGCTGGGACTGCTCCAGCAGCTCCTCCGTCCGCATGTTGGCGATGATCGTGTTGAGCACGATGCCGATCGTCTCCATGAGCTGGTCGAGGAAGGCCAGGTTCACCTCGCTGAAGGGCCGGAACGAGGCCAGCTCGATGACGGCCAGGAGCTGCTCCTCGAACAGCACGGGGAGCACGATGACGTTGATCGGTGACGCCTCCCCGAGTCCCGACGCGATCCTGATGTAGTCGTGGGGCGCCTCGGTGATGAGGATGCCCTTCTTCTCCAGGGCCGCCTGCCCGACCAGTCCCTCGCCGGGCCGGAACTGGTTGGCGACGTGCTTGCGGGCCTTGTAGCCGTAGCTGGCGATCATGCGCAGCACGGGCTCCTCGACGTTCTCCCCGTCGGCCAGGAAGAAGGCGCCGTGCTGGGCCGACACCACCGGCGTCAGCTCCGACATGATGAGGCGGGACACCGTCTCCAGGTCCCGCTGACCCTGCATCATGCCGCCGATGCGGGCCAGGTTGGTCTTCAGCCAGTCCTGCTCGGCGTTCTTCTGGGTCGTCCCCTTGAGGTTGGAGATCATCTGGTTGATGTTGTCCTTCAGTTCGGCCACCTCGCCCTGGGCCTCAACGGCGATGGACCGGGTCAGGTCGCCCTGGGTCACGGCGGTGGCCACCTCGGCGATGGCCCGCACCTGGGTGGTGAGGTTGGCCGCCAGCTGGTTCACGTTCTCGGTCAGGCGCTTCCAGGTGCCCGACACGCCCTCGACCTCGGCCTGGCCTCCCAGCCGGCCCTCGGTGCCCACCTCCCGGGCCACCCGGGTGACCTCGGCGGCGAAGGAGGAGAGCTGGTCCACCATGGTGTTGATGGTGTTCTTCAGCTCCAGGATCTCGCCCTTGGCCCCGACCGTGATCTTCTTGGACAGCTCACCCTTGGCCACCGCGGTGGTCACCTCGGCGATGTTCCGCACCTGGTCGGTGAGGTTGACGGCCATGAAGTTGACGTTGTCGGTCAGGTCCTTCCACGTCCCCGACACGCCTTCCACCGTGGCCTGACCACCGAGCTTGCCCTCCGTGCCCACGTCGCGGGCCACCCGGGTCACCTCGGCGGCGAAGGACCGCAGCTGGTCCACCATGGTGTTGATGGTGTTCTTCAGCTCCAGGATCTCGCCCTTGACGTCGACGGTGATCTTCTGGGACAGCTCGCCCTTGGCCACCGCCGTGGTGACCTCGGCGATGTTGCGGACCTGGCTGGTCAGGTTCCCGGCCATGAAGTTCACGTTGTCGGTCAGGTCCTTCCACGTCCCCGACACGCCCTTCACCTGGGCCTGGCCGCCCAGCTTCCCTTCCGTGCCCACCTCCCGGGCCACCCGGGTCACCTCGTCGGCGAAGGACGACAGCTGATCCACCATCGTGTTGATGGTGTTCTTCAGCTCCAGGATCTCGCCCCTGGCGTCGACCGTGATCTTCTGGGACAGGTCACCCTTGGCCACCGCGGTGGCCACCTGGGCCAGGCTGCGGACCTGGCTGGTGAGGTTGCCGGCCATGAAGTTGACGTTGTCGGTCAGGTCCTTCCACGTCCCGGATACACCCCGGACCTGGGCCTGACCGCCCAGCTTGCCTTCGGTGCCCACCTCGCGGGCCACCCGGGTCACCTCGTCGGCGAAGGAGGAGAGCTGGTCCACCATGGTGTTGATGGTGTTCTTCAGCTCCAGGATCTCGCCCCGCACGTCGACCGTGATCTTCTGGGACAGGTCGCCCTTGGCCACGGCGGTGGTCACCTGGGCGATGCTTCGCACCTGCCCGGTCAGGTTGGAGGCCATGAAGTTGACGTTGTCGGTCAGGTCCTTCCACGTCCCCGACACGCCCTTCACCTCGGCCTGGCCGCCCAGCTTCCCTTCCGTGCCCACCTCCCGGGCCACCCGGGTGACCTCGTCGGCGAAGGACCGCAGCTGATCCACCATGGTGTTGATGGTGTTCTTCAGCTCCAGGATCTCGCCCCGCACCGCCACGGTGATCTTCTGGGACAGGTCGCCGTTGGCCACCGCGGTGGTGACCGAAGCGATGTCCCGGACCTGGGCCGTCAGGTTGGAGGCCATGAAGTTGACGCTGTCCGTCAGGTCCTTCCACGTGCCGGCCACACCCTCGACCTGGGCCTGACCGCCGAGCTTGCCTTC
>JBIOUX010000023.1:0-16787 GCA_044867425.1 Acidimicrobiia bacterium | reverse complement strand
GGTTGGTGGCCATGGCCACCAACCGGGGCCTGTCCGTCATCGCCGTCGATCCCGCCTACACCAGCCGCTGGGGGGCCCAACACTGGCAGGACCCGCTCCAAGCCCAGACCCCGTCCCCGGCCACCGTCACCCGCCACCACGCGGCGGCGGTGGTCATCGGACGGCGCAGCCAAGGCCACCGCGCCCGGCGACGCCCAGGTGTGACCCGACCCGACCAGAGGATCGGCAAGGGAGAGCTACCGGGCAGGCCGCACCCGGAACCCGCCGCTGCGAGGAACCCCGGACCCCGCCCGGCCGGCGCGCCATCTCCCAACCCACCCAAGACGCCACCGGCCAAACGGACCAACCCGAGGAACCAGGCGACCCAAGACCGTTCGGGGCCGCCCGTCAACACACCATCAGCGACCGCTGATAGACGTTGATGAAGGAACGGTTACGCCAAGATCGGACTCCAGCCGGTGTGCCAGGCCGACGGCGTGGAGGTCCCCGCCTACTTCAGCCAGTCCCTCGCCCGCCGCGGCGCCCACTGACCGCGTTCGGCGATCGGGCGGACCAGCGGGCGGACCCTCTTCATCCTGACCTGGGGTGCCACCAGCAGCGCAGTGCCGATGGCCATCACCACCAGGCCCAGGCCGGCGGCCCAGAGCGAGCGGGTGAAGGTGGCCAGGGACAGGGCGGCCCCCAGCAGAAGGAACACGATTCCCACCCAGCAGGCGGGGACGTGGAACGTGCGCCGCGGCGGCGCCGGTATGCCCCCCAGCAGCTGGCTCGCCAGCCACGGGTCGTCGACGCCGGCCGCCAATCGGGCCAGCGTCTCCCGCTCGTACTCGGAGAGCACCACGTCCGAGAAGATGCCCCCCGCCGGGTAGCCGTCGTCTATCACCCTGTTCCTCCCGGTCGAATCCTCAGCGGCTTTTTCCACTTCCTCCCGCTTCGCTACCCCACGGGACCCGTCTTCGAACCTGTCGCCGGACCGGATTCCGGGAAGCTGTGGTCATCAGGATTCCAGGTCACCGCAGGAGATCTCGAATCACCCTGGGGGGTCGGCCACCGGGACGGGGTCGGGGCGTAGTGTTTCCCTCGGATCGGGCTGGGACAGAGAGGTGGTCGGGCATGGGGCGGAAGGTTCCCGGGAGCCTGGGGTTGTCCCCTACAACAGCACTCCTCGTCGGCCTCGTCCTGCTGGCCGGCGCCTGCTCGTCGGGGGGCGGGGGCGACGGCGACCAGGCGGCCGACGGCAAGGTCAGCGGCGGGGAGTTCTCGGTCGCCCTCAAGGAGCCGGATGGGCTCCTGCCCGCCAACAGCACCACCGTCTACTCCGGTCAGGTGCTCTCCGCCCTCTTCACCGGCCTGGTGGAGTACGACCCCCAGACGGCCGAGCCCCGCAACGCCATGGCCGAATCGATCGAATCGCACGACCAGCAGCAGTGGACCATCAAGCTCAAGCCGGAGTGGAAGTTCCACAACGGCGAGACGGTCACGGCCAGGTCCTACGTCGACGCCTGGAACTTCGCCGCCTACGCCCCCAACGGCAACGAGAACTCGTTCTTCTTCGCCAACGTGGACGGCTATGACGCCCTCCAGGGCGACCCCGACGCCACCCCACCGGTGCCGCCCTCGGCCCGGGAGATGTCGGGTCTGGCGGTGGTGGACGACACCACCTTCACCGTCCGGCTCACGGAGCCCTTCACCCAGTTCCCGCTGACCCTCGGCTATCAGGCCTTCTATCCCATGCCCAGCGCCGCCTACAGCGACCTCAAGGCCTTCGAGCAGGCCCCCGTGGGCAACGGGCCGTTCATGATGGACGGCACCTGGCGCCACGACGAGGCCATCCGCATCAAGCGCTTCCCCGGCTACGCCGGCAAGGCGGCCGCCGCCGACGCCGTCGAGTTCCGCATCTACACCGCCGACGACACCGGCTTCCGGGAGCTGCAGGCCGGAGGGCTCGACATCGCCACCAACATCCCCCTGGCCGAGCTCGACGCGGCCCGGGCGGAGTTCGGCCGGCGCCTGGTGGAGCGGCGCAGCGCCGCCTTCAACTACCTGGGCTTCAACATGAAGGACCCGGTCTTCGCCGGGAAGAAGGAGCTGCGCCAGGCCATCTCGCTCGCCATCGACCGTGAGGCGATCATCGACAAGATCTTCAACCAGACCCGGGAGCCGGCCCACTCCGTCATCGCCCCTCTCGTCCCCGGTTCCCGTCCCGATGCCTGCAAGACCTGCACGCTGGACGTGGCCCGGGCCAAGGCGCTGCTGGCCAAGGCGGGCGGGTTCTCCGGCCCGCTGCGCCTGTGGTTCGCCGCCGGCCAGGAGAACGATGTCCCTATGGAGGCCATCGCCAACCAGCTGCGCCAGAACCTGGGGCTGGCCGACGTGACCTTCGAGACCCTCCAGATCGCCGAGCTCAAAGCCAAGATCAAGGCCCGGGAGGTGACCGGACCGTTCCTGTTCAACTGGCTGATGGACTACCCCAGCCCGCAGAGCTACCTGGAGCCGCTCTACACCTCGACCAGCAGCTCGAATCGCACGGGCTACGCCAACCCCCGGGTGGATGAGCTCATCGCCCAGGGCAACCGGGCCCCGTCCCTGACCGAGTCGATCAAGGCCTACCAGGCCGCCGAGGACGTCATCCTCGACGACATGCCGGTGGTGCCCCTGTGGTTCGGCAAGACCCGGGCGGCCCATTCGGAACGCACCGCCGGGGTGACCATCGACCCCTTCAGCCGCATCCGGGTGGCCGACGTGCGGGTGGTGGGCTGACTGGGGCGGTACCTGGCTCGCCGCCTGCTCCAGGTCGTCCCCGTCTTCTTCGGGGCGACGTTCCTCATCTTCGCCCTGGTCTACGCCATCCCCGGCGACCCTATCGACGCCCTGGCCGGCGACCGGCCCATCGCCCCCGCGGTCCACGCCGAGCTCCGGGAGCGCTACCACCTCGACGACCCGCTCCTGGTCCAGTATGGGAAGTACGTCTCGGGCCTCGTGCGGGGCGACTTCGGCGAGAACTTCCGGGGTCGGGAGGTGGCCGACATCATGCGCCAGCGCTTCCCGGTCACGCTGCGCCTGGGTCTGGTGGCCTTCGTGTTCGAGGCCGCCATCGGCCTGCTGGCCGGCGTGTGGGCCGGGCTGCGCCGCCGCTCACTGGCCGACTCACTGGTGCTGGTGTCGACCACGGTGGTGGTGGCCGTGCCCGTCTTCGTCCTGGGCTACACGGCCCAACTGCTCCTGGGCGTCGAGCTCGGATGGTTTCCCGTCTCCGGGATCCGGGAAGGGCTGCGCAGCTACCTCCTCCCCGGGCTGGTGCTCGGCTCCCTGTCGCTGTGTTACGTGGCCCGCCTGACCCGGGCCAGCCTGGCCGAGGCGCTGCGGGCCGACTACGTCCGCACCGCCCGGGCCAAGGGGCTGTCCACCCGGCGGGTGGTGGGCGTGCACGCCCTGCGCAACTCGCTCATCCCCGTCGTCACCTTCCTGGGCATCGACCTGGGATCGCTGCTGGCCGGGGCGGTGGTGACGGAGGGGATCTTCAACCTGCCCGGCGTCGGCCAGGCCGTCTTCGCCGCCGTGTCCACCCAGGACTATCCGGTGGTGGTGGGGGTCGTCACCGCCCTGGTGCTGGTCTTCATCGCCGCCAACCTGGTGGTGGACATCCTCTACGCCGTGCTCGACCCCCGCATCCGCTATGGCTGAACCCCCGCCGCCCATCGACCAGGCCGCCGGGGCCGAGGTCCGGGCCGAGCTGGGCCACGCCCCCGTGCGGGCCGCCGGCCTGTGGTCGGACGCCTGGCGGGTCCTGCGGCGCAACCCGCTCTTCGTGGTGCCCGCCGTCATCGTCGCCATCTTCGTGGTCATGGCCGTCGCCCCCCGGCTGTTCACCTCGGCCGATCCCCGGGCCTGCAACCTGGCCGACAGCCTGGGACGTCCGAGCGGGCAGCACTGGTTCGGGTTCGACATCCAGGGCTGCGACTACTACGCCCGGGTGGTGCACGGCGCCCGGGTGTCCATCGCCGTGGGGCTTCTGACCGTGGCCGGCACCGTGGTGGTGGCCGTGGTCCTGGGTTCGCTGGCCGGCTACTACGGCGGGCTGGCCGATGCCGTCATCGCCCGGCTCACCGACGTGTGGTTCGCCCTGCCCACGGTGCTGGGCGCCATCGTCATCCTCTCCGTGCTGGGGGAGAAGAACGTGCCCCAGCTGGTGGTGGTCCTCATCGTGTTCGGCTGGCCGACCATGACCCGGCTCATGCGCTCGGCGGTCCTGTCCGTGCGGGACATGGAGTACGTGGCCGCCGCCCGGGCGCTGGGGGCGGGCGACGGGCGGCTCGTGTTCCGCCACATCCTCCCCAACGCCATCGCCCCGGTGGTGGTCTACGCCACCATCAAGGTGGGGATCGTCATCGCCGCCGAGGCCACCCTCTCCTTCCTCGGTCTGGGGGTCCAGCTCCCGGCCATCTCCTGGGGGCTCATGATCTCGGGCGGCCGGACGCGCCTCCTCGACGCCCCTCACCTCCTCCTCTTCCCCGGCCTCGCCCTCTCCCTCACCGTGCTGTCCTTCGTCCTCATGGGCGACGCCCTCCGCGATGCCTTCGACCCCCGGCTCCGCTGACCGCGGGGACACCCCGCACCCCGGGGAATCCGTCCTTTGCGTCGAGGCCCTGGCCGTGGAGTTCCCCACCGCCGACGGGGTGGTGGCGGCGGTCAACGGGGTGAGCTTCGAGGTGGCGGCGGGGGAGACCCTGGCCCTGGTGGGGGAGTCGGGGTCGGGCAAGAGCGTGACCGCCATGGCCGCCATGGGCCTGGTGGAGGCGCCCGGACGGGTGACGGCCGGATCGGTCCGCTTCCAGGGGATCGACCTCCTGAGCCTGCCCGAGGAGGACCGCCGGCGGGTGCGGGGACCGGGGATGGCCATGGTGTTCCAGGACCCCCTCTCGGCCTTGAACCCCGTCTTCTCGGTGGGCTACCAGGTCGGCGAGATGCTGCGGTTGCACGCCGGGCTGGGCCGGCGGGCGGCGAAGGCCCGGGCGGTGGAGCTGCTCGAGCGGGTGCGCATCCCGGGGGCGGCGGGGCGGGTGGGCGACTACCCCCACCAGTTCTCGGGCGGGATGCGCCAGCGGGTGATGATCGCCATGGCCCTCGCCCTCGACCCCCGGCTCCTCATCGCCGACGAGCCCACCACCGCCCTCGACGTCACCGTGCAGGCCCAGATCCTGGAGCTGCTGGCCGGCCTGCGGGCCGAGACGGGCATGGGCCTGCTCCTCATCACCCACGATCTCGGCGTGGTGGCGGAGGTGGCCGACCGGATGGCGGTCATGTACGCCGGGCGGATCGTGGAGACGGGCCGGGCCGCCGAGGTCCTGGTGGCGCCGGCCCATCCCTACACCCAGGGACTGCTGGCCTCGATGCCCGGCCGGCGTCCCGGCCGGCGCCTGGAACCGATCGCCGGGGCGCCGCCGAGCCTGTCGCGCATCCCGCCGGGCTGCCCGTTCCACCCGCGCTGCCCGTGGGTGGTTGACCGCTGCCGGGCCGAGCGACCGCCGCTTCACCCCGACGCCACCGGAGGTTCCGCCGGGGACCCCGGGCTCGCCGGCTCCGGGGCGAGGGCCAGCGCCTGCTGGCGATCCGAGGAGGTCCTCCGTGCTGTCAGCTGACGGCCTGGTGAAGCACTACCCGCTCACCCGGGGCGTGGTGTGGCGCCGGCAGGTGGGCGCGGTCAAGGCGGTGGACGGCGTCAGCTTCAGCCTCGCCCGGGGTGAGACACTCGGCCTGGTGGGGGAGTCGGGCTGCGGTAAGTCCACCCTGGCCCGGGTCGTGCTCCGCCTGGAGGAACCCACCGCCGGGCGGGTGGTGCTCGACGGCGAAGAGATCACCGCCCTGGACCGGCGGGGCCTGCGCCGGCTCCGCCGCCGCATGCAGGTCGTCTTCCAGGACCCGTACGCCTCGCTCAACCCCCGCATGACGGTGGGCGACACGGTGGCCGAGGGGTGGCGGCTCCATCCCGACGCCCTCCCTCCCGAGGGCCGGCGCCGGGGCGTCGAGGAGCTCTTCGAGCGGGTGGGCCTGGAACCCGCCCACGCCAACCGCTACCCGCACCAGTTCTCGGGCGGGCAGCGCCAGCGGGTGGGGATCGCCCGGGCCCTGGCCCTGCGTCCCGAGGTCGTCGTCCTGGACGAGCCGGTCTCCGCCCTTGACGTCTCCGTCCAGGCCCAGGTCGTGAACCTGCTCGCCGACCTGCAGGAGGACCTCGGTCTCACCTATCTGTTCATCGCCCACGACCTGTCGGTGGTGCGCCACATCTCCGACCGGGTGGCGGTCATGTATCTCGGCCGGATCGTGGAGACCGGCCCGGCCGCCGACGTCTACGAGCGGCCGGCCCATCCCTACACCCAGGCGCTGCTCTCCGCCGCGCCCGATCCCGACCCCCGGCGCCGGGGCCTTGGGCAGCGCATCACCCTGACCGGCGACGTGCCCAGCCCGGCGGCGCCGCCATCGGGTTGCCGGTTCCGCACGCGCTGCTGGCTGGCGCAGGACATCTGCGCCGAGGCGTCGCCGGAGCTGGTTGACCGGGGCGACGGTCATCCCGTCGCCTGCCATTTCGCCGGAGGGTCAGGCGGGGGAACCCGGCGCTGAGCGGCGCACGACCCAGGCCAGACCGGCGCTGCCGATGAGGAGAAGGCCGGCGGTGGCGGGAATGGGCGTGTCGCCGCCGGGCAGGGATTCCCCGGCCCGGGACAGGGAGGCGGACTCCGCGTCAGCGGCAGGCTTGGGCTCGGCCGCCGCGGCGGAGGTCAGGCCCATCCCGGAGAAGAGGGCGGCAGCGAGGCCGGCCAGCAGGAACTGGCTGCGTCGGCGGATTGTCAAGCGCATCGCAAGTCCTTTCGGTCTTGTTGGCCCCTTCGTAGAAGAGATTCGGCATTTTTTCGTTTGGCCTGAAGCCGCATAAGGCGCCGTTAAGGCCGGTTGCGGACCGGCACCGGGCGGTCCGGCAACAGGCCAAAATCCCCGGAAGTAGGGTGGCGGTTTTCCTCTGCGAAGGGAGACACCAGTGGCGGACAGCGTCTACAAGGTCATCGAGTTGGTCGGGACCAGCGCGGAGTCGTGGGAGAAGGCGGCGAGCGCGGCCGTGGCACGAGCGAGCCAGAGCCTGCGGGACCTGCGCATCGCCGAGGTGAGCGAGCTCGACCTGCAGATCGAAGAAGGCCAGGTGGTCGCCTACCGGGCCAAGGTGAAGGTGTCGTTCAAGTACGAGGGCGGCGCGTGAAGCTCGGTTACGGAATCGGCTACTGGTCGTCGGGTCCCCCGCCGGGGACGGCCGAGGCGGTCCAGGAGGCCGAGCGGCTCGGGTTCGACTCGCTGTGGACCGCCGAGGCCTACGGATCCGACGCCCTCACCCCCCTCGCCTGGTGGGGGTCGCAGACCACCCGCATGCGCCTGGGCACGGGTATCTGCCAGATGCCCGCCCGCACGCCCACGGCCACCGCCATGGCGGCCATGACCATGGACCACCTGAGCGACGGCCGCTTCATCCTCGGCCTGGGGGCTTCCGGCCCCCAGGTCGTGGAGGGCTGGTACGGCCAGCCCTACCCCAAGCCGCTGGCCCGGACCCGGGAGTACGTCGACATCGTGCGCCAGACCATCCGCCGGGAGCAGCCGGTGACCTACGCCGGCGACCACTACACCCTGCCGCATCCCGGCGGCGCCGGCCTGGGCAAGTCCCTCAAGTCCACCATCCATCCCCGGCGGGGCGACCTCCCCATCTTCCTCGGCGCCGAGGGCCCCAAGAACGTCGCCCTGGCGGCCGAGATCGCCGACGGCTGGGTGGCCATGCTCGTCTCGCCCCATGACGACGCCTGGTACCGGGAGCGGCTGGCCGAGGGCTTCGCCCGGCGCGCTCCCGACCTGAGACCGGCCTCGGAGTTCGAGGTGGTGTGCATGGTGCCGGTGGTCATGAACCCCGACGTCGAGGCGGCCGCCGACATGGTGCGCCCCCACCTGGCCCTCTACGCCGGCGGCATGGGCGCCAAGGGGGCCAACTTCCACTTCGACGCCATCGCCCGGGCCGGTTTCGAGGCCGAGGCCGACCGGGTCCAGGAGCTCTACCTGTCCGGCCAGAAGGCCGAGGCCATCGCCTCCATCCCCGTGAAGATGGTGGAGGCCTTCGCCCTGGTGGGACCGCCGGACAAGATCCGCGACGACCTCGAGGCCTGGAAGGAGACGGTCGTCACCACCATGCTCGTGTCCGGCCCCGTGCCCCTGCTGCGGGCCATCGCGGAACTCGTGTCGTGAGGGAACGTGCGAAGCCCGCAATGAAGGTGGCCATCGGAGGGTCGATCGCCCGGACTGGCGCTCCTCCGCAACCGACGTGCGTTGCAGAGGAACGCCGCTCGCGGGACCGGAAACGCCCGACAGTGACGGCCCCCCTTCGTTGCGTCGTTTCCGAGCGGACGGGACTGCGGTCGATCACATGAGCACGAAGAAGTACGTCGACGTTCTCGGTCACCGGATGGCGTACACGGAGGTGGGCCAGGGCCGGCCCGTCGTCCTGTTGCACGGCAATCCCACGTCGAGCTTCCTGTGGCGGGATGTGATCCCCGCCCTGTCCGGGCTGGGCCGGTGCCTGGCGCCCGATCTGATCGGCATGGGCGACTCCGACAAGCTCGAGCCGTCCGGCCCGGACCGCTACACCTTCGCCGAGCACGCCCGGTTCCTGGACGCCTGGCTGGAGGCGGTGGGGGTGGAGGCGGCCGGGGACGCGGTCTTCGTGGTGCACGACTGGGGCTCCGGCCTCGGGTTCGACTGGGCGTACCGGCATCCGGAAGCGGTGGCCGGCATCGCCTACATGGAGGCCATCGTGTGCCCCCTCACGTGGGCGGACTGGCCCGACATCGCCCGCAACATCTTCGGTGTCTTCCGGTCGGCCGCCGGCGAGCAGGTCATCCTCGAGAAGAACGTCTTCGTGGAACGGATCCTGCCTGCGTCCGTGCTCGAGCCGCTGGCCGAGGACGTGATGGCGGAGTACCGCCGCCCCTTCGCCGAACCCGGCGAGGGCCGCCGGCCGACCCTCACCTGGCCCCGTCAGATCCCCATCGATGGCGAGCCCGTCGACGTGGTCGAGGTGGTGGAGGCCTACGGGAAGTGGCTGGCCGGGGACGACTCGCCCCCCAAGCTCTTCGTCAACGCCGACCCGGGCTTCATCCTCACCGGCCGGGCCCGGGAGCTCTGCCGGACCTGGCCCCACCAGACCGAGGTCACGGTGGCCGGCGCCCACTTTGTCCAGGAGGACTCCGGCCCCGAGATCGGTGCCGCCGTGGCCGAGTGGATCGCCACGTTGTGCCCGGGGCCCGGGGTGTCCCCGAAGTGAAAGAGGTCGCGGAGTCACTGGTGGCGGCGGTGGAGCGGCTCTTCGCCGCCGGGGTCATGTCCCACAGCGGCCATGGCAACCTGTCGGCCCGGCTGCCCGATGACTGCATGCTGCTCACCACCACCGGGGTGCTGGCGGGGATCTCGGCCGACGACTTCGCCGTCGTCGGCCTGGACGGCACCGAGTACGACGGCAACCTCCAGCCCGGGTCGCGGGAGATCGTGGGCATGCACGCTGTCGTCTACCGGGAGCGGCCCGACGTGGGGGCGGTGGTCCACACCCACTCGCCCGCGGTCACTGGTTTCGCGGTGGCCGGGCGGCCCCTGCCCTGCCGCTACGAAGCCCTGGTGCGCTTCGGCCAGGTCACGGACGTGCCCGTCGTCCCCTGGGCCCCCCGGGGTTCCCCGGAATCGGTGGCCGGCATCGCCGCCGCCCTGCGCGCCGACCCCCACACCCGCGCCGTACTGCTCGGCAACCACGGGCTCCTCGCCTTCGGCGCCGACCCGGAGGCGGCCGCCAACCTGGTCGTCGTCCTGGAGGAAGGCGCCGAGGCCGAGCTGCGGGCCGCCGTCCTCGGCGGCTCGTCCCCCCTCCCGCCCGACGCCCTCGAGGCCGTCCTCGCCTCCACGTCCGCCGCCCGCACCCGCCGCCAGTAGGGGCACCGCCGCCATTTGGTGACGGATTTTCCCGGCTGTCGAGAAAATCCGTTCCCAGAATCCGACCGCGCGGCGGGTGACCGTCAGGTGGAGGCGGCGGCGAGGGCCTGGGAGAGGTCGGCGAGGATGTCGTCGAGGGCCTCGATGCCCACGGAGAGGCGCACCAGGGCGGGGTCGGCGGCCAGGTCGGTGCCCTGCATGGCGAAGTGGCTCATGGTGGGGGGGTAGGCCACCAGCGACTCCACCCCGCCCAGGGACCCACCCAGGGCGAAGAGCCGGGTGGCGGCGCAGAACCGTTTGGCCGCCTCGGTGCCGCCGGCCAGGGTGAAGCTGACCATGCCCCCGAAGCCGCGCATCTGGTGGGCGGCCAGCTCGTGGCCGGGATGCTTGGCCAGGCCCGGATAGCGGACGGACGCCACCGCTGGGTGCTCGCTCAGCATCTCGGCCACGGCGGTGGCGTTGACGCAGTGGCGCTCCATGCGCAAGGCCAGGGTCTTCACGCCCCGCAGGACGAGGAAGCAGTCGACGGGGCCGGGCACCGCACCCGTGGCCGTCTGGAGGAGGGCCAGGCGTTCCGCCAGCCCGTCGTCGGAGAGACCCACGAAGCCGCCCAGCACATCGGAGTGGCCGCCCAGGTACTTGGTGGTGGAGTGCACCACCACGTCGGCGCCGAGGGCCAGCGGCTGCTGCAGCCACGGCGAGGGCAGGGTGTTGTCGACCACGCAGTACCCGCCCTGCTCGTGCGCCCGCCGGCTCACCGCGGCGATGTCGACGACGTCGAGGCGGGGGTTGGTGGGGGACTCGACCCACACCAGACGGGTGGTCGGCTCCCAGGCGGCGTCGAGGGCGACGGGGTCCGTCAGGTCGACGGAGGTGAAGCGCACGTCCATCGCCTCCCATACCCGGGCCAGGAGCCGGTAGGTCCCGCCGTAGAAGTCGCGGGGCACCACCAGGTGGTCGCCGGGGCGCAGGAGCAGGCGCAGGACGGCGTCCTCGGCGGCCAGGCCGCTGGCGTAGCAGAAGCCGTGGCCCGCCCCCTCCAACGAAGCCAGGCAGGCCTCCAGGGCCGCCCTGGTTGGATTGCCGGTCCGCGAGTAGGTCCAGGGCTGGTCGCGGTCGACGTCCTCGCCGGCGAAGGTCGATGTCTGGTAGATGGGCACCGCCACCGACCCGGTGGCCGGATCGGGTTCCTGGGCGACGTGGATGGCGCGCGTCTCGAAGGCGGCGCCGGCGAAGGGACCCGGACCGGCTCGGGTCATCGTCCGGTTACACCCGCTCGACGATCATGGCCATGCCCTGGCCGCCACCCACGCACATCGCCTCCAGGCCCACCGTCTTGCCGGCGTCCTCCAGGCCGTTGAGCAGTGTGGTCATGATGCGGGCGCCGGTCATGCCGAAGGGATGCCCGAGGGCGATGGCCCCGCCGTTCACGTTGAGCTTGTCCCAGGGGATGCCGAGGTGGCGGGCGGAGGGGATGACCTGGGCGGCGAAGGCCTCGTTGATCTCCACCAGGTCCACGTTGTCCATCGACATGCCCGCCCGGCGGAGCGCCTGCCGGCACGCCTCGATGGGCCCCAGCCCCATGATCTCGGGGTCGAGGGCCGACACGCCACTGGCCACGATGCGGGCCAGGGGGCGGATGCCGAGGTCGGCTGCCCTGGCGTCGCTCATCACCACCACGGCGGCGGCGCCGTCGTTGAGCGGGCAGCTGTTCCCGGCGGTGACGGTGCCGTCGGGCCGGAAGACGGGCTTGAGCGCGGACAGCTTCTCTAGCGATGTGTCGGGCCGGGGGCCGTCGTCGGTGGTGACGTGGTTGCCGTTGGGCAGCACCACGGGGGTGATCTCCCGGTCGAAGAACCCCCGCTTCTGGGCCGCTACCGCCCGGGTCTGGGACTGGAGGGCGAACTCGTCCATCTCCTCCCGGGAGACGCCCTCGAGCTGGGCCACGTTCTCCGCCGTCTGACCCATGGCGATGTAGATGTCGGGGAAGCCGTCCTCCACCGGCACCCACGGCTCGGCGCCGGCCTGGGCCCGGGCCTCGGAGCGCTGCTCCGCCTCGGCGAACCGGGGGTTGCGGGTGTCGGGGAGGCTGTCGGAGTTGCCCTTCACGAAGCGGGAGACCAGCTCCACGCCGGCGGCCACGAACACGTCGCCCTCGCCGGCCCGGATGGCGTGGGCGGCCATGCGGATGGTCTGCAGCGACGACGAGCAGTAGCGGGTGATGGTGCAGCCGGGCACCTCGGGCAGGCCGGCCAGGATGGCCGCCACCCGGCCCATGTTGTAGCCCTGCTCGCCGCCGGGCACGCCGCAGCCCAGGATCAGATCCTCCACATCGGAGGGGTCGAGCTCGGGCACCTTGGCCAGGGCGGACACCACGATGCCGGCCACCAGGTCGTCGGGCCGCAGCTCGGTGAGCGACCCCTTGAACGCCCGTCCGATGGGGCTGCGGGCGGTGGCGACGATGACGGGCTCGGCCATGGCTGGTCCTCCGGCTCGGTCGGTACGGCGGCTGGCAGCGTAGACCCATCTCTCTGCCCATTCTCCGGACGGGGAGCGGGCGCCGGCCGCCGGCATCGGCCATCATCCACGGGTGGGACCGGGGCCGGGCGGGTGGATCGACGTGCACCACCACGTGCTGCCGCCCGGATACATGGATGCCATCCGGGCGGCGGGTTTCGACCGCTCCGGCGGCATCCGGTTCCCGGAGTGGCGGCCGGAGGACAGCCTGGCGGTCATGGACCGTCACGGGATCGTCGCCGCCGTGCTGAGCGTGTCCACTCCCGGGGTCGCCTTCCTCGACGATCGCGGCGCCGCCCGCCGCCTGGCCCGGTCCTGCAACGAGTGGAGCGCCGGGCTGGTGGCGGCCCACCCCGGGCGCTTCGCCGCCCTGGCCTGTCTCCCCCTGCCCGACGTCGACGGCGCCATCGACGAGGTGGCGTACGCCCTCGACAGACTCAGCCTCGACGGGGTGGTGCTCCTGGCCTCGGCCGGCGGACGGTACCTGGGCGACGCCGCCTTCGAACCGCTGATGGAAGAGCTGGACCGCCGGGGAGTGGTCGTCTTCCTGCATCCCACCACCCCGCCCGGTGGCCCGCCGCCCGGCCTCGACCTCCCGGTGGCGGCCGTCGAGTTCGTGGCCGACACCACCCGGGCCATCGCCAACCTCATCCTGACCGGCACCCTCGAGCGCCACCCGGCCGTGCGCTTCGTCTGTGCCCACGCCGGCGGGTTCGCCCCCTACATCACCACCCGGCTGGAGGCGGCCTGGGAACGGGACCCCGCCAACCGCGGCCGCGCCCCCGCCGGCGCACTGGCCCATCTCCAGCACCTGTTCTACGACACGGCCGCCTCGGCCAACCCCTACACGCTGGCGGCCCTGCTCGCGCTGGCCGGACCCGACCGGGTGCTCTTCGGCAGCGATTACCCCTTCGTGGCGGAAGCGAGGGTGGAAGAGACCGTGACGGGCGTGGCGACATCGCTGGGTTCCGGCGACGCCGCCCGTCGGGCGACCGCTTCGTTGTTCCCTCGCCTGGCGGACCGGCCCTCGGTCTGACCGTTCTTCATCAATGGCCGCATTGAGAACGCTAGTGCGCAACGACGAACTTCGACGCCGCGGGTTGCAGAGAGAAATTCGCCGAACTTCTTCGAACTCTCTGCTCCGTGGGTTAACATCGCCTCACGGGTGGCGCGCGAAGAGGAAGGGGCATCATGACCTACCGTCAACTCCAGAACACTCTCCTGGCCACGGCCCTGCTCGCCTTCTTCACCGGCGTCGGGCCGGCGCACGCCGAGACGCCCTGTGCCGGCGACCCCGCCGTAGAGGGCACGCCCGGAGACGACGAGCTCGAAGCAGATACAGGAGTAGCCGTGGTGTTCGCGGGCCTCGCGGGTGACGACGAACTTATCGGGGACACGGGCGACGACAAGCTCTGCGGGGGAAGCGGCCTCGACATCATCGAGGGCGGGGACGGCGTCGATGAGATCTTCGGCGGCTCGGGTGAAGACGACCTCAAGGGCCAGGGAGGCAAGGACCAGGTCTACGGGGAGTCAGGCAACGACGAAATCGACGGGGGAACCGAAGAGGACCTCCAGGACGGCGGCACGGGGTTCGACGTGTGCAAGGAGGACCTCACCGACACGGCTCGGCTGAACTGCGAAGCCGACTAGCGGCGACGGCGGAGCTGTCAGGGAGGGCTGACTGACCGGTCCGGCCGGTTCACTCAGTCGCGCGCCCGACTCTCATGAGAGGGGTAACCATGAACGCACGAAACATCGCCACGCGTCTCCGGCGCGGCGGGCTTTCGCGATGGGCGGGGCCCGTGCTGCTCCTCGCCCTGGTGCCGTTGGTCAGCAGCATCGGCGGGGCTTCCATCCCCGACGGTAACGGCGTCATCCACACCTGCTACGACCGTGACGGGCAACTGCGGGTGATCGACACCGCCGACCCCCCCGGTTGCAAGGCCCTCGAGAAGCCGCTGTCCTGGAACCAACAGGGCGAGAAGGGCGATAAGGGCGATAAGGGGGACGACGGGGTGATCAGTGCTGTTCACCGCTATCGATTCACAGGCCCCTCGGACGTGCCGGCGAACCAGACTGAAAATGTGATGACCACCGTCCCACCGCTCGGTCCGGGTTTCTACCTGATCACGGCCAAGACGGTGATCAACTCTGAGCCGGGAAAGCACTCGGTCTGCGAGCTGAAGATCAACGCCGGCGGGGGTGCGACCACCGCCGACCTCAGTGCCCATTCGCCTGGAGGCACCCAGGTCACCCACAACTTGCAGAGCAATCTGGGAACGCCCTACCCCACGACCGTCACGCTCGACTGCACCGCGGCGGGCAAATGGACCGCCGGGACAACGAAGCTCGCCGCCATTCTCGTTCAGCAGATCGACAACGCCGAGTTTCCATAGCAGCCCGGTGCTGAAGGAGGGGCGCTAGTGAGAACTTCGCAAAAGTTCTTGTAAGTGACGGGCTCAGAGCGGTAGTGTTACCGGTGATGCCGAAGGACACTTGCCTGGCTGGGGTTTCCAGCAGCGAGCGAAGGTACGTAAGTGCCTAGCGACGGGGAGGTGCTCGGTGTTCGCTTCGCTGGCCGAAGCGGCGGGCTGGCCCCGCACGGCGACTGGTCAACCGGAAGCCGAACTCAACGCACCAGAACGAAGGAGGATGCCATGCCAGCGGGAGGGATGAGATTCAAGCTCAGCCACCTTTCCGTTCTTCTGGCCTGGATCGCCGGATGGCTTTTGGTTCCCGCCCTGCCGGCCCAGGCCCAGGTCCTGTTCTGCCACGGACAGCCCGTCACCATCGAGGGCACGGACCACTCCGACCACCTCCGGGGCAACGGTCTCCCCGACGTCATCCAGGGCCTGGGCGGCGACGACGAGATCGACGGCAACGGCGGTGACGACACCATCTGCGGCGGCGGCGGCGACGACGAGATCGTCGGCGGCGGCGGTGACGACACGGTCGAGGCCGACGGCGGAGACGATGAGGTCGAGGGCGGTGACGGGATCGACCACCTCTACGGCCAAGACGGGGACGACGAGCTCGAAGGTGACTCCGGCGACGACACGCTCGACGGCGGGGGCGGCGACGACGAGCTCGAGGGCGGCTCGGGCCGTGACACCATGTACGGCGACGACGACGAGGACGAGCTCTTTGGCGGCGGCGACGACGACGAGCTGGACGGTGGGGACGGGACCGATATCTGCGATGGTGGCAGTGGTCCTGACGACACCGGAGTAGCGGTGTCGTGTGAGTTCATGCACGACGTCGAGCATCCCGTCTGAGCCCACCCGATTTCGGCAGAACTGGCCCCCGCTCCGGCGGGGGCCAGTTGCTGTTGTCGGAGCAACCTGCCTCGTCCTGCTCGGAGTCAGTAGTCCGACGGTCCGCCAACCGCATGGCGGGCTGACGGTTCGCGCTGCTCTCACTCCGCGGCCGTAGGCCACTCGCGGCGAGAGGGCACGGAGGCGGCGTTCCTCTGCAACACCTGTCGTTGCGCAGGAACGCCGCCGTGTTCGGATACCCCGCGCCGGCGTCCTTCTGCCGCACCTGTCGTTGCGGAGGAACGCCGGAGTTCAGCGGGCCCTCGCCGGAGTACCTCCATCGCACCCTTCGTTGCCTACCGACGCCGCCTAGTGGATCTCGCCGACCGGCCGGTTCGCCAGGGCGTGCCGGCCAATTCGCCAGGACGTGCCGGCGCCGGGAGAGGTCGCCGCCAGCCGCCAGGCCAGTCCGACGACCCGCCAGGGCCGGCTGGCCTTGTTTGGAGCGTCAGTGAACCGGCGTCGGGCGACGCGAGCGGTTCAGGCGGAGTGCGGCGCGGGAGTGGAGAGGGAGTCCGGTCACGCGAATGCTCCCCGGCCATCAGGCCGGGGAGCGGGTGCCGCGTCCTTCTGCGTAGGTAGGACTGACGACGGCTAGGGCGTGTCGTCCGCCTTCTTGCCGGACTTCTTCTTGTCGGACTTCTTCTCGTCGGCCTTGTCCGACTTCTTCTTGTCGGGCTTCGAGTGCGAGTGCGAGTGCTTGTGCTTGTGGTCGGACTTCTTGTCGCTCTTGGCGTCCGCTTCGTCGGCGGCCTTGGCGTCGTCGTCCGTTGTGTCGGCTGAGTCGTCCACGGGGTCGTCGGCTGAGTCGTCGGCGGTGTCGTCGGTGTCTTCGGCCGGGTCGTCCGCCTCGTCCTCGGCGGGGTCCTCGGTCGAGTCGCCGTCGGCGGGGTCGTCCGGCTCGTCCTCGGCGGGGTCCTCGGTCGAGTCGCCGTCGGCCGGGTCGTCAGC
>JBIOUX010000022.1:0-8176 GCA_044867425.1 Acidimicrobiia bacterium | reverse complement strand
AGGGGAACCTGGGTCTCATGCGGGCGGTGGAGAAGTTCGACTACACCAAGGGCTTCAAGTTCTCCACCTATGCCACCTGGTGGATCCGCCAGGCCATCACCCGGGCCATCGCCGACCAGGCCCGCACGATCCGCATCCCCGTCCACATGGTGGAGACCATCAACAAGGTCACCCGGGTGCAGCGCCAGATGGTGCAGGAGAAGGGTCGGGAGCCCACCGTGGAGGAGCTGGGCGAGAAGCTCGGCATGGTGCCCGAGCGGGTCCGGGAGATCCAACGCATCTCCCAGGAGCCGGTGTCACTGGAAGCGCCCGTGGGCGACGAGGACGACAGCCTGCTGGGCGACTTCGTCGAGGATCCCGGGGCGGTGGCCCCCGCCGATGCCGCCGCCCGGGCCCTGCTCACCGAGGCGGTGGAAGAAGCCCTCGAGCAGCTCTCGGAGCGGGAGCGACGGGTGGTGCGCCTGCGCTTCGGTCTCGACGACGGACAGCTCCACACCCTGGAAGAGGTGGGCAAGGAGTTCGGGGTGACGAGGGAGCGAATCCGCCAGATCGAGTCCAAGACCCTGGCCAAGCTGCGCCATCCGACCCGTTCCCAGCGCCTGCGGGACTACCTCGACGAGGGTTGAGCGTCGCGGGTCAGCGCAGGGCCCGCAGGAGCGAGCCTTCCTCCAGTTCCAGAGACTTCTCCAGGTGGACCACGGTGCCGTCCCCGGGCCGGGAATCGAAGTCGATGCGATCCACCAGCAGGTGCATGAGGGCGAAGCCCCGCCCCCGGTCGTAGTCCGGATCGGGCATCCGGGCCTCCATGGCCTGATCGTCCAGGCCCCGGCCGGTGTCGATCACCCGGATGTGGCAGGACTCGGGGTCGACCTCGACGACCACCTCGTACTCGGTGACGCCGGCGGTGTGCTGGACCACGTTGGCGCACGCTTCGGTGAGCGCCAGGGCCGCATCACTGCGGCAGCTGGAGACACCCCCAGGCGGGTCATGGCGTCACGGCACAGGGTTCGCACCAGAGGGACCGTGGCCGTGTCCCGGGGCAGCCGCAAGGTGTAGAGGATCTCCATCTCCGGGCAGATGTGTCCGCTCACGGAGGAGTTCAAACCGTTCAAGGTCACTCGGGCATGGCTCGCCCGGCCCGCCTGTAGCCGGGCATGCTACGGGGATGAACGGGTCGGCCCGCCTGGCGTTTCGCACCTGTCCGCTGTGCGAGGCGGGCTGCGGTCTGGAGATCGCGCTCTGCGGATCGACCGTCACCCGCATCCGGGGCGACCGGGACGACGTCTTCAGCCGCGGCTACCTCTGTCCCAAGGGCTCGTCGCTCAAGGCGCTCCACGACGATCCCGACCGGCTGCGCACGCCGCTGGTGCGGGGCAGCCACGGCCGCCTGGAAGTGGCCGGCTGGGAGGCCGCCTACGCCGTGGTGGAACGTCGCCTGGGGGAGGTGATCGCCACCTACGGCCGTCGGGCGCTGGCCGCCTACGTGGGGAACCCCAACGTGCACAACCTGGCCGGCCAGCTCTACCTCCGGCCGCTGCTGCGGGCCCTCGGCACCCGCAACGTCTTCTCGGCCAGCACCGTCGACCAGCGACCGAAGGAGATCACCGCCGGACTCATGTTCGGCACGTCCCTGTCCGTCCCCGTGCCCGACGTCGACCGCACCGACCACCTCCTCATCCTGGGCGCCAATCCGTTCGTCTCCAACGGGAGCCTGGCCACCGCCCCGGACTGGCCCGGGCGGCTCGACGCGCTCCGGGCCCGTGGGGGCCGCCTGGTGGTGGTCGACCCCCGCGCCACCCGCACGGCGGCGGCGGCGGACGAGCACGTGGCCGTCCGTCCGGGAGCCGACGCCCACCTGCTCATGGGGATGGTCAACGTCCTCTTCGCCGAGGGACTGGTTGACCTCGGGCCGGCGGGGGCCCACGTGGCCGGCGTCGAGGTGGTCGAGCGGCTGGCCCGGCCCTTCCCCCCCGACGTGGTCGGGCCGAGGGCGGGAGTCGACCCCGCCACCGTGACCCGCCTGGCCCGGGACCTGGCCGCCGCGCCCCGGGCCGCCGTCTACGGCCGTATCGGCACCACCACGGTCGAATTCGGCACCCTCACGTCGTGGCTGGTGGACGTGCTCAACGTGCTGACGGGCAACCTGGACCGTGCTGGCGGGGCGATGTTCCCCAAGGCGGCGGCGGGGGCGGCCAACACCCGCGGCCGTCCCGGCGCCGGCCGGGGAGTGAAACTGGGGCGCTGGACGAGCCGGGTCCGGGGCCTGCCCGAGACGTTCGGGGAGCTGCCGGTGGTCTGCCTGGCCGAGGAGATCGACACCCCCGGCGAGGGCCAGGTGCGCGCCCTGCTCACGGTGGCCGGCAACCCCGTCCTCTCCACTCCCAACAGCGGCCGGCTCGACGCCGCCCTGGTCGGTCTCGACTTCATGGTCAGCGTGGACACCTACGTCAACGAGACCACCCGCCATGCCGACGTCATCCTTCCCGTGCCCAGCCCCCTCCAGCGAGGCCACTACGACCTCTTCCTCCTGCAGCTCGCCCTGCGCAACGTCGCCAACTACAGCCCGCCCGTCCTGCCTCCCGATCCGGGGATGCCCGACGAATGGGAGACGCTGTCCCGCCTGGCCCTCATCGCCGGGGGTCAGGGTGCCGCCGCCGACCCCACCCTCGTCGACGAGTCGGTCCTCGGCTCCCTGCTCCAGGCGGCGGTGGCCGACGACGCCTCGGGGGTCAAGGGCCGGGAGCCATCCGAGCTGGTGGCCCTCTTGGGGGAGCGACGGGGCCCGGAGCGCCTGCTCGACCTCATGCTCCGCACCGGCCCCTACGGCGACGGCTTCGGCTCCCGGCCCGGGGGGCTCAGCCTCGACGTCCTCCTCGAGCACCCCCACGGGGTCGACCTGGGCCCCCTCACCCCCCGCCTGCCCGAGGTGTTGCGGACCCCGTCGGGCCGGGTGGAGCTGGCCCCGGAGCCGCTGGTGGCCGACGTCGCCCGGCTGGAGGCGTCGCTCGCCCGGGACGAGGGAGACAGTCTCGTCCTCGTCGGCCGGCGGCACCTGCGGGACAACAACTCCTGGATGCACAACCTCCCCGTCATCCTGAAGGGCAAGCCCCGCTGCACGCTCCAGGTCCATCTCGGCGACGCCCGGCGCCTGGGTCTGGCCGACGGGCAGCCGGCCGAGGTGGCGTCCCGGATGGGGAGGGTGACCGTCCCCGTCGAGGTCACCGGCTCCATCCGGCCCGGAGTCGTCAGCCTGCCCCATGGCTGGGGCCACGACCTGGATGGCTCGGCACTCCGCGTGGCCGCCACCCGCCCCGGGGCCAACTCCAACGTGCTCAGCGACGAGGAGGCCTTCGACCCGCTGTCGGGCAACGCCGTGCTCAACGGCATCCCCGTCAAGGTCGCCCCCGCCGCCGGCTGAATCTCCCCGCCCAAAGGGAGGTACCGCCCGAATCGTGCGCGGCCTGCGCACCCGCCAGCAGGAGTGGCGGATGACGGGGCGTAATCCCTTCTCACCAGGGAGAAGGGACCGCCATGTCCGACCTTGCCAAGGCTCGTATCCGCGCCGCCACCACCCGGCTGGCCCGTGGGCTCCTGCAAGCCAGCATGTGCTGGACGGGCGCCTGATCGGACCCCCAGGAGCAACTGAGGACATTCGGCGCGAAGTTGCCGGGACGAAACCCGGACTTGATCTTCCGCGCTCAAGAATGTCCCGGTTTGGCCGGTAATGGCCGGTAAAGCACGGCACCCGCTTTACCGATTCTTGAGGTCGACAACATCGGTGCTGTGGAGCGTTGACCCGATACCCGAGCCTGGTCACGGGGGTATCGGCGAGCCAGTCGTGAACCCACCCACGCCACCTTTCTTCCTCGAAAGGGTGCGAAATCATGGGTGGTGCGACCAACTTCTCGCGGCTTTCTCGCCGCCTGTCTCTTCTTCTCGCCTGCGCCGTCTTCGGCGCCGCGATCGCCGTCGTCCCTGCCGGTGCGGCCAAGCCCGACGACAAGGGCCCGGGCGGCTCGGCGTCCGTCAACCTTGACCAGTGTGCCAACGGGAACGCTCCGGCGGCCTGCGACTGGCAGAACGGCAACCTGAATGGCAACAACTCGAGCTACAACGAGGGCGACGTCGTTCCCTTCCGCCTGACCATCGAGGGTCTGGCCGCCGGTCAGCACTCGATCCACATCAACTACGACTTCACCGCCGGCGGCCGCAAGGCCTACGACTTCCTCGCCTCCTACGAGAGCACCGAGAACGTCGACCTCTGCGCCTCCGGTGGCGGCGGTGTGTCCAGCCTGTGCGGTGCCACCGGCGAGGCCGGGCTGCCCGCGCCAGTGCTGGTGCCCTTCCCGTCGGACGACTTCAACGCCGACGGCCAGCTGGTCTCCGGTGCGGAGGCGATCTCCGGTGTCACCCGCAACCTCACCATCTACGGCGCCACCGTCGGTGCCGACCCGATCTCGGGGATCGTCCACAGCGGCGACACGACCGGGAACAGCACGGCCGACCTGACCGTCACCTTCACCACTGCCGGCGCCTCCAGCGCCGTGCTTCTGGCCTGGGGTGGGCACCTGGCAGCCTCGTACTACTGGATCACCAACAACGGCTCCGGGCAGGTCAGCGGCGCCCCGTGGCACATGCGGACCCAGAACCTGGACGGTGCCGGTTCCGCCAACCAGGACCGCAGCATCCAGGCCAGCGCCATCGACCCGGTCGGCTCTATCACCGTGGTCAAGCAGACCGACCCGGACGGCAGCACGCAGAGCTTCAGCTTCGACCCGTCGTGGAGCACCACCAACTTCAACCTGACCGACGGCCGGACCGCAGCCAGCGGTGACCTCGTGCCCGGTACCTACTCGGTGGCCGAGGTCAACATGCCGGCCGGATGGACGCAGTCCAGCGCCGTGTGCTCGGACGGTTCGCCGGTGAGCGCCATCGTCCTCAACGAGAACGAGTCCGTCTCCTGCGTGTTCACCAACACGCTCGGCCGGGGGACGATCAGGGTGGCCAAGCAGACGACCTCCGACGGCGGCGGCCAGAGCTTCGAGTTCGACCCGTCCTGGAGCGCCACCAACTCCAACCTGACCGACGGCCAGTTCTTCTCCAGCCCTCAGCTGCTGCCGGATACCTACTCGGTGGCCGAGGTCAACATCCCGGCCGGCTGGGAGCTCTCCGGCGCGACCTGCACCGACGGCTCCCCGGTCACCGCCATCGAGCTGGCCGCCGGCGAGATCGTGACCTGCACCTTCGTCAACACCACGCTGCCGGACCCGGAGCCGGGCACGGGCACCATCACGGTGCTCAAGCAGACGGTCCCGGGCGGGGAAACTGAGCGCTTCAACTTCGACCCGTCGTGGGGCGCCGAGTTCGACCTGGCTGACGGCCAGACTGCTTCCGGCCTGAATCTGACACCCGGTACCTACTCGGTGGCCGAAATCGACATCCCGGCCGGTTGGGAGCTCACCAGCTCCATCTGTGACAACGACGGCTCCCCGGTCCCGGTCACCGACATCGACCTGGCCGCCGGCGACACCATCCTCTGCACGTTCACCAACACCCTTGCGCCGGTGTCGGCGCTGGGCTCCATCACCGTGGTCAAGGAGACCAGCCCCAACGGGAGCAGCCAGAGCTTCAGCTTCGACCTGCCCTGGAGCGCCACCAATGTCAGCCTGACCGACGGCCAGTCCGCTTCCAACGGCGCCCTGGCGGCGGGCACCTATTCGGTGGCCGAGGTCGACATCCCGGCCGACTGGACCCTCACCGGCGCCACCTGCACCGACAACTCGCCGGTCACCGCCATCAACCTGGCCGCCGGCGAGCAGGTGACCTGCACCTTCGTCAACACGCTGACCGTGACGCCGGCGAACGACCCGCCGGCGAACGACCCGCCTGCGACCAACCCGCCTCCGACCGAGGTCGAGTCCCAGACTGCGACCAGCACGCCCGGTGACAACCCGACCCCGCCGCTGCAGACGGTGCCCGTCTCGACCCCCGTCGTGCCCGCTCCGGTAACCGGCTCCACCCCGGCCACCTCCGGCCAGGAACTGCCCCGGACCGGTGCCGCCGGGCTCCGGGAGGAGGCGCTGCTCGGTCTGCTCCTCATGCTGGCGGGCCTGCTGGCCCGGGGTGCCGGCCGCCGGAACCGTCCCAGCGAAATCTAGGGACCATAACCCCACTGCCGGGGGTCGCACCTGACCGGCGGATGGGATGGCACGAAGGCCGCCCGGTGTCGCACCCGCCGGGCGGCTTTCGTCGCGCTCTAGGCTCGCCCGGTGCCATGAGAGAGGCCCTGGTCGACAACCTGCGCATCCGGTATTCCCAGGCGGGCGAAGGTCCGCCGCTGGTTCTTCTCCACGGTGGCATGGACGACAGCCGCTCTTGGCGCTGGCAGGTCGAGGGCCTGGCCGGCGAGTTCACCGTCTTCGCCTGGGACGCCCCCGGCTGCGGCCAGTCCTCGGAGCCGCCCGAGACCTGGCGCATGCCCGACTACGCCGATTGCCTGGCGGCGTGGCTCGACGTCATCAACGTCGTACACCCACACGTGCTCGGCTTGTCGTGGGGCAGCTCGATCGCCCTCGAGCTCTACCGCCGGCATCCCGACGTCCCGGCGTCGCTCATTTTGGCGTCGGCCTATGCCGGGTGGGCTGGCTCGCTGCCGCCTGAGGAAGTCACCCAGCGCCTCGAGAGCGTTCTGGCAGCGGCCGACCTCCCGCCCGAAGAGCTGTTCGGGGGCTGGCCGGGACTGCTCACCAGCGCGGCGTCGAGTGACGTGGTCGACGAGCTGGTCGCCATCTGGTCCGACAACGCCGGGACCTTCCATCCCGCCGGGTACCGGGCCATGGCCCATTCGATGGCGGAAGCCGATCTGCGCGAAGTCCTGCCCCGTATCCGGGTTCCGACGCTCCTGCTCTATGGAGAGCTCGATCAGCGCTCTCCGCCCCGCGTCGCCGCCGAGCTTCATGCCGGCATCGCGACGGCTCAGCTCGCCGTCATCCCCGGCGTCGGGCACATGAGCAATGCCGAAGCGCCCGACGAATTCAACGCCCAGGTGCGCAGGTTCATCCACTCGGTGATCCACTCGGTGGGCCCGGCTGGGATCGAACCAGCGACCGACGGATGATGAGTCTGTCAGGGAGCGATTCCGTGACCTGTGGAAGAAACCGGCGCTGAGCAGGGAAACAGACATTGGGACGAGGCCTGGGCTGCGGGGGCCCCCGAGGCTCCCCCGGCGGGGCTTCCCGCCGGGGGGGACGCACTCCTCTTGAGACAGCCGCGTCCTACTCAGCGGCGAGGTAGTTCTTCTCGCGGGCGCGGACGACGTAGTCGGGTGGGGTCCACCACACGTCACCACCGAGGTCTTCCGCCACCACCTTGGCGGCGTTGTATCCGGGCCCGAGGAGGACCATCCCGCCGGGATGGGTGGAGGCCCCGGCCACGTAGAGCCCGCTGATCGGCGTCCGGTAGCCGGAAGCGTCCTCGGTGGGTCGCAGGGAGCCCATCTGGGTGGAGGTGTAGGCGCCGTGCTTGATGGAGCCTCGTTGCATCGTCGGGAGCCTGCGTTCGATGTCCAGGGGGCTGTAGTTGAAGCTGAACAGGATCTTGGCCTGTTCCAGGTTCGGCGCGTACTCGGTCCACTTGGCGAAGCAGCGATCGGCGTACTCCTGCTTCACGTCGTCCCAGTGGGCGCCGGTCAGCTCATAGGGCACGAGGCTCTCCCAGCGCAGGGTGTGGAGTGGGCCGTAGGGACCGGGGCTGGCCTGCAGGGAGTCGTGGAGGCTGACGCAGAGGCCACCCCCCGCCGGATCCGGCAACCGCCCGGCCTCCACCTCGCTCAGGTGGTTCATCACGTCGTCCGGTGACTCGATGCCGATGAAGTTCGTCAGTGCCCAGTCGACGTCCGGGTTGAAGTCGGCGGCCCGGTAGTGGGGGGGCTCGCCCTTGATCCCCAGGTGCGAGGTGAGCATGCTCCACACGTCCCACTCCCAGTTCTCCAGCGTGGCCGCCATGCCCGCCGGCAACCGGTCCTTCCCGATGCACTTGAGGAACGTCTGGTCGGGATTGAGCGTGCTCACGACGGCCCGCCCGTGGAACTCGCGACCGTCGGTGAGGCCGACGCCCGTGGCGGTGCCGTTCTCGGTGATGATCCTGTCCACCTCGGCCCATTCCAGGATGTCCACGT
>JBIOUX010000021.1:0-13754 GCA_044867425.1 Acidimicrobiia bacterium | reverse complement strand
ACGCGGGGGCTTTCCCAGGACTTGGTAGCCCGAACGCGCTACTGGTCGATGGCGGGGCCGATGTAGCCCTCGCGCTCGAGGTGGAGGATGATCTCCTGGGCCGCCTCCTCGGGGGTGAACCCGGTGGTGTCGATCACGATGTTGGCGTCGCCGGGCTCCTCGTAGGGGTCGGAGATCCCGGTGAACTCCTTGATGATCCCGGCCCGGGCCTTGGCGTAGAAGCCCTTGCGGTCGCGCCGCTCGCACTCCTCGAGGGGAGTGGCCACGTGGACGAGGATGAAGCCGCCGCCCGCCTCCACCATGGCCCGGACGTCCTTGCGGGTCCGGTCGTAGGGGGCGATGGGGGCGCACACGGCGATCCCACCGTTCCTGGTGATCTCCGAGGCCACGAACCCGATCCGGCGGATGTTGATGTCGCGGTGCTCCTTGGAGAAGCCGAGCTCGGAGGACAGGTGCTTGCGCACCACGTCGCCGTCGAGGAGGGTGACCGGCCGGCCGCCCATCTCCAGGAGCTTGACCAGGAGGGCGTTGGCGATGGTCGACTTGCCCGAGCCCGACAGGCCGGTGAAGAACACCGTGAAGCCCTGCCTGTCCCGGGGCGGGTACGACCGGCGCAGCTCCTTGACGATGGCGGGGAAGGTGAACCACTCCGGCAGGTCACGACCCTCGTTCAGGCGTTGGCGCAGCTCGGTGCCGGAGATGTTCAGCACCCGGGCGCCCTCGGGCACCTGGTCCTCGGGCATGTAGGTGTCGAGGTCCTCGACGTAGACCATCATCTGGAAGGGGACCATGGTCACGCCCAGCTCGGTCTCGTACTTGCGCAGCAGGTCCTGGGAGTCGTAGGGGCCGTAGAAGGAGTTGCCGGCCCGGTCCTTGGGTCCGGCATGGTCCCGGCCCACGATGAAGTGGGTGCAGCCGTGGTTCTTGCGGATGATGGCGTGCCACACCGCCTCCCGGGGCCCACCCATGCGCATGGCCAGGTTGAGCAGGGACAGGGTGGCGGTGTGCAGGGGATAGGTGGGCAGCAGGGCCTGGTAGCCCCGGGTGCGGGTGTAGTGGTCCACGTCGCCCGGCTTGGTCAGGCCCACCACCGGGTGGATGAGGAGGTTGGCCTCCACGTCCTTGGCCGCCCGCAGGGTGAGCTCCTGGTGGGCCCGGTGCATGGGGTTGCGGGTCTGGAAGGCGACCACCCGGGTCCAGCCCAGACGGTGGAACTCGTGGCGCAGCTCGGCCGGCGTGTGGCGGAGCAGGCGGAAGTCGTAGTGGAGCGGAAGCTGCAGGCCCTCGAGCCGCCCCGACACGTAGAAGGGGTGCGAGCGGTTGAGCAGGTAATCGACCCCGGGGTGCTCGGCGTTGGCGGTCCCGAAGACGGCCTCCGCCTCGGCGCGGCGGTCGGGCTGGTACACCTCCTCGACGTGGAGCACGGCCAGCATGACGCCCTCGGCGTCCCGCAGGGCCAGGCTCACCCCGGCGGAGAGCTGGGCGGCCAGCTCCTCGGACACGTCCAGGGTGATGGGCATGGGCCACAGCGTTCCGTCGGCCAGGCGCATCTGGTCGCGCACCGACTCGTAGTCGGCCTGGTTGAGGAACGTGCGCAGCGGCGAGAAACCGCCGTTCATGAGCAGCTCGAGGTCGCAGACCTGGCGGGGGGTCAGGTCCCAGGAGGGCCAGTCGGCCGAGGCGGCCTTGAGCTCGGCGGCCCGGGCGTCGTCGACGATCAGGTCAACGAGCGCGCCGCCATGGGGGGCGATGAGGTGATCGGACACAGTCTTCCTCCGGCAAGGGAATGTGGGGGCTAGTCCAGGGTAAGGCACGGGGCGAAAAAAGCGGAGACGCCGATACCCCATGAAACGTGGACAATCGGCCGCCATGACGCGTCACCGCCCCGGCACCGGGCCGGGGCGGTTGGTCGTGGGCAGAAGCGATCAGTCGAGGAGCCAGGACACCGTGGCGCTGTCGGCGGCGGGGGCGGAGCGCCGGCGGACGGCCCGCAGGGTCCGGGTGCCCACCTCCTGGACGGTGGAGAGGAGGATGGCCAGGTCGAGGGAGACGGACCAGTTCTCCACGTAGAAGAGATCCAGGCGCTGGTAGGCGGAGAAGCTGGCCGAGTCCCGGGCCTCCACCTGCCACAGGCCGGTGATCCCGGGGCGGACCCGCTGGCGGGCGAGGAGCTCCTCGTCGAACTGGGCCACCTCGACCGGCAGGGCGGGACGGGGGCCGACCAGGCTCATGTCGCCCCGGACCACGTTGATGAGCTGGGGCAGCTCGTCGAGGCTGGTGGCCCGCAGGAGGCGTCCGACCCGGGTCACCCGGGGGTCGTTGGCCAGCTTGAACAGGACACCCTCACGCTGGTTCTGGCTGGCCAGCTCCTCGAGGCGGGCCTCGGCGTCGACCACCATGGTGCGCAGCTTGTAGATGGTGAAGTGGGAGCCGTCGCGGCCCACCCGCTGCTGGCGGAAGAAGACCGGGCCCCGGTCGCTGGCCTTGATGGCCAGGGCGCAGGCGGCCAGCACGGGGGCGGCCAGCACCAGGCCGATGCCGGCCAGGACCAGGTCGAGCACCCGCTTGGTGGCCATCTGCCAACGGGCCAGGGAGACGGGCTCGAGGTAGAACAGCGGCTCGTGGGCCAGGGGGTGGGACCGCACCCGGCGGTAGTCGATGCCCCGGATGCCCGAGGAGAGATGGACGTGCACGCCGGCGATGAGCAGGTCGCGCACCACCCGGTTGAGCTGGGTGGAGGGCAGGGCGGAGGCGGCCACCAGCACCCCGTTGGCGCCGGCGGCGGACACCGCCTCGGCCACGTGGGCGATGTCGCCCAGCCAGGGGACGTCGTAGCCCCGCTCGGTGACCTCGGAGGGGTTGCCGACCACACCGCAGACCTGGTAGCCAAGCTCGGGGTGGTCGCCGATCAACCGGTAGAGGTCGTACCCCTCCTCGTTGGCCCCCACCACCACGATGGGGCGGGAGTGGCGGCCCTGGCGGCGGTGGGCCTTGAGCCAGGCCCGGTACCCGTCGCGGAAGGCGCCCAGCAGGGCGAAGGAGAGGCTGGCGCCGGCAATGGACTCGGTCAGCGAGACCCGGACACCGAGCTTGCGCTCGCTGGCCTGGAGGAGCAGGGCGAGCAGGACGGCGGTCCGGCCCAGGCGGACGGTCTCCACCGCCCGCACGCTGCACACCCGGGCCAGGTAGAGGCGCTGGGAGGCGACGAGGGCGACGGCCGCCCCCGTGGCCAGGAGCACGGCGGCGATGATGTTGGGCAGCTTGGAGATGCCGGGGAAGTCGAGGCCGTCGGGCACCAGGAGGGCCACGGTCCAGGCCAGCGACACGGCGGCGGCGTCGAGGAGGACCAGGACGCGGCGCAGAAAGTTCGAGCCCCGGGTGGCGCGTACCGGCCCCGGTTCCGGCGGTGCGTCGACCGAAGCGGGCTGGTACGCCCGGTCCAGTCGTCGCGAGTGCTGCGTGGCTGATGCCACCCGGTCACCTCCGTAGTTGGTCGTCATTCCCCAGTCATGACGGCCCACCGGACCGCTCCACCGCACAGATCGCGAGGTTGGTCCTTGGGCGCCACAGCACCCGACCCGGCGGGACTAGTCGGCCAGAACGGCATGACTAGTCTCATTTCTACGGAGAGTGGCCAAGACCCTTCTCCCCAGCGATACGGGTCTGATATCGAATGAACGCACCAGCCCGGTGTTCATGACGCAAACCGGAAACGGAGGGGGATCACGGAGCATCCCTGTCGCCCACTCAGGGAAGTTTTAACGCTCAGCGCGGTAGAGTTGAGCCCTTCACGCCACCCTGTTATCACTGTCCGTGATACCCCTTCGTGCGCCAGAGTGTCCCATGATGGCCTGGTTTGTCTCTGGTTTCAATGTTGAATTCGTGGATATAGAGGAAACTCTTGCTCGAGCCGCTGGTGTGCTCGGTGAGCAACCGAGGGTTGTCACCACGCGCCCCGGCCAGCCCCGGGTCGGCTTGACGACCCAGTGCGCGATTCACATCGCCTATGACGACCGCACCCGGGCCCGGATCCGGGAGGAGGCGGAGCGGCTGCGGTGGGCGGCCCGGTGCGGGATCCCCGTCCCCGAGGTGCGGGATCAGCGTCCGGAGTGGCTCATCACCTCCCGGGCGGTGAACGACGAGGTGACCAGCGGGACGCTCTACGTCGATGCCGCGGTGGCGGCCGCCTCGGCCATCGCCGGCGCCCCCGAGGCGCCCCCCAGCCTGCGGGGGCCGGCCCCCGCCCACGGCGGGGGGCGCAAGGCCGGCGCCCAGCGCCTCTACCGGATCCTCCGCAGCCCGCTGTCGCCGGCCGAGTTCCGCACCGCCCGGGCCGCCGCCGCCCGCCTGCCCCGGGACACGATGGCCCACGGCGACTACGTGCTGCACAACATCCTCTTCGACTCGTCCCGGGCCACGGTCACGGTGATCGACTGGGAGTTCCTCACCTACGCCCCCGCCGGCTTCGACCTGTGCGTCCTCTGGCCCCGCCTCCCCGAGGCGCAGGATCGGGAGCGGGTGCTGGACGCCGCCCTCTCCGCCGCCTCCGACCGCTCCGCCCTGGCCGTCCTCCACCACTGGCTGGCCGTCCGCTACCTGGCCGACCTGGTGACCCGGCCGCCCCGGTCCCAGTGGTCACGGGAGCGGATCGGCCAGGCCGCCCGGCGGCTGTCCGAGGCCCGCGCCCACGCCGCCGCCTGGTCGGGCTAGGAGGCTGCTGAAGACTTCCGTCAGCTGAGGTCAGCGGGCAGACACAGAGACGCTTGGAGGGGGATGGGGTCATTGCCCGCCGGGCGCCGGCACCCTGCGCCGCCAGGCCGTCCCCGCCGTCGCGAACTGGTGACGGTGAGGCTGAAGTGGTGGCGACGGGCAATTTGTACGTGGGACGTACAAAAGGCCCGGCGACGCAACAGCAACCACAGCAGTGCCGTGCCGGCACGACACCTTCATTGCGTCGTTGTCCTTTCCCCCCTTGAGAGCGACCAGCACTTCCGGGCCGGCCGTCCGCCACGGGTACCGTGCCGGCCGTGGATCGGCATCCAGTGGTCGTCGGAGTGGGCGAGATCAGCCAGCGACCGGGCGCCGATCCCGTCCTCGACCCCCTCGACCTCATGGCCGAGGCGGCCCGCCGGGCCGAGGCCGACAGCGGCGCCCGCCGGCCGCTGCTGCCCGCGGTCGAGACGGTGGCGGTGGCCAACATCCTCTCCTGGCGCCACCCCGACCCGGGCGCCGCCCTGGCCGAGCACCTGCGCCTGCCCCGCGTCGGCACGACGCTCCTGTCCACCATCTCGGGCACCTCCCCGCAGTTCCTGCTCAACGAGCTGGCGGCCGAGGTCGCCGCCGGCCGGCTGTCGGTGGCCCTGGTCACCGGCTGTGAGGCGATGTACAGCCGGCGCCCGGGGGCGACGTCAGGCCGGTGGGCCGAACCCCCGTGGGAGGGAGTGGAGCAGCCGGCCACCCTGGTGGGAGACGCCACGCCCGGTGCCGGGCCGTTCGAAGCCGCCCACCGGGCGGCCATCCCCACCCAGGTCTACCCGCTGTTCGAGACGGCGCTGCGGGCCGCCGCCGGCCGGGGCGTGGAGGAGCATCAGCAGCGGGTGGCCGAGCTGTGGGCCGGCTTCTCGGCGGTGGCCGCCTCCCGGCCCGAGGCCTGGACCCGGCAGCGCTTCACTCCCGAGGAGATCCTGGGCGGCCCCGGCAACCGCATGGTGACCTTCCCCTACTCCAAGCGGATGTGCGCCAACCTCAATGTGGACCAGGCGGCGGCTCTCATCCTGTGCTCGGCGGAGGCGGCCCGGGCCGCCGGGGTACCGGAGGAGGCCATGGTCCACCTCCACGCCGGCGCCGACGCCCACGACACCCACCTGATCACCGAGCGCTGGTCCCTGGCCGAGTCGCCCGCCATCGCCGCTCTGGCCGCCGACGTGCTCGGGGCCTCCGGTCACAGCGTCGACGATGTGGCCCGCTTCGACCTGTACCCGTGCTTTCCCTCCGCCGTCCAGGTGGCCATGGACGCCCTCGGCCTCAAGGGCCCCAGGGCCGGTGACGAGCGCCCGCTCACCGTCACCGGCGGCCTGTCCTTCCACGGCGGCCCGGGCAGCAACTACGTCGCCCACTCGGTGGCCGCCATGGTGGAGGCGTGCCGGGCCGACCCGGGGTCGCTCGGGCTGGTCACCGGGGTCGGCTGGTTCCTCACCAAGCATTCGGTCGGGCTGTGGTCGAGCCGGCCGCCGTCCGGTGGCTACCGCCGGATCGATCCCGTCGCCACCCAGGCCCGCGTCGACGCCGGCCCGCGCCGGCGGCCGTCGGGGCCGTGGGCCGGTCCGGTGACGGTGGAGGCCACCGCGGTCAACTTCGACCGGGACGGGACCCCGGCCTTCGGGGTGGTGGCGGCCCTCACGCCGGACGGCCGGCGGGCCCTGGCCAACTGCCACGACACCGCCGTGCTGGCCGCCATGACCACCGAGGAGTGGGCGGGCCGGCAGGTGGAGCTGACCACCGAGGGCACCGCCAACACGCTCGTCTCCTAGGCGGCGGCTCCGTCGGCGCAGGGCTCGAGGCTCCGGCGGAGCTGCGACAGCGCCTCCTGCTTCATCTGGCACACCCGGGACTCGGTCACGCCCAGGTCGGCGGCGATGTCGAGCAGCCGGCGGCCCTCGAAGAACGACCCGACCACCACCGCCCGCATCCGGGGCGGCAGGGCGGCCACCGCCGCCTTGACCTGGGTCAGGCGTTCCTGCTCCAGCACGGCCAGGGCGGGGTCGGCGTCAGGAGCGAGAAAGGCGTCGGACTCGTCGGCGGTGGTGAACACGGTGTCATAGCTGAGCACGGTGGCCCGGTGGACGTCCTCGTCCAGGCGGGCCAGCTCCGAGCCGGACAGGCCCATGCGCTCGGCCGCTTCCGATGCCGTCGGCGATCGGCCGAAGGCCATGGTCAGCTCATCGTCGATGGCCCGCCGGTGGCGAGCCCGGGCCCGGGTCGAGCGGCTGGCCCAGTCCCGGGCGCGGAGATCATCGAGGACGGCGCCCCGCATACGGCTGCGAGCGTGACGCTCGAAGCCGACCCCACGGCCAGGGTCGAAGGTCCTCGCCGCCTGCACCAACCCGAAGAGAGCGGCCGAGACGAGGTCGTCCCGGGGCACGTGGCGGGGAACCCGGCCCATCACGTCGGCCACCACGTGGTGGACCAGGGGGAGGTGCCGGCGGACGAGATGTTCCTGGTCATGACGGGAGACAAGGTTTACGGAGGACACCAACCGATGATCAGGGTGAAACCCCCCTCCTCTCAATCAGCCGCAGGGATGAAACCGCTCAAGCCACCCGGCCCGTTCGGGGGAGGCGCCCATAGCCGAAGAGGACTGGTCTCCCGGCGTCCGGCATGGTTCGATGGCTGGCTCGTGGACGTCCCATCCCTGCTCGAGACCTGGCGGGCCCTGGTGGTCGACGAATGGGCGCTGTTCCGTCAGGGGGTCCGCAGCGTGCTCGCCGCGCTCGGGGTGGACGTGGTGGACGACGTGGCCGGCACACCCGACGCCCTGCTGCGCCTGTGGTCGGCGGAACCCGAGCTGCTGGTGGCGGGCAGCCCGGCCCACGGCAGCGTCGCCGACCTCGTCACCCGGGCCAAGCAGGCCCACCCGAAACTGGCCGTGCTCGCCCTGCTGCCGGTGGCCGAGCCGGGCGATTTCCGTTCCCTCCTGGCCGCCGGCGCCGACTCGGTGCTGACCCGCACGGCCGGGCCGGTGGAGCTGGAGGACGCCGTGCGCCGCCTCGCCGCCGGCGAGCGCGTCCTCACCGCCGCCGCCGTGCTCACCGGCCTGGTGGAGCGCGACCGGCGGGCCGAGCCCGCCGCCTCGGCCGAAGGCCTGCTCACCGCCAAGGAGCGGGAGGTGCTCTGGCTGCTGGCCCAGGACCTGTCGAACCGGCAGATCGCCGCCTCCCTGGTGGTGAGCGAGGCCACCGTCAAGTCGCACCTGAGCCGCCTCTACGACAAGCTCGAGGTCTCCGGCCGGCGGGAGGCCGTGCGCCGGGCCATAGAGCTCGGCATCCTCACCTGAACGACGTCGGGCTGCTCAGTCCTTGATGGCCTCGAGCACCTCGACCCACGGGAGGCGCCCCTCCCGGATCAGGTGGGGGTCGGTGCCGGTGGCGTCGACCACGGTGGAGGGCGGGCCGTCGCAGCGCCCGGCGTCGAGGACGACGGGCACGGTGTCGCCGAACACCTCCACCACGCCCGTCGCCGTCTGCAACGCCGGCTCCCCCGGGGCGGGAGCGGCGGTGGCCACGGCCACGGGGCCGCACCGGGCGCACAGCTCACGGGCCGCGGTGTTGCCCGACATGCGCACCCCCACCGTCAGGTCGTCGTCCCCGAGGTCGGCGGCCAGGTCGGGGTGGCGGGGCAGCACCAGGGTCAGCGGCCCGGGCCAGCAGCGGCGCATCAGCCGCACGGCGGCCTCGGGAACGGCGGTGGTGAAGGTCGCCACCTGTTCGACGCTGGCCACCAGCACGGGCAGGTCAAGGGTCCGGGGCCGGCGGAGGACGGCGAAGAGCCGGTCGGAGGCGCCGGCCGCGAAGGGGTCGACGGCCAGGACATAGGCGGCGTCGGTGGGAACCCCCACGGGCAGACCGGCGGCCAGGACCTGGCAGGCGGTGCCGATGGCCTCGGGGCTGTCCGCCCGGAGCAGCTCGCTCACGTTCTCGCCACCAGCACGCGCTCTCGCCCGGCGAGGTCTGGGCGCACCTCGACCTGGCGGTAGCCCAGGCGAGCCGCCTGCTCCGCCAGCGACGCCGCCTGGTGGGGCGCCAGCTCCAGCACCAGCGCGCCCCCGGGGGCGAGCCAGCTGGGAGCGCCGCCGAGCAGCAGCTCGAGGGCCTCCGTCCCCCGGGGGCCGGGCACCAGCGCCGAGCGCGGCTCGTGGTCCCGCACCTCTGCCGGGAGGGCGGCGTACTCCGCTTCGGCCACATAGGGCGGGTTGCAGACGATGACGACCAGCCTCCCTCGCACGGCTTCGGGGAGTGCTTCGTACCACAGACCCCGTGCCAGGCGCACCCGGACGGCCACGAGACCGGCGCCGGCGAGGTTGGCTCCGGCCACGGCCAGGGCGCCGTCGTCGGCGTCGGTGGCCCAGACCTCCGCTTCGGGCAGCTCCGCGGCCAGGGCCAGAGCCAGGGCGCCCGAACCGGTGCCGAGATCGGCGACGGGGAACGTCGGGGCCACCGAACCCCAGGGATCCGGCGGTCCCCGGCGGGCGCCGGCCCGCACCGCCTCCTCCAGGGCCACCTCGGCGGTGATCTCCGTCTCCGGCCGGGGGATCAGGACCCGGGAGTCGACCAGAAGGTCCAGGTCCCGAAACGGCCAGTGGCCGATGACGTACTGGAGCGGCTCGCCGGCCAACCGGCGCTCCACCATGGATGAGAGCCGGGCCGCCCCCCGGGCGGTCGCCGGCCGGTGCCAGTCGTCCCCCGCCGACCGGCCGCTGGCCTCCTCGGTCAGCCAGCGGGCCTCCCGGGCGTTGCCCAACCGCCGGCCCGCCTCGGCATCGAGGTCGGCCCAGGAGACGGCCCGCACACCCACCTCGTCAGCCACGGCGTCCTCGGGACACCCCTCACCCGGCGGGAGTTCCGGCCAGCTGGGCAGCCCGGTCGGCCTCCACCATGGCGTCCACCAGCTGGTCGAGGTCCCCGTCGAGCACCTGGTCGAGCTTGTGGACGGTGAGCCCGATGCGGTGGTCGGTGACCCGGTTCTCCTTGTAGTTGTAAGTGCGGATCTTCTCCGAGCGGCCGCCCCCACCGACCTGGGCCCGCCGGGCACTGGACTGCTCGGCCGCCTGCCGCTCCTGCTCGGCGGCCAGGAGGCGGGCCCGCAGGATCCGCATGGCCTTGTCCTTGTTCTGAAGCTGGCTCTTCTCGTCCTGGCACGAGACGACGATCCCCGTGGGTCGATGCGTGATCCGCACCGCCGAGTCGGTGGTGTTGACCGACTGGCCCCCCGGCCCGGTGGACCGGTAGACGTCGATCTCCAGATCGGCCTGGTCGACGGCCACGTCGACCTCCTCGGCTTCGGGCAGGACGGCCACGGTGGCGGCGCTGGTGTGGATGCGGCCCTGGCTCTCCGTCACCGGCACCCGCTGGACCCGGTGGGGTCCGGCCTCGTGCTTGAGCCGGCTCCACACCTGGTCGCCCTTGACCAGGAAGGTGGCCTCCTTGAAGCCGCCCATGTCGGAGGGTTGGCTGGAGAGCATCTCCAGCTTCCAGCGCCGGCGCTCGGCGTAGCGCTGGTACATGCGCACCAGGTCGCCGGCGAACAGGTTGGCCTCCTCGCCCCCCTCGGCGCCCCGGATCTCCACGATGACGTTCTTGTCGTCGTTCGGATCCCGGGGCAGGAGCAGCACCTTGAGCTCGCTCTCCAGGTCGAGGAGCAGGGCCTCCTTCTCGGCCATCTCCTCCTTGTAGTAGTCCCGCATGTCGGGATCGGTCTCCGAGCGCAGCAGCTCCCGGGCCTCCTCCGCGTCGGCCTGGGCCCGGCGCCAGGCCCGGTAGGCGTCGACGATCGGCCGCAGCTCGGCGTGGCGCCGGCCGGCGTCGCGCTGTGCCGCCTGGTCGCCGGAGGCGTAGACGGCCGGAAGTCGCTCTTCGAGCGCTTCGAGCTCCGCTTCGAGGTCCGCAAGACGGTCAAACACGCCTCAAGGCTAACGGCCGAAGCAGGACCACCCAGTTCCTGTCACGAAAACGGTCATTGGCGCGTCCCCCACCTCCACCCGGCGCCGTTCACCTGCCGATGACTTGGGGGACGCACCGAATGGAGGTTTCCTCGTGGCTGGGTATCAGATGGGCGTTTCCCGCCTCGCCGCCCTCGGGTTGGCCGTCGCCCTGGTGGCGGGCTGCTCGGGGGACAAGGCCAAGGCGGAGAAGGGTGTGGTCATCGGCGCCTCGACGAGCACGTCGACCGCCGCTCCCGCCCCCACCATCCCGCCCGACCCGACCACCACCACGGCGGAGACCGCTCCGCCTGCCACCGCGCCTCCGGCCCCCGTGGCGCCGAAGCCCCTCGGGTTCCCCGACGGCAGCCCCTACGGCACGGCCGTCGCCTTCTCCAGTGGGGTGCCCGTCCCCCAGGACCTCGTCTTCGTCCTCGCCATCGGCTCCGACGCCCGCCCCGGCCAGGACATGCGCAAGACCAACGGCGACTCCCTGCACCTCATCGCCGTCGACCCCCGCACCGGGGCCGGCACCATCGTCGGCTTCCCCCGCGACTCGTGGGTGGAGATCCCGGGCAAGGGCACCCGCAAGATCAACTCCGCCCTGGCCCTGGGCGGCCCCCAGCTCATGGCCGAGACGGTGCGCCGGCTCACCGGCCTGCCCGTCCACTACTACGTGGTGACCGGCTTCGAGGGCTTCCAGCGGATCGTGGACGACCTGGGCGGCGTCAACGTGAACGTGGACCGCAAGATGCGGGACCACTTCTCCGGGGCCAACTTCGATCCCGGTTGGCACAACATGGACGGCACCGAGGCCTTGGCCTACTCCCGGAACCGCCACGACACCCTGAACGGCGACTTCGACCGCTCACTGCACCAGGGCAACGTGATCCTCTCCTCCCTGGCCAAGCTCCGGGCCGAGGTGGGCGACGACGCCGGCATCCAGCGCTGGATCGGCGTTCTCCTCAAGCACGCCGACCTCGACTCGCCCCCCCAGCAGCTGACCCAGCTGGCCACCCTGGCCCGCAACCTCGACCCCTCCAAGCTCTCCAACGTGGTCGTGCCCGGCCGGGTGGGAACGGCCGGCGGTGGCCAGTCGGTGGTGTTCCTGGGCGAGGAGGCCCGCCAGATCTTCCTCGACCTCCGCCCCGACGCCGCCATCGGCGGCCCCAAGGGCGACGAGCCCCGGCCGGCGGCGGCGGCCGCCGAACCCACCCCGGCCCCGACTCCCGCGCCCGAGCCGGCACCGGCCGAGTCGACGACCACGACGGCGCCGCCCGCCACGACCACGACCACCATCAAGCCGGTCCTCGGCATCCTCTACCCCCACTGACACCGGCGGCGTCTGACTCGTAAGCTCACCGAGTCATTCGACTCGGGGGGAGTCAGCATGCGCCGGATCGCCGTTCTCGCCGTCTGTGCCGTCACCGTTTTCGTACTGGGGATCGCCGCCGCCATCGCCACGCCACCGAGGGACGCCACCCGCACGGACATCGCCCGGGCTGTGATGACGAGCGCCGGCGACGTGAAGATGGAGCAGGGCAAGGAGACCACCGTCCACCATGTGACCATCGCGCCCGGCGGGAGCAGTGGATGGCACTCGCATCCCGACGCCGGGGTGTTCATGGTGATGTCGGGAACGCTGACGAACTACGGCCTCGACGGGGCCGCCTGCGAATCCGTGGACGTGCCCGCGGGGCAGGCGTACTTCGTGCCGCCGCACGCCCACCACCCACACCTGGCGCTGAACAAGGGCACGGAGCCCTTGGAGCTGACGGTGGTCTACTTCAACGTGCCGCCCGGCGAGCCGAGCCGCATCGACGCCGAGGCGCCGGCCGAGTGCCCGGCCGACCTGCGTTAGGCGGCCCGGCCCCGGGCTTCGACCTCGGCCAGCTCGGCCGGTGACAGGACGGCCTTGAGGGAGGTGATGGCCACCTCCAGCTGGTCGTCGGTGGGCGGGCGGGTGGTGAGCTTCTGGAGGGCCAGGCCCGGCTTCATGGCCGTCGCCACCCAGCGCTTCCCCATGTTCCTGGCCGCGTAGCGGATGATCTCGTAGCTCAGACCCGCCACCACCGGGATGAGCAGGAGCCGGGAGGCGACGAGGACCACCCAGCCCGGCCGGCCGAACACGGAATAGGCCAGGATGGTCACCACCATCACCGTGAGCAGGAAGTTCGTCCCGCAGCGGACGTGGGCGGTGGAGAAGCGCTGGGCCGACTCCGGGGTGAGCTCCACGTCGTTCTCGTAGGCGGCGATCGCCTTGTGTTCGGCGCCGTGGTACATGAACACCCGCCGGATGTCGGGCAGCCGGCCGATGAGGGCGATGTAGCCGAGGAACATCGACAGGCGCAGCACGCCCTCGAAGAGGTTGAAGGCGAAACCGCCGTCGAGGAGGCGGCCCATGCCCCGGGCGGCCAGGGCCGGGAGCACGATGAATACCGTGGAGAAGAACACGATGGCGAAGGCCACCGTGCCCCCCACGGCTCCCTTGGACATGCGCTCGGAGGTGTCCACGGCCTGGTTGGCCGACCAGGTGAGGGCCCGGATGCCGAGCGATATGGACTCCACCAGGGTGGCCACGCCCCGGGCCAGGGGGACCTTGGCCCACCGCTTGGCCCAGGCCGGGGCTTCGTTGACCTCGGTGCGGATCTCGCCGGACGGGCTGCGGACGGAGACGGCCCAGGTGGTCGCCCCCCGCATCATCACGCCCTCCATGACCGCCTGGCCCCCGACATAGCGGGGCTCGGGCATGCTGGCCATGCGGCGGAGCTAGGCCTTCTTCTTGCCCTGGGCCGCCTGGGTCTTGGCGTAGCGGCGCTGGAAGCGTTCCACCCGGCCACCGGTGTCCACCAGCTTCTGCTTGCCGGTGTAGAAGGGGTGGCACTCGGCGCACAGCTCGACCCGCAGCTCGGGCTTGGTGGCCCGGGTGACGAACGTGTTGCCACACGAGCACCGCACGTGGCACTCGACGTAATCGGGGTGGATTCCGCTCTTCATGGTTCTCCTCTGCCTATGGCTCTTCGCCTAACGGCTCATCGCTGTGCGGACGGGGTCCCCATCC
>JBIOUX010000020.1:0-10384 GCA_044867425.1 Acidimicrobiia bacterium | reverse complement strand
CCTTACCTGGCGGTCGTGGCGTCCGAGGCCGAGGACGCGCTGTCCTCCCTTCAGGGCACGTTTGCCTCCATCCAGCCGCCGGGAGAAGCCGACGACGAGGTGCGCCAAACGCTCGAGGCGCTGCTCTCCGACGCTGTGGAGCACGCCGCCGACGTCCGCATCGCCGTGCGCCGGGGCGAGCTCTCGGAGCTCGACAGAACCTCCCTCCCGCTCCATAACGACGCCCGGGAACTGGACCTCTTCATCAATGAGCAGAGCCGGTGAAGAAGCTCGCCGAGGTCACCCTCGGGATCCTCACCGCCATCGGCGGGTTCGTCGACATCGGCGACATGGTGGCCAACGCCGCCACCGGCGCGCGCTTCCGGATGGGTCTGGCCTGGGTGGTGGTGGTCGGCGTGATCGGCATCGTGGTCTACGCCGAGATGGCTGGGCGGGTGGCGGTGATGTCCCGCCGGCCCGTCTTCGAGCTGGTACGAGAGCGCCTCGGGCCCGGCTTCGGGCTGGCCAATCTGGGGGCCTCGTTCTTCATCAACTTCCTGACCCTCACCGCCGAGATTGCCGGCGTGGCCATCGCCCTCTCGCTCGTCTCCAGTGTCAACTACCTGTTGCTCCTGCCGGCAACGGGCTTCCTGGTCTGGGTCGTGGTCTGGCGCGTCCCCTTCCCCAAGATGGAGAAGGTCTTCGGGCTGCTCGGGCTCGCCCTCATGGTGTATCTGGTGGCGGTGGTGCGCATCGGCCCCGACTGGGACGGCCTGGCGCAGAGCGCCCTTCATCCCACCCTGACCGGCGAGGAGACGCCCTTCACCTACGCCTACTACGGCATCGCCCTCCTGGGCGCGGCCATGACCCCCTACGAAGTGTTCTTCTTCTCCTCGGGTGCAGTGGAGGAGAAGTGGGATCGCAGCTACCTCAACGTCAACCGGGCCAATGTCTTCATCGGCTTTCCGCTGGGCGGCCTGCTCTCGCTCGGCATCATGACCTCGGCCACGCTGATCTTCGCCCCGGCCGGCATCGAGGTCGACACGCTCCCCCAGGTGGCCCTGCCGGTGGCGCTGGCCGCCGGCAAGATCGGACTGGCGGTCGTGCTCCTCGGCATCTTCGCTGCCACCTTCGGGGCGGCGCTGGAGACAGCCCTGTCCGCCGGCTACACCATCGCCCAGTACCTCGGCTGGCAATGGGGCAAGTACGTCCGGCCCCGGGAGGCGTCCCGCTTCCACGTGGTGGTGCTGCTCAGCGTGGCCGCCAGCGTCCTGTTCGCCGCCAGCGGCGTCGACCCCGTCAAGGTCACCGAGTACTCCATCGTCCTGTCGGCCGCGGCCCTGCCCCTGACCTACTTCCCCATCCTGGTGGTGGCCAACGACCCCGACTACATGGGCGAGAAGGTCAACGGCCGGTTCCTCAACGCCGTGGCCTTCACCTATCTCGTCATCCTGGTGATGGCCGCGGCGGCCACCATCCCGCTCATGGTCATCACCAAGGCAGGAGCGTGATGGCTGTGGGCCGGCGCCGGTACCTCGGCCTCCACCTGCTCGACCGCCAGCTGGTGGACCGCGACGGCCGCATGGCGGGCAAGGTGGACGATCTGGAGCTGACCGCCAGCGAGACGGGCGACGCCCTCTACGTCACCGCCATCCTGACCGGCCCCGGGTTCCTGGCGCCGCGCCTGGGCGCGGAGCGTTACGGGATGTGGGCCCAGGAGCGGCGGCCGTGCCTGGACGGCGGCGCCACCAGCGGTCGCATTCCCTTCAGCCGGGTCGTCGAAGTGGGCAACCACGTGGATCTGGCCATGGACCGCACCGAGGTCGCCACCTACGACGGCGAGCGCTGGTTCCTTGATCACCTGATCGACCGGATACCGGGGTGGACCGTTGCGCCTGAGTGAGCTCCTTCACCGGCGGGTGACGGACGCCGAGGGGCGTGACCTGGGAACCGTGGAAGACGTCCTCGTCGTCCAAGACGGCCCCCTGCACGCCGGCTACGACGCCGTCTACCGGGTGCAGGGGTTCGTGGTGGGCAAGGGAACGCTGGGGATCCGCCTCGGTTTCGAGCGGGCCCAGGTCAAGGGGCCCTGGCCGCTCAAGGCGTTCTTCCACCTGCTCGAGCGCCGGGCCCGCTACGTGGCGTGGGATCAGGTGGAGTCACTCGACCGGGGCAAGGTGCGACTAGCCGTCAGCCGCGACGAGCTGGGGCGCCCGCCGGTGGTGTAGCGGTCCGGGGACCAATGGCAACGACGCAATGGAGGGGGTCGGGGGACAGGAATTCGGAACTGTGCTTTCGCAGGGTCGCTGGAGGCCCTTCCCGAAGCACAGTTCCGCTCTGTGGTCCCATTTGTCCGGGTTGGGCCGCAGTGCCGTCCGATTTGTCGGCCTTTGACGGCCGCCGTGGCGCGGGCGGCCTGAAGCGAGCCGCCCCCGCACCGCCCCACTTCCATTCGTTGCCGCAGTTGTCCCCCCGGCGACGGCCCGATCAGCGCCCGGCGACCTGGCGGGCTTCCACCTCGAGGGGGATGGCCTGGTAGGCGTCCTGGTGGTTGAGACCACCGAGGCGGCCCCGCAGATAGGACGACAGGTAGCGCCACAGGAAGCGGGGCACGCCGAGGTCGTCCCACTGGAGGACGTGGACCATCTCGTGGGCCAGCAGCGCCTCGTCGCCGGCGTGCTCTTTGCGGACCAGGATCGTGTGGCGCAGCGTCATCCCGGCCACGCCCAGCGGCAGCCAGCGGACGGGGATCACCCGCGCCCGCCGGGGCACCGTCAACCCACCAGGTTGATGAGGTTGGGGGGCACGCAGATGATCCGCCTCGGCGCCCGCCCGCCCATGTGCTCCTGGACCCGGGCCGAGGCCATGGCCAGCTCGGTCATCTCCGGCTCGCTCACGTCGGCGGCCACCTCGATGCGGTCGCGCACCTTGCCGTTGACCTGGACGACCATGGTCACCGTCTCGGCCTGGACCAGGTCCGGATCGAAGCCGGGCCAGGGCTGGGTGTGGACGTGGGCGCCTTCGCCGTGGCGGCGCTCCCACAGCTCGGCGGCGATGTGGGGGGCCATGGGCGCCAGGACCAGCAGCAGGGCGTCGATGGCCTCGTCCAGCGTGGCCCGGCGGGGGGCTTCGGCCGCCTGGACGTAGTGGTAGAGCTCGTTGGTGTACTCCATGCAGGCGGCCACGGCCGTGTTGTAGGCCCAGCGGTCGAAGTCGTCGGTCACCTTGGCCACCAGGGCATGGCGGGCCCGGGTGATCTTCCGGTCGGCGTCGGTCTCGTCCCGGTCCACCGGCTCGGCGCCGGCCTCGCCGGTGGCCAGGCGCCACACCCGGCCTAGATACCGGGAGGCGCCCTCGACCCCGTGGTCCGACCAGTCGGCGTCGTCGCCCGGAGGGCCGACGAAGAGCTGGAAGATCCGCAGGGCGTCGGCGCCATGGCTCTCGAAGAACTCGGCCGGCGAGACCACGTTGCCCTTCGACTTGGACATCTTGGTGCCGCCCATGCGGATCATCCCCTGGGAGAACAGGCGCCGGAACGGCTCCCGGAGATCGGCGGGCAGCAGGCCGATGTCGGACAGGGCCTTGGTGAAGAAACGGGCGTAGAGCAGGTGGAGGATGGCGTGCTCGATCCCGCCGATGTACTGGTCGACCGGCATCCAGTGGCTGACCCTGTCCACGTTAAAGGGGGCGCCGGCGTTGCCGGCGTCGCAGAAGCGCAGGAAGTACCACGACGAGTCGACGAAGGTGTCCATGGTGTCGGTCTCGCGGGTAGCCGGGCCGCCGCACACCGGGCAGGTGGCGGCCAGGAACCCGGGATGGTGCTTGAGGGGCGACTCGCCGGTGGGAAGGAATTCGACATCGTCGGGCAGCAGGACGGGCAGCTCCGACTCCGGCACCGGCTGGGCGCCGTGGGTATCGCAGTAGACGATGGGGATGGGACAGCCCCAGTAACGCTGGCGGGAGATCAGCCAGTCCCGCAGCCGGTAGTTGACCTTCGGTTCGCCCAGGCCGCGTTCGGCGAGCCAGGACGTGGCCGCCGCCTTGGCTTCGTCCACGGTCATCCCGTCGAGGAACCCGCTGTTCATCTTGCGCCCCGGGCCGGTGTAGACGGGCGGGTCCCTCCAGCCCTCGGGGCGCACGGTGGTCTTGATGATGGGCAGCTCCTGGACCACGGCGAAGTCGAAGTCCCGCTGGTCCTCGCCGGGCACGGCCATGACCGCCCCCGTGCCGTAGGTTCCGAGCACGTAGTCGGCCAGGTACAGGGGGACCTTGGCGCCGTTGAAGGGATTGACGGCGTACGCCCCGGTGAACACCCCGCGCGCTTCCAGCGGGCCTTCCGCCGAGAGCCGGTCGACCTCCGACTCGTTGCGGACCCGCTCCACGAACTCGGCCACTTCCCGCTCCTGGGCTGTCCCCCGGGACAGCTCGGCCACTCGTGGGTGCTCGGGGGCGAGGACCACGTACGTCATCCCGAAGACAGTGTCGATGCGGGTGGTGAACACCCGGATGGGCTCGTCGGATCCGTTGACGGCGATGTCGAACTCCACGCCCTCGGAGCGGCCGATCCAGTTGCGCTGCATGACCTTGACCCGCTCGGGCCAGTCGACCGTCTCCAGGTCGTCGAGCAGCTGCTGGGCGTAGCGGGTGATGCGGAAGAACCACTGCTCCAGGTCCCGCTTGATCACGGTGGTGCCGCACCGGTCGCACACGCCGCCCTCGGCCTGCTCGTTGGCCAGCACCGTCTGGCACGACGGGCACCAGTTCACCGGGGCCATTGCCTTGTGGGCCAGGCCCGCCTCGTGGAGCTGGAGGAACAGCCACTGGGTCCAGCGGTAGTAAGCCGGCTCGCAGCACGACACCTCCCGGCGCCAGTCGTAGGCGGAGCCGAGGCGCTGGATCTGGGATTTCATGGTGGCGATACGCCGGCGGGTGATAATCCCGGGGTGGATGCCGTCGGCGATGGCGGCGTTCTCCGCCGGCAGGCCGAAGGAGTCCCACCCCATGGGCGAGAGGACGGCGTAGCCCTGCATCGTCTTGTAGCGGCACAGGGCATCGCCCAGCGTGTAGTTGCGCACGTGCCCCATGTGGATCGGGCCCGACGGGTAGGGGTACATGCACAGGTCGTAGAACTTGGGCCGGGGGTCGTCCCCGTCGACCTCGTAGGTGCCCTGGTTGGCCCAGTGGTCCTGCCATTTGGCCTCGATGGCCTGGACGTCGTACCCCTCACTCATGGGCCAAGGAGTGTACCGGCGGGGGGCGAGGGCGCCCGGCGGGATTCCCCCGCTGCTAACCTGAGTGGGCTTTCGGGGCCATAGCTCAGTTGGCAGAGCGCTTGCATGGCATGCAAGAGGTCGGGGGTTCAAATCCCCCTGGCTCCACCGAAAAAGCCCTTGAAATTCAAGGGCTTTTTTGTTTGCCCGCTGCCGCGATCCATCCCGACCTGGACGAGCCGCTCCAGGCATCATGCCGCGCGCCCGGTGGCGCGTCTGGCAGAGGGGGGAACTTCCGCCCAGTTGCGGCCGACTGTCAGGAGCGGTTGACGTTTGAGTGGCGCGCGGACAGAGGCGCCGGAGGAGCGATACGGCTCAAGGCTTGGGGGGAGCAAGGGATGCAACAGCCACCCGGAGCGACAGCCGGAGGCATCCTTCACAGACCACGCACGATCCCGTCCCCGACAAGGGCCACCCGCCACGTTCCAACGAGCGAGGTGAATCGCATGTTCGTACGAAGATTGTCGGCTCTGATCTTGGCGATCGGGGTGACCGGCGGCGCGCTGGCGACGCCGGCGTTGGCCCACGTCTCGGTCGGCGCCGATCCCGCCCAGTCGGGCGTGGCCAACGTGGTCGAGTTCCACGCCAAGTCCGAGTCGGAAACCGCTGGTATCACCAAGCTCGAGATCGTCGCCGATCCGGCGGTTCCGGCCGACCAGGTGACTCTGGTCGATGGACCCACCGGCTGGAAGACCGGAGCGTCAAGCTCCGGGGGCGGTTTCATCGTGGAGGGCCCGGCCCTCCCGGTGGGTCAGGACGCAGAGGTGAAGCTCCAGGTGACGACGCTTCCCAACGCCCCCCAGATCGTCTTCAAGGTGCTCGAGTCGTATTCGGACGGCAAGGTCGACCGCTGGATCGAGCTGCCCGGCCCCGACGGCAAGGAACCGGAGTCACCTGCGCCCATCCTCAAGCTCGGCGCCGGCGTCCAATCCGCCGACACCCATGAAGAGGCCGAGGAGCACCACGAGGCGGCGGGCGGGACGCTGGCCAGGACGGGATCGGGGAGCCGGATGCTCATGGTCCTGGCCGGGCTCCTCCTCGTGGCCGGCGGGTCGAGCATCTTCGCCGATGCCGGTCTCCGGCGCCGTCGGCCCTGCTAGGCCCGACAATGCACGGCTCAATGCTCCCGCTTCACCCGGCGTCTTTGCCATGCCAACAGGGCGATGATCGCCAGAATCGCGCTGAGGACAGCGAGGGCGGGGACGGCCACCTCGGGGAGGATCGCCGGTGCGGGTACGGGCGCCGGTGGCTGGGGCAGGGTCGGCAACTCCAGCCGCGAGAGGCGATGCACGGGCCCGCCCTGACGCTCCGAGGTGGTCCACAGCCCGGACCCGTCAGCGGTGTAGGCGATCGCCTCACCTTGGGGCGTGGAGGGCAGCATCAGGGGTTCGGGGGGCCGGGCGAGGAGGGCGGCCAGTGATTCACCGGGCTGGACGTCCCACTCGTAGGCCGCGGTGTAGGTCCGCACCACGACGCGGCCGGCGTTGGCATCGCCGCCGGTGGTGGCACCCGGGAAGCGCACGTCGGCGACTTTCTCCATGACGCCGCTGCCGGCGGTCGGCGCCCGGTAGGCCGCGCTGGCACCCGATGCGGTCTTGGTGAAGATGACGAGCCGGCCGGTGGTCGGATCGACCAGCAAGGTCTCGGCGTCGTGCGGTCCGTCGGGATAGGTGAGGACCCGGGTGGCGGCCGGCCTCACCGCTCCGGAGGGGGTTCCCCGGGCCGGTTCGGGCACGTCGTAGACGGTGACCGACGCCCGCCGGGACGGGTTGTCACCGATGTCGCCGAGGTACAGGGTGCTGCCCGAGCGGGTCATGTCCTCCCAGTCGACGGCGGCGGCGCCGGTCACGTCGTAGACAGCCAGGGTGACGCAGGTGCGAGCGTTGACGGCGAAGAACCGGGGGAGGTCGCCACTGTCGTTGTGGGTCCAGATGACGTCACCGGCCCAGGAAGCGGGCGCCACGCCGCTCGACTCGAAGATCTGCGGGTCGGCGAACCCGCATTGCAGCTGGGCCGCTCCGTAGCCCCCGGCGGCGCCGGCGCTCGGAACCCACGCCGCCACCGCCCCGACGGCGGCCATGACCCATACGGCCGCCAGCCGGTGAAGGCTCACGCAACCCATGCATGCCGGATCATGGGCAAGATAGACACATGACGGACCCCATCGCCGTGACGGTCAGCGTCACCCTGGACGAAGACGGCGGAATCAACATTTCGCTCTCCCCCACCGAACGTCCGGTGGACGCGCTGCGAAGGGCGGCGGCCGTGCTCGAACGCTACGCCGCCAACATCGAAGGCGAACAGGCTCCCGTGTATTGCCCCGCGTGCGGGCAGGAGCCGAGCGGCGTCTCCGCTCACCCGACCGGCGAGTGGCGCTTCAAGCCCTGCGGGCACGGCGTCCCCATCAGGGACGGCCATCCGCACCCCTGGTGATGGAAGACCTCAGATCGTGGGTCAGCGACGAACTGGTTCGCCATGCCGGCTTGACCGGTGCCGAGGCCGAGGCCGAGGCAGCCGTCGACCGATGCCGGGCCCGCCTGGGTACGACGAGGCGCATCGGATCTGAGCCGGCAGCGGGAGCACTCGCCGTCAGGACACGGCGGCGGTGGCTTCCTCCCAGCCGATGCGGGGGGCGTCGGACCACAGGCGCTCGAGGTCGTAGTAGTCCCGGGTCTCCTTCTGGAACACGTGGACCACGAAGTCGCCGTAGTCGAGCAGCACCCAGCTGGCGTCGGAGAGGCCCTCCACCTGAACGGGCTTGCCCGCCCCCTGCTCCTTCAGCTGGCGCTCGACTTCCTCGGCGATGGTCTTGACCTGCCGGACGTTGTTGCCGCTGGTGATGACGAAGGCATCGGTGATGCCGATGATGTCCCCGACGTCGAGCACGATGGTGTCGGCTGCGTTCTTGGTTGCGGCCGCTCGGGCGGCGGCGATGCTACGGGCGCGTGCGTCGTTCGTGGGACTCCTCCTTGGGTTCTGAGCGGGAGCCAGCGACCACCAAGTGGCGGGCTGCAGGGGAGGCAGGTCTCGTACCCAGCGCCGCCGTCATCCCCGCCCAACCGCCATCATTGCTCCCAATTGTAGAGGTTCCGTTCCCGGATGACGCGGACGGCGCCCGGCGGCACCAGGCCGTCCAGGGGCCAGCCCCTCGCCGCCCGGGCCCGCAGGTCGGTGGACGACACGTCGAGCTCGGGGATGGAGACGTGCTCGACCCGCCACCGGCCCGGGGGGTGGGCGCCATCGGCGGTGCCGGCCCGATCCACCACCACCAGGGTGGCCAGGTCCGGGATCCGCTCCACCCCGGTCCAGGTGGAAAGAGTGGCGGCCACGTCGGCCCCCACCACCAGGAACAGCTCGCGGCCGGGCTCGGAGAGGGCCGCCAGCGTGTCGGCGGTGTACGACGGTCCGGACCGCTCGACCTCGATGGCGCAGACCTCGAGTCCCTCGATGCCTTCGATGGCGGCCGCCACCATGGCCAGGCGGTCGGCGGCCGGCGCCGACACCTGGCCCCGCTTCTGCCAGGGATCCCCAGCCGGGACGAGCAGCACCCGGTCGAGTCCCAGGGCCCGGCGCACCTCCACGGCGGCCACGACATGCGCCACGTGGATCGGGTCGAAGGTGCCCCCGAAGATACCGACCCGCTGAACAGGATTCGCCGAAGGCGAAGCCTGGCGGCTGGGGCTGGGGCCCCCGGCCGCATGGCGATGAGCCGCCAGGCGAAGAGCCAGAGACAACTGCATCCAAGTGAGTGTACGAATGCTGACCTACTAGCCTCCTCTTCGTGAACGGTCCACGGGCGCACGTGCTCGTGCGGGTGTGGCTTCCCGACCGGCCGGGTGCCCTGGGACAGGTGGCCTCTCGGATCGGCGCGGTGCGGGGCGACATCGTCGGCGTCGACGTGCTCGAATGCGACGGCGGCGTGGCCATCGACGAGTTCGCCGTCAACCTGGCCGACGCCGACCTCGTCCCCATGTTGGTACGCGAGATCGAGGAGGTCGACGGCGCCTCCATCGAGGAGGTTCGGGTCGTCGGCCACTTCCCCGACCCCCGCCTCGACGCCCTCGAATCCGCGACCAAACTCTGTCAGGTCAGCAGCGCCGGCGAGCTGCACCGGGCGCTGTCGGCCCAGGTGTGCGAGGAGTTCCTGGCCGACTGGACGGCGCTCATCATCGGGGCCGGCGCCGCCGCACCGGCCAAGGTGCTGGCCACCGCCGGCGGGGCCGCCCCCGACGCCGAGATGCTCACCGCCCTGGCCATGGGCCTGGCCGCCTCGCCCCTGGTGGCCAGCGGCGCCGCCGGTCCCGAGGACCTGGCCGCCGCCCCCCTGGCGCGCCACGAAGCAACCCTGATGGTCAGCCGCTCCGGCTACCCCTTCCGCCTGCGCGAACGGGGCCAGCTGATCGCCCTGGCCCGCATCGCCGACCGCCTCTGGGAGCTCCTGGAGCCCTGAACCCGTTGGGGTCAGCGGCGCTGGCCCTTGGCCCGTTGGACCTCGCGGTACATCCGCGACGCCCGGCGCCCGGCGGCCCGGCTCTCGTGCTCGGCCCGGCGGCCTTCCTGGTGGTCGAGCTCGCGGCGGAGCTTGAGATATCCCGACAGGCGCCGGGCGGGAAGACGGCCGCCGGCCACCGCCTCGACCACAGCACAGCCCGTTTCCTCCCGATGGGCGCAGTCCCGGAACCGGCAGCCGGCGGCCAGGGCCTCCACATCGGCGAAGGCGGCGGCCAGGCCCTCTTCGCCCGACCACAGCCCCAGCTGCCGCAGGCCCGGGGTGTCGATGAGGGCGCCGCCGCCGGGCAGGGGGACGAGGTGCCGGGCGGTGGTGGTGTGGCGGCCCTTGGCGTCTGCGGCCCGGACGGCGCCGGTGGCGAGGACGTCCTCGCCGGCCAGGGCGTTGACCAGCGTCGACTTGCCCGCGCCCGATTCGCCCAGCAGCGCCGCCGTGCGCCGGCCCTCGAGGGTGGCCACCAGGCCGTCGAGACCCACGCCGGTATAGGCGGCGGTGAGATGGACCGCCGCTCCGGGACAGGCCCCGGCCGCCTCCTCGGCGGCGCTCGCCGGGTCGGCGGCCAGGTCGGCCTTGGTGAGGACGAGGACCGGTTCGGCTGCGCTCTCCCAGGCCAGGACCACCGCCC
>JBIOUX010000019.1:0-10127 GCA_044867425.1 Acidimicrobiia bacterium | reverse complement strand
GTCGTCACCGATCCCGCCGCGGCGGACATGGAACCGGGCGAGATCCTGGTGGCCCACACCACCGACCCGGGGTGGGCGTCGCTCATGTTCCTGGCCAAGGCCCTGGTGGTCGACATCGGCGGCCTGCTCAGCCATGCCGCCGTGGTGGCCCGTGAGCTGGGCATCCCGTGCGTGATGAACACCGGGGTGGGGACGCAGGTGCTGAGCACGCGTGACGTGTGCCGGGTGGACGGCAACGCCGGCACGGTGGAGATCCTGGAGCGTGCCGTCTAGCCCCTGGGTGACGCCAGTCGACAGTTGTCATACAACTCTTGTAATTTGTCCGGTCGCGTGCGAGGCTGTCGCCATGGTCCTCGGGGCTCTCGGCAACCTGGCCACCATCCGGACGTTCGAGGTGGTGAGCGTCATCCTGTTCGCGGTCGCCGGCCGCTGGATCTGGCAGCAGCGGAACCCCTTGTATCTGGGGGCGTTCCTGGGCGGCGCCGGGGTGTTCGTCCACGACTGGTTCTGGGCCACCAACGGGTTCTTCCGGGCCACCTTCAACCAGCACCTGATCGGCATCCCCGGCATCGGGATCGGCGGCCAGATCGAGCCGCTGGCCGTGCCCCTCAACTACGCCTTCGGCTTCGGGATCCCCGCCGTCCTCTACGCCAAGAACAAGAAATGGATGGACCAGAAGTTCGGCCGGTGGCAGTACCCCCTGCTGTGGCTGGGCGGGGCCATCGGGGTGGGGATCTACGAGATCCCCGTCGTCCACATCCTCGGCATCTGGGAGTACCACCAGACCGCGGGCTTCGAGGTGTTGGGGTTCCCGTGGTCCAACTTCTGGCTGGCGGCCAACCTGATCGGCGGCTCGTGCGTGGCCGTGGCCTTCATGGCCAAGTGGGCCAACCTCCCGGAGCGGGCCGGGTTCGGGCTGCGGGACGAGACCACTTGGAAGGGCATCGTCATGGGCAGCTTCGCCGTCATGACCGCCTTCTACCTGACCGGGATGCTGCAGCTGTGGTGGTACAGCGCGGCCACACCCTGGGCGGGCCCCTCGCCCCGTCCGTTCTGACGGACTCGAAGGGAGCGACCAATGACTGTCAAGACGTGCGGAGCACGGCTTGGCGGCTGGGGCTGGGGTCCCCAGCCGCACTGCGATGAGCCGCAAGGCGAAGAGCCATGAGCACAGCCCCCGTCTACGTCGTGGGGGCGGGCCCCTCGGGTCTGGCCGCCGCCTGGCGCCTCCAGCAGTCCGGCCGGCCCGTCGTCGTGCTCGAGGCCAACGACGCCCCCGGCGGCAAGATCCGCACCCGGGAGGAGAACGGGTTCCTCCTGGAGATGGGGGCCAGCATCCTCCCCGGCGCCTACGAGCACATGCTGCGCATCGTGGACGAGGCCGGGCTCGGCTCCGATCTCGAGCCCGGCGGCTCGGTGGTGGGCTTCGCCCGGGACGGCGACATCCACTACCTCGACTCGTCCCGCCTCTTCGTCGACGCCATCAAGACTCCGTTGCTGTCGTGGAAGTCCAAGCTGGCCGCCACCCGGCTCGCCCTCGACAACCGGAAGATCGCCAAGCTCCTGAACTACGAGGACCTGTCCACCGCCGCCGCCTACGACACCGAGACGGCCGCCGGCTACTGCGAGCGCCGGCTCAACCGCGAGATCTACGACTACATCGTCGATTCGACCCTGCGGGGACTCCTCGGCACCCGGGGCGACGTGGTCTCGGTCCTCGACTTCTTCTTCTCCATCAACAAGGTGATCGGCACCAAGCTGTTCGGCTTCCGGGGCGGGATGTCGACCTACGTCAACCACCTGGCGGGGAAGCTCGATGTCCGCACCGGCGCCCGGGTCCGGGAGGTGGTCGAAGCCACAGACGGCGTGCGGATCACCTGGGAGGACGCGGCCGGGACGACCCATGTCGACGACGGCGCCGGCTGCGTGCTCGCCTTCTGGGGCACCCAGGTGCCCGACATCCTGCCCGACCTTCACCCCGACGCCGCCAGCTACCTGCGCCGGCTCCGCTACACCAGCAGCGTCAACCTGAACGTGGCGCTGTCCAAGCCTCCCCCGGACGTGCCCGCCTTCGTGGTCCAGGTGCCCCGCCCCACCCACGACGGGCTGTTCGGCATCACCCTCGAGCACAACAAGGCCCCCGGCCGGGTGCCCGAAGGCAAGGGCGCGCTGGGCCTCTACACCATGTCGGACTGGTCGGAAGAGCTGATGGAGCAGGACGACGACACGGTCAGCGAGCGGGTGGTGGCCGCCGCCGACCAGGTCATCCCCGGCATCGCCAACGACGTGGAGTTCGTGCGGGTCAACCGCTGGTACCCGGTCATCGTCTATTCCCATCCCGGGCTCTACCGGAAGCTGGGCGACTTCCACCAGGTCCGGCCCCGGGGGCGCATCGCCCTGGCCGGCGACTACTTCTCCTGTTCCAACCTGAACACCGCCACCGCCGGAGGGGAGCGGGCCGCCCGCGAGCTCCTGGCCGTACTTCCGGGGACGCCCCCAACCATCGGAGGTCGTTAGAACATGCAATCTCTGGCCCTCGAGCTGATGCACCAGCCGCCCGACGCCTGGGTGATGAACGACTTCTGGCAGCCGTTCATGACCTTCGCCAACATCATCCCCATCGTGGGCGTGGTGTGGTTCGCCCTGCGCCGGTGGCTGCCGGGCGAGCGGAGCCTGATCCAGGCCTGCCTGATCGGCGGTGGCGTCACCAGCCTGGTCGAGCCCATGGTCGACCACATCGCCCTCGTCTGGTTCGCCCAGGAGGGCCAGTGGGCCATGCTCAAGGTCTTCGGCCGGAGTACCCCCTGGTTCATCCTGCCCTGCTACGTCTGGTACATCGGCGGCCAGGTGATGCTCATGCTCTGGCTGCTCCGGCGGGGCCTGACCATGAAGCAGCTGTACCTCGTGTACGGCGCCTTCATCCTCACCAACGTGGCCATGGAAGTCCCGGCCATCGCCGTCGAGGTCTACAAGTACTACGGCCCCCAGCCCTTCCGGATCGCGGGGCTGCCGCTGTGGTTCCAGTCCATCAACGCCGCCAGCCCGATCGTGGGCGCCGCCCTGATCCACCACTTCGGTGGGCGGCGGGGCTGGCACCCGGCGCTGGCCATCTTCCTGGTGCCGAGCGCGCACGTCCTCTCCAACGCCGTGGCCGGCTGGCCGATGTGGACGGCGCTCAACTCCACCGACTCACTGGCCATCACCTACCCGGTGGCCCTGGTCACCATCGGCCTGGCCTCTCTGGTCGTCTATCTGGTCGGCCTGACCGTGACCCGCCAAGCGCCGGCCAGTGTGCCGGCGACCCACCGGGTTGACGGGCGGACCAGCGCGTCACGCCAGCCGACCACCGCCGGCGTGGCATGAGCGGCCTTCGGAAGCTGGGCGCCGCCGTCGCCGGCATCATGGTGCTCGGGGCCTGCGGGTCCCGGGTCCCCGACGACCGGCTGGCCGCCAGTCTGGGGTCCATCGGCGCCACCACGGCGGCCGTCACCGCCGAAGCTGGGACGTCGCCCGCCGCCTCCGACTCCTCGGATGCCGGGCTCCCCGCGGGCCCGGACGCAGCCGTCGGCGGGTCGTCGTCCGCCGGCTCGGCGGGCTCGACGGTCCCGGCGGCGGGAACGCCCCGGACGGCGAGCGGTGCCGCGGCCACGGCTACGGGCTCGGCGACGGGGGCCGCCTCGGGCGTGGGCCGCCCCGGCCCCAGCGCGGCGCCGGCCGCCGGCCCGGAGACGGCGCCGGGCCAGCCCGCCGGGGTGCAGGCTCCGACCACCCCTGACGCCGGCAAGAGCGAGATCATCCTCGGCTCCTTCGGTACCGGCTCGGGACCCATCGGTGCCCAGGTGGCCGCCATCCCCCCGGCCGCCCGGGCCTGGCTGGCCGACATCAACACCCGGGGCGGCCTCGGGGGTCACCCCGTGCGGATCGTCTTCGGGGATGACGGGGCCGACCCCGCCCGGGCGCTGGCGGTCGTGCGCCGCATGGTCGAGGTCGACGGTGTCGTGGCCCTGGTGGCCACCTACAGCGTGACCACCATGGACGCGGTGGCGCCCTACCTGGAATCCAAAGGGGTCCCGGTCATCGGGGCCCCCGGCGGGAGCACCGTCGAGGACCATAGCCCCATGATCTTCAACCCGACGCTGGGCGCCGATCACGGCATCGCCTGGTCCTACCTCCTCACCATCAGTGCCCAGACCGACAAGAAGAAGCTCTCCGTCTTCTACTGCCGGGAGGCGTCCACCTGCACCGACCAGTTCACGCGCGTCCGGGAGCTGGCCCCCCGGTTGGGACCCTCCGTCGTCCACAGCGCCCAGATCTCCATCGTCCAACCCGACTTCACCGCCGAGGTGATCGCGGCCCGCAACGCCGGCGCCGAGGTGGTGGTGGCGGTCATGGACGCCCAGTCCATGACCCGGGTCATCAGCTCTGCCCAGCGCCAGGGCTGGAAGCCGGTCTTCTCCGCCACCCACAACCTCAACACGGCTCGGTTCCGCTCCTCGGGCGTCGACCTCGACGGCACCCTGGCGGCGTCGGCCACCGTGCCCTACACCACCTCGGCCAAGCTGGCTCCCTACCTGGCGGCCATGAAGCGCTACTCGCCCGAGGGTGAGGTCGGCGGCTACGGCTCCAGCGCCTGGGCCCATCTCAAGCTGGTGGAGACGCTCGCCTCGGCCTGGACCCGGCCCAAGCCGGCCCCGGCCGACATCGTGGCGGCGCTCCATGCCGTCCGCAACGAATCCCTGGGCGGCCTCATCGTGCCGATCAGCTTCAACCCGGGCGCCCACGCCGCCGTCAACCTGTGCGTGGTGCCGCTGCGCTACGAGCAGGGCGGCTTCCGGCCCCCCGGTGGCGGCGACGGCACCTTCGCCTGCCCGCCCGGCTACGTGGCCGGCGATCCCGCCGCCAGCCAGGGCGCGGTGACCTGAGCCCAGGTCACCGGCAGCCGGTCATTTGCGCCAGGCCGGATGGTCGGCGACGTCCCAGCACTTGGCGTTGCCGTGCTCGAAATAGTCGTCGTGGCCCGGGTCGAGCACGCGATCGGCGAGGGGTGCGGCATCGGGCCCGTCGTACATCAGGTCGGTGGGGTCGTCCACCACGTGGCCGTTGCGACCGTAGTGAGGGGCGCACGGCTCCACGGCCCCCAGGGCGTGCACGATCTCATGGGCGATGGCGGTGGTGGTCCCGTCGCCGAACGCCCGGCTCTTCACGGACGGCTGGAGCCCGCATGACCCCATCCACACCACGATGAACCGCTCCCCCTGACTCTCGCCACACCGGACCTGCTCGCGGAACCGCACCGGGGTGAACACGACCCGGATGACCTTTTCGTCGTCATCGCTGCTCCGGAATTCGTCATTGACCAGGGAGATGGCGTCCGCCCGTTGGGCGAGATCGGTTGATTTGATCGCCAGGCGCCGCTCATCGACAGCCACTTCGCCCTCTGCCTCGACGAAACGCAGCGTCCGCCCCCCCGTCTGCGCGGTCAGCCAGCGGGAGGTGATGCCGATCTCGCCCCGGATGGCGGCGATGGCGCCGGGATCGGACCGCACATCGGCCGGTGGGGCGTAGGTGACCTGGAAGTTGGTCGGCGGCCGGTTCCCGGCGGCCTGCTCCGACGAGTCGCCCCCTTTCCCGAGCCACACGGTGGCGAGCACGGCGGCGCCGAGCAGGGCGAAGCTGAGGACCCGGCGGCGTCCCCCGAAGCGGGAAGCCAGACGCCGGCGCCTTGCCTCCCGCTTGTCCCGGCGCTGTCCCTCACGCTGCTCCCGGCGCTCCTGGGCGCCTCGAGCCGCCCGCTCGGCGGCGGTCTCCTCCCGGAATTGCGCACCGGCGACGAAGAGCTCGTCGAAGAGCGATGGGTCGCCGGTGGCGCGCTCGGGGGACTGGGATGGATCGTCGCCTTCATACCCATCCGGCGGCATAGGGCCGAAAGTAGCCGATCGTTCTGCGGTCGGCGCCAGACTTTCGACCCGGGGCCGAACCGGGCGGGAGCTCAGCCGAGGCAGCGGTGCACGAAGTCGGTCCAGGTGGCGGTCTGGCTGTCGCCCCAGCCGGTCCGGCCCTCGCACTCCCAGCGGCACAGGCTGATGAGCATGTTGGCGTTGGACCACGGCGCCCAGCTGCACGACGCCGTGATCGTCCCCGTCAGTGAGAGCTCCCGGCCGTTGGTGTCGGTGATCCGCAGGGTGTGGCCGACGGGGTAACCGGTGTCGAGGTTCCAGCGGGTGGCGAGGCACGTCGACTCCAGGCCGGTCAGCTCGCCGTCGCGCCAGATCCAGCCCCGGTTCATGGCTGACATCGCTCCGGCGTCGGGGAAGGCCTCCTGCCAGGGGGGTCCGGTGGACGGGTCGTCGACGCCCATCATGTGAAAGGCGAAGTCGTCGCTGAACACGCCCGTCACCCAGTGGATGGGCGGCACCGGTCGGGGGTCCTCGGGCCGGATCTCGGCCCAGGAGCGGTCCCGGACGGTGTAGCCGTCCACCTGGTGACGCCGGCCCCGCAGCACGACCTCGCCTTCGGTGCGCATGGCCTGGTCGAAGTGCTTGCCCGAGGCAATCATGGCCGGGGGCATGATGGCGGTGAGGGTCACGTCAAAGGCGTTGTTCCGGACGGGGTCGTCGTAGGCGATGTGGATCTTCTCGAGGGGCTGGAGCACCTTGACGCGATAGCCCATGGGCAGTTCGTAGTCGGCCAGGTCGCCCTTGCGGATGGGCTCGTCCTCCATGAACTGGCGCATGTCGAACAGCTCGGCCGAGAGCTGGCTGCGCTTGACGCCCTGCCAGACCCAGGCGCCACCGGTCAGCAGCTCCAGGTTGGGATGGACCCACAGGTAGTTGAGGGCGTGGATGCCGGCTTCGGGGACGCTGAAGCCCAGGAACTGCGTCTCGGTGAGCGACGGGTCGCTGACCTGGCTGTTCATCTCCCGGTGGAGCAGGTCGTCGGCTGCGGTGTACGGCCCGAACCCGGCGGCATGGGGAACCATGAAGAACGACGTGCTCTTGTCGGTGCCGGCCATCCGGCCCACCTCCTCGGCTACCCAGTCAGCGGGAACGGCGGCGGGTGGACGGTGCGGCCCCGGGCGCCTCCACGGACAGCGACGGCAACAGGAAGCGCTGGAGGATCTCCCGCTCCCGGTCGGCGTCGACGTCGTCCCGCAGGATCAACATGAGATACACGCCGCGGATCCACTCAACGAGGTCGGCGTCGCCGACGTCGTCTCGCAGCTCGCCGCGGCGCCGGGCCCGCGCGAACCACGGACGCCAGAACTCCTCCACCAGGCCGGCCACCGGTGCGTTGGGGCCGGCCATCACGTGGTGCAGGCGGATCCCGTTGGTGTTCTCGAACAGCCAATGGAGCTCGGAGTCGTGACGGGCCGCCTCGATGGTGGCCAGCGACGACTCCACCATGGCCTCGGCGAAGGTGTCGTACCCGTCCAGCCCCGCCGCCAGCCCACCGGCCAGCTCTCCGATGCGCTCAACGATGGCGGACTCGACGATCTCGCCCCGCCCGGAGAAGAACCGGTACAGCACCTGCCGGGATGTCCCCGCCGCCTGGGCGACGTCCTCCATAGTCGTCTTCTGCACACCGTTGGTGGCGAAGCACTCCCGGGCGGCTCCGAGGATGCGGGCCCTGGTCTCCTCCCGCTCGGCCAGTGGGGAGGGAGTGGGACGGCGGGCTCCAGCGATCGACAGCATGCCCTATTTGACCGACAAATTAGATATTTGTCAACACCTCGCCGCTTGCCAGGCGCTGATCCGGCTGGCGTTCTCGGTGGGGTACTGCCGTAAAAAGCAGATCTCGTGGATCCCGGTGTCCTTGTAGGCCTGCATCTTCTTCACGTTCTTCACGCAGTCCTCGATCGGGCCGGTGAGCGAGGTCTCGTACACCCACTCGTCGGGAACGAGCTTCGCCACCTCCATCAGGTCCTCGTGGTGGAAGTGGTGGTCGACGCGATGGGGGTCGTGGCGGAATATCTCGTGGTACCGGATCCGGCCGTACGCCGAGCAGGGCGCCGACGTGCACCTCATCGCCGACCTCTCACGCCTCATGGTTCCCATCGACCCAAGGTGTGGCTCGACCAGTACGCGGAAGTCTGCCGGCTCGTCAAGGAATGAGGCCGGCAGAGAAATCTTTGCCCTGATGCTTGACATTGATTACGCATCGTGTAAAGTGGTCTCCGTTACGCGATGCGTAGTTCAGTCACCAGAGCGGCGTGCGACCGCACCCGGCCGAGAAAGGGACCATCATGGCGAAGCGCAAGAACACCTTCACCCGTTTCATCGAGGACATCGTCGACGACACCAAGGACTTCGTGGATGACCTCCTCGACCGGGCCAAGGACCTGGAGACCGACGTCAAGGACGCCGTCACCGACGTCGTCGACGACGACGAGGACGAGACCGTCTCCGTCTCCGGCGTGGCCGAGCTTCAGGCCGCCATGGCCGAGCTGACCGCCAAGGTCAACCAGCTGGCCGAGCTGCAGCTGGCTTCCTCCACCTCCTCCAGCCGGCGCTCGAGCTCCGCCGCTGCCTAGTTCCGAAGACACCTCCTCCCCTACCGCTGAGGGGCCGGCGACCGCCGGCCCCTCAGCCCCATTCCAAGGAGCTGATCAGTGGGCCACCAGCTGGTGACAGCAGGCGACTACATCCATGCCCGGCGGCGCGAGCTGGCCATCACCAAGGGCCAGGTGGCCCGCATGCTGGGAGTGACCGACGAGCAGTGGCACAGCATCGAGCGCGGGAACCGCCGGCCATCCGAGGAAACCATCGGGGCCATCGCCCGCGTGCTGCGGATCGACGCCACCGCCCTCAGACGGCGCTACGGGTAGTGGACTGGCGGGACGACGCCCGGGTCACCGCGGTCCTCGACGATGGGGACCTGCTCTACGTGGCGGTGATGACCCGCCGCGGTCCCCACGTCACCCCGACCGCCTTCGACCGCGACGGCCGGCGGCTCCTCTTCGTCACGCCCCGGAGGTCGGTGAAGGCCCGGGCCATCCGCCGCCGGCGGAGGATCGGGGCGCTGGTGCGGCTGGGAGAACGGGCGGTGATGATGAGCGGCCGGGCCCGGATCGTCGATCCGCTCACCGCCCGGGGCGTCTTCTCGGTGGGCCGGCTGGTCGACCTGCCCCTGGCAGCCACGGGCTTCCTCGGTCGCAACCACAGGCATGTGACGGGCACCATCCGGGACCACAAGGCTCCCACGCTGGCCTTGAGCCGGGTGGCCGTGTCGGTCGAGATCACCCGGGTCGCCCTACTCGAGGGAGAACGGGTGGTCGCCTCCTGGGGCGCCTGGGAGGACTGTCAGCTGCTCCTCCATGGCGAGCCGCTCTCCATCCCGCGTCCCGACCTGTCCGGAGCCCCGCCGGCCCTGCGTTCCTTCCTGGCCGCCGACGACCGGCCGGCGGTGCTCGGCTGGCAGACGCTCACCGGCCCGGTGGCGGTGCCCGCCCGGTGGCGGGGAGCCGCCGGCCTGGTCGAGGCGAGCGCCGCCGCCCTGGCTCTGGCCGGGGCCGGATCGGCCGCCCCGGCCTGCCTCACCGTCGACCGCTCCCGGTACCGCCTGAAGCACAAGCAGGGACTCCTCCTGGCCGGCACGGGCCATGCCCGCGTGCAGAACGGCACCGCCCAGGTGGCCATCCAGCAAGAACGGCTCACCTGGTGGGACGGGGAGGAGACGGCGACGCGCGCTGCCGGTTGACCCGTCAGCGGCGCCGGGCGAGGTTGCGCTCGATGTGCCGGCGCAGATCCCGGGTCAGGGCGGTCTCCAGCTTGCGGGCCACCATCCGCTCGATCCGCGTCGGCTTGGGCTTCACCAGGGTCATGAGGACCGAGAAGTGCATGAGGCTGCCACTCCGGGCCGGCTCGAACCGGAACGATCCGGTGAGAGAGGACAGCTTGCGAGCCTCGACCAGGCGGAAGGTGATCTCGTGGGCTGCCTCGTCGAAGCCGAAGTCGACGGTGGCGTCGAACTCCTTGCCGAACAGGTCGGCCACCAGGTTGGCGCGGGCGGGGCGGCCGGACCCGTCGCGCTCCAGGATCGTGACCCGCCCCAGGTCGCGGGCCCAGGCCGTCCAGGTCTCGATGTCGGCGGTCCCGGCGAAGGCCACCTCGGGGGGAGCTTCGATCTCC
>JBIOUX010000018.1:0-20942 GCA_044867425.1 Acidimicrobiia bacterium | reverse complement strand
TCGGGATGAAGGGCTGTCGGCCGGCGACGTGGTCATGTCCGGCGGGCTCACCGAGGCGGTGCCGGTGGTGGCCGGCGACGTGGTGGCCGCCCGCTTCGACCGCCTCGGGACGGTGGAGCTGGCCTGTTCGTGAGCGGTGAGCGCCCACCGGAGTGGGGGAGCGAGGCGGAGTGGGTGGCAGTGGCGGCCGTCGAGGCGCTGCCGCCGGGGGCGGCGGTGGCCCGGTCGGTGGGGCCGGCCACCGAGGTCGCCGTCTTCAACGTGAACGGCGAGCTGTGCGCGGTGGACGGCGCCTGCCCGCACCGGGGCGGCCCGCTGGCCGAGGGCGTGGTGCGCGACGGCGTTGTGACCTGCCCGCGGCACTGGTTCCGCTTCGACCTGCGCACCGGCGAGCACGTGGGCGATGCCGAGCTCCGCCTGCGCCGGTATCCCCTGCGGGTCGTCGACGGGATGGTCGAAGTGCTCCTGCCGCCCGCCCTGCCGGAGATGTCGCTGCGGGAGCGGCTACTGGCCGCCGGCCGGGAGTGGAAGGCGGGCGGTGGCGGGAGCCGATGACCTGCTGCGCTGGGCCGGCGAGCTGACGGCGGTGGCCGGCGCCGGCCTGGGGATGCTCGTGCAACGCTCCGACTCCGGCGCGTGGCTGTTTCCCACCGGGATGGCCGACATCGGTTACTCGCCCGCCGAGGTCGCCATCAAGGAGACGGCCGAGGAGACGGGCATGGCCATCGAACCGGTCTCGCTGGCCGCCGTATCCGACGCCACCCGCTTCGGCTTCCCCCTGCCCCTGTACCTGCTGGTCTTCGCCTGTCGCCTGGTCGGCGGCCGGCTGCGCCGGCATCCTCTGGAAACCCGACCCGTCGGGTTCTTTCCGCGCCATGGGATGCCCGAGCCACTCGTCGGTGGCGACCGGTGGGTGGACCTCGCCTTCGACACCCTCTCCGGCGAAGCTCGCCCTTGTGGCTTCGACTGACCGTCACTCCGCCGGCGCCGACCGGCGGCGGAGGACCACGAGGCCGCCGGCCACCGCGGCCAAGGCGGTGATCCCGGCCAGGGCGGCGAAACCCTTGCCGCCGGCGGGCTTGTCGCTCAGCCGGGGAATGGCGGCGGTGGCATCACCGTGGAGCCGGACGGGCCGGGAGGCGCGGTCGGCCGGGTCGCTGCCCGCCATCACCTCCACCGCATCCGAGTAGTCGTCGCCGTCGGTGTCGGCCTTGCGGGGGTCGGAGCCGGCGGCCTGCTCCTCCCAGGCGGCCAGCCGGTCGCCGTCGTTGTCGTAGCCGGCGTCGAAGGGAGATTCCGGGTTGAGTCCGCCGCTCCGCTCGAAGCCGTCGGTGAGGCCGTCGCCGTCAGTGTCGGGCTGCACGTCGAAGCGGGACTCGGCCTGGGCGGCACGCCCGTCGGGGGCGGTGACCACCAGCTTGAGGGTGTGCTGGCCCGGGGCCACCCCCGCCAGGGTCACCTCGGGACCGGTCCCGGCGGGCTCGCCGTCGAAGGTCCACTCCAGCCGTGACGGTGGCGCGGCTCCGGCCGAGCCCCCGGGGGTTCCGGGGGTTCCGGGGGACACCCCCGACACCAGCGCCTGGAAGTTGAGGGCCCGGTGCGCCGCCACCGGCCGGCCGGCGGGTACCCCCCCGATCGCCGCCTGCAGCAAGGGTGGGGGAAGGTCGGCCAGGAGCACGTCGGACCCCACGGGATGGAGGCCGTCGGTGGCCACCAGCCGGAGGACGTCGGCCCCGGCGGCCGCACCCAGGGTGCCGGCGTTCAGGATGGCGATGGTGCCGCGGAAGGGCCCGGCCACCGTCCGCCACACCCCTCGCACCCGGGCCTGGAACCACACATCGAGCGGGTCGCGGTCGGCGGCGCCGGCGTGGAAACTCAGGACGAGGTCGTTGCCGCCCCGCTGGGCGCCGACCTGGGAGATGACCGGCACGGCCGGCCCCGATGTCTCCGAGTCGACCTCGTCGCCTCCCACCACCAGGACGACCGACCCCGCCTGGGGGAGCGAGGGAAACACGGCCCGGAAGGGGAAGGCCTTCCCCAGGTGGCTGTCCGGAGCCACGTCCAGGACCCGCTCCATGAGCACCTTGCCCTGGCCGTCCCGCAGCTCCAGGCGGGCCCCCCGGCCGCCGCCCTTGCCCGGCCCGGGGGCGGCGTCGGCGCCTTCCGACGCCGGCACCAGGCTGTCGATGGTGCCCTTCCCCTTGCCGTACAGCCGCCCGCTGACCAGCACCGCGGGAGCGTCGTCGACGGCCTGGCTGGACGCCACCGGCTGGGGTTCGCCCCGTTGCGCCAGCTCCGGCTCGTCGCCGTCCGGGAACAGGCCGGCGGTCCGGTCGGACTCCCGCAGAGCCCGGGCCAGGTTGTTCCACGTCGCCATGCTCACCCAGGGCAGCGACCCGCCGCCGTAGGACATGAAATCGTGGCGGTGGCCGTCGCCGTCCTCGAAGGGGACGGGCTGCATGGCGCGCAGGTCCCAACCCACCACGCCCCCTTCCAGCTGGCCGTGGTCGCCGCCGAAGCGGTCGGCGGTGGGCCCCCCCCGGGACTCGCCGTGGGCGTTGGACACATGGATGAGGCCGAGCGAGTGGCCCGCCTCCTGGGCCACCGTGGGCCCGCAGGCGCCGGCATGGAACAGCGGCGGGCCGCCCACCCCGGCGCCCCCGGAGCACCCCACCAGGCTCTCGGGGCTGAACAGCAGGGGGATGTAGCGGCGCCGGTCGTCGTCCATCTCGTCGGGGTAGCGGGCGGCGAGAGTGCCGTCGTCCCACACTGGGGCGGCGCCCACCGGCGCCGGTTCGGGCTGGCAGACGGTCCCCGGCAGGTCCTCGGGCCGACAGGGGCGGAACGAATGGCGGTACAGGTCGATCGACTCGATCGGCAGGCCGTCGGCGGGGATGGGCCAGGTGCGGTACCAGTAGTCGAAGACGCCGGCGATGTCGTCCAGGCCGGGGACCACCGTCTCCTCCCGGCTTCCCACCCGCTGCAGGCTCTGGGCCAGGATGAGGTTGACCGGCCGGGGGGCGATCTCGGCGAAGCGCACCCGGCGCACGGTCACGAGGTTGCGGGCCCCGCCGGTGCCTTCCGCCTCCGGGAGGTGGATGGGCGAGGAGCGGGGGTTGATCTCGGCCAGCAGGGTGATGTCACCCGCCTCGGTCCAGGCCGGGGGCAGGACGAAGTTCCAGGAGCTGGCGGCATCGAGGCGCCGGGCGGCCAGGGACGGGCCGCTCCGGCGGGTGGGCTCCACGTCGACCGCGGACACGCGGGGCGGGATCGGCGACCCGGCCAGCGCCCCCCGGCGGGAGAACCCCCACAGGCGGGCTTCGGCGGGAAGGGGCCGGCGGCGCACCTCGCCGCGGCTGCCGAGGAATTCGGAGCGGGCGTAGAGGCGGAACACCGTCTTGCGCCGGGCCACGTGCACCGTGTCCTCGGTGAGGCCGCGCCCCGGTGCCACCACGCTGAGGGCGGGGCGCACCCCCTGGGTCACCTCGACGCCCAGGGGCTGGAAGTCGACCACGCCGGCGTAGCCCTCCACCGGGCGGTCGGGGGCGCCGGTGCCGGTGACGGTCACGCCGGCGGTGACGAGGAACCCGTCGCCCACGGCCACGGCGTGGATGCGGCTCTCGCCGGGGGGCACCTTGACGCCGTCGAGGCGGAAGGACCAGCTGAGGGCGGAGGCCCGGCCATCGACGAGCGTCCGGGGTGAGGCGGGGCCCAGCTCCACCTCCCGGGTGACAAAGGAGACCCCGTCCCAGTCCACCCAGGTCAGGCGCACCTCGTCGAGGGGTGTGGCGCCGGCGGGGAAGCCGCCACGGGGGGCGTTGAGGAAGAGCCCCCCCGTCACCGTGAAGGCGGTGGCGGCGTCGAAGGACTCGCCGGGGTCGGGTTCGGAGATGAAGAGCTCGGCTCTGGAGACGCCTCTCGGGACCGGCGGGGTGAAGGCGGTCTCGGAGAAGAACAGCCGGTCGAACTCGGGGCGGTTGTAGTTGTTCCCCACCAAGGTGACCGTGTCGAAGGCCGAGCCGTCGGGGCGGAAGACCAGCATGCAGGTGACCAGGGCACTGCCCCCGCTCACGAACACGGTGTCGACGCTGGGGCCCGGGGCGTCGGCCGGGCCGGTGCGCAGGGTGGCCGCGCCGTGGTCGCCGGCGCCCGTCTGGCCGACGTAGAGGCCCACCACCCGCTGCGGGACCTCGAAGCGCAACTCGACCACGTTGTCGCCGTACCGGCGGTCCTCGGGGCGGTCGCCGGCGTCGCGCCACCGGACCCCGTTGGCCTCGCTGATGGTGCCGGTGGAGGGGGCGAAGACGGAGAGGCGCTCGGTCTCGGCCGTCCGGGCGCCGGTCGAGGGCCGGAGGTTGTCGGCCGAGAGGTGCACGGCGGGAATGGCCTCGGAGGGGTCGGAGCCGGCGGGCAGGTCGTCGAAGTCGACGATCTCGGCCCCGTCCGGCGGGGTGCAGCGGGGCCGGAAGCCCACCGCGTCGAGTCGGGCTACGCCCGCCTCGTCGAGGCGCAGGGTGGTGGAGGGACCGAACAGTCCAGTGCCGATGCCGGCGCCGGGCGTCCCAGCCAGCACGGTGGAGGTGGGCCGGGCGGGCGCGGGCGGTGCCCCGGGGCCGGGCGGCGGCGGCGCCGTGGTCGTGGTGGTGGTCGACGAGGTGGACGACGTCGACGTGGAGGACGACGAGGTCGACGAAGTCGACGTGGACGACGACGAGGTCGAGGTCGGCGCCGTGGTGGTGGATGTCTCCAGCCCGGTCGTGGTGGTGGTGGGCGGCTCGGTCGTGGCCGTGGTGGACGTGGTGCTGGTCGGCGCGTCGGTGACGGTGAAGGAGGCACGGGCATGGTCGCCGCCCGTGCAGGGCGGTGAGCCGACGGTGCAGGCGGTCACGTCGTGAGGCCCGGTCGAGGCGGCCGAAGGGACCTTGAAGGAGACCGAGAAGCCGCCGTCGGCCCTGACCGATGCCGTCACGACGAAGGTCAGGTCGAAGTAGATGTCGACCTGGTCGTTCTGCTTCCATCCCGAGCCGACGGCGGTGACGGAGGTGCCGGGCGGACCCTCGCTGGGATCCAGCCCCAACGAGGGCGCGGCCTGGGCCTCGGGTGGGCGGGCGAGGGGGGCGAGGGCGACCACGACGGTCAGGATCAGGAGAATCCGCAGCCCCCGCATCCGCGGGACATTAGATCGGTGCATCTATGGGCCCAGGTGATAGACCACCATCGCCATGTACACCGACATCCGCTACGAAGCCGCCGGCGGGATCGCCACCATCACCATCTCCCGGCCCGAGGTGCTGAACGCCCTGCGGCCCCTCAGCGTGGACGAGCTCATCGACGCCTTCCACCAGGCCTGGGTCGACCGCACCATCGGCGTTGTCATCCTCACCGGCGCCGACGACAAGGCCTTCTGCGTGGGGGGCGACGCCAGCGCCCGGGCCGACGACGGGGGCTACAAGTCCGTCCCCGGCCAGCGGCCGGCCCGGGCCGACGTGGGCATCGACATCGAGGACCTCCACACCGCCATCCGGGACATCCCCAAGCCCGTCATCGCCGCCGTCAACGGCTACGCCATCGGCGGGGGGCACGTCCTCCACGTCCTGTGCGACCTGTCCATCGCCGCCGAGCACGCCCGCTTCGGCCAGGTCGGGCCGAAGGTGGGCAGCGTCGATCCCGGGTTCGGCACCGCCTACCTGGCCCGGGTGGTGGGCGAGAAGCGGGCCCGGGAGATATGGTACCTGTGCCGGCAGTACAGCGCCGCCGAGGCGCTCCAGATGGGCCTGGTCAACGCCGTGGTACCGGGCGAGCGGCTCATGGAGGAGGCCCGGGAGTGGGCCGGGGAGCTTCTCGAGCGCAGCCCCACCGCTCTCAAGCTGGCCAAGGCCAGTTTCAACGCCGCCAGCGAGCACATTCGGGGCATCGCCGCCCTGGGGATGACCGGCCTGGCGCTCTACTACGACACCGAGGAGTCGGCCGAGGGCACCCGGGCCTTCAAGGAGAAGCGGCCTCCCGACTTCAACAAATTCCGGAGATGACGGGAGAGCGTCCCGTCGCCCTCGTCACCGGGTCGTCCCGGGGCATCGGCCGGGCCACCGCCTTGGCCTTCGCCCGGGCCGGCCACGACGTGGTCGTCCACTACCGGCGGGAAGCGGAGGCGGCCGAGGCGGTGGGCAAGGAGGTGGAGGCGGCCGGCGGCTCTGCCCTGCTGGTGGCGGCCGACCTCCAGGACGCCGAAGCCCCCGGGCGCATGCTGGCGGCGGTGGAGGAGCGCTTCGGCCGGCTCGACGTGCTGGTGGCCAACGCCGCCTCCAGCGTGTTCCGGCCCCTGCTCGAGATCGAGCCCCGCCACCTGGACCTCACCTTCCGGACCGTCCTGCAGTCGTTCCTCCTTCTGGTCCAGGGAGCGGTGCCGCTCATGGAAGGCCGCCCCGGCACGGTGGTGGCGGTGTCGGGCATCGACACGGTGTGGGTCATCGACGACCACGGCCTGCTGGGGGCGGCCAAGGCCGCCCTGGAGCAGCTGGTGCGGTACCTGGCGGTGGAGCTCGGCCCCCGGGACATCGCCGTCTCCGGCGTGATGCCCGGCTTCGTGGAGACGGCCTCCTACCAGTACTACCGGGACAAGGTCCACCACGCCGGGCCCGAGGCGCTGGAGGCCGAGGCCATCGCCCGCACCCCCGCCGGCCGCATCGCCAGCTCGGAGGACATCGCCGGCATCATCCACTTCCTCGCCACACCCGCCGGCCGGTGGATCAGGGGCCAGACGATCATCACCGACGGCGGCGTGACGCTGCGCTGAGGATGCCGGCGCCCCCGGAGCTCTTCGATCTGACCGGCCGGGTGGCGCTGGTCACGGGCGGGAGCCGGGGTCTGGGCCGGGAGATGGTGGGGGCCTTCGCGGCCGCCGGGGCCGACGTGGTCATCGCCAGCCGCAAGGCCGACGCCTGCGCCGAACTGGCCGCCGAGGTCACCCGGACCACCGGCCGGCGGGCGCTGGCTCACGCCTGCCACGTCGGGCACTGGGACGAGCTGGAGGGCCTCCTCGACGCCGCCTACGGCGAGTTCGGCCGGCTCGACATCCTCGTCAACAACGCCGGCCTGTCGCCGCTCTACGACCGGCCCGCCGACATCACCGAGGACCTGTGGGACAAGGTGCTGGCCGTCAACCTCAAGGGCCCCTTCCGCCTCAGCGCCCTGGCCGGCCCCCGCATGGCCGACGCTGGCCGGGGATCGATCATCAACATCAGCAGCGTCGCCGCCGTCAGACCCGGGCCCGAAGTGATCCCCTACGCCGCCGCCAAGGCGGGGCTGAACGCCATCACCGTGGCGCTGGCCCACGCCTTCGGCCCGGCGGTCCGGGTCAACTGCATCATGGCCGGCCCCTTCCTCACCGACATCAGCAAGGCGTGGCAAATGGCGACGCACGAGGGGCTCCGCCACCTGGCCCTGGGCCGGGCCGGCGACCCGTCAGAGATCGTGGGGGCGGCGTTGTATCTGGCCAGCGACGCGTCGAGTTTCACCACCGGGGCTGTCATCCCGGTGGACGGTGGCACGCCGTAGCGGCGCTTCAAAAGACGGCAATGAAGGGAGGCGGCGCCGGCCTGAGTGCCGTTTTCTGTTTCGGCGTTCCTCCGCAACACCTGTCGTGGCTCAGGAACGCCGGCATGACGCGGGGTTGCGTGAGCTACGTGGGCCGGCGGGCGATGACCAGGAACTCGGGGTGGTCGAGGGCGGGGGGACGGCGGGCGTAGTCGCCGGGGTCCACCGACCACAGCGACACCAGCTCCAGGCCGGCGGCCGTCACCATGAGGCGCAGCTCCCGGGGGGTGAAGCACGTCGTCCAGGCGTCGTACTCGGCCGAGCGCCCCTCGGGGTCCTTCACCAGGAACACCTCGTGGTTGACGCCCCGCTCGGCGTCGAAGGCGGCGACCTCGCCGGCGTCGAGGTGGCGGACCTGGAAGTAGGAGGAGAAGGCGGTGAGGGCGAGATGGCCGCCGGGTTTGAGGGCCCGGGCCATGCCGGCCAGGACAGCGCCGTCCGGGTCGAGTGGCGCCCCCGGACCGCCGGCGAGGCCGAAGGCGCCCTGGCACAGGGAGATGACGGCGTCGAACTCGCCGTCGTAGGCCAGTGCCCGGGCGTCGCCCCGCACGAACGTCGCCCCCGTCGGCGCCTCGCGGCGGGCCAGCTGCACGAACCGCTCGGAGATGTCCACCCCGACCACCTCGACGCCGAGCCGGGCCAGGGCGTGGGCGTGGCGGCCCGGCCCGCAACCGACGTCGAGAACCCACATCCCGGCGACCAGCGACAGCTCCTCGACCAGGAAACCGACCTCCTGGTCGGTCCCTTTGGTGAACGAGTACCGCAGATAGGCCTCGCCGAGGTGGTCGGCCACATCCTCGAACCAATGCCGGTCGCCCATCTACCGGACAGTAATGTCCGCCGAATGGCTGAGAACCTGCTTTCCCTGGTGCAGGCCGATCCGGACCGGCCGGCGATCATCGACGAGTTTGCCGAGCTCACCCGGGCGGAGCTCAACGCCCGGATCAACCAGCTCGTCAATGGGCTCCGGGGGGCGGGTCTGCGAGCCGGCGACACCGTGGCGCTGCTGGCCGACAACCGCCACGAGTACTTCGAGACGGTGGCCGCCATCGGGTGCGCCTCCTGGGCGCTGGTGCCCCTCAACTGGCACTTCACCGCCGGCGAGCTGGCCTACATCCTCCGGGACTCCGGAGCCAAGGTCCTGCTGGCCGACGCCGCCTTCTCCGACCTGGCCGCGGCCGCCGCCGCCGAGGCACCCGGGGTGGAGATCAAGGTCATGTTCGGCGGGGCTCCGGCTCCCGGAGCCCGGGGTGTCCCCGAAGAAACCGGCTTCGTCGACTACGAGGAGCTTCTGGCCGCCTCGCCGGACACCGAACCCGAAGACCAGGCCACCGGCGCCTACCTCTTCTACACCTCGGGCACCACCGGCCAGCCCAAAGGGGTGAGCTCGACGGCCTTCGCCACCGGGCAGCCGCTGGCGGTGCGCAACGTCATGCTCGAGGGGCTGGCCGGTCTCTTCCAGATGCCCCGGGAAGGGGCGGTGCTGGTCAACTCGCCGCTCTACCACGGCGGGCCGTTCCTCTACACCCACCTGGCCGCTGCCCTGGGCGCCACCGTGGTGGCCCGCCGACGCTTCGATGCCGCCGAGACCTTGCGGCTGATCGACCAGTACCGGATCACGACCGCCTACTTCGTCCCCACCCACTTCGTGCGCCTGCTCAAGCTGGACGAGGCCACCCGAGCGGCCTTCGACGGGTCCAGCCTCAAGGCCGTGTACCACACCGCCGCCCCCTGCCCCCCCGAGGTCAAGCGCCAGATGATCCAGTGGTGGGGACCGGTCATCCACGAGCTCTACGCCGCCACCGAGACCGGGGCCCTGGGCACGTTCGTGACCGGGACGGAGTGGCTGGCCAAGCCGGGCACGGTGGGCAAGGCCATGCCGGTGGCCGAGATCCTCATCATCGGCGAGGACGGCCAGCGCCTCGGCCCCGGCCAGGAGGGCCAGATCTACATCAAGAACCTGCTCGGAGGGGACTTCGAGTACCGGGGGGCGCCGGAGAAGACGGCCGAAGCCCACCTGGAGCCGGGCGTCATGACCGTGGGCGACGTGGGCTACCTCGACTCCGACGGCTACCTGTTCCTGTGTGACCGCAAGATCGACATGATCATCTCCGGCGGGGTCAACATCTACCCGGCCGAGATCGAAGCCGTGCTCGTCACCCATCCGGCGGTGGCCGACGCCGCCGTCTTCGGCGTGCCCCACGACGAGTTCGGCGAGGAGGTCAAGGCGGTGGTGGAGCTGGCCCCCGGGCATGAGGCGTCCGACGATCTCGCCCGGGATCTGGTCGCCTTCGCCCGCCGGCAGCTGGCCGGCTACAAGGTGCCGCGCTCGGTCGACTTCGCCGACGGCCTCCCCCGCACGCCCACGGGCAAGCTGCTCAAGCGCGAGCTGCGCGACCCCTTCTGGGCCGGACGGGAGCGGGTGATCTAGCGCCCTCCGGCGCCCCCGAGGACCCGCAGGGTCAGTTGCTGCTGGGCGTCAGGCCGGCCAGCAGGGCGGCCAGGGCCGAGCGGTCGACCAGGGAGGACTTGGGCAGCTCGGCCAGGGCGCTCAGCACCTTGGCCTGCTCGGCGTCGGTTCCGGCGGCGTCGAGAAGGTCGAGGAGCACGTCGTTGGCGGCGTAGCGGTCCATCACGCCGGTGGTGGTGCCGAAATCGGCCAGCACGGCCTGGACACGCTCGCTGAAGTTGGCCTCGGTGGTCGTCGTCATGTCCGTCCCCTCCCCGGTGGTCGTCATCTCGGGGAGGTATCGACCATACCGGGGACGGACTTGACTGCGAACCTGGCTCCGAATTGACACCGGGCCGGCCCGAAGGCCGGCCCGGTGGCAGCAGCTCCTCGACTCGTCGAGGAGGCAGGGTCAGGTGGCGGGTGCCGGTGTCGTCCCGCCGGCCTGAGACGGTGGCGTTTCTCCGTGGCGGAGCGCTTCCAGCTCCTCCCAGATCCTCACGTCCTTCGTCTCCTTCAGGGTGAGGGAGCCCACCACAAAGGTGATCGAGGCGATGACGATCGGATAGATGAGGCCGGCGTACATGCTCTTGGTGGCCGAGTTGACATACAAGCCGATCAGCGGCAGCAGCCCTCCGAACACGCCGTTGCCGATGTGGTACGGCAACGACAGCGACGTGTATCTGACTTTTGCTGGGAACGCCTCCACCAGGTAGGCGGCGATCGGGCCGTAGACCATGGTCACGAAGATCATCTGGATGAAGATGAACAACACCAGCAGCGGGAAGTTCGGGCTCGTCTTGGAGGCGTCGACCGCCCCCGCCGCCAGGTTCTCCTTGTAGGTCTTGTCCGTCTTGGCCGTGACGATCTTGCCGTCGGAGTTGATGGCCGAGAGTTTGGGCTCGTCGGTGACGGGGTCGTGGGTGGCCTTCAGGGTGACGACGTCGGTGTTGGCCGCCGCCTGCATGCCGTGGTAGATCGGCACGTAGAAGACCGCCGCCAGGAGGCAGCCGGCCATCATGATCTTCTTGCGCCCGATCTTGTCGGACAGGGAACCGAAGAAGACGAACAGCGGCATGCCGAGCAGGATGCCGGCGGCGATCACGATCCGGGACGCCTCGGTCTCCAGCTTCAGGACGGTGGAGAGGTAGAACAGGGCGTAGAACTGGCCCGTGTACCAGACGACACCTTGGCCGGCGGTGGCGCCGAACAGCGAGCGCAGGATGCGCTTCCAGTTCTCCCAGCCCTTGAGGGCGTCTCGGATGGGTGCCGAGGAGGTCTTCCCCCCGGCCTTGAGGCCGGCGAAGATCGGGGACTCCTTCATCTTGAGGCGGATGTAGAGGGAGATGCCGACGAGGATGACGGAGAGCAGGAACGGGAGGCGCCAGCCCCAGTCGGCGAAGGCCACGGGCGTCATGTTCCGCTGGATGATGATGACCACCAGGATGGCCACGAACAGGCCCAGGGTGGCGGTGATCTGGATGAAGCTGGTGTAGAAGCCCCGTCTGTGGTCGGGCACGTGCTCGGCCACGTAGATGGCGGCTCCGCCGTACTCACCTCCAAGGGCGAGGCCCTGGAGGATCCTGAACAATATGAGCAGGATCGGCGCCGCATATCCGATGGTGCCGTAGCTCGGTAGGAGCCCGACGGCCGCCGTACACGAACCCATGATGACCAGGGTCACCAGGAAGGCGTACTTGCGTCCGACCAGGTCGCCGATCCGCCCGAAGAACAACGCCCCGAAGGGCCGGACGACGAAGCCGACGGCGAAGGTCGACAGGTACAGCAGCAACTGCACCGTCTGGTTGCCGGGTGGGTAGAACCTCGGCGCCAGCGTGGTGGCCAGCGTCCCGAAGATGTAGAAGTCGTACCACTCGATGGCGGTGCCCGCAGCCGAGGCACCGATCACGCTCCAGATCTTGTATTCCTTCCGGGCGATTTCCTCGGCGGTTTCGCCGGTCGTCACTGCGGCCACGGCCTGGTCCCCCTGTGTGAGTCCCCCCCGAACGAATGTCGGTGCGGCCACAGTAAGTGGGAAATGACGCTCGACTTAAGGGCCAAGCGACGAGCGCGGCGCCTCCTGCGCTGAGCGGGCCGTCCACAGCGACGAATGGAAGGGTCGCGAACCCCTGTTAGCGCTGCTTGGAGGGGGTGGCGAGTCCATCCAGGAGACGCTGGAGGGACGCCGCCACCTCGTCCACGGCGGCGTCGAAAACGGCCTCGTTGGCCCTCGACGGCTGCCGGTAACCGCTCACCTTGCGTACCAGCTGGAGGGCGGCGCCCCGGATGTCCTCGCCCGTCGCCTCCGTCCCCCGCAGCGTCTTGATGCTTCGGCACATGCGGGACAGGTTAGGAGGTGGGGCAAATGTGAAAGAAACCCCGTTTGGACCTGCGGCCGTTGGGTAGCACCTGAGGGCGCGGCCTGACGCGGCCGAGCGGGCGACCCATCCCACCCCCCGTCACGATCTGGTCGCTCCCCCGACAAAGGTATTGGAGGTCGTGTGTTGCGCGACCACAACGTGGCCTCGGAGCCCGAGGCTGTCGAGCGGGCGGGGATGGACCTCCAGGTCTTGCGGTCCTGCCACAGCACCTGGTACTTCGACCCTGGCCGGAGCCGGTTCCAACGGGTGCCCCGGGACATGGACGTCGCCCCCGAAGGCGAATGGACCTACTACCACCGGCTCGAGGTCGACACCGCCGGTTCGTTCCTGGTCACCATGAACGACGACGACACCCGTATCCTCCGCTCCTGGATCCACACCGAACCCTGTCCCCACTGCCAGCAGGACGACCGGACCGAGGAGCTGAAGCTCCAGGCTCTCCGGCACTGACGGGCGGCGGGGCCGCCCCCGGAGACGGGCGGGCTCGCGGGACAATGGGGGGCATGATCGAGAGAAGCCGGCGCCGGTGCGCCCTGGTGGCGGTCGCCGTGATCGCCGGGGCCTGCAGCGGCGACGCCCGGCCGGCCAAGCAGCTCCTCGGGCTGGCCGCTCCCACCACCACCACCTCCACGTCCACGACCACGACGACGTCGCCGCCCACCACCACCAGCAGCCTCCCCGCCACCACCGCCACCCAGGCTGGCCCGTCGACCACCACCACCACGCCGGCGCCGCAGCACGGGACGCTGGCCTGGACGAAGTGCGGCAGCCTGCAGTGCGCCACCCTGCGGGTGCCCGTGGACCACGCCAACCCGGGTGGGAGCACCCTCGACCTGGCCCTGGCCCGGCGCCCGGCGGGTTCACCGTCGACTCGCATCGGCTCACTGGTGTTCAACCCGGGTGGCCCGGGCGACTCGGGGATCGACGCCCTCCCCCACGAGCTCGGGGTGCTCAACCCGGTCCTGCGCCAGCGCTTCGACATCGTGTCCTGGGACCCGCGGGGCATCGGCCGCAGTGGGCCCGTCCGCTGCCGGGCGGAGGTCGGCGACCAGCCCTCGTCGGGCGAGAGCGCCCCCCCGATCGACCCGGTACCGACCACCGACGCCGACCGCCAGCGCCTGGCCGACTCCTACCGGGCCTACGGGATGCTGTGCGCCCAGGCTCACGGCGACTACCTCAAGTTCGTGGGGACGGACAGCACGGCCGAAGACCTGGAGCGCATCCGGGTGGCCCTGGGGGACGAGCGCCTGACCTTCATCGGCCACTCGTCGGGCACCCTGCTCGGCGCCATCTACGCCGAGCGCTACCCGCAGCGGGTGCGGGCCCTGGTGCTGGACGGGCCCATCGACCCGTCCCTCGACCTGATCGGCATGACCCGGGCCCAGGCCGTCGCCTTCGAGCGGACCCTGGACGGGTTCTTCGCCTGGTGCACCTCCAACTCGGGCTGCACCTGGCGGCCCAGCCCCGACCTGCGAGGGTCCTTCCTGGCCCTCGTCGACCGGATCCGCGCCGAACCCCTGCCCGCCCCCGACGGGGAGCGGGTGGGGGTGAGCGAGCTGTTCACCGGCGTGATGGGCCGCCTCTACGCCCGTTCCCGGTGGCCGTCGCTGAGCCAGGCGTTGCAGGCGGCGGAACAGGGTGACGGCACCCCGCTGGCCAGCCTCTCCAACCGCTACGTCAACAGCGGATCGTCCAACTTCGCCGACGCCCGTTCGTCGATCACCTGCGCCGATCATCCCGCCCCCCGCGACCCGGCCGCCTACCCGGCCCTGGTCGATATCGCCGCCCAGGAGGCGCCGGTCTTCGGGCCCCTGTTCACCTGGGCTTCCCTGTCCTGTGGGGTGTGGCCGGTGCCCGCCGCCCTCCAGCCCCACCCGGTGCAGGCCCCCGGGTCGCCCCCCATCCTGGTGGTGGGCACCACCGGCGATCCCGCCACCCCCCAGGCCTGGGCCGAGTCGCTGGCCAACCAGCTGGCCCAGGGCGTCCTGGTCCTGCGCCAGGGCAGCGAGCACGTGGCCTACTACTACTCCTCCTGCGTGCGGGCCATCGTCGACGCCTACCTGGTCGACGGCCGACTTCCGGCCGACCCGACGACCTGCACCCGCTGACCGGCCGACCGGCTTCCCGACCCTGCCGGTATCAGGCCTCAGGCCACCGGGGCGGGCAGCTCCGAGCGGGACGGGCGGCGCAGCCCCGGCCAGGTGGTCCCGCCGGGCAGCAGGATGGCGTCGAGCTCTTCGGGCGGCGCCGGCCGGGCGAAGAAGTAGCCCTGGGCCAGGTCGCAGCCCATGGCCACCAGCTCGGCCGCCTGGCGGGCCGTCTCCACGCCCTCCGCCACCACCGTCAGCTTCAGCGCATGGGCGAGGCCGATGACGCTCTCCACGATGGCGGTGTCGGAGGCGTCCCGGCCGAGACCCTGCACGAAACCGCGGTCGATCTTGAGAACGTTCAGGGGAAAGCGCTTCAGGTAGGTGAGCGACGAATAGCCGGTGCCGAAGTCGTCGATGGCCAGCTGCACGCCCAGGGCCTCGAGGGCGGACAGGGCGGCACCGTGAAACTCGATGTCCTCCATGAAGCTGCTCTCGGTCAGCTCCAGGCACAGGCGGCCCGGCTCGAGCCCGGCGGCGTCGAGCACGGCTCGCACCGAGTCGGACAGCTGGGGCCGGCGGAGCTGCTGGGCCGAGAGGTTGACCTTGAGGGTGAGCGGCGAGTCGGGGCGGGCGTCCTGCCAGCGCCGCCACTGGGCGGCGGCCTGCTCGAGGACCCAATGGCCGACGGGCACGATGAGCCCCGTCTCCTCGGCCAGGGGGATGAACGTCTTGGGCGCCATCAGCCCTCGCTGCGGGTGCTGCCAGCGCACGAGCGCTTCGACGCCGGCGACCTCGCCCGTCTGCAGGTCGATGACCGGCTGGTAGTGCACCCGCAACTCGTCCCGTTCGACGGCCCGGTGGAGGGCGCTCTCGATGTCCAGGCGAGATCGGCCGCTTCGGTCCGCATGTTCTCGTCGAAGAACTCGAGACGGGCCCGGCCCGAGGCCTTGGCCCGGTACATGGCCGAGTCGGCATCCTGGATGAGACCTTCGGGTGAGTCGTCGTCCGTCCCCACCGCCACTCCGACGCTCACGCTCAGGAAGACCTCGTCGCCGTCCACCAGGAACGGCGCCTCGAAGGCGTCGGAGATCCGCTCGGCCACCGTCCCCGCCTCCCAGCCGGCGGCGGCGTCCTCACACACGACCACGAACTCGTCGCCTCCGAAGCGGGCCACCGTGTCCTGGGTCCGCACCGCTTGGCGGAGCCGGTCGGCCACCGTGACCAACAGGAGGTCGCCGGCGGCATGGCCCCGGCTGTCATTGAGGAACTTGAAACGGTCGATGTCGATGAACAGCACGGCGACCCCGGCGCCGGAGCGGGCGGCCCGGCTCAGGGCCTGGTCGAGGCGGTCGGCGAGCAGGGCCCGGTTGGGCAGGCCGGTGAGCGCGTCATGGAGCGCCTGGTGGGTCAGCTCGGCCCGGACCCGGCGGCCGAAGGCCGACGCGCCGTACCCGACGCCAGCCATTGCGGCCAGGCCGGTCACCCAAATGGGGGGCCGGCGCCTTTGTGTTCGCGCCACGATCGTTCCTCGGGGTCCGGCCCGTTGACCCATCGATCGTAGGGACGGGTTCGACCCCGGGATATGGCCCGCCGGGGGCATGAGAGGGCCCGGGCCGAACTAGTCACCCGGACGAACCGGGACAATGATCGAAACTGTGATCATGGCTCTTCGCCTGGCGGCTCATCGCTCTGCGGCCGGGGGCCCCAGCCCCGGGCGCCAGTCCCTGCTTCGCAGGTCCTGATGACGAGGGTGCTGGTGGTCGACGACGAGGCCGGGCTGCGCCGGGCGCTGGCCGCCAACCTCAAGGCCCGGGGCTATGAGGTGGACCTGGCCGCCACCGGCGAGGAGGCCCTGGCCCTGGCCGCCCGGGGACACCCCGATGTTGTCATCCTCGACCTCGGGCTGCCCGGGATCGACGGGGTGGAGGTGGTGCGGGGGCTGCGGGGTTGGAGCGGCGTGCCCATCCTCATCCTCTCCGCCCGGGACAGCGAGCCGGCCAAGGTGGCCGCCCTCGACGCCGGCGCCGACGATTACGTCACGAAACCCTTCGGGATGGACGAGCTGCTGGCCCGGGTGCGGGCGGCGGTGCGCCGTGCCACCCCGGCCGACGAGGTGCCGGTGGTGGAGACCGAGCACTTCCGGGTCGACCTAGTGGCCAAGCAGGTCACCAACCAGGCGGGCACGGTCCGGCTCACCCCCACCGAGTGGCACCTGCTGGAGGTGCTCGTCCGTAACGCCGGGAAGCTGGTGGGGCACCGCCAGCTCCTCCAGGAGGTGTGGGGCCCCCAGTACGGGGTTGAGACCAACTACCTCCGGGTCCACATCGCCAACCTGCGCCGCAAGCTCGAGCCCGACCCCAGCCGGCCCCGCTACCTCCTCACCGAGGCGGGGATGGGCCACCGCTTCGTTGCTGGGCCATGACCGGAGCGATCCGGTTGCGGGCCGCCGGCGGGGGTCGTGAGGTCCTGGCCGGCCGGTGGGGCGGGCCCTGGGGTCAGAACCAGCCGATGCGGCGCCGGCGGGCCGAGAAGATGTTCCAGCCGGTCCCCGCGATGAGCGTGAGGGCCATGGCCGCCAGGCTGTCCCGGGCGGTGTGCGGGGCCAGCTTCCGGGCCGCCGCCTTGACCGAGGACGGCACCACCTGGGCCGCCACCTCCTGGGTGTCGCCGGGATGGGCCTGGGTGGCGTCCGCCGCCGGCGAACCGGGAGGGGTGGGCGAGGGCACCGGTCCGTGATCCCAGGGCGGGGGTTCGGGCATGGCGGGTTCGGACCGCTGAGCGGCGGCGTTCTTCTTCTCCTGCCGGGAGGCCTGCGGCCGGTCCTGCCGGCGGGCGTCCGGCGGCGGGAGGAGGTCGTCGAGCTCGGGTGGCACCGGCGGCCCGTCGTCGGCCACGGACATGGGCTGGAACGGGGCATAGGGCGGCGGGACCTCGTCCAACGGGACCCCGTCGAGAGTCGGGCCCTGGGCGCTGGGCGGGGCGGCCGGGCCGGGTTCGGTGCCGGGGTCGTCCGCCGGGGCCGATGGGTGGCCGCCGGCTCCGGGCTGGACGGGGATCTCGAGCGGGATGAGCGGCGCTGGCCCGGTGGTGGTGGTCGTCGCCGGGTCGTCCGGCACCTGGCCGCCCTGGATGGTGGTGGAGGTGGTGGCCGGTTCCGCCGTGGTGGTGGTCGTCGGCCGGCGGCGCTTGCGGGTGGTCGTGGTGGTCGACCCATCGTCGCAGGGTGCGGTGGTGCTGGTGGTGGCCCCCGGGCCGGTCGTCGACGTGCTGCCGGTGGGGTCGGTGGCCGCCGCCGTCCGGTGGCCCGGGCTGGTGGTGACGGTGGTGCTCGAAGCGTTCTGGTCCGGCTCCGTCGTCGTGGTGGAGTCCCGGCCCGGTCCGGTGGTCGAGGTCGGCTGGTCAGCCGTTGTGGTGGTGGTGTCCGGGGCCAGCGTGGTCGACGTGGCCCCGTCGCCCTTCCCGGTGGCGGAGGTTGGCTGCTGCGGACCCGAGGACGTGGTCGTCGGATCGCCCGGGTCGGTGGTGCTGGTCGTCGCCTTGGGCGAGGACGTCGTGGTGGACCCGGGCGCCGGGTCGCAGGTCGAGGTGGCGGCCGGCGGGGCCATCTGCTTGCCGTCCCGTGGGGCGGCGCCGGCCGCCACGTAGATGAGCGAACCGGCGAAGGCCACGGCGAGCATGGCGGGAACAACTTGGCGGTGAGACCTCGGGGGCAATGACTCCTCCGTCCCGTGTGCAGGGGAACCCAGCCGGGGGAAGCCACGGAAAGTGATATTAGAACACGAAGAGCGCGAGTACGCCAGAGGGTGCCGACGGGATTTAACGCTCCCTTGAGCCCAGATCACGCAGATGTTGCCCCCGCCAAAGCCGCGATCGTCACAAACCGGCCGGCCTTTTTCCCGGGGCCCGTCCCAAGGCTCCTGACAGACCCTCGTTGCGGTTCGGCCGTCTAGCCGCCGCCGTTCCCCGACTGGATCCTCAGCCAGGTGATGATCTCGTCGAAGACGTTGTTCCGCTCTGGTTCGTGGTGGACCTCGTGGTAGAGGCCATCGAGGATGCGCAGGGTGCAGTCCCGCTCGACTGCGTCAGCCAGCGCCTGGCTGCCCGAGGGGAAGGTGAGCCGGTCCGCGCCGCCGTGAAGCACGAGGAGAGGGACGGACAGTTCGCCGGCGTGGGCCAGGGTGTGGTCGATGGCGGCCAGCGCTTGGCGGCCGAGGCCGAGGGAGACCCGGTCGTGGACGAGAGGGTCGGCCCGGTAGGCGGCCACCACGTCCGGGTCGCGGGAGATGAGGTTCGCGTCCAGACCCGACGGGATCGTCACCTCGGGGAGGAAGCGGCCGAGCACCCGGGTGGCGAGCACCTTCGACTTCTGAGCCCGCAGGTCGGTGTGGAGGGCGGGGCCGGTGACCACGGCGCCGGCAGCCGGCGCCGGGCGCCGGCGCAGCAGGTGGGAGAGCACCAGGAGGCCGCCGAAGCTGTGGCCGTAGAGGAAGCGGGGCACCTCCGGGAAGCGGGCGGCCAGATCGTCGAGGAGCCGGTCGATGTCGACCAGGCACTCCTCGACCAGGGTGTGTCCCCGCCGCCCGCTGGAGTGCCCATGGCCTCGCAGGTCCACGGCGCCGACGGCGTAGCCGGCTCCGGTCAGGCAAGCCACCAGATCCCCATAGCGCCCGGCGTGCTCACCCAGCCCGTGCACCAGGCCCACCGCTCCCCGGACGGCGCCTTCAGGCGCCCACCGCCGCGTCCACAGCGTGACGCCTCCGGGCATCGGCCATGGCTCCTCGACCCGCTGCATCGGCTACCCCTTTTCGACGCTCGCAGGCAGGCTACCGACGGCGAGCGCCGAGAACCCTTCTGCGGCTTGAAGATGGAGAAAGAACACCCTTGACATTTCGTACATAGGTTCGCTAGTGTGGCGTCGCCCGGTCGGCGGGGGAACCGCCACCCTGGCCTCGAGGGGTAGCCCTCCTTATCGGTTCGGATGCTGGCGCTGGTGCGCGCCGGGTGACGACGAGGAGGTGCGGTGCCCGAGAGTCCTCTCTGCCACAGCCGGGCCTTGCGTGCCTCGCTGGCCGGTTTCGATGCGAGGCGCTGCACGGGTGAGGATGCGGCCGTCATCGCCGAGGATCTGGCGGCGACGGTCAAAGCGTGTGCGGCGGCGCTGGCGTTGGCGGCGGCGAGGGCGGCGGAGTGTGGTGTGCAGCGCCACCAGGGGTTCGCCGACGCCGCCGACTGGCTGGCTCGGGCCAGCGGGACGTCGATGGTGGAGGCCAAGGCGGCGCTGGCCACGGCCGGGGCGCTGGAGGGCCTGCCCGACACCCGGGCGGCGGTGATGACGGGTGAGCTGTCGCTGGCCCAGGCGGCGGTGGTGGCCGAGACCGAGGCCGAGTGTCCGGGGTCGGAGGCCGAGCTGTTGGGGGTGGCCCGCACCGGGAGCCTGCGCACGCTCAAGGACCAGGCCCGCAAGACCCAGCTGGCGGCGGTCGACCCCGAGGCGCTGCACCGCCGCCGGCAGCGGGCCCGTTCGTTCCGCCACTGGCGCGACCAGCTCGGGATGGTGGGCTTCGCCGGGGCGCTGCCACCCGAGGTGGGGGTGGCGCTGATCAACCGCCTGGAGGCGGAAACCGATCGGCTGCGCCGCCAGGCCAAGCGGGAGGGGCGGGCCGAGAGCTGGCACGCCCATGGCGCCGACGCCCTGGTGAAGCTGGCGTCGGGAGCCGGCACGGGCCAGGCCCGGGCCGCCGATCTGGTCATCGTCTGTGACCTGCGCGCCTTCCGCCGAGGCCACGCCCACCCCGGCGAACCCGTCCACGTCATCGGCGGCGGGCCCATCCCCGTGTCCCTGGCTCGCGAGCTGGCCGGCGACGCCTTCTTGAAAGCGGTCCTCCACGACGGCGTCGATCTCCACACCGCGGCCCACTTCGGCCGCCACATCCCAGCCGAGGTCCGCACCGCCCTGGAGCTGGGCGCCCCACCTGACTTCGACGGCGTCGCCTGCGCCCAAGCCAACTGCGACCGCCGCCACCACCTCGAATGGGACCACAAGAACCCCGACGCCAACTGGGGACCCACCGCCTTCGACAACCTCCAAGCCCTGTGCTGGCCCCACCACCAAGCCAAAACCGCCCGCGACCGCCAAGCCGGCCTCCTCGGCCCCCGAGAACCAGGACCCGACCCGCCATGACCGGCGCGGCCGCCATGGAGTCGGATCACCACGAACTCGAAACATCACGACGCCCGAGATCACGGTCGGGCCGGTTCCGGCGCTCATCGATCCTGCGGCGCGAGAGGTGGAATCAGGCCAGCGCGGGATCGGCTCGAGGCCCCACCGGGCGCCGATGGGGACGATCAGTACGCCGCATCCCTTTGCGGGGCAAGCCGATTGGCCCGGCCGCGGAGTTGGGGCTGCGTTGAGATTGCGGTGAGTGCCCT
>JBIOUX010000017.1:0-8094 GCA_044867425.1 Acidimicrobiia bacterium | reverse complement strand
TGGTGACGGGCGCCGACGCCGAGGTGTCCGTCCTCGAGCGCTTCGATTCCTTCGACGACGACGAGGACCACCTGACCGTGCCGGTCACCGAGCTGGTGGTGGGTGACGCCTCCCGGGTCAGCTACCTGGGCCTGCAGGACCAGGGCCAAAATGTCTGGCAGGTCGCCCTCCAGCGGGCCCGGGTGGGCCAGGACGCCACCCTGCGTTCCTCGGCCGTGGCCCTGGGTGGCGAGTACGCCCGGCTGCGCACGGAGGCGCTCCTGGCCGGGGCGGGCGCCTCCTCGGAGATGGTGGCGGTGTACTTCGCCAACGAATCGCAGATGCTCGACTTCCGCACGCTGCAGGACCACGACGCCCACCACACCACCTCCGATCTGCTGTTCAAGGGGGCGGTGGAGGACGAGGCCCGCAGCGTCTACTCCGGGCTGGTGCACCTGCGGGAGAGCGCCCAGCGGGCGATCGCCGCCCAGACGAACCGCAACCTGGTGCTCTCCGAAGGGGCGGCGGCGTGGTCGATCCCCAACCTGGAGATCGAGGCCAACGACGTGAAGTGCTCCCACGCCTCGGCCGTGGGCCCCATCGACCTCGAGCAGCTCTACTACCTGGAGAGCCGGGGGATCCCGCCCGAGGTGGCGGAGCGCCTCATCGTGTTCGGCTTCTTCGAGGACGTCATCGCCCGCCTGCCCCTGTCCGAGCTGGCCGGCCCGCTGCGCTCGGCCGTGGCCCGGAAGTTCGAGGCCCGCCGCTGCTGCCACGCCGACGGGGAAGAAGCCGGTGGCTGAGGTGCGGGTCTGCTCGGTGGAGGACGTCAAGCCCGACTCGGCGGGGCGGTTCGACATCGACGGCCACCGCTTGGCCATTGTCCGGATCGGCGACGACAGCTGGTACGTGCTGGGCGACCGCTGCTCCCACGCCGAGGCGTCCCTGGCCGGCGGCGAGGTGTGGCCCGAGGAGCGGGAGATCGAATGCCCCCAGCACGGCTCCGCCTTCTCCCTGGAGACGGGCGAGCCGCTCACCCTCCCGGCCACCCAGCCCGTGCCCGTCTACCAGGTCCGGGTCGAGGGCGACGACGTCCTGGTCAGGCTGCCATGAGCGTGCTCCGCATCGACGACCTGCGGGCCAAGGTGGAGGGCCGCCCCATCCTCAACGGCGTGACCCTGGAGGTCAGCTCCGGCGAGGTCCACGCCCTCATGGGCCCCAACGGGTCGGGCAAGTCGACGCTGGCCCACGCCCTCATGGGCCACCCCGAGTACGAGGTCACCGGGGGATCGGTCACCCTCGACGGGGTGGAGCTGCTCGGCCTGCCCACCCACGAGCGGGCCACCCGGGGGCTCTACCTGGCCATGCAGTACCCGGTGGAGATCCCCGGGGTGCCCCTGGAAGCGATGGTGAAAGAGGCCCTCACCGCCCGTCGCAGCCCCATCGACGGCCTCGCCGGCCGGCTGGCGGCGGAAGCCGAACGTGTGGGGCTGGCCACGTCGGTGCTCGACCGGCCTGTCAACGTGGCCTTCTCCGGCGGGGAGAAGAAGCGCAACGAGACGGTGCAGCTGGCCGTCCTCCAGCCCCGGATCGCCGTCATCGACGAGATCGACTCCGGTCTCGACATCGACGCCCTGCGCGAGGTCTCGCGGCGCATCGAGGCCTTGACGGAAGACGGGCTGGGGGTTTTGGCCATCACCCACTACGCCCGGCTCCTGACCGAGCTGCGTCCCGATCGGGTCCACGTGCTGCGGGAGGGCCGCGTGGTGCTCTCGGGCGGTCCCGAACTGGCCGACGAGCTGGAGCGCAGCGGTTACGAAGCGATCGGGGATGCCGCCGAGGAAAATCCCGGCTGACCTGGGAAAAAACGCTCAACTGTGGGTGATTCCTGCCGATAGAGAGCCATGGCATCCGCGCTGGTGGCAAAGACCCTCGTCGGGGTCTTGCCGCGCGGAGGCACGCTTCCCCCCGCCGTCTGGGCCCGGCGGCATGGAGGGCTGGTGATCCTGCTGTGGGCGCACGCGGCCGGAACCCTCGTCATGGCGCTGGTCCGAGGCGCAACTCTCCTTCACGCCGCCGCCGAGGTGGCACCCCTCGTCATGACTGCGGTGCTGGCCGGCTCCAGCCTCCTCCCTGCCCGGTGGCGAGCGGCGGCGGTGACCGTGGGGCTGGTGACCGCTTCGGCGGTGGTCGTCCACCTGTCCGGCGGTCTGGTGGAGATGCACTTCCACTTCTTCGTGGTCGTCGCTCTGGTCAGCCTGTACCACGACTGGACCTGCTACCTGATCGCTCTCGGGTTCGTGGTCGTCCACCACGCCGTCCTGGGCACGCTCTTCCCGGCCTCGGTCTACAACCACCCGGCCGCCTGGGCGCACCCGGCCCGGTGGGCCGTCATCCACGGCCTCTTCGTCCTGGGCGCCAGCGCCGCCGCCATTGTGAACTGGCGGCTGAACGAGTCGGCCCTGGCTGCCGTGGAGCGGGGGAAGGAGCGGCTGGCCGAGGTGCAGAGCCTGGCCCATCTGGGCAGCTGGGAATGGGATGTCGCCGCCGACCGCGTCACCTGGTCGGAGGAGTTGTTCCGTATCTTCGGGCTCGAACCGGGCGAGCTGCGGGCCACCTATTCCGGATATCTCGAACGGGTGCACGAGGCCGACCGGCAGCGAGTGGACGGGATCGTCCGGGACGCCTTTGCCAGGCGGGGGCGCCTGAGCTTCGATCACCGCATCGTCCGCCCTGACGGCGACGTCAGGTGGGTGCAGTGTCTGGGGGACGTCGTCATGGGGCTCGGAGGGGAGCCCCTCAAGCTGGTCGGTTCCGCCCAGGACATCACCGAGCGCAAGCGGGCCGAGGAGGCCCTCTCCCACCAGGCCCTGCACGATGCCCTCACCGGGCTGGCCAACCGGGCCCTGTTCCAGGACCGCCTGGAGCACGCGCTGGCCCGGCAGGCCCGCGACGGCACCCTCTCGGCGGTGCTGTTCATCGACCTGGACGACTTCAAGACTGTCAACGACGGCCTCGGCCATGCCGAGGGCGACCAGCTGCTGGTGGCGGTGGGCGAGCGCCTGGCGGCCGGCCTGCGGGCCGACGACACGGCCGCCCGGCTCGGCGGCGACGAGTTCGCCGTCCTCCTGGAAGGTCTCGACCAGGCTGTCTACGCCGAATTCGTGGCCGCCCGGATCATGGAAAGCCTGCGGGAGCCGTTCACCATCGAGGGCAGCCCGCTGGCCGTGAGCGGCAGCATCGGCATCGCCGTGGCCGCGCCGGGGAGCGATTCCCGGCAGCTGCTTCGCCAAGCAGACGTCGCCATGTACCGGGCCAAGGGTGAGGGCAAGAACCGCGCCTGTGTCTTCGAAGCCGGCATGCACACCGAGGTGATGCAGCGCCTGGAGCTCAAGGCCGAGCTGGGCCAGGCGGTCGACAACGGCGAGTTCGTCAACCACTACCAGCCGCTGGTCGACCTGGAGAGCGGTGGCATCGTCGGGGTCGAGGCGCTCGTCCGCTGGTGCCATCCCGAGCGGGGGCTGCTCTCGCCGGCCGTGTTCATGGCCATGGCCGAGGAGACGGGCCTGATCGTTCCCATCGGCCGGCGGGTGCTGCGGGAGGCATGCCGGCAGACCCGCGAATGGCAGGCGCTGCGCCCCGGGCTGGCGGTCAACGTGAACCTCTCGGCTCGCCAGCTGCAGGACGCCGGACTGGTGGATGAGGTGGCCGGTTGCCTGGAGAGCACCGGCCTCGATCCCGCCTGCCTGACTCTGGAGATCACGGAGAGCGTCCTGCTGGCCGATGACGCCGCCGTGGCCCGGACGCTCGCCGGGCTCAAGGCCCTCGGGGTGGGCATCGCCCTCGACGACTTCGGGACGGGATATTCGTCGCTCAGCCATCTCGAGCGCTTCCCGGTGGACGTCCTCAAGATCGACAAGCGCTTCGTGGACGGGCTGGGCAACGGCCAGGCGCCGGCCCTCACCCGCGCCATCCTCGGGCTCGGGGACATGCTGGGCCTCAAAGTGGTGGCCGAAGGTGTCGAGCGGCCCGAGCAGCTGCGGGCTCTGCGTGACCTGGGATGCCGCTGGGGACAGGGTTATCTGTTCGCCCGGCCGCTGCCGGCCGAGGAGGCGCTGGCGGTGATCGAGCGGAGCCCGAGCATCGCCGTCGGTTCTCCGTAGGCTTTGACCCGGCCGTCGAGGTTCGCCTTGACTGGCCCCATGCGATTCTTCAGCTTCCACCTGATGCCCTACCCGGACCTCCCGTCGAGCTACGTGGGTCCGGCGTGGATCACGTGCCCCAACGAGCTCTACGACCCGGCGCTGGGCAACCAGCTCTACAACCGCTACCTGGACGAGCTCATCCTGGCCGAGGAGCTGGGCTTCGACGGCGTGTGCGTCAACGAGCACCACCAGAACGCCTACGGCAACATGCCTTCCCCCAACCTCATCGCCTCGATCCTGGCCCGCCAAACGTCGCGGATGAAGATCGCCGTGGTGGGCAACGCCCTTCCCCTCTACGACCCGCCCACCCGGGTGGCCGAGGAGTTCGCCATGATCGATGTGATCTCAGGCGGGCGCCTCATCGCCGGCTTCGTGGTGGGCGGCGGGCCGGAGTACTACTCCTTCTCCATCAACCCCGCCCAAGCCCGCGAGCGCTTCGTCGAGGCCCACGACCTGATCATGGCGGCGTGGACGACGCCCGGGCCCTTCGAGTTCTCGGGCAAGCACTACCGGATCCGCTACGTGAACCCCTGGCCCCGTCCCATCCAGCAGCCGCACCCCGAGGTGTGGATCCCCGGGGTCGGGTCGCTCGAGACCATCGAGTTCGTGGCCAAGCGCCGTTACGCCTACATGGGCATTCCCTACTTCCACTTCGACGTCTTCGAGCGGACGTACCGCATCTTCCGCCAGGCCTGCGAGAACGAGGGGTACGAGGCCGACCCGCTGCAGTGCGGCGTGCTCGCCCCCATCTACGTCTCCGACACCGACGCCTCGGCCCGGGCCGAGTACGAGGAGCACTTCTGGTACTTCCGCAACCGGCTCCTGCCCGGCCTCACGGTGTCGCCGCCGGGGTACTTCTCCGCCCGCTCGCTTCCCGGAGTGCTGAAGGGCGGCGCCCACTTCATCACCGCGGTCAAGGACTGGAACGACGTGGTGGCCGGCCGCTTCGCCATCGTCGGCAGCCCCGACACGGTGTTCGACCAGCTGGCCGAGGCCACCCGGCGCATCGGGGCCGGGAACCTGCTCGGCCTGTTCCAGCTGGGGACCCTGTCCCACGAAGCCACCCGCCAGAACCTCGGGCTGTTCGCCGAGCAGGTCATGCCCCGGCTGCGGGCCGAGTTCCCCGAAGGCCAGCCGGTGCTGCGGAGCTCGGAGGCGGTCGCCTGATGGCCAACCTGGTGGAATCCAAGCTCGCCACGCCGGCGGGCAAGATCTCCGTGCTGCGCGGGGGGAGCGGCGCCCCGGTGGTATACCTGCACTCAGCCGCCGGCGAGGCGGTGCACGCCGCTCTGGAGGACCTGGCCGGCGACCACGACGTGATCGTGCCCCTCTTCCCGGGCTTCGGGGAGTCAGAGGGCATCGAGAGCATCGACGGGATCGAGGACGCGGCCTTCCATCTGCTCGACGTGTTCGACGCACTGGAGCTTTCCGCCCCGGCGGTCATCGGCTTGTCGCTGGGCGGGTGGATGGCGGCCGAGCTGGCCACCCGCTCGCCCGAGCGGATCGGGAAGCTGGTCCTGGCCAGCCCGGTCGGCCTGCACATCGACGGGGCGCCGGTGGGCCAGATCTTCGGGCGCAGCCCGGCCGAGCTGGCCAACGACCTCTTCGCCGACAAATCGCATCCCATGGCCCAGATGATGTGCGCCCTGTCGGAGAAGATGACCGACCTGATGAGCATGGCTGAGCTGCCCATCGCCCTGCTCATGCCCATGTGGGCGTCGATGTCGGCCACGGCCAAGATCGCTTGGAACCCCTACCTGCACAACCCCAAGCTGCGGCAGCGCCTGCGGCGGGTGACGGCCCCCACCCTGGTGGTGGCGGGCGAGCGGGACGGGCTCCTCCCGCGGGCCCATCCCGAGGCCTACGCCGAGGGCATCGCCGGCGCCCGCCTCGAGGTGGTGGCGGGTGCCGGGCACATGGTGGCGCTGGAGCGCCCGGGGGAGTTCGCCGCTCTGGTCAGGGACTTCCTCGGCGATTAAGCGGCCTTCAGGAAGCCGGCGCTGAACCGGACAAATCGGGCAAAGCTGCGCCTGCCGGCCCGACGCCCCGTTTGCCGGGAGGCGGCGGGGGAGACCAACCGGCCACGATGGTTGCTCACCTCCGCACCTGGCTGGCGCCGCATCTGCGGCGGGTTCCCTGGAAGCCCGTGCTCCTGGGCACGGCCGTCGTGCTCCTCGTGGTGGGGGCGGTGCCGCCCTTCCGGCGGGCGGCGGCCATGGCCTCCAGCCGGGCGGTGTACTGGCTGGCGTCGCCTCTCACGCCGATCGTTCCCGACTTCGACGCCCTGCCCGTGACCACCTCGGTGCTGGCCGCCGACGGCAGCGTCATCGCCGAGCTCTCCGGAGAGGACGGGCGGCGGGCCGTCCTCGACATCGCCGACGTCCCCGTCCACGTCCGCCAGGCCGTGCTGGCCGCCGAGGACGCCCGCTTCTACGAGCACAGCGGCACCGACCCCGAAGCCGTGGGCCGGGCCATCGTCCACTCGCTGCTGGGCCGTTCCCAGGGGGGCAGCACCATCACCCAGCAGCTGGCCAAGCTCAACTACACGGCGGGGGAGCGGACCCTCATGCGCAAGGTGCGCGAGGTTCTCTTCGCCAGTGCCCTGGAGCACCGCTACACCAAGGACAAGCTGCTCGAGCGCTACCTCAACCAGGTGTACTTCGGCAGCGGCGCCTACGGCATCCGGGCCGGAGCCCAGGCCTTCTTCGGGGTGGAACCGGCCCAGCTCACCCCCGCCCAGGCCGCCATCCTGGCCGGCAAGATCCGGGCGCCGAGCTTTCTCGACCCCCGGAAGCGGCCCGAGGCGGTGATCGCCCGCCGGGACGAGGTGCTCCACGCCATGGCCGGCCACCACTGGCTCACGGCTGAAGTGCTCGCCCAGGCCGTGACGGAGCCGCTCCTGCCCGCTCCGCCCCGCCCGCCCGGCGTGTCGCTGGCCCCCCACTTCGTCGACCTCGTGAAGCGAGAGGCGGCACGCCTGCCGGAGCTGGGCCCCGATCCCAAGACCCGCCTCACCCGGCTCTTCACCGGCGGCTACACGGTGCGGACGACGCTCGACCCCAAGCTGTTCGCCGCCACCGAGAAGTCGGTGGGGGAGCGCCTGGGCATGCCCGGGGACCCGATCACGACGGTGGCGAGCGTGGAACCGGGCGACGGGGCCATCCGCAACCTCTTCGGCGGCCTCGATTTCGTCTCCACCCAGTTCCCCTACGCCACCTCGGGCCGGCGCCAGGCGGGGTCCGCGTTCAAGCCCTTCGTGTACATGGCGGCCCTGCGGGACGGGATCGACCCCCGGTCCACCTTCGATGGCACGTCGGGGCGGCGCATCGGCTGCTACGGGAACCGGCCGGTGAACAACTACGCCGGCGAGGACGCCGGCGGTCAGATCGATGTCGACACCGCCCTGGCCCGTTCCGTCAACGTGGTGTTCGTGGAGCTGGGCTGCGAGGTGGGCGTGGGTGACGTGGTCCGCGCCGCCACCGACGCCGGCATCCCCGAAGACGCCACCGAGAAGCAGGGGGCGGTGTTCCTGGGCGGGCTCGACCGGGGGGTGAGCGCCCTCGACATGGCCAACGCCTACGCCACCTTCGCGGCCGGGGGTATGCGGGCCGAGCCCTACGCCATCGCCGCCGTGACCGACTCCACGGGTGCCGAGATCTACACCCATCGCCGCCAGGTCCGCCGGGTGTTCGACGAAGCTCAGGTGAAGGTGCTCAACCAGGCCCTGGCCCGGGTGATCGGCTCCGGCACCGGGCGGGCCGCCGGCATCGGCCGGCCGGCGGCGGGCAAGACCGGCACCACCCAGGACAACGTCGACGCCTGGTTCGCCGGCTACGTCCCCCAGCTCTCGACCGCCGTGTGGGTGGGCTACGACCCCGCCCGCCCCATGGCCGACGTCCACGGCCGGGCC
>JBIOUX010000016.1:0-31160 GCA_044867425.1 Acidimicrobiia bacterium | reverse complement strand
GTGCGGGCCTGGTCGGCGATGGCCCGGGTGATGGCCTGGCGGATCCACCAGGTGGCATAGGTGGAGAACTTGAAGCCCTTGGTGTAGTCGAACTTCTCCACCGCCCGCATGAGACCCAGGTTCCCCTCCTGGATGAGGTCGAGGAGGAGCATCCCGCGCCCCACGTAGCGCTTGGCGATGGACACCACCAGCCGGAGGTTGGCTTCGATGAGCTGGCGCTTGGCCCGCAGCCCGTCCGCGACCCTGGCGTGGAGCGAGCGCTCGTCCAAGGACGGCAGGGAGCCGTTGGCCTCTGCGATCTCCACGGCGGCGGCCAGACCGGCTTCGATGCGCTGGGCCAGGTTCACCTCCTGGGCGGCGGTGAGCAGGGGAACCTTGCCGATCTCCTTGAGGTACATCCGCACCGGGTCCGACACGCCGCCTTCCCCCAGCCGATCGGGGCGGGCGGCGGCGGCTTCGGACGGCTCGGATGCCTCCGGCCGGCTCCGGGCCCGGGCCGGGCCCGTTGGTGCGGAGGGAGCGGCCGCCGGCTCGGCAGCGTTACTCGGCTCGGTAGCCGCTGGTGGGAGGGGGACGGGGATCGGGTCCATCGCCGCCACCGCCTCCAGGTCACCGGCCGATTCGGCGGCCAGCTCGGCGGCGATCTCGTCGACCAGCTCCACGCCCTGGGAGCGGATGTAGTCGTAGATCCGCTCCAGCATTTCAGGGGAAGGCTCCACGTCGGAGAGGGCGTCGAAGACGTCCCCGGTGGTGAGCGACCCCTGCGCTTTCCCCTTTGCCACCAACAGGGCCAGCCCGTCCACGGGCAGTCCCTCGAGGCTCTCAGAGAATGGGCTTACCGGCTCCCCCACAGCAGCGATTCCTACTCCTCACCCGATGCGCCAACCCAGGGTAGCAACTGCGCTGCGGCACGGTGAGCAACTCCCCAGGCGCCGCTTTGACGAGCGGCCACCAACTCGTCCAAAAGGTGCTTGAGCTCACTCGCCCGATCGTCGCCGGCCCGCACCATGACCCGCAGCCTCCGCTCCGCCGCCGCCTCCGTCACCTGGACGAGCACGGAGGTGGCATAGGGATCGGGGTCGTCACCCCAGGGCGGATCCTCCACCGCCAGGCGCTCGAGGAGCTCGGCGGCGGGGCCGGTGGCCCGCCCGAGGGCCTCGTGGAAGGTGGCCGACGAGGCCAGGGCGGCGAACGCCTCCCGGGCGACGGGCTCGGCGAACACCTCGGGCAGGATGCGGCCGGCCACCAGCTCGGGGGCGTGGACGGCCACCCTGAGGGCCTCCACCTCCGGGCCCTCCAGCGGCGCCGGCCGCCGGGGCGCGGCCGCCACCGGCCGGCCCGGCGACGGCCCCGGCGGTGCCTTCGCCCCCGGCGCGGCCGCGGCCCGCCGCAGCCGGTCGACGTCGATGTCCAGACGGCCGGCCAGGTCCATGAGGTACTGGTCCCGCACCAGGTCGTCGGGATGCTCGGCCACGAGGGCCACCGCGGCTTTGGCCGCTTTGGCCCGGCCCTCGGCGCTCTGGGTCTCGGCCGAGGCGAGCAGGCGATCCAGCCGGAAGCGGAGGAATGGCCGGGCACCGGCGACCGCCGCCACCAGGGCGGCCGGATCGGCCCGGCCCACGTCGGCCGGGTCCTGGCCGGCGGGCAGGTCGGCCACCGACAGCCGCATGTCGTATTGGGCCTCCCACTGGTAGATCCGCTCGGCGGCGGCCTGACCGGCGTCGTCCGCGTCGTAGGCCAGGACCAGGGCCGGGGTGAAGTTCTTCAGCACCCGGAGATGGTCCTCCACCAGGGCCGTGCCGCAGGTGGCCACCGCCCGGGGCACCCCGGCCAGGAAGAAGGCGAGCACGTCGGTGTAGCCCTCGCACACCACCGCCTGGCTCTTGGCCACCACGTCCTCCTTGGCCCAGTTGAGGCCATACAGGACCCGGCTCTTCTGGTAGACGGCCGACTCGGGGGAGTTCTTGTACTTGGGCCCATCCGCCAGGGCCCGTCCGCCGAAGCCCACGGCGTCCCCCCGAGCGTCGAAGATGGGGAACATCACCCGGTTCCGGAAGTGGTCCTGGAGCCGGTCGGCCCGGTTGACGAAGCACAGCCCGGCGTCGAGCAGGTCCTGGCGGGAGAACTTCCTGGCGGTGAGGAACTGGGCCAGGGCGTCGAAGCGGTCGGGGGAGTAGCCGAGCTGGAACTTCCGGGCCACATCGCCGTCGTAGCCCCGGCTGCGGAGGTAGCGGCGGGCCGTCCCCGCCTCGGGCGCCTCGAGGAGGAGCTGGTGGTAGAAGCCGCCGGCGGCGGCCACCGTCTCCACCAGGCGCTGGCGGCGGTTCCGCTCCTTGCCGGCGGCGGCGTCGTCGTAGCGCAGCTGGATCCCGGCCCGGGCGGCCAGGCGCTCCACCGCGCCGACGAAGTCGAGGTGCTCCACCTCCCGCACGAAGCTGATGGCGTCGCCTCCGACCCCGCAGCCGAAGCAGTGGTACAGCCCGAGCTCCGGGTTGACGGTGAAGCTGGGGGTCTTCTCCGTGTGGAAGGGGCACAGGCCCTGGTACCGGCGGCCCACCCGGCGCAGGGCGAGGTGCTCGGACACCACCGCCACGATGTTGGTCGCCTCCCGGACCCGGGCCACGTCCTCGTCGAGAATCCCCATTCCGGGGCCTAGGCTAGGTCCGCCGCACGTCGATACCGACGGGAAGGCGCGCCGGGTCCCAGCCGAGGCGGGCCACGGCCGCCTGGAAGGCGAAGCGGTCGGTCATCCCGGCCACGTAGGTGACGGCGGCCCGCACCGCCTCGGGGCTGCCGGCCGAGGCCGGCACCGCACCGGGGATGGCGTTGGGGCGGTCGGCGTAGAACTCGACGAGGGGCTGGAGGACCTCGATGACCGCTTCGGCCTGAGCCACGGAGGCGGGACGCAGATAGATGTGCTCGTAGTTGAAGGCCCGGAGCGCGGCCAGCGCTTCAGCCAGGTCGGCCCGCATGCCCACACAACCGGTCGCCGTGATGCCCTCCACCAACCCGTCGATGAAGGCCTGCAGCTGGCGCGAGCGGCTGGCGCCGGCCCGCTCGGTGACGACCGCGGGCAGCATCTCCACGCTGACGATCCCCGCCCGGACGGCATCCTCGAGATCGTGGGCGGAATAGGCACACCGGTCGGCCCAGCTCACCACCGCCCCCTCCGGGGTGGCGGGGGCCGGCCGGGACCAGGAGTGGTTGCGGATCCCGTCGAGCGTCTCGGCGCACAGGTTGAGGGGGGCGAGCACCACGTCGGCGCCCCAGGTGGCGTGGTCGTACCCGCCGTCCAGATAGGGGCTGAGCGCCTCCTCGCTGGCGTGGCCGCCGGGACCGTGGCCACAGTCGTGACCGAGGGCGATGGCTTCGGTGAGGGCCACGTTGAGCCGGGTGGCCCGGGCCACCGCCGTCGCCACCTGGGCGACCTCCAGGGCATGGGTGAGCCGGGTGCGCTGGTGATCATCGGGGAACACGAAGACCTGGGTCTTCCCCGCCAGCCGGCGGAAGGCGCTGGAGTGGAGGATCCGGTCCCGGTCGCGCTCGAAGCAGGTGCGGACCGGGTCGGGGTCCTCCGGCCGGGTACGGGACCCGGCTCCCGCAGGCCGAGTGGCACCCGGGGCGAGCAGGGCGTCTTCAGCCGTCTCCCGCTCGGTCCGGGTCAGAGGACGCACCTCGCCGACATTGACCTGCCCGCCGGCGTGCGCCAGCCGGATGTCAGGGACGCCGTCGAAGCCCTCCATGGTCGAGGCCCACCGCTGGGCCCGGTCACTCACGCTCATACCGTGACGGTAACAGCGGGGTGTGACATTCAGGTTGACAGCAAAAAACCCGGGGGCCCGCCGAGGCTGGGGGCTCGACGGGCCACACCCGGGGCCGCGAGCCGAGCGCGAAGGCTCGGCCCACGTCCGGGCCGGTGGGGACGTCAAGCCGGCGGGGGGTCCGGCTCGCCGCTGGTCCCCGGGCCCGGGGTCTGGAATCAGAAAACGTGTCTAGGCGCCGATGGCACGGCGGGACTGCAGCCACCGCTGGAGCGCCAGGACGTCGTCCTCGCGGTAGCGGCGGTGCCCACCCAGGGTCCGCACCGTCACCAGGCGGCCGCAGGCGGCCAGCCGGCGCAGCCGGGCCAGGGAGACGCCAAGAGCCTCGGCGGCTTCGGCGGGGCGCATCATCCGAACGTCGTCCATGATCTCCTCCTGGTCGAGAGGGGGCGACGTTGTGCTGCACCCCTCGGAGGACCCTCTTGCGGGTCCGTCACATACAAATGTCGGTTTTCGACCGGCCAGAGAACATGGCCCGAACGCGTCATTTCCAAGTAGTCAGAAGTGACTAGTCATTCTGTTCGGGGGAACAGGAAGTCGGCGAAGAACGCCCCTCAGGCGGTGCTGCCCGGCCCTCCTGCGCCGAGGGCGGCGTGGGCGGCAGCGAGCCGGGCCAGCGGGACCCGGAAAGGCGAGCACGACACGTAGTCGAGGCCGACTTCGTGGCAGAAGTGCACCGATGGGGGGTCGCCCCCGTGCTCGCCGCAGATGCCGAGCTTGAGGTCGGCCCGGGTCTGCCGGCCCCGCTGGCAGGCCCAGCTCACCAGCTGGCCCACGCCGTCCCGGTCGAGGGTTTCGAACGGGTTGGCGGCAATGAGCTTCCGCTCCAGGTAAGGCGTCATGATGCGGCCCTCGACGTCGTCGCGGGAAAACCCGAAGGTCATCTGGGTGAGGTCGTTGGTACCGAAGGAGAAGAACTCGGCCACGCCGGCGATGCTGGCGGCGTCGACGGCCGCCCGGGGGGTCTCGATCATGGTGCCCACCAGGTAGTCGACGTCGACACCGGCGCGCTGGATGACCTCGCCGGCCGCCTCCCGGGTCCACTGGGTGAGCAGGGCCAGCTCCGGGCCCGACACCACCAGAGGGATCATGATCTCCACCCGGGGATCGCCCCCGGCCTGCTTGCGCTCCACCGCCGCCTCCATGAGCGCCCGCACCTGCATCTTGTACAAGGCCGGCTTGATGACCCCGAGCCGGCAGCCGCGGGTCCCCAGCATGGGGTTGACCTCCTGCCAGGAGCGGGCCGCCCGCAGCAGCTCCTCCTCCTCGGCCGAGAGACCCTCGGTGGCCTGCTTGACGGCCAGCTCCTCGGTGTCGGGGAGGAACTCGTGCAGGGGCGGATCGAGGAGGCGCACGGTGACCGGCAGCCCGTCCATGGCCTCCAGGATCCCGACGAAGTCCGCCCGCTGGAGCACCTCGAGCTCGTCCAGGGCGGCCTGCTCGTCGGCCTCGTTGTCGGCGAGGATCATGCGGCGGACGATGGCCACCCGGTCCTCACCCAGGAACATGTGCTCCGTCCGGCACAGGCCGATGCCTTCGGCTCCGAACTGGCGGGCCCGGACCGAGTCCTCGGGCGTGTCGGCGTTGGTGCGGACTTTGAGGGTCCGGAACCTGTCGGCCCAGGACAGCACGGTGGCGAAGTGGCCGGTGGGTTCGGGGGTGATGACCGGCACCTCGCCGAGCACCACCTCGCCCGTGGTGCCGCTGATGGAGATCACGTCGCCTTCGGCCACCGTGGTGCCGCCGGCGGTGAAGCGCTTGGCCTTGAGGTCGATCTTGACCGCTTCCGCCCCGCAGATGGCGGGTTTGCCCATGCCCCGGGCCACGACGGCGGCGTGGGACACGAGGCCTCCCCGGGAGGTGAGGATGCCCTCGGCGGCGATCATGCCGTGCAGATCGTCGGGGGACGTCTCCGGGCGCACCAGGATCACCCGCTGGCCCCCTTCGGCCGCCGCCTCGGCGTCGTCGGCGGTGAAGTACACCGCCCCCACCGCCGCGCCCGGTGAGGCGTTGAGGCCCTTGGCCAGGGCGGTGTAGTCGGCCTTGGGGTCGAACTGGGGATGGAGGAGCTGGTCGAGCTGGGCGGGCTGGATGCGCAGCACCGCCTCCCGCTCGTCGATGAGGCCCTCCTCCTTCATCTCCGCCGCCATCCGCAGGGCGGCGGCGGCCGTGCGCTTCCCCACCCGGGTCTGAAGCATGTAGAGGCGGCCCTGCTCGATGGTGAACTCGATGTCGCACATGTCCCGGTAGTGGTGCTCGAGCGTGGCCATGTTCTCCAGCAGCTGGGTGTGGCACTCGGGGAAGTGGTCGCCCATCACCTCGAGCGGCTGGGTGACCCGGATGCCGGCCACCACATCCTCACCCTGGGCGTTGGTCAGGAAGTCGCCGTAAGGGGCGCGCTCGCCGGTGGCCGGGTTGCGGGTGAAGGCGACGCCGGTGCCGGAGTCGTCGCCCTTGTTGCCGAACACCATGGTCTGGATGTTGACGGCCGTGCCCAGGTCGTCGGGAATGCCCTCCAGACGCCGGTAGTCCCGGGCCCGCCGGCCGTTCCAGGACCGGAACACGGCTTCGATGGCCGCGGCCAGCTGGCCGTCGGGATCCTGGGGGAAGTCCTCGCCCGTCTCGTCCGTGACGATCTTCTTGAAGGTGTCGGTGACGGCGGACAGATCTTCGGCCGACAGCTGCGTTTCCGTCTCGACGCCCTTGGCCTTCACCGCCTCGTGGAGCGCCTCCTCGAAGTGGTCGCCTGGAATCCCGAGGACGATCTTGCCGAACATCTGCACGAACCGGCGGTAGGAGTCCCAGGCGAAGCGGTCGTTGCCCGTCTGCTTGGCCAGCCCTTTGACCGACGTGTCGTTGAGCCCCAGGTTGAGGACGGTGTCCATCATCCCCGGCATGGAGAACGGCGCCCCGGACCGCACCGACACGAGCAGCGGATCGGCCTCATCCCCCAGGCGCTTGCCCATCTCCGACTCGAGGGCGGCGCGGGCGGCGGCGACCTCGTCCATCAGACCGTCGGGGAGCACGTTGCCGCTCGCCATGTAGGCCTTGCAGGCGTCAGTGGTGATGGTGAAGCCGGGAGGGACAGGAAGCCCCAGGCTCGTCATCTCGGCCAGGTTCGCCCCCTTGCCCCCGAGGAGGTACTTCTGGTCCCGGTTGCCTTCGCGAAAGGCGTAGACGTACTTCGTCATCTCCATCCTCCTTGGGGGCTGGAAGTTCAGTGCGCTAGCGGGGCAGGCGGTCGGAGAGGTGGGAGACGAGGTCGTCGATGGAGATCCGCTCCTGATCCATCGAGTCCCGCTCCCGTACCGTGACGGCCTTGTCGTCGAGCGTTTCGAAGTCGACCGTCACGCAGAAGGGCGTTCCGATCTCGTCGTGACGGCGGTAGCGCCGGCCGATGGCCCCCGCCTCGTCGTAGTCGATCTGGAAGGAGGGCCGCAGGGTGGCGGCCACCTCCTTGGCGGTGGGCGACAGGCGCTCGTTCTTGGAGAGGGGCAGCACGGCCACCTTGACGGGGGCGAGGCGGGGATCGAGGCGCAGCACGGTGCGGGTCTCGCCCCGGACCTCCTCCTCGTCGTAGGCGGCGAGCAGGAAAGCCAGGGTGGCCCGGTCGGCACCGGCCGAGGGCTCGATGACGTGAGGCACGTAGCGCCGGTCGCCTTCCTGGTCGAAGTAGGTGAGGTCCTTGCCCGAGAACTCGGCGTGCTTGGACAGATCGAAGTCGGTGCGGTTGGCGATCCCTTCCAGCTCGCCCCACCCCCAGGGGTACAGGAACTCCACGTCGGCGGTCCCGGCCGAGTAGTGCGACAGCTCGTCGGGGTCGTGCTGGCGCAGGCGGAGGCGGTCGTCGGGTATGCCCAGGTCGCGGTACCAGCGCAACCGCTCGGCGCACCAGTACTCGAACCACTTGCCGCCTTCCTCGGGAGGCACGAAGAACTCCAGCTCCATCTGCTCGAACTCCCGGGTGCGGAAGGTGAAGTTGCCCGGGGTGATCTCGTTGCGGAAGGCCTTGCCGATCTGGGCGATGCCAAAGGGCGGCTTCTTGCGGGAGGTGGTCTGCACCTGGGGGAAGTTCACGAAGATGCCCTGGGCCGTCTCCGGACGCAGCCAGGCGATGGAGGCGTCGTCCTCCACCGGGCCGACGTAGGTCTTGAACATGAGGTTGAACTGGCGGGCCTCGGTGAAGGAGTCCTTGGCGCCGCAGTTGGGACAGGCGCCGGAGTCGGGCAGCTGGTCGGCCCGGAACCGCTCCTTGCAGTTGCGGCAGTCGACCAGAGGGTCCGAGAAGGTGGCCACATGGCCGGACGCCTCCCACACCCTCGGCGCCATGAGGATGGCGGCGTCAAGGCCGACGATGTCGTCCCGGCACTGGACCATGGCCCGCCACCACGCCTCCTTGACGTTGCGCTTGAGCAGCACGCCAAGGGGACCGTAATCCCAGGTGGAGCGGAACCCGCCGTAGATCTCGGAGGACGGGAACACGAACCCCCGGCGCTTGGCCAGGTTGACGATGCGGTCCATCAGATCAGAAGCGGGGGGCATGCGAAACAATGGTACTCAGGAGGATGGCACCGCTCCGCAGACGCCGTTCCAGGTGGTGCTCGAGGGCGCGCAGGGCGAGCGATTCGGCTTCGGCCAGCGCGGCACCGGGCGGTTCGGCCAGCACACCCCGCAGGCCGCCGCCGAGGATGCGGCCGACGACGGCCAGGGCGCCGGGGCTGACGACCGGTGCCCCCGGACCGGCACAGGCCGGGCACAGAACACCTCCTTCCATCAAGTCGAAGGTGGCTCCGCCCTCGGGCACACCCCGAGCCCCGGCCGCCGGCACCGGCTCGTCGCAGCGGGCGCAGGCCTCGAGCACGGGATGGAATCCCTCCAGGGACAGCAGCTTCCAGAAGAAGGCGACGGCCACGGCCGGGACCGGCGCCTCGGCCAGCGTGCCCAGTGCCCCCACCAGCATGCGGTAGAGGGGGATGTTGGCCTGACGCTCCTGAACGACGGCGTCGGTGGCTTCCAGCATGGCCACGGCCTGGGTGAAGGCCTCGTAGCCCTCCCGCAGCGGCCGGTGGGCAGCGATGGTCTCCACCTGGGTGACGACGTCGAGGTTGCGACCCTCGTAGAGCTGGAGGGCGACGTGGCTGGTGGGCTCCAGCCGGGCCCCGAAGCGGCTCTTGGGCTTGCGGATGCCCTTGGCCACGGCTCGCACCTTCCCCCGGCCCTCGGTCAAGAAGGTGACGATGCGATCGGCCTCACCCAGCTTGATCGTGCGCAGCACAACCCCGCGTTCCCGGTACAGGCCTGGCATCCCGCCAGTGTAACTACAGGAACGGGATTATGCCGGTGGCCGCCAGGAGCGGAGGAGCTCCATCATCAGATTGTCGATGCGGGCTTCCGTCGGACCCTACCGACGGTGTATGTCAGCTCAGGCGTCTTCGCCGTTGCCGTCGAGGCCGCCGAAGCGGCGGTCGCGCTTCTGGTAGGCGGCGATGGCCTCGAAGAGGTGCTCCCGGCGGAAGTCAGGCCACAGCACGTCGGTGAAGTACAGCTCGGCGTAGGCCAGCTGCCAGAGTAGGTAGTTGGAGAGGCGGAACTCCCCGGAGGTGCGGACCAGGAGGTCCGGGTCGGGGACGTCGGGCAGGTAGAGGTGACGGGCCAGCGCCCGCTCGTCGATCCGCCCCGGGTCGAGGTGCCCGGCGGCCACGTCTGTGGCCAGGCCCCGGGCGGCGTCGACCAGTTCGGCCCGTCCGCCGTAGTTGAAGGCGATCACCAGCGTCATCTTCCGGTTGCGCCGCGTGAGCTCCTCGGCTTCCTCCATGCGGCGCAGCACCCGGGCGGGCACCCGCCCGCCCCGCCGGCCGGAGAACCGGATCCTCACGCCCCGCTCGTGCAGCTCGTCGCGCCGGCGCAGGAGCAGGTTCTCGTTGAAGTTCATGAGGAAGCGGACCTCGTCCAGGGGCCGCCGCCAGTTCTCCGTGGAGAAGGCGTACACGGTAAGGAACTTCACGCCCACCTCGAGGGCGCCCTCCATCGTGTCGAAGAGGGCCTCCTCCCCCGCCGCGTGCCCCTCGGTGCGCTTCAGGCCCTGGCGCCTGGCCCACCGCCCGTTGCCGTCCATGACCACGGCCACGTGCCGGGGGATCCGGTCAGGGTCGAGGCCGGCAGGCGTCACCACGGAGGGTCACCCTAGTGAGATCGGGTAGTCCCGCACGATCGGTACGCTGCGGCGACATGACGAGCGGCCCGATGACTGTCATCGCCGACGGTGTGGCCATCCCCGTCCGTCCCGGCGACACCGTTCTCGACGCCATCATCCGGGGAGGATTCCGCTATCCGTGGACGTGCCGGCGGGGCCGCTGCGCCGCCTGCAAGGTGCAGCTGATCTCCGGACAGGTCATCTACACCGAGCGGGTCCCCCAGCAGCTCTTCTCCGACGAGGAGCGCGCCGCCGGCATCTGTCTCAGCTGCACGGCGGTGCCGGTGGGCGACGTGGAGGTCCGCCTGCCGAAGGCGACGCGCCCAGTTGGAGCAAATACGCGGTGAAGAGAGCCGGGGTGATTCCGCCACGTTTCGGCGTTCCTGCGCAACACACGTGCGTTGCAGAGGAACGCCGGTTTCGGTGGTGGACCTTTCGGCGTTCCTGCGCACCACACGTCCGTTGCTGAGGAACGCCGGTTGGGCGGTCGCCTCTTTCATTGCGGCCCTTGACTTCATCGACCGCCGGTCCGCCTGCCGGGGGGTCAGCCGACTTTGAGGGTGGTGTGCATGCCCGCGGCGCGGTGGCCCGGGACTTCGCAGAAGAGCGTGTACGTCCCGGGTCCGACCTCGAGCGTGCCGTTCTTGGTCTCGCCGCCCAGGGCCTCCAGCTTCTTGAACTTGGGCTGACCCTCGACGACGAGGGTGTGCAGTTGGGTGTCCTCGTTCTTCAGGCTGACCTTGACCGGCCCGGCGGGGACAGCAATCTCCGGCGGCTCGAAATGGAGCGGCGCCTTGGCCACGATGTCCGCCGCCGCTCCGCCACCCGGGGCCCCTCCGGCGCCCTCTTCCACGGTGAGGGTCCCCTCCATGCCCGCCTGGCGGTGGCCGGGAATGTCGCAGAAGAAGACGTAGGTCTTGGGCTCGAACTCGGCCTCGCCCTTGACGGCGGCGCCCTTGGTCGGCACCTCCAGTTTGATCCCGGCGAGTCCCTCGAAGACCAGCGTGTGGGCGGCGGTGTCGGCGTCCCGGTACTCGACGACGACTTTGCCGGGGTGGGTCTTGAGCTGCTTCTCGGCGAAGGTCAGGCCCGGCCCGGCGGTCACGATCAGCTCCGGCTCCCCCAGCTGGTGCTCGGCCGCCTCGGCCGCCTCCTTGTCCCGTTCCTCCTGGATGGCTTCGGCCCCGACGGCGCCGGCCGTGACCAGGAGCAGGCCGGAGGCGATCAGCGCACCGATGTTCCCCCCCGAGCGGTGCTCTCCCTTGGATGAGATCCAGGCGGCGCCGAAGAGCACGCTGGAGGCCACGATGATGGCGATGGCGGTGGCCAGCGTCTCGCTGCCGCGCTCCTCCACGGCCAGGAGGATGCGGGAGAAGTTGAGCACCACGATCACGATGACCACGGCCGCCGCCAGCGGGATGGCCAGGGGGATGAGCACCCGGTCCCGGAGCTCCTTCATGACTCGTTCCACCTCACCGGATCGTCGAGTTCCCGTTCCAGGGCCCGCCAGCGCCGGGCCGACCGGTCGGCCGACTCCTCCTCGGCGTGCCAGCGGAAGAAGAGGACGGTGATGATCGCCCACAGCAGGAGGCCGCCGCCCAGCTTCATGAGCAGCCCGCCGATGCGCTGATCCTCGCCCGCCGACAGTCCCCAGAGCCGGGGCACCGTCTCGTAGAACTTGTAGATGGGGCGCTCGGCGAAGACCAGGAATGACGCCGGCACGGTGGGGACGATCGACTGGAGGAACAGGTAGAGCATCTGGGCCGGCGGCGAGAGCGGTCGCAGCTCGGGGAGCGGGGCGGCCACCGGGCACCACATGAACAGGGCGGAGATGAAGATGGCGGCGTGGGCGGCGAAGTGGGCCGGTTCCGAGCCAAGCGTCATGTCGACGAAGGCGGGCCAGTGCGTCACCACGATCAGGGCGTTGAACAAGATCAGCGCCGGGACCGGGCGGGCCATCCGGGACACGACGGCGTGGAGCCGGGGCGGGCGCAGCAGCTCCCGGGCCAGCCAGGCCGGGGTGCCGAGCAGCAGCAGGGGCGCGGCCACCAGCGTGAACAGCAGGTGCTGGGTCATGTGCACGCTGTACAGGTAACCCTCGGCCAGGTCGTGGATGGGCCAGTCGGCGCCCAGCCACAGGGTCAACAGCCCGCCGGCGAAGGCGACCTTCTGCATGCCGGTGGCGGGAGGCTGCCCCGCGGGCACGTGGCGGGGCCCGAGGCGGCGCAGGGCGACGACGTAACCGCCGCCCAGGACGGCGATGAGCAACCAGACGTCAGGGTGCGGGTGCCAGGCCCACGGGGTCATCCGAGCAGCACGTCCAGGGTGAGCAGGGCGACGGTGTAGACGGCCACGGCCAGCATGATCCCGGTGACGAACAGGCGCCGGAGCAGCCGGCCGTCGAACTTGAGGTGCATGAAGTAGGCGGCCACCATCCCGAACTTGATGAAGGCCAGGCCCATCAGCATGGCCACCAGGAGCTTGTTGGGCAGGTTGAGGTAGTAGAGGGCGATCTCGACGGCGGTGATCATGGCCAGGATCACGGCCACCCCGACGTACTTGAGGGGGCTGGGGTGGGCGTGCGCATCGTGGGGGCCGGGGACTCCGTGGCCGGGGGCGGCCTCCAGCTCGGCGGGGGCCTCGTCGGTGGCGGTGGTGGCGGCGGCGGTGTCGGTGGCGTCGTCCACGATTTCTCGATTCTCCTTAGAGGGGTACCAGGTAGACGACGGTGAAGATCACGATCCACACGATGTCGACGAAGTGCCAGTAGAGGCCGGCGATCTCGATCTCGAGGTTGCGTTCCTGGGGGATCATGCCCCGCAGTGACATCCCGACCAGTGACAGCAGCCACAGGATGCCCATGGTGACGTGGACCCCGTGGAAGCCGGTCAGCACGAAGAAGCTGGTGGCGGCGACCGACGAGGAGATGTTGAGGCCCCTCTCCGTGAACACCGTGAACTCGTAGACCTGCCCGCCGATGAACACCGTGCCCAGGAAGGCGGTGGCCAGCAGCCAGATGCGCAGGCGCCGGTGGTCGCCCCGCTGGATGGCGGCCAGCGCCAGCACCATGGTGAGCGAGCTCATGAGCAGCACGAAGGAGCTCACCGAGGTGTAGGGGATGTCGTAGACGTCGTGGGGACGCAGGCCCTTGGGGGCGCGGGTGCGGTACAGCAGGTAGGTGGAGATGAGCGCCCCGAAGAACAGGCACTCCGAGGCCAGGAAGGCCCACATGCCCAGCTTCTTCGAGTTGATCCCGGTGACGGCGTAGTCGTGGTCGCCGGGAGCGGCACCATGCGGCGGGGCGAGGGCCTGGGTCACGCGTGCTCCTCCTCGGCCAGGGGCTCGCTGGCCCACCCGAAGATGCCGGCCAGGAGGAAGATGGCGCCGATGGCGCCGAAGATCCAGTGGTAGATGGCGCCGAACCCGAGGAGCGGGAAGCCGATGGAGGCGAGCGCCGGGAAGTAGGAGGGTGATGGCATGTGGATGCCGTGGCCATCGCCGTGGCCATCGCCGGCTTCCGCGTCGTGGTGCTCGTCGGGCACGGTGTCGGTGCTCACGGCCCCCTGTTCGGGAACGGAGTCGCCCTCCCCCGCCTCGGCCGCCGGCAGCCCCTGGTCCGAGCCGCCCGACGGCAGCTTCACCAGCCGGCCCTCGTCGTCCTCGGTGTACTTGCGGTGCCAGAAGTCGTCCACCGAGTGCACGACCGGGATCTCGGCGAAGTTGTATTCCGGCGGCGGCGAGGGAATGGCCCACTCCAGCGTGCGGGCGTCCCAGGGGTCCTCCGGCGCCCGTTCCGCCTTCCGGAGGGTACGGCTGACGTTGATGATGAACACCAGCACCGACAGGGCGATGATCATGGCCCCGATGGTGGACACCAGGTTCCAGGCGTCCCAACCCATGCCGGTGTCGTAGGTGTAGGTCCGCCGGGGCTGGCCCTGCAGGCCGAGGATGTGCATCGGGCCGAAGGTCAGGTTGAAGCCGATGAACATCAGCCAGAAGTGCAGCTTGCCCAGGCCCTCGCTCAGCAGCTTTCCCTTCACCTTGGGGAACCAGTAGTAGGCACCCCCGAACAGCCCGAAGATCGCCCCTCCGAAGAGCACGTAGTGGAAGTGGGCCACGATGTAGTAGGTGTCGGTCTGCTGGTAGTCGTGGGGGACGATGGCGTGGGTCACCCCCGACAGTCCCCCGATGGTGAACATGGCGATGAAGCCCAGAGCGAAGTACATCGGGGTCTTCAGCCGCAGGTCGCCGCCCCAGGTGGTGGCGATCCAGTTGAAGATCTTCACCCCGGTGGGCACGGCGATGAACATGGTCGAGGCGGCGAAGGCCGAGTTGGCCACCGGGCCGAGACCCACGGCGAACATGTGGTGGGCCCACACGCCCCAGCCCATGAAGCCGATGGCGATGCCGGAGAAGACGACCACGGCGTAGCCGAAGAGCGGCTTGCGGGAGAACACCGGAAGGATCTCCGAGACGATCCCCATCGCCGGCAGGATGAGGATGTACACCTCGGGATGGCCGAATAACCAGAACATGTGCTGCCACAGGACGGGGTCGCCACCCAGGTTGGCGTTGAAGAAGTTCGCCCCGAAGTTCCGGTCGAAGTACAGCTGGAACAGCGCCACGGTGATGACCGGCATGGCGAAGAGCAGCAGGAAGCTCACCACCAGGTTCATCCACACGAAGACGGGCATGCGCATGAGGGTCATTCCGGGCGCGCGCAGGTTCAGCGTGGTGATGATGAAGTTGATCGCCGCCGTCAGCGAGCCGACACCGGTGATGATGAGCCCGATCAACCAGAAGTCGATGCCGTGGCCGGGTGAAAACGGCCCTTCGGTCTGGGGGGCGTAGCCGAACCATCCCCCCGCGGGGGCGCCCCCGAAGAGGAAGCTGGTGTAGAGGAACAGCCCGCCGGAGAGGAAGGCCCAGTAACCGAAGGCGTTGAGGCGGGGGAAGGCGACGTCCCGGGCGCCGATCATGAGCGGGACCAGGTAGTTACCGAAGGCGGCGGCCAGCGGCATGATCACCAGGAACACCATGGTGGTGCCGTGCATGGTGAAGAGCTGGTTGTACTCGTCGGCGGTGAGCACGTCGCCGTTGGGCGTGGCCAGCTGGCCGCGCACCAGCAGGGCCTCGATCCCGCCGATGATGAAGAAGATGAAGGCGGTCACCCCGTAGAGGATCCCGATCCGCTTGTGGTCCACGGTCGAGATCCAGCTCATGAACCCGGCGTGGGACCGGGGACGGGCGAAGGGGCGGGCGGGAGCCCTTACCGCCACAGCCATGAGGCTTCTCCTCCTGCTCTCGGGGACACCCCGAATGCCGGGCGGGTCACTTCAGGGTCTCCAGGTAGGCGACGACCTGGTCGAGCTCCTCCGGGGTGAGGTTCTGGTCGGGCATGCCCGTGCCCTTGTCGGGGCGCATCGGTTTCATGGCCGAGGGGTTGTCTACCCATTTCCGGAGGTTCCGGGGCGTGTTGTCGAAGATGTAGCCGGCGAAGCGGTCCCGCGACTTCAGGTGCGTCAGGTTCGGCCCCACCCGGGCCTCGGCCCCTTCGATGCCGATCATGGTGTGGCAGGCCAGGCACCCGCCCTTGCCGGTGAAGACGGCGAAGCCCTGAGCGGCCATGCCGTCGGTCGGCCGGAATGCCGGGCGCTGCTGGGCCCGCACCCAGGCGGCGAAGTCGTTTTGGGTATGGGTCTTCACGGCCAGACGCATGTTGGCATGGGAGAGGTTGCAGTACTCGGCGCACTGCCCCAGGTATCTCTTCCCGGGCTCGTCGGCCTCGATGGTGAGTTTGTTGACCCGACCAGGCACGACATCCTGCTTTCCGGCCAGCTTCGGCACCCAGTAGCTGTGGATCACGCCCTGGGCCAGCTCCCCGTTGGGACCGGGAGGCAGGCCGGGCTCGATCGTCCTGAGGCTGAGCCGTACCGGCCGGTCGACGGGGATGTGCAGCTCATTGGCCGTCGAGAACTGTGTGGCGATCCCCTCCTGCTCCGGATAGACGTACTCCCACCACCACAGGTGGCCGTACACGTCCACCTCGAGTGGGTTCGCCGGCTCGCGGGCGATCTCAAAGATGGTGTTGATGGTGGGCACGGCGGCGAACAGCAGGATCAGGGCCGGCGCCGCCGTCCAGCCAATTTCCAGCTTGGTATTGCCGTGCACCTGGACGGGGTCGGGCCGCCCGGGACGGTGGCGGTGGCGGACGACGCTGGCGATGATCAGGCCCTGGACGAGCACGAAGACGGGCACCACGGCCAGGTAGAAGATCGGCTTGAAAAGGTTGTCCTGCTTCCTGGCGATGGCCCCCTCGGGCTTGAGGGCGTCCTGGGGGGCGTTAGCGGCGCAGCCGGCCAGGAGCAGCAGGACTCCCACGGCGGCGAGGACGCCGAGCACACGCAGGACTTGCAGCCTTCCGGGGGTTCGCACCATGCAGATTTTCCTCCTACGGGCGCGGCGGCACTTTACCCAAAAGCGGTTCAGAACAAGGAAACCCCCCCTCGGCCGTTCAGTAACCGAGCCGGTCGAGGGCGTCTGGTCGCCGCTGCCAGTCGCGCTCCACCTTCACGTGGGTCTCCAGATGCACTTTGGCGCCCAGGAGCGCTTCCAGCTCCTTCCTGGCCTCGGTGCCCGCCGCCTTGAGGACCGACCCGCCCCGGCCGATCACGATGGCCTTCTGGGAGTCCCGTTCCACCCGGATCACGGCCCGCATGACCAGCAGCGGACCGGGTCGCTCTTCGATCTCCTCGACCGTGACGGCCAGGGAGTGCGGGAGCTCCTGGCGGGCCACGGCCAGGAGCTTCTCCCGAACCAGCTCGGCGGCCAGAAACGTGTCCGGCTGGTCGGTGACCACGTCGTCGGGGTAGTAGCGGGGCCCCTCGGGGAGGCGGCTCTGGATCTCCCCCAGGAGGGCGTCGGTGCCCTCGCCGGTGGCGGCCGACAGTGGTACGTAGGCGGCGAAGTCGCCCAGGGTGGCGGCCGCCTCGGCCAGGTGGCCGGCGACGGCCGCCCGGCCGGCGGCGTCGACCTTGTTCACCACCACCACCACGGGCGTGTCCACCTCGCCCAGGGCAGCGGCGATGAAGCGGTCGCCGGCGCCGATGGGAGCGGTCGCCTCGATGAGGAAGCAGGCCACGTCCACCGCCTCGAGCGTCTCGAGCGAACGCTGGTTCAGGCGCCGGCCCAGCTCCGTCCGGGGCTTGTGGATGCCGGGAGTGTCGATGAAGACGACCTGGGAGTCCGGGGTGCCGAGGACGCCCCGCACCTGGTTGCGGGTGGTCTGCGGCTTCTCCGACACGATCGACACCTTGGTGCCCACCAGCTGGTTGAGCAGGGTGGACTTCCCCACGTTGGGCCGGCCCACCAGGGTTACGAACCCGGAGCGGAAACCCTCCTCATGGGGGACACCCCGGGCCCCCGGGTCACGAAACGTCGGCCGGCTCCGGTTCGCCCGGCTCGATGCGCACGCTGAGGATCCTCCGCCCCTGGATGCGCTCGGCCCGGAACTCAATGCCCTGGCAGGCCACCGCCTCACCCTCGACGGGAACATGGCCCAGCAGGTTGAACATGAGGCCGCCCACCGTGTCCCACTCCGTGGCCGGCAGCTCGGCCCCCAGCACCTCGTTGACCTCGTCGATGGAGGTGCGTCCCGCCACCCGCAACCCGCCGTCATCCAGCTGCTCGACCCGGGGTTCTTCCACGTCGTACTCGTCGACGATCTCCCCCACGATCTCCTCCAGGAGATCCTCCAGGGTCACCAGACCCGCCGTACCCCCGTACTCGTCGATGACGATGGCCAGGTGGAAGCGGTTGAGCTGCATTTCCCGGAGCAGCTCCGCCACCCGCTTCTGCTCCGGGACGAACACTGCGGGACGCACCACGCTCGCCACCGGGGCGGCCGCCCGGCCCTCCCGGATGGCCCGGATCATGTCCTTCAGGTACACGAGCCCGCCGATGTCGTCGGGGCTCTCCCGCACCACCGGCAGGCGGGAGAAACCGGCCTGGGTGGCCTTCTCCACCGCCGTGTCGATGGTGTCGGAGATGTCGACCACCACCATGTCGGGCCGGGGCGACATCACCTCGCGGACCACGGTGTCGCCGAACTCGAAGATGGAATGGATGAGCCGGCGCTCCTCCCGCTCGATGACCTCCTCCTGGGCGGCGACGTCGGCCAGCGTGCGGATCTCCTCCTCCGAGGTGTAGGGCCCTTTCTTCAACCCCTTGCCGGGCAGGATCACGTTGGCCATGCCGATCAGGACCCGGGTGATGGCCCGCAGCGGCGGGAAGCGGCTGACCACCCAGAGGAACCCCGACAGCTTGGTGGCGGCGGCGTCGGTGTGGAGGATGGCGTAGGTCTTGGGCGCCACTTCGGCCAGGACGAAGAAGACGATGACCTCGACCACCGTCCCCACGGCCACACCGAAGCCGCCGAAGTGGTCCTCGACGATGATGGCCACCAGGCTGGCCACGGCGAAGTGGCTCACCATCATGAGGAGGAGGACGATGTTGAGCGTCCACTCCGGGGCCTCGAGGAGCCGGGCCAGGCGGGAGGCGCCCTTGCGCCCCTCCTCCTCCAGCGTCATGGCCCGGACGCGGCTCATCTTGGTGAAGGCCGTTTCGCCCATGGCGGTGACGATGGAGACGGCGAAGAGCACGGCGATGCCGGCCAGGATCAACCACTCGGTGGTGGTCACTTCCCGCCCCGCTCGAGCTCCTTGAAGCGGACCATGAGCTCCCGCTCCCGGCGCTCCATGACCACGGCCTCGTCTTCCTCCTCGTGGTCGAAGCCCAGGAGATGGAGGACGCCGTGGACGACGAGGAGGCTCATCTCGTCGTCGAAGGGCACCATGTGCTCCTTCGACTGGACCTCCGCCACCCGGGGGCAGATGACCACGTCGCCCACGAGGATGGGGGCGTCGGAGGGTTCGGCCGGCGAGCCCGGCCCCCGGCCGCCCTGGTCCGGCTGGCGACCGCTCTCCACCAGCTCGTCGTCCATGGGAAAGGCGAGGACGTCGGTGGGCCCCTCGCGGCCCAGGAAGCGCTCGTTCAGGTCGGACATGGCCTTTTCGTCCACGAACAGCATGGAGAGCTCGGCGTCGCCCCGCACGCCCTGCTCCTCGAGCACCATGCGGGCCAGGCGCACCCAACGGAGGGCGTCGACGTCGACCTCGGATTGCTCGTCGGCTACGAAGACCTCCACGGACTCGGTCACCTCTCGTGGAGCTGGTAGGCGTCAACGATGTCCTGGACGATCCGGTGGCGCACCACGTCGGCACTGGTGAGGTCGACGAAGGACAGGCCCGGGATCCCCTCCAGGATCGAGCGCACCTGGAGCAGGCCGGAGCGGCCCCGCCCGTCGGGCAGGTCGATCTGGGTGACGTCTCCGGTGACGACCGCCTTGGAGCCGAAGCCCAGACGGGTGAGGAACATCTTCATCTGCTCGGAGGTGGTGTTCTGGGCCTCGTCGAGGATGATGAACGAGTCGTTGAGGGTGTTGTGAGTGAGGAGGAAGTCCTCTGTTACGTAGAGCGAATCGGCCGCGGCCACCTGGATGCAGACGGCCTCGGCGGTCCCCGCCGCCTCGATGCTGTCGATGAAGCGCCTCGGGCGTCCACCGCCCGCGGCGCGGTACTTCTCGAGCTTCCTTCTCAACCGGAAGGGTTCCACGTCCGCTGGGAGCCGAAGCTCGAGGCTGAAGGCGTCGTGGCGGTAGGGAACGGCACGGTCCTTCGCCCGGCCCGGCGGGCGCCCCGCTGCCGGCCGGGTGCGCCAGTAGACGACGCCACCAAGTGACCGCACCAGGAAGATCACATCGTCGCGGAGGCGGGCAGACGTGGTCGTGTAATGGACCCGGCAGGTGCGGTTCGCCTGCGTGACCGGCCCGCCATCGGAGTCGAGCAGACCCTGGAGTATGGCGAGCCGGACCTCAGAGGTGTTGTAGAGGTACGCCTCGGGAACGAACTTCGACTCGGACCGTGCACCGCACAACCCGAGCTCGCGAGTGATCGCGGTCACGGGATTCGCGATGGTGACGGCGTCCCCAGGGTTGGTTATCCGGTTCAGGACGTAGTCGGGACCGCCCTTGTGACGAATCCTGATGCCCGGGAGGCACTCCTCGAGCGCAACAACATGCTCGGCGTCGCTGCTCGCGAAGCTCGGCGTCGTGGAGCCGGTGAGGCACCCGTCGCCCAGGAGCAGGCCCAAAGCGTACGGATCCATTGGCACGTCACGCGGGGGGAAGCACACCGGCTGACTCAGCAACGGCAACTCGTACCGGTGGTAATGCGCAGCACGCAGGTTGCCGACCATCGCCGTGGTTGTGAGGACCCGGTACGGCTTTCGGCGGCGATGGTCATCGCGGGTTCTCACGGCCCAGAGGTGATCAGCGGAGGCGAGCGTCGAGGCGCCGTCCTGCGTCGTGAGGCGGAAGATCTCGTTCTCACCCTGTGGATAGACGCCGAGGACGACCGTCGGTTCGCCATCCGACCCCACGACCAGATCGCCCACCTCCAGGTCACCGATCGGCCGGAACCCGACTGGCGTCAGGACCCTGCTGGAAACCGGCTGAGCGCGCCCTCGCATGTAGGCCAGGGGCGCCACTTCGATGGAGCCCCGCTCCATGAGGCGCTGCACCCCTTCGGGGTCGACCATGTCGTAGAGGGCGTCGTAGAGGGGGCGCAGGTAGGGGTCGACCTTGGCGATCACGTCGCCGGGGAGGAACCCGAGGCGCTCCCCTGCCTCCACCGCCGGGCGGGTGAGAACGATGCGGTTGACCTGCTTGGCCTGCAGGGCCTGGATGGCCAGGGCGACGGCCAGGTAGCTCTTGCCCGTCCCCGCCGGGCCGATCCCGAAGGTGATGACCTGTTCCCGGATGGCGTCCACGTAGCGCTTCTGTCCCGCCGTCTTGGGCCGCACCGTCTTGCGGCCCCGCAGGACGGCGGTGTTGAGGACGTCCGAGGGCCGCTGGTCGGCCTTCATCATGTCGATGGTGCGGCCCAGGTTGTCCCGGTCGATCGTGTGCCCGGCTTCGAGTAGGAGGACGAGTTCCTCGAAGAGGCGGCCGACCCGGTCGGCCTCCGCCGCCTCACCAGTGATGGTGATCTCGTTGCCCCGGACGTGGATGCCCACCGGGAACGCACCCTCCACCAGACGCAGCAACTCGTCCCGTTGCCCGAGCAGGTTCACCATGAGGTGATTGCCCGGCACGAGGATCTTCACCTGGGTCTGAGGTGGTGGCGTCAAGCTGGTCGCAGATTAGCCGCCGGCTTCGCTGCCCTTGGGGGGCCAGCGCAGCGAACGGCCGCCGATCACGTGGATGTGCAGGTGACGAACGAGCTGGCCGGCGTCCTCTCCGACGTTGGTGACGACCCGGTAGCCGCTCTCGGCGATCCCCTCCTGGGCCGCCACCTGGTTGACGGCGGCTACCAGATCGAACAGCAACCCGGCGTCGTCCGGCCCGAGGTCAGCCACCGAGTCGACGTGGGTTCGGGGGACGACCAGCACGTGGACCGGCGCGGCCGGGTTGATGTCCCGGAAGGCGTAGCAGTGCTCGGTCTCCAGCACGGCGTCGGACGGCACCGATCCCGCGACGATCCCGCAGAAGAGACAGTCCGACATCGTTGGTGGAGCTTAGTGGGCTAGGCCGGCAACGCTTGCAGGCCGAGGCCCGTCAGACGCCCGCAGAGCTCCTCGGGCGTGGTGAGCAGGAAGTAGGCCAGGGCCCGCAGGTCGTCACCCCGGACAGTCAGCACCCGGCCGTTGAAGTCCTGGCGCTCGGTCTGGATCATGGCCACCAGCCGGGCCAGCGCCAGCGCCTCCGGCTCCCGGCACTCCTGGAGCCGGTTCAGGTCGACGGCGAACCCCTCGGAGAGGTCCATCGTCCCCGGCTCGGTCAGGTCGACCTCCACTTCTTTGGGGAGCAGCTGCTCCGGCGGGACGCCATAGACGTGCGCCAGGCGCATCAGTCGGGGCACCGAAATGACCCGCTCCCCCCGTTCATAAGCGCCCAACACGGAGGCCTTGAACTCCTCGTTGGACATTGCTTCGACCTCGTGCAGCGACAAGCCCTTCTGCCGCCGGATGGATCGAAGCCGATCGCCCACGCGCTGCGTCGAGATGGCCACCCGGTCCCTCCAGCTCCCCTCGTTTTCCGCCCCTCCGGACTCCCTCAAGGCTAGCTGCCGAAGGCGCAAATGTCGACTCTTCGCGGCAATTGACCACTTTCCGCCGACATTTGTTGCTCGTGTGGCCTGCACGTCCGTTTCCATGTCCCCTCCCCAGACGGCCTGTGCCGGACCCCTTACAGCGGCGCGGGCCGCCCATCCCGCGCTGCGACCGGGCCACTCTAGCCAGGTTCACGCGCGTTCGCCCCGGCCGCCGGGGGCTCATTTCACCGCAAAACAGCAAGCACGGCGGCGGCGGCCACGGCCGCCGTTTCCGCCCGCAGGACATGCGGTCCCAATCCGAGCCGGGACATCGGCTCGAGCAACTCGATCTCGGCCTCACTCAGGCCGCCCTCAGGACCGATCACCACCAGGAGCTCCTCGCCGGTGCCGGCCACCACGCCGGCGGCCGGGGCACCGCCCCGTTCGGCCACGACCAGGCTCGGGTGCCCGGCCAGAGAGGAGAGCGGCGCGAGGTCGGCCACCTCGGGCAGCCTGGCGCGCCGGCACTGGCGGGCCGCCTCCCGGGCCACGCGGCGCCAGCGCCGCGCCTGGGTGGCGGCGCGGCCGGGATCGGGCCGGGAAATCGAGCGCTCGCCCAACACGGGCAGGATGCGGTCGACCCCGAGCTCCGTGAGCTTCTGGACCACCAGCTCGGGCTTGTCCCCCTTGGTCAGGGCGAAGGCCACTGCCAGCCGGGGATGCAGGGCCGGCTCCGCCTGCTCTTCAGCCGTCGCCTCCAGCGCCACATCCCCGGTCACCACATAGGGTCGCCAGCGGCCCGCTCCGTCGGCGGCGGTCACCACCTCGCCGGGGCGGAGGCGCAGGACCTTCCACAGATGGTGGGCGTCGTCACCGTCGAGCTCGAGGTTGTCGGGCAGCTCGGGGGCGAAGACGTGGGCGGAGGCGGCGACGGCCGCCGCCCACCCGGTGTTCATGGCTCTTCGCCTGGCGGCTCATCGCAGTGTGGTCGGGGGCCCCAGCCCCAACCACCGGCCGACGCAAGCGTCGGCCCTCTCACTGGAAAGCGGAGCGGATGCGGGAGAAGAAGCCCTCCTCCTTGGGGGCGACCTCCTCGCCCCGCAGCTCGGCCAGGCGCCGCATCAGGCCGGCTTCCTCGGCCGAGAGGCGGTCGGGGATGACCACCTCCACCTGGACGAGCAGATCGCCCCGGCCCCGGCTGCGCAGCGACGGCACGCCCCGGCCCCGCAGCCGGAAAACCCGGCCGCTCTGGGTTCCGGCCGGGATGACGAGGTCCTCCTCGCCATCGAGGGTCTCGATGCACAGCACCGCCCCGAGCACGGCCTGGGTCATGGGGATGGCGAGCACCTGGACGAGATCGTCGCCGTGGCGCTGGAAGCGAGCGTGCGGCCGGACGGACACCGACACGTACAGGTCGCCGGGGGCCCCGCCCCGGGACGCCGCCGGCCCCCGGCCCGACAGCCGCAGCCGCTGCCCGTCGGCGATGCCCGCCGGAACCTGCACCTCGACGATGGTGGGCCGGTTGACCCTTCCTTCACCGCGGCAGTCGCGGCACGGCGTGAGGATCTCGCGGCCGGTCGCCCCGCACGTCCCGCAGGGCAGGGCGGTGACCATCTGCCCCAGGATGGTGCGCCGGACCTGGCGCACCTGCCCCTCACCGCCACACGCCCGGCACGTCGACGGGTGGGTCCCCGGCTCGCAACCCGAACCCGAGCACCGCTCACACTCGAGGGGCATCCGCAGCTCGACCTCTCGGGTCACCCCGAACACGGACTCCTCCAGGTCGAGCTCGACCCGGACTTCGGCATCCGGGCCCCGGTTGGGGCCGGCCGGTCCCCGCTGGCCTCCCCCGAACCCGAAGAAGGCATCGAAGAGGTCGGAGACTCCGAAGTCGAAGCCGCCCGCCGCCCCCGAAGCACCGCCGGCCATTCCCTCGGGACCGTACAGGTCGTACCGCCGGCGCTTCTCCGGGTCGCGCAGGGTGTCGTAGGCGACGGTGATCTCCTTGAAGCGGGCCTCCGCCTTCGGGTCCCCGCCGTTGGCGTCGGGGTGGTACTGGCGGGCCAACCGGCGATAGGCCTTCTTGATCTCGTCCTCGCCGGCCTGCCGGTCCACGCCGAGCAGCTCGTAGAAGTCGGTGGCGGCCACGAGCCTCAGCCGGGGGGCGAGAGGTGGCGGCCGAGGCGGCGGGAGACGGCGGCCACGGCGGCGATGGCGCGGGGGTAGTCCATCCTCGTCGGACCCAGCACCCCCACGGTGCCGGCGGCCTGGCCTTCCACCGTGTAGCGGGCCAGCACCACGGAGCACTCCCGCAGGTCCTCGAGCTGGTTCTCGGCGCCGATGCGGACCGTGACGCCCTGGTCGATCAGGTCGCGCACCAGGGTCACCACCACGTACTGATGCTCGAGCAGCTCGAGGAGCCGGCCCACGGTCTCGCTGGCGGTGAAGGCGTCGATGTCAGCGGCGATGCGGCTCGCCCCCCCGACGAAGACGGACTCCGGCATCGGAACGCTGCCCCGGGCGGCCAGCGCTTCCCGGGCCTGGGTCGCCAACCCGTCGGTGGCGCTGTCCCCGGTGGACAGGAGAGTGGGCAGGTCGGACAGGGCGGCGCCCCGCAACTGGGAGTCGAGAACGGCGGAGGCCGCGGCCAGCCGGGCGTCGTCGACACCTTCCCGGCCCAGCTCCAGGAACTGGCGCTCCACCCGGCCGTCGGAGAGGACGGCGACCACCAGAGCCGAGCCCTCGTGCAGCTGTACCACCTGGACGCTGCGCAGCCGGGCGCTGTCTCCCTGGGGCCCCACCACCACGGCGGCGTGGGCGGTGATGCGGGACAGGAGCAGGCTGGTCTCGTGGAGCATGTCCTCCAGGGCGTGGTGGGCACTGGCGAAGAAACTGGTGAGCGCCTGGCGGTCCGGGACCTGGAGCTCGCCCTGACGGGCCAGATGGTCGACGAAGAAGCGATAGCCCTTGTCCGTCGGGACCCGGCCCGCCGAGGTATGGGGGTGGGTGACGTAGCCCTCCCGTTCGAGAATCGCCATCTCGTTGCGGACCGTGGCCGAAGAAACCCCGAGGGTGGTGGCGCGGGCCACCGTGCCCGACCCCACCGGCTGTCCGGTCTCGACGAATTCCTCGATGACCGCCTTGAGAACGGCCGCTTTCCGCTCGTCCATGTCAGCCGGTGATTCTAATGGTGGCGTCGTTGGCCAGCAGCCGTCCGCGGCGGGTGAGGATCAAGTGCCCGTCCTGCCAGGCGGCCAGTCCGGCGGCCACCAACCCGGCGTCGTGGCCGACGCGGACACCGGCCCGGGTGCGCAGGGCGAGGGTGACGGCCTCCTCCTGCCGGGCGGAGGCATCGAGCGTCTCGCTTCCGGCTTCGGGGGATCCACCCCCGTCCACGGCGGCGATGTAGCGCTCCGGGGTGCGGACGTTCCACCACCGCCGGGCCCTTCCGTCCGGACCCACGGTGTGGCCGTGGGCGGCGCAACCCACCCCGAGGTACTCCCCCTGGTGCCAGTAGAGGAGGTTGTGGGCGCACTCGTGGCCGGGGCGGGCCCAGTTGGAGATCTCGTACCAGCCGAGACCGGCCGCCCCCAGGATCTCGTCAGCCATCTCGTACTTGCCGGCCTGGTCGTCGTCGTCCGGGCCGGCCACGTCGCCGGCCGCCACCCGGCGGGCCAGCGGCGTGCCGGGCTCGAGCGTGAGGGCATAGGCGCTCACATGGGGTGGATCGAGGGCCAGGGCTCCCTCCAGGGTGGCCCGCCAGTCCCCGGGAGATTCGCCGGCCGCGCCATAGATGAGGTCGAGGTTGAAGTTGTCAAAGCCTGCGGACCGGGCCAGGGCCACGGCCCGGATGGCCAGCGCCGGCCCGTGGACCCGGCCCAGCGAGGCCAGCACGTGGGGCTGCATGGACTGGACACCGAAGGACAGGCGGTTCACCCCTGCCTTCCGCCAGGCGGCCAGCTTGGCGGCGTCGGTGCTCTCCGGGTTGCACTCCACGCTGACCTCGGCGCCGTCCGCCCGAGGGATGGCGTCGAGAATGCGGGCCAGGAGCGGGCCGGGGAGGAGCGACGGTGTCCCGCCCCCAAAGAACACGCTGGTGGCCGGAGGGATGCCACCGGCGTCGTACCGCCGCTCGATGTCCCGCACGCAGGCCCCCGCGTAGGCGTCCATGAGGTGGCCCCGGTCGGTCCAGGTGGCGAAGTCGCAGTAGTCGCAGCGCGACGCGCAGAACGGCACGTGGACGTACACACCGAAAGCCACCACCTCATGGTGACACGGTCCCGGTGGTGGGTTAGGAGTCCTGGGCCTTCTGACCGGCCTGGATCCAGCCGAGCACCACCGGAGACTGGGTCGGCACCTGCACGCCCCCGGCCACCTCGTCGGTGATGGCGTAGCCCAGCACCGGGCCCACCATCTGGAAGGGGGCCACGTCGGGGTCCCGACCGAGCAGGCCCAGGGAGATCTTGGCGTCCTGGCGGAGGGCCCACAGCTGGTAGGTCCGGTCGGCGGGCAGCGCCGGGAGGCCGTCGGCCACCGCGAAGCCGGTCCCGTCGGGGAGCCGGACGACAGGGACGCCGGTCTTCCCGTCGAAGGAGGCCAGCCGCACCTGCTCGGCGCCGGCCTGGGCCAGGGCGTCGGTGGCCGCCCGCCGCAGCCCGTCGTTGTCCTCCATCTCGTGCAGTGCGGCCGCCACCCGGTCGAGCCGCTGGTCCTGCACGCCGAGGCGCCACCCGAAGAGGGCGGTCAGGGCGGCGGCCACCGCCCCCAGGGCGGCGGCGGCGCGCAGGCTGATGGAACGCCGCGACCGGCGCTCCCGGGCGTCGTCCAGCGAGGCCATGGGCGCGAGGTCGATCGCAGGCGGAGCCTCCTCGAGACTGGCGGTGATACGGGTCCACACCCCCTCGGGGGCACGGTCGCCGCCGTGGGCCAGGAGCGCGGCCGTCTCCCGGTGGGTGGCCACCTCCGCCCGGCACCGGGGGCAGATGGCCAGGTGGGCCTCGACGAGGTCGCGCTCGTCGTCCTCGACCGCGTCGAGAGCGAAGGCGCCGAGCAGGTCCTGGATGTCCTCGTGGCTCGTCGGGTTCACGGCGCACCGATCCCGGCTTCGATGAGGGCGCTGCGCAACCGGCGCAGGCCCGAGCGGATGCGGCTCTTCACGGTACCCTCGGGCTCGTCGAGCATCGTCGCCACCTCCCGGTAGGTGTGGCCGCCGAAGTAGGCGAGCTCGATGGCCCGGCGCTCCCCGGGGGAGAGCACCTCCAGGGCGCCCCGGACCTCCTCGGCCACGGCCAGGTCCACCACTGCGTGTTCCAGGTCGTATCCGCCCTCGGCGGTGGCGGCCATGTCACGCTGCTCCCGGGCCCGGCGGGAGAGCTCCGAGCGCAGCAGGTCGACGGCCCGGCCATGGCACTGGGCCAGGAGATACGACCGCAGCGACCCGCGATCGGGATCGAATTTCTCCGGGTGGTGCCAGAGGCGCAGGAACACCTCCTGGACGACCTCTTCGGCCAGGGAGCGCTCGGCCAGCAACCGCCGGGCCAGGGCGAACACGGCGCCGGCATGGCGGCGGTAGGCCTCGGCCAGGGCCTCCTGGTGCCAGCGGCCGATGGACACCACCAGGCTGGCGTCGCTGGCGTCCCTCATCTCGTCGATCGTCATAGTCAACCAGTCTTCGGAGTCGACCGCCCGCCCGGATGAGGACCGCCACCCCGGCCCCGGCACCTGGGTTTAGGCTCGCCCACATGACCCGGCACCCCTTTCGTTGGCAATTGCTCACGCTGGTGATGACCCTCGTCCTCGTCGGAGCCGGCTGCGGCGGCGACGACAAGGGGACGGCCAACAAACCCGGCCAGCCGCCGGGGGAGGCGGCGGAGCCGACGGGCGATCCGGGACCGGCCACCGCCGCGGCTCAGACCCGCTCGACGCTCAACGGCCTCCTCCAGGAGCACGTCATCCTGGCCGCGGCGGCCACCAGCGCCACCCTGGGCGGGCGCAGCGACGAGTTCACCGCCGCCAGCGCCACCCTGGAAGCCAACTCGAACGCCCTCACCGGCGCTCTGGCCGGCGTGTTCGGCGACGAGGTGGGCAAGAGCTTCGATCCGCTGTGGAAGCAGCACATCACCATGGTGGTCAACTACGCCCAGGGCCTGGCGACCAGGGACAAGGCCAAGCAGGACCAGGCCGTCGCTGAGCTGACCGCCTACGCCGACGATTTCGGCGCCTTCATCAACTCGGTGCTCCCCGACCTGACCAAGGAGGCGGTGGCCGACCTGGTCAAGCAGCACATCGCCACCCTCAAGTCGGTGATCGACGCCCAGGCGGCCAAGGATCTCGACAAGTCGTACACGGACCTGCGGGTGGCCGCCGGCCACATGGGCCTCATCGCCGAGGGCTTGAGCACCGCCATCGCCGCCAAGTTCCCGGACAAGGTGGCGGGCAACCCCATGGGCGCCGGCGCCACCCTGGTGACGACGCTGAACATCGGCCTGCGGGAACACGTCTTCCTCGCCTCGGCTGCCACCGGAGCCGCCCTGGGCGGGCGGGCCGAGGAGTTCATCGCCGCCGCCGCCGCGCTCAAGTCAAACTCCGAATCGATCACCCAGGCCATCGCCAACGCGTACGGCCCGGACGCCGGCAAGGCCTTCGGACCGCTGTGGGAACGCCACATCGGCTTCGTGGTCGAGTACACCACCGGCCTCGCCGCCCGGGACAAGGCCAAGCAGGACAAGGCGATCAACGACCTCGTGCAGTACAGCGCCGACTTCGGGGCCTTCCTCTCCACCGCCAGCCCGGCGCTGGCCAAGGAGACGGTCACCGAACTGGTCAAGACCCACATCCTCACCCTCAAGGACGTGATCGACGCCCAGAGCAAGAAGAACCTGACCGACGCCTACACCGAGCTCAGGACGGCCGCCGACCACATGAAGGCCCTGGCCAACCCTCTGGCCGACGCCCTGGTGCAGCAGTTCCCCGACAAGTTCAAGGCGTAGCTCCCCTGCGTGGCTCGGGCGGACCTCCCGCCCGGTAGGTTCGGAGCCGCATGAACCTCGACCTGCCGCCGGAGGTGGAGGCCGCCCGCCGGCGGATCCGGGACTTCCTGGCCGACACCCTGGTCGCCGACGGGAAGCCGCCTTCGGATTGGTTCGCCCGCCTGGCCGCCGCCGGGTACACCGCCCCGCACTGGCCCCCGCCCTGGGGCCTCGGGGCATCGCCGGCCGAACAGCTGGTGATCGACGAGGAGCTGCACCGCGCCGGGGTCCACCGTCCCGAGAACCCCATCGGGATCGGCTGGGCGGGGCCCACCCTGCTGACGGCCGGCACCGAGGAACAGCACCGCCGGTTCCTTCCCGGCATCCTCGACGGCTCGGAGATCTGGTGCCAGCTCTTCTCCGAGCCGGGGGCGGGCAGCGATCTCGCCTCCCTCTCCACCCGGGCGGTGCGCGACGGTGACGAGTGGGTAGTCGACGGCCAGAAGGTGTGGACCAGCCTGGCCCGGCAGGCCCGCTGGGGCATCCTCCTGGCCCGCACCGACACCGGCGCCGACCGCCATCAGGGCATCTCCTACTTCGTGGTGGACATGCGCTCGGCTGGGATCGAGATCCGCCCCATCCGCCAGATGACGGGCGCCGCCGAGTTCAACGAGGTCTTCCTCGAAGGTGTCCGCATCCCGGCCGCCAACATCGTGGGCGACGAAGGCGACGGCTGGCGGCTCGCCCGGGTCACGCTGGGCAATGAGCGGGTGGCGCTCTCCGCCGAGGGAGCCCTGTGGGGCCGGGGGCCGTCCGCCTCCGACCTCCTGGCCGCGGCCCGGGCCGGGACGGCCGCCGGGCTCCGTCTCGACGCCACGGCCCGCCAGCGTCTGGCCGCCCTCTACACGGAGGCGGAGGTGCTGCGCTTCCTGCGCCTGCGCACCCTCTCAGCCCAGGTGAGCCGGCAGGAACCCGGGCCCGAGGCGTCGGTGCGCAAGGCCCTGGCCGACCACCACGGCCAGAAGCTCTTCGGGCTGGCGGTCGAGCTGTGCGGGGCCCACGGCATGCTCACCCAGCACAACCCCGACATCCTGCCCGGCCCCTTCCCGTGGACGGTGGGCTTCCTGTTCTCCCCCGCCCTCACCATCGGCGGCGGCACCGCCGAGGTCCAGCGCAACATCATCGCCGAGCGGGTCCTCGGCCTGCCCCGGGACGCCGCCTGATCTCCTTTGGCCACGGCGTGGCCAGCGGCGACCCGGCACAGGACGGGGCGGTGATCTGGACCAGGGTGAGCGGATCCGACGGCGAAGCGGTCCCGGTGCGATGGCGGGTGGCCACCGATGAGGCACTCGGAGACGTCGTTGCCGAGGGAGAAGCCGAGGCCAGCGCCGAGCATGACTTCACCGTCCACGTGACGGTCACCGGGCTCCGGCCCGCCGCTACCTACTGGTACGGCTTCTCCGCCGGGAAGGCGCACTCCCCGGTGGGCCGGACCCGCACCGCGCCCATAGGGCCGGTCGAACGGCTCCGGGTCGGGGTGGTGTGCTGCGCCCACTACGAGACGGGGTTCTTCAACGCCTACGGCCGCTTGGCTGAGCGTGACCTCGACGTGGTCGTCCACCTCGGTGACTCCATCTACGAGGACCGGGCTCGCCGAAGCCGGGGAGTGCGGAAGCATGAGGGCCCCGAGCGTGTCGTCACCCTGGCCGACTACCGCGGCCGGTACGCCCAGTACCGCACCGACCCCGACCTGGGTGCTCTCCTGGCCCGCCATCCGGTGGTGGCGGTGTGGGACGACCATGAGCTGGCCGGCAACACCTGGTGGGACGGCGCCGCCGGGCACGATCCCTGGACCGACGGCGACTGGCCCCGGCGCCGGGCGGCGGCGGTGCGGGCCTACCGGGAGTGGATGCCGTCGGGTCTACCCGACCCCGCCGATCCATTGCGGGTGTGGCGGACCGTGCGCCTGGGACCTCTGGCCGACCTGGTGATGCTCGACACCCGCTTGGAAGGACGGGAGCGTCCGGTG
>JBIOUX010000015.1:0-2488 GCA_044867425.1 Acidimicrobiia bacterium | reverse complement strand
GAGCTGCATATACGGGGCGGGCCATGATGATTGGCACTCCTTCGCGTCCGCGCTCACCGTCGCCAGTCTCAGACCTCCGGAAGTAGGGCTGGTGGGGTTGTTGAGATTCATGCGGGGCTGACGCGGTAGGTCAGGGGTCGCCTGTCGCCGGGGAGGTGGGCGGGGGTGGTGGTGAGTTCCTCGGTGAGCAGGTTGAGGGCGCGGGCCACGCGGGGGCTGTCGGGCCGGTCCAGGGTGACGGTGATGGCGGTGGGGGTGTAGTCGATGGTGCCGCCTTGGTGGAGCAGGTGCCGCAGGGTGGCGCGGTACTCGTCGGGGTCGGCGAGGTAGGCGTTGAACCGTTCGGCGAGCCAGGCTTCGGCGTTGAACGCCAGCAGCCGGAGCACCATCTGCAGGCCGCGGCGTTCCAGTCGTGGCCGGGCGCGTTTGGCGTGGGGGTCGAGGTCGGTGGCGGTGATCTTGGCGGGGATGCCGCGCAGGGCGGTGTTGGCGTCGGCCAGGTTCTGGGTGGCCGCCTGGATCTGGCGGTGCAGCCCGGGGAGGGCGGCGTTCTTCTGCTTCGGGGTGGCCGGGCCGGCCAGCAGTTGCGGCAGGGCGCGTTCGGCCCTGGCGAGTTCGGCCTCGGCGGCGGCGAGGGTGGTGCGGGCCGCGGCCCGGGCCGGGTTGGCCACCATTCGGGTGTCGGTGGTGATGTCCATGGCGTAGTCGGCGAGGGCGTCGATGCCGTTGTGCCGGGCGGCGTACTTGAACATGTTCTCGATCCGCCACCGGGCTCGCAGCCAGCACAACAGGCCCGCCCCGGTGGCGCGGGTGTCGGAGGTGAGGACCTGCAGCACCGCGACGCCGTGCTCGAACAGGGTGAGCTGCCGGGCGGGGCCGTACCCGTTGATCTGCACGGTCTCCTCGGCCAGGGTCACGGTGACCCGCTTCTGGTCGCGGATCGTCCAGGACCGCCTGGGCGGCACCCTCGCCGGCACCAGCGGGGCCCGCCGGTAGGTCACCCAGTCCGCGCCCGCGGCCCGGCAGGCGGTGAACACCGCCGGGTAGGCCCCGCCCCGGTCGAACCCGAGCAGGACCGGCGCGTCCGGGCCGATCACCGCCCGGAGCTGGGCCAGCACCCCGGGCAGGGTGGCGGCCAGCCCGGAGGGGTCACCGGAGCCGAACACCACCGCGCGGCCGCGGGCGTCGACCAGCAGGGTGTCGTCGCGGCCGGGTTCGGCGTGCCTGCGTTTGGTGTTCCAGCCCTTGGCGACCGGCCGGGCGCCGGCGTAGGGGACGAAGTGGTCATCGACGAAGTACACCGGGTCGGCGGCCGGGTCCGTGGCGAGCATCCCGGCCGCGAACGCCCGCTGCAGCCCCAGCGGGTCGGTCCCGTCGGCCAGCGCGGCGAGCCGGGTCCGCAGCGTCTTCAGCTCCGGCACCGCGACCAGGCCGACCGCGGCGCCGGCCTCGGCCCGGCGCAGGTGCTTGGCGCCCTCCACGGTACCGATGCCCAACGCGAACCCCACCGCCGCGGTGGTCAGCACCGCCAGGTCGTCATAGCGGCGGCCCGGCCCCCCGGTCAGGGTCGCGAAGACCGCCTCGACCCCGACCCGCTGCAGGTAGGGATACAGCAGCATCGCCCCGGCGTACCGGGACCGGTGCGAGCCGGTCCCGATCCGCGACGAACCCCCCGGCGCCACCGGCGCCACCGGCGCCACCGGCGCCGACGACGAACACCCGCCCACCCCCGGCACCTGCACGGGTTCCCCGGACTCCTGGTCGGTCTCCTGGTCGGTCTCCGGGCCGGCGCCCTCGGCGGCCTCCTGGTCGGCGTCACCGGGCTCGGGGACGTCATCGGCGGGTTCCTCCTCGGGCAGCGCCAGGGACGGCTGTACCGAGGCGGGACCGAACCGGGCAAGCAGCTCGCTGATCACCGACGGGGACACCCCGAGCCGGTCCGCGATCGCCTTCTGGGTCCACCCCGCCGCAGACCAATCCCGCGCCCGGGTGACCTGCCGGCCGGTCAGCTTCGGAGGCCGCCCCCGGCGGCGCACCAGCCCCGCCGACCCATCCCTGCGGGCCCGGCCGCGCAGCATCGACACGTACGTCGCGGTCAACCCGAACACCGCCGCGACCTCATCGACCCGCCGGCCGGCGTCGGTCAACGCCACGATCGCCAGGTTCCGCATCCCGATGTCATCGGCCTCATAGCGGTAGACCACCGCCCGGCCCAAGGTCACAGACACTGCCCGTCGCTGGTCAGCACACGCAGAGCCAGCGGCCCAGGCATCCCGTCCAGCTCCGTCTGATCCACCCCCCAAACCTACCAGATCTCAACACTTTTCCGAAGACACCACGCAAACAAAACGCCCTGCTCACAGGGCTAATCACTCATCTACTTCCGGAGGTCTGAGACTGGGACAAGGCCATCGGTGGGTTCCCTTCGGTGAGTGCTTGGCCGTACACACCAAAGATCTCGCCGATGGCCCCAATGCGTTCGGAGCCG
>JBIOUX010000014.1:0-16409 GCA_044867425.1 Acidimicrobiia bacterium | reverse complement strand
TCAGCTCGGCGTCGATTCCGGCGTGGGTCTGTGCCGCCACCACGTCGACCGGCGTCGCCCGGTTGAAGGTCTTGGCCCGCTCCCAGTACTCGGCCCGGAGCCGGTTGCCGGGGGCAGGCACGAAGTGCACGACATAGCTGCCCGGCGGCAGGCCTCCGAGCCCGTAGCTGCCGTCCGGCGCCACCGCCGTGGTGGCGACGAGGGTGCCCCGGGCGTCGAGCGCCTCGACGTCCACCGCACCGACGGGCCGGGACCTGTGGGCCGTGACCCGGCCGGCGATCCCGCCGGTCAGGACCGGTTCGGCGTCGAGGGTAGCGTCCACGCCGCCCCGGGCGGCACCGGCCGTCAGGGTGATGATCTGGGCGCCGGCCTCGTCGGTCTGGTCGTCGTAGTACTCGCTCACCAGGCCGGAGCCGGCCGGTGGCGAGAAGCGGACCGTGTAGTCGCCCGCAGCCAGGCCCGTCAGTGCGTAGCTTCCCCCGCCGTCGGTGACGGCCACGGCCCCCATGCCCCCGGACGTGCTCAGGGCCGAGACCGACGCCCCGGCCACCGGGCCGCCATCCGGGCCGCGCACCGTCCCGGAGATCGACGCCGGCCCGGCCAGCGTGGCATTCACGCCGGCGCGCTGCTCGCCCGCCGCCAGGGTGAGGGTGTCGGCGCGGTTCCCGTCCGCCTGGTCGTCGTAGTACTCGCCGGAGTAGAGCGATCCCGGCGGCAGGACGAAGCGCAGCCGGTAGTCGCCGCCGGCCAGACCGGTCAGGTGGTAGCGGCCGTCCGGCCCGGTGGTGGCGGAAGCGAACGCCGCGGCCGTCACCCCTGAGGCCGTCACCGTCACGCCGGCCAGGGCTTCGCCGGCCGGCCCCGTCACCGTCCCCGAGATGGACGCCCCCCCGGCCAGGACGGCGTCCAGGCCGGGGCGGTGCTCGCCGGTGGCCAGCGTGACGACCAGGGCGGTGTCCCCGTCGGGCTGGTCGTCGTACCACTCGGCGGTGTACGGGGAGCCGTAGCCGGGGACGAACTGGACCTTGTAGTCGCCGGCGGGGAGGCCGGTCACCGTGTAGGTGCCGTCGGCCGCGGTGGTGCCGAAGCCGAACGCCGGCCCGCTGACAAATACGAACACGCCCGCCAGCGGCTCCCCCACGCTGCCGGTGACCGTCCCCGACATGCCGGCCGCCGCCACCAGCGTGGCGTCGATACCGTCGCGCTGCTCTCCGGAGCCGAGCGTGACGGTGTCGGCGCTGCCCCAATCCGGTCGGGCGTTGTACCACTGGGTGGCGTAGCCGAGGCCACACCCGGGCAAGGCCGAGAACTGGATGCGGTACTCCCCGGCGCCCAGGCCGCTGATCGTGTAGCGGCCGTCGGCGGCGCTGGTGGCGTAGCCGAAGGACGAAGGACCGCCGGACAGGCCGATGGCCGTCACGGTGACGCCCCCAGCGTTCCCGCCGGCGGGAACGGTGATGGTGCCCGAGATGCTGGCGGCGGCGGCCAGGGCGGCGTCGATGCCGCCGCGCCGTTCCCCGGCGACCAGCGTGACGGCATCGGCCCGGCTCCATTCCTGTTCGTCGTCGTAGAACTCGCCGGCGTAGGCGGAGCCGAACCCGGGATCGAACCGCACCTGGTAGGTGCCGGCGGCGAGACCGGCCATGGTGTAGGTGCCGTCGGCCGCTGTCGTGGCTGCACCGGACGGCGCCACGGTGCCCGGGGCACCGGAGGCCGACACCGACACCCCGGCCAGGGGCTCGCCGCCGGGTCCGGTCACCGTCCCGGCGAGGACCGCCCCCGGTTGGAGGGTGGCGTTGACGCCGCGGTGGTGGTCTCCCGCCGCCAACCTCACGGTGCCGGCGGACGCGCCGCCGGCGTCCGGGTAGTAGGCGGCGGCGTACCCGGACGCCGGGGAGGGCTGGAACACCACCGTGTAGGCGCCGGCGGCCAGGCCGGTGATGGTGTAGGTGCCATCGGCCGCGGTGGTGGCGACGCCCGAGGACGAGACGGCGCCCGTCTGCGTACTGGCCGACACGTCCACGCCTCCCACGCCGGACCCGCCGGCATCGGTGACGGTCCCGGAGATGGTGGCGGCGGGAGCGAGGCTGGCGTCGACCCCGGCGCGCTGTTCACCGGCGACCAGCGTGACGGCGTCGGCGGCGAACCAGTCCTGGCGGTCATAGTGGTACTCACCGGTCGCCCCCGAGCCCGCCGGCGGGGAGAACAGCAGCTTGTACTGGCCATCGGCCAACCCGGCGATGGTGTACGTGCCGTCGACGGCCGTCACCGCCTGACCGGACGACGACGGTGTCTCCCCGCCGCCCTGGGCCGTGACCGACACGCCGGCCGCCGGCCCCCCGCCGGGGCCGGTGACCGTCCCGGAGATGCTGGCCCCGAGGAGGAGCACGGCGTTGATGCCGGTCAACTCCTGGCCGGCATCAAGCGTGATGCCATCGGCCAGGCACCATTGCGTCTGGTTGGCGTAGTACTGGCCGACGTAGGGCGATCCGGGGCCGGGGGCGAAGCGGATCCGGTACCGGCCGGGGGGCAGGCCGGTGATGGTGTAGGTGCCGCCGGCCCCGGTGGTGGCCGGCGCGGGGGTCGCCAGTTCACCGCTCTCGGTGCGGGCCAGGACGGACACGCCCGCCACCGCCTCTCCGCCGCTGCCGGTGACCGTGCCGCTGATGCCCCCCGGCGTCGGGTCCTCTCCCTCGGCCGCCACGGCGGGCAATCCGGCGGCGGCCACGGCGATGGCGAGTGCAGCAAGGAAGGAGACGACGAGCCTCGACGGGGACGTGCCCAACGCGGTGACCTCCTGCCCGCCCCGGCGGAGCCATCGCGGTGCTGGCGCATCGGGGCGGGCTTGCTGTCGTGATCGGCCCGGAATCCCCGCCCCTTGCTGGATGCGCCTTCCATACGTCCCATAGGCGCCCTTGGCCGGCTCGGGAACGTCCGCGCTCGGGGCGTGGGGCCGCTTCCGGCCCCCCGTGGGGCGATCGCCCCGTTCCTCCGAAGCGCCCCCATCGAGAATCCCGCCGGACCATGATGCGGTTGGCCTCCCGGCGGGTAGGAACGGGGTGACGCTCACGGGAGGTTGCATGATCAAGGGACGCAAGGTGCTGGTGCTGGCCGCCGACCTGTTCGAGGACATGGAGCTCCTCTATCCGGTGTACCGGCTGCGGGAAGAAGAGGCGCAGGTCACCATCGCCGGGTTGACCCGCGACGACGTCACGGGCAAGAAGGGCCACGGCCCGGTCCCGGTGGACACCACCGTCGACGATGTGGATGCCTCGGGTTTCGACGCCCTGGTCATCCCCGGTGGGTACGCCCCCGACAAGTTGCGGCAGTCGCCGGCGGTACTGGCCCTGGTGGAGGCGTTCAATGCGGCCGGTAAGCCCATCGCCTTCATCTGCCACGCCGGGTGGGTCCCCATCTCGGCCGGGATCATCAAGGGCCGGCGGGCCACGAGCGTGGCCGCCATCCGCGACGACATGGTCAACGCCGGCGCCGACTGGGCCGACGAGGCCACCGTGGTCGACGGCAACCTGATCTCGGCCCGCACCCCGGCCGACCTCGGCCCGTGGATGAAGGCCCTCCTCGCCGCCCTCGACGCCGAATAACGCCATCGCCGCGCCGGCAGACGCCACGGTCTAGCGTCGGAGGAGATCGCGGGTCGGGCCGGGTTTAGGAGCGGTACGTGCGGGAGTGGCTCGGTGCCATGGCCACCGGCGAGATCGCCCACTCCGATTTCATGCCCGACTTCACCGATGCCCAGGACGCCTCGTGGCGCCTGCTCTATGACGGGTTGCTGATCAAGGGGTTCCTGCCCGTCGTCCCGAGCCTGCCGGAACGGCTGGAGCTCAGCGCGAGGCGAGGGCGGCGCGGCTGAGGCCGAGCAGGGTCAGCGATCCGGCGAGCTGGAACCACCACCAGCCGCCGAGGCCGGCGTGGTGGCCACTCACGGGACAGGCGATGGTCATGCCCACCAGGCAGACGGCCCCGGCGGCCGAGGCCAGGGCGCCGTAGTGGCGCCGCTGGATCAACCCCGAAGCCATCACCCCCCAGCAGCTCATCACGGCCAGGGCCAGGGCCATGCCCACCAGCGGGAAGGCCTCCTCGCCGGTCGGCTCGGGCTCGAGGGCCACCCCGAGACTGAAGATCGTCACCCAGGCGATGGCCAGGACCGGCACCCAACGCCCGGCCAGCGGTCCTTCGAGGCCGGCGACGAGCCGGCGACGGGAAGGAGCCGCGATGTCGACGCCGGCGGCGGGCGTGGCCACGGCGACGGCGGGCTCGACACACACCTCGGGCTCGGGAGCGTCGACGTCGGGCTGTCCGAGGCGATCTTCAATCAGCGTCATGGCCTTCCTCCTTCTCCTTCCCCGAAGTTTCCCACGGCGGGAACCGGTGGTCTCTCCGAATTCCGCCGCCCACCCAGTTCAAGGCGTGACGGCAGCCAGGAGATCACCGGGCTTATTGGCCACCAGGTCGGCCGGGACGTCGGGGATGTAGAGGTGGCCCCAGGCGGCGGCGACGGCGAGGCCCCCACTCCGGCGGGCGGCTTCCAGATCCAGAGGCGAGTCCCCGACGTAGGCCGTCGTCGCCGGGTCCGCCCCGAGCAGCTTGCAGGCCAGGTGGATCCCATCCGGGTCGGGCTTGGGTCGTGCCACCTGGTCGCCGCCGACGAGCACGGCGAGGGCGCCCAACAGGCCGGTGCCTTCGAGCACGATGTGCGCCGCCCGCCGGCTGGCCCCCGTGAACACGGCGAGCGGGACACCACGCCGCCGCAGCTCGGTGAGCGTCTCCTGCACCCCGGGGTAGACGACGACCTGGTGGGTGAGCTCAGCCAGCCGCTCGTGATAGGCGGCAAGGTCGGCGTCACCGCACTCCCGACCCAACAGGTGGGACAGGATCACGCCCGGCGGTCCGAGCGGGTAGGCAGCGACGACCTCTTCCCGGGTGTACTGCCGGCCGCCACCTTGGACCACCGCATCCCGGTAGGCGACGGTGACGGCGGCGGTGGAGTCGACCAGGGTCCCGTCCATGTCGAAGACGAGAGCGGCGACCCCGGGCCGCGGCCGCGACGCCGTCATGGCCGCCGGGTGGCGGCGATCAGGCGGGTGGTGTGGTCGACGACGATCTGGCCGCCGAGCGCGTCCATGGCCGCTCCGAGGTCGGTGAGCAGCGCCTTCAGTGTCTCCGGGTTCATGGTCCGGTGGTCGCTGTGGGTCGGCAGCTGGTCGAGCCACTCGTCGCGCCTGTAGGCCCGGCTCCAGGGATACCTCCGCTGCTCGATGGCCTCGAACCGGCCCGACGCCTGGAGGGGCGCGACGTAGACCTCGTCGTTCCAGCTGAAGGTGCCGGTGATGACGGAGCCGGCGACCAGGTCCGGGGCGTGGCGCCGGTAGGCCTCATCGAAGGCGGCCCGGTCCTCGGGGGCATGGGCGTAGCTGTTCCAGAAGGCGGCCAGACGGGCGCCGGGGCGGAGCACGGCGGCCGCCTTGGCCGGGCCGATGGCGGGATCGACCCAATGCCACGCCTGTCCCGAGATGACCAGATCGAAGCGCTCGGCCGGCGGGTCCCAGGCCTCGAAGGAGGACACGACGACATCGATGCCGTGGCGCCGGGCCACGGCCGCCATCCGGGCGTCGGGCTCGATGCCGAGCACCACGCAGCCCCGGGCGGCGAACAGCCGGGCGGCGATGCCCGTCCCGCAACCGACGTCGAGCACCCGGCACACGTCCGGCCCGACCAGATCGTCGAGGAGCTCGGCGGGATACGAGAGCCGGGTCCGGTCGTACTGCTCGGCGTCGTCGCCGAACGACTCGGCCCGGTGGCGGTCTTCATGGGGCACGACCGAGAAGTCTTAGCCGGGACGCCCACCGCTGTCGTTGCGATTTTCGGACCGCAGCACCTGGGCCTTGGCCATGCCCCAGGCGAAGTGGACGGCGGCCAGGTCGGGATCGAGGTCCCGGAAGGTGCGGGGTACGAGGTCGTAGCGGTCATCGGGCCAGGCGGACTCGGCGAAGTGGTCGCGCACCACGTCGGGGAGGCCGGCGGCGGCGAGCACGGCGGTCGGCTCCCGCACCGCGGTCCGCAGGATCTCCAGGGGTGTGGCGTGCTGCTCAGCGGGATCCTGAGCGAAGAGGCGCTCGAGCTCGTCCGCCACCCGGGCGGCGCACCGCTCGCCGGCCGTGGCCGCCGCCGCCACCGTCGCCGTCACCTCTTCGGGAGAACACCGGCCCCAGGCGGACAGGAGGCGGGCCACCTCCCGGCGGGCCCAGTCGGGCAGGGCCTGCCGGATGCCGGCCACCAGGGCGTCCGACGCCTCGGCCAGATGCTCCCGGGCTCGGGCGTCGCCGGTGGCCACGGCCGAAGGATAGGAGCCATAGCCTGGGGTCATGGCGCACGAGGACGAGCGCTCACCCAAGGTGCGGGACGACGGCTGGGGCTTCGTCGAGGCCGAGGGATTGGGCCGGTTGCGGGACGCCAAGCTCTGGCCCGGTGGCGGCCGGGCCTGGGACTGGAATGAGACCGGGACCCACCACCAGCCCGGCATTCAACCCGCCGACGTCATGGAGCTCCTCGACCACCGACCCGACGCCGTCATCCTCAGCCGGGGACGGCAGCTCCGCCTCGAGACCAGTCCCGGGACCATGGCGCTGCTGGAGTCACGCCGGCTCGAGGTGATCCAGCTGGAGACCGGCGCCGCCATCGCCGAGTACAACCGCCTGGCGGGCGAGGGCCGGGCCGTGGCCGCGCTCCTCCACACCACCTGTTGAACCGCCGGGGTGCTTCACTGGGACGGATGAGCGTCTTTGAACACGACACCGAGTTGCCGGCGGACGAACTGGTGAGGCCGGAGATCGATGCGGCGGCCCTGATCACCATCGACACCCAGGCGGACACCCTCGACGGTCAGCCGCTGGAGATCCCGGGCACGTCCCAGGCGGCCGCGAACATCGCCCGCCTGTGCGCCGCGTTCCGGTCGGCGGGCAGGCCCATCGTGCACATCGTCCGGCTGTACCTGGCCGACGGCAGCAACGCCGAGCCGTGCCGCCAGGAGCTGGCCCGGGGCGCCGTCGCCGTGCTTCGTCCGGGAACTCCGGGGCGGCTCCTGGCCCCCGGCCTGCTTGATGCCGGCGCCCCGGAACTCGACGACCAGCTGCTCCTCGTCGGAGGCGTGCAGCTCATCGGCGAGCACGAGGCGGTGATCTACAAGCCCCGCTGGGGCGCCTTCTACGGGACGCCGCTCGACGACCACCTGCGCCGGGCCGGCGTGACCACGCTCGTCTTCACCGGCTGCAACTTTCCCAACTGCCCCCGCACCTCGATCTACGAGGCCAGCGAGCGTGACTACCGGGCGGTGCTCGTCACCGACGCCGTGTCGGGTGTCTACGACCGGGGGATCGCCGAACTGGCGAGCATCGGGGTCCCCAGCCTCACCACCGACGAGGTGCTGGCCGCCGTGGCGGGGGTCACCTCGGCCCGATGAGTCCCCGGACGCCCGACCGTCGGTACTGACCCACGGCTACCGGTGCGATCGTTCCCCCACCAGCCGTTCGAGGATTCGGCCCTCGGCGGGCCACGCCTCGACGAGCACGTCCGGGGGCACCTGGCGGGCGGCGTAGCGCAGGGCGAGGGCGACCACGATCACGTCGTCGAGGGGGCCGATGACGGGGAGGAACTCCGAGATGAGGTCGATGGGCGACAGCACCCACAGACCGGCGAAGGCGACCGCCAGCTTGGCTCGCCGGGGAACGCGGGGGTCCCGGCGAAGCCGGCGGATGACGGTGACGCAGGCCGGCAGCACCGACGCCAGGTCCCGGGCCAGGCCGGGAGGAAGGCGCCGGGCGAGCACGGTGAGGACCGCCCAGGTGACGAGCAGCACCGCGGCCCCGACCACGATCAGCCGCACCAAGGCGTTCACCAGCACAGTGTGCCCGGTGGAGGCGTGGACACGGCACGATGACGCTGGTGGAGCCGTTGTCCCTGCCCCCCATGCTCGTCGAGGCGGCCGAGCGGGACGGCCGTCTCACCTGGCTGGCGACCCTGCCGGGGACGGTGCGGGAACTGGCGAAGCGTTGGGATCTGGTCGTGGGCGAGCCGTTCCGGCCCGGCGGGCAGACCGCCTGGGTGGCCCCGGCCGGCCGAGGCGACCGGGGTGACCTGGTCCTCAAGGTGGGATGGCGGCACCCGGAGGCGGACCACGAGGCCGACGGACTGCGGGAGTGGGACGGGCACGGGGCGGTCCGCCTGCACGCCGCCGCCGAGTTCGCCGACACCGTCGCCCTGCTCATGGAGCGCTGCCGGCCGGGGACCACCCTGGCGTCGCGCCCTGAGCCCGAACAGGACACGGTGATCGCCGGGCTCCTCCGCCGGCTGTGGCGCCGGCCGGCGCCCGGCCACCGCTTCCGGCCGCTGCAGGAGATGTGCGACTACTGGGCCGGCGAGTTCGACCAGAAGGCCGCCGCCGGCCGGGTGAGCATCGACCCCGGCCTGGCCCGGGAGGGCATGGCACTCTTCCGGACGTTGCCCGCCACCGCGGAACGCAACGTGCTGCTGTGCACGGACCTCCACGCCGGCAACGTGCTGGCCGCCGAGCGGGAACCCTGGCTGGTGATCGACCCCAAGCCCTACCTGGGCGACCCCACCTACGACCCCCTCCAACACCTCCTCAACTGCGACGGGCGTTTGCAGGCCGACCCCGTCGGACTCGTCCGCCGGATGGCCGACCTGCTGGCGCTCGACCATGAGCGCCTCCGCCTGTGGCTGTTCGCCCGCTGCGTGCAGGAGTCCCCCGACCGGCCCGAGCTGGCCGGCGTCGCCCGCCGCATCGCCCCCCGGTAGCGATCACGCCCCGGCGTGGGCCCGAAGTGAGCTCACGAGGTGGGCGAGGCCGTACTCGAACTGCTCCGCGGAGGCCGTGGTCGACAGCTCGTCCCGCAGCGCCAACAGGTTCGGGTAGGCGGCGGGCTCGAGCTCGTCCAGGGCCTGGTGCCACGCCCCGCCGTAGTCGGCCGCCGGCTGCTGATGGACACGGGGCAGCTCCCATAGGACGTACCCGAACACGTAGGTGAGGAGGCTGTAGAAGGCCCGCACGGCGTCGAGCTTCGAGAAGCCCGCCGCTCGCAGGATGGCGTGGATGGTCTCGAGTTGCTCGAACACCGGCGGCACGGTGAGGCCGCGGCTGGCGAGGATGCGGGCCAGGGCCGGGTGACGCAGGGCCTGCTCACGCAGCGAGCGCAGGTAGCCGACCACCCGGTGTTCCCAATCGTCCGGGGCACCGGCCGGTACGACCACGCCACTCACGAGCCGTTCGACCACCGCCTCGAGGAGATCCTCCTTGGCCGTGACGTGCCGGTACAGCGACATGGTCCCAACCCCGAGATCCTGGGCGAGGCGGGGCATGGTGAAGGCGTCCAGGCCTTCGCTGTCGATCAGGACCAGGGCGGCATCGATGATGCGCTCCCGGGACAGCGTGTTGCGGGGAACCCGGACGGTTGGACGCGGCTTCGTGGCGGTCACACCTCTCTCAACCGGACGACTTGCGTATCTTATACGCTAGTGTTAGCGTACTAAATACGCTAACCATAGGAGGCTGAGCATGTCGAGCACGATCAAGCGGGTGTCGCGGTTCAGCACGGGAACCGTGGACCGCCCAACACGCTCCAACCCTCCGCCGGGAGCACCCGGCTCGAACTGGTCGCCCTCTCCTTCGGGGACCCCCGGCCCTGGGCCGAGAAGGCCCACGCCGCCGGCGCCCGGGTCATGTGCCAGGTCCAGAGCTACGAGGACGCCGCCCTGGCCGTGGACGCCGGCGCCGACCTCCTCGTCGCCCAGGGCACCGAGGTCGGCGGCCACACCGGGACCATGAGCCTGCTGCCGTTCCTGGCCGGCGTGGTCGCCCGCTACCCCGACGTCCCCGTGCTGGCCGCCGGGGGGATCGCCGACGGCCGTACGCTGGCCGCCGCCCTCACCGCCGGCGCCGACGGCGCCTGGTTGGGCACCGCCTTCCTGGCCACCCCCGAGGCCGTCGAGGTCCACGACATCCACAAACGCCTGATCGTGGAGAGCGACGGGGGCGACACCGTGTTCACCCGGGTCTACGACATCGTCTCCGGGCTGCCGTGGCCCGAGGGCATCGGCGAGCGGGTGCGCCGCAACCGGTTCACCCACGAGTGGGTGGCGCGGGAGGCCGAGCTCCGGAGCCGGTGGGAGGACTTCGCCCCGCCGCCGGGCACCAACCCCTTCCAGTCGCCCCCCGACCCGGAGACGGACCCCGTGCTCTACGGCCAGTCCGCCGGCTTCGTCGACGCCGTCCGGCCGGCGGCCGAGGTCGTGCGGCGGGTGAGCGAGGAGGCCGAAGCCATCCTCCGCTCCCGCCCCCCGTCGCTGCTGGCCTGAGCGCCGCCCGCCCCCGGGGGCGGGTCAGGCGGGAGCCAGCGCCTCGAGCACCTCGTGGGCGCGGCGCATCGACACCACCGGGTCGGCCTCCGGGGAGCCGATCTCGGGATCGAAGTTGAGATCGACGAAGGTTTCGGTGACGCCTCTGCCGGCCAGGTCGGCCAGGTCGGAGCGGATGTCCTCCAGTGAACCGACCAGCGGGGCCCGTTCCCCGCTGCGGACCTTGACCACCCCCCGGCAGACGAAGCGGAGCTGGTCGGGGTCACGCCCCACCTCGGCCGCCGCCGCCCGCACGATGGCGATGGACTCGTCGATGCGGGTCAGGTCCTCCCGACTGCTGCTGATCCAGCCCGCCGCCAGCCGGCCGGCCCGGCGCAGGGCGGCGGGCGCCGTGCCGCCCAGCAGCACCGGCGGATGCGGTTGCTGGACCGGCTTCGGGTCCACCCGCGAGCGGGGCACCCGGTAGAACTCGCCGTCGTAGTCGACGACGTCGTCCGTCCAGATGGCCCGCAGGCAGCCGAGGAAGTCCTCGGCCCGCCGGCCCCGCTCCTTGGGAGAGACACCCACCGCCTCGAACTCGTGCGGCGACCACCCGATGCCCAGCCCGGCGTCCAGGCGCCCGCCGGAGAGGTGGTCGATCGTGGTCAGCAGCTTGGCCAGCACGATGGGGGCGTAGAAGGGCACGTTCACGATCGCCAGCCCGAGGCGGGCGGTCGACGTCTGCCCGGCAAGGTGGGCGAGCGTGGCCAGGGGGTCGTGCACGCTGCGGTACTGCGGGGCCAGCACCGGCGTGTCCCCCTCGAGGGGTGAGAGGAGACGCTGGAAGGTCCACAGGGACGTGTACCCCAGCGCTTCCGCCCTGCCGGCGATCTCCACGAGGTTGGCCGGGGTGGCCCACGATCCGGAGATGGGCACCGCGAAACCGATCCGCACGCCAACCAGGCTACCGGCGGGTCGGGCGGGACGGCCGAGCTGGCCGCGTCCGGCTCAGCCGGCCCGGGCCTGGCGGTCCTCCTGGGCGTGGCGGCGCTCCTGAGTCACCAGCTCGACGGCGTGGTGCCGGTCCATGCTCAGACGCTGGAGGGCGTGGCGGGCCTCCAGGAACGCCAGCTGCGAGGCGTGCTGCAACTCGAGCCAAGCGTGTTCGGCGGCGTGGCGGGTGCTGAGCATCGTCTTCTGGGGCAGACCCGCCGTGGCCGCCTTCCCGTGTTCGGCCACATGGCGGTCGGCGAGGGCGGTGTGCTCCTCGACGTGGCGGTTCAACAGCGCTTCATGGGCCGCCAGATGCTCCTTGGAGATCCGGGCGTGGTCGGCGACGTGCCGATGCTCGGTCTGGTCGTGCTCGGACGTGTGCCCGCTGGAGCCTTCGGCCGCCGGCTCACTCTGCTGCGCCATGGTCCTCACCTCGCCTCGGGGTGGACGACGTTCCCCCACGACGCTAGTCGCCGCCGGCGCCGGGCGCGTCCCCGCCCGGGGAGGAGCGCAGGGACGGTAGCTTTCCCGGCCGGCGGATAGATGTGGCGTGCCAAGTACGGGTGCGGGTGGGAGGGCGGTGGAGCACACTTCGCGGGTGAACGGCAAGCGGCTGGTCGGCGTGCTGGCCCTCGCCATGGTGGTCGCCGCCTGCGGACCCGACGACGGAGCCCCCCGGGCCACCGAGTCGACGGTTGGCACCAAACCCACCGACGGCGCGGCGCTGCCCGGTGAGCGGGTCGACATCGCTCCGTCCCGGGGCGCCCGGCTGGCTGTCGTGGGCGTCGCCGCCGGCGACACGCTCACCGTCCGTTCCGGACCCGGAATGGACTTCGATGTCGTCTTCGAGCTGGAGCCCCTGGCCATGCACGCCACGGCGACCGGGCACAATCGCTCGGTCGGCGACGCCCGGTTCTGGACGGAGCTCACCGCTGACGGCCGGACCGGTTGGGCCGAGGCCTCCTTCGTGTTGCAGCCGGGGCGGGTCACGGACATCACCGCCGCCCTGTTCTCCTCCCCCGGCGACCGGCCGAGGGCGGACTCGATGCGCCAGCTGGGCCGGTTGGTCGGCGGTCTGCGGGCCAGCCACGAGCCCCCGTCGGACGTTGTGGTCGTCGGCGCACCCGAAGGGAGCGATCGCGCCGAGATCATCGTCGACGTCATCGGGCTCGGTGACGACGCCCAGGGCGGGGAACGCCTGAAGATCTCGGCGGATCCGATTCGAGGCGGCGAGAGCTTCTCGGTCCGAACCGTCGAGGCCACCGCCTGGTGCAGCCGGGGCGTCAGCGACGATGGGCTCTGCGTCTGACCCACCCGGGACCGTCGAGACTCACCTCCGGGGCCGAATCGGCCGATGAGAGGGGCATGCTGGTCACCAACCACGTTCTGGCCGGCGCCGCCATCGGCGCCCTGGCCCGCAAGCCGCTGCCGGCGCTGGCCCTCGGCGTCGCCTCCCACCTGGCCATGGACGTCATCCCCCACTGGGGCTTCCCCCACGGCAAGGCCCAGCCCGAGCAGGACCCCACCTTCCTCCGCATCGCCCGCCGGGACGGTCTCGCCGGCCTGGCCGCCATGGGCGCGGCCTTCGGCCTGGCCAAGGGCCGGCGCCTCCCGGTGCTTTTTGGCATGGTTGGTGCCGCCCTGCTCGACACTGACAAGCCGGCCCGCTACTTCTTCGGCAGGAGCCCGTTCCCCCCGGCGGTGGACCGGTTCCACGCCGACATCCAGCGCGGCCGGGAGCATCCCCACAAGATGCGCCAGGAGTTCGCCGTGGCCGCCGGCCTGGCCGCCGTGGTCGCCGCCCTCTGCGCCGGCGGGCGAAGCTAACCCGATCAGGCTTGGAGCGAGGCGACGACCACGCCGGTGGCATGCGCGGCCAGCCCGCCCATGTCGGCCGCATCGACGGTGGCAATGACGGCACCACCGGCGAGATCGGCCACCGCCACCACGAAGGCGTCGATCGCCGACTCGGAGCCGGCACCCACCGCCCCGAGTAGCTGTCCGGCGCGGACACCAGCCCGAGTGTCCACGGGATAGACCTCGACCCGTTCCCGGCGCAGCCCAGAGAACACCGCCGCATCGGCCGGGCGGCCGCGCACGACCTCAGCCAAGACAGCAGCAACCGTGCCCACCGGCAGGTTCCGCCGGCGCATCTCCCGGGCCAGGGCTCGCACCCGGTCCCGACGGTCGGCCGGCCCGTGTGCCACCGCCGAGAGCGCTTCGCTGTCAAGGAGCAGCATCAACCCGCCCGCCGGCGATTGCCCTGGCGGGAAGCCCAGTCGTCGACCAGTCGGGCGGCCCATTCCAGCGTCTCGGGCGGGACGGAGCCGTGCTCGCGGTCGAGTTCGGCCAGCCACTCGTCCACCGCCGCCAGGTGTCGCAGCCGGGCGACATGCGACGCCACGGCGTCGTCAACCGATGCCGACAGGCTGCGGGCGCCCACCAGGGCCCGCAGGGCGGCAAGGTTCTCGGCATCGAGGGTGAGCGTCACCTTCTCTTTGGCCATCACCCGATAGTAGTACCTTCATACCATGAGAGCGGGGCCACAGTTTTTGGCCCCGGACGGGGGCTGCCCCCGTGTCGGTATCCTCGCCCGCCATCGACATCCTGGTCGTGTGCCTGGGCAACATCTGCCGCTCGCCCATGGGGGCGGTGCTCCTCGCCGCCCGCCTGGCCGAGCTCGGCGTCGAGGCCCACGTCCACTCCGCCGGCCTGCTCTCCCCCGGCCAGCCGGTACCCGACCACGGCCTGGCGGTGATGGCCGCCCGGGGCTTCGACACCGCCGGCCACCGCAGCCGGCGCCTGTCCGCCGACCTCGTGGGCCCCGCCGACCTGATCATGGCCATGGCCCGCGAGCATGTCGAAGAGATCGTGGCCGCCCACCCCGGGGCGTGGGCGCGGACCTTCACCCTCAAGGAGCTCGTCCGCCGGGGCGAACGCCTGGGACCCCGCCGGCCGGACCAGACGGTGGCCGATTACGTGGCCCAACTCCACGCCGGCCGCCGTCCCCCCGACCTTCGAGGCACGCGGGCCGAAGACGACGACGTCGAGGACCCCATGGGCGGTCCTCGCGCCATCTACGAGCGCACCGCCGCCGAGATCGACGGCCTCACCGCCCGCCTGGCCCGCCTCCTGGCCGGTTCTGGCGACGAATTTTCTCGACAGCCGGAATAATCCGTCACCAAAACGTGGTGGAACCGGCGTCAGACCAGGGCCTCGAGCGCCTTGGCCAGCAGGCCGGGGTCGTGGACGAGCCCCTTGAGACCGGCCACGTCGGCCGCCACCGGCTCGATGTTGAGGGCTCGCACGGCGATCTCGTCCGCCTCCAGGGACCCGCCCCGCTGGTAGAGGAAGGCGTCCACCCGGGCGCCGTGGGCCAGGACGGCCCGGAGGTGGTCGACGGCGTCGAGGCCGACGGTCTCGGGCACCTGGGACTTGAGGTTGCACACATGGACGATCCGGCCCCGGGCGGCGACCAGCGCCTCCCGGATGGCGGGCACGCAGATCACCGGCAGCAGGCTGGTGAAGAGCGAGCCGGGGGCGAGGACGACCTGGTCGGCCAGTTCGATGGCCGACACCGCCTCGGGGTGGGCCTTGGCGTCCTCGGGGACGATGTGGACCCGGCGGATGGGATCGGGGCTGTTGGCCACCGCCACCTGGCCCTCCACCGACCCGCCGTTGGGGCCGGCGTCGGCCTTGAGGACGACGGGGTCGGTGGTGGCGGGCAGCACCCGCCCGGCGCACTTGAGGAGCCGGCCGGCTTCCTCCAGGGCCCGGCCGAAGTCGCCCAGGACCTGGGCCAGGCCGACGATGACCAGGTTGCCCAGCGCATGGCCGTCGAGCTCGCCGGAGCGGAACCGGTGCTCGAAGGCCTCGGCCCAGATGGTGTCGGAGGCGGCCAGGGCCACCAGGCACTTGCGCAGGTCGCCGGGGGCGGGCACGTCGTGGGCCTGGCGGAGCCGGCCCGACGAGCCGCCGTCGTCGGCCACCGACACCACCGCGGTGATGGAGCCGGCGTAGCGCCGGGCGGCGGCCAGGGCGGTGGCCAGGCCGTGCCCGCCGCCCAGGGCCACCACCGCCGGGCCCTGGGGCGGGGTGTTGGGCAGCTGCCACGGGTCGCCCTTGGCCATGGGGGTCATGGGTCGGCGCCGGTCGCCGGGCCGGGAGCGGACCACGCCGATGGTGGGCTTGGCCACGGGCCCGGCCCGGGGGTCCTCCGGCGGGAGACTCATGTTCGGCTCGTTCGTGTCGTTGTCAGCCACGTTCCACGTCCCTGTGGTGCACGTTCGCCCGGAAACCGAGGCGCTCCAGGACTTTGGCCAGCTCCTCGGCCAGGACCACCGAACGGTGGTGCCCGCCCGTGCAGCCGACGCCGATGGACAGGTACGACTTCCCCTCCTTGACGTAGGAGGGCAGCAGCAGATCGAAGAGGCGCTCCAGCTCGGCGAGGAAGGCCTCCGTCTCGGGCTGCTTCATCACGTAGCGGCGCACCCGGGGGTCGGTGCCGGGCAGCGGGCGCAGCGACTCCACCCAGTGGGGGTTGGGCAGGAACCGGCAGTCGAAGACGAGGTCGACGTCCATGGGCAGGCCGTGCTTGAACCCGAAGGACACGATGCTCGTCTGCAGCGCCTGGTCGGGCACCCCGGTGGCGAAGATGTCCCGGAGCCGGTCCCGCAGCTGGTGGACGTTGAGGTCGGAGGTGTCGACCACGATGTCGGCCTGCTCCTTCAGGGGCTCGAGGAGGGCCCGCTCGTCGGCGATGGCCTCCGACACCCGGTCGGGGGAGCCGAGGGGGTGCTTGCGCCGGCTGGCTTCGTAGCGGCGGATGAGCACGTCGTCGGCGGCGTCGAGGAAGAAGATGCGGGTGCGCACATCCAGTTCCCGGAGCTCCTCCAGGGCCACGTGGAGGTCCTCCAGGGCACCGGAGCGCACGTCGACGCCCAGGGCGTAGCGGGTGGGGGGCCGCCCCGGGGCCCGGGCCAGCTCGGCCACCTTGGAGATGAGCGCCGGCGGCAGGTTGTCGATGACGAAGAAGCCCAGGTCCTCGA
>JBIOUX010000013.1:0-20880 GCA_044867425.1 Acidimicrobiia bacterium | reverse complement strand
CGACCCCCCGGAACCCCGCCGGCCGGTGACCCTCGCCGAGGTCGCACTCCCCGCGCCCCGGCTCGACCCGCCGGCCACCCTGGCCCCCCTGTGCTCCACGTCGGCCTACGAACGGGCCCGGCACAGCTACGGACGGTCCTACCGGGACGTGGTCCGCGGCTTCCGGGGCCAGTTCCCCCATCCTCCCGACGTGGTCGCCTTCCCGGCCACGGAGTCCGACGTCGTCGCCGTCCTCGACTGGTGCGCCGGCGCCGGGGCGGCGGCCGTCCCCTACGGGGGCGGGTCATCGGCGGTGGGGGGCGTGGAGTGCGATCCGGGCGACGGCTACCGGGGCGTGGTCACCGTCGACCTGACCGGCCTGGACCGGGTCCTCGAGGTGGATCCCACCTCCCGGGCCGCCCGCATCCAGGCCGGCACCCTCGGGCCCCGCCTGGAGGACCAGCTCCGGGCCCACGGGCTGTCCCTGCGCCACTACCCGCAGTCCTTCGAGTTCTCCTCCCTGGGCGGCTGGATCGCCACCCGGTCCGGCGGCCACTTCGCCACCCTGTTCACCCACGTCGACGAGCTGGTGGAGTCGCTCCGCGTCGTCACCCCCCGGGGGGTGATGGAGACCCGGCGCCTGCCCGCCTCCGGCGCCGGCCCGGCGCCCGACCGGCTCTTCATCGGCTCGGAGGGAATCCTGGGGATCATCACCGAGGCCTGGATGCGGGTGTTCGAACGGCCCCGCCACCGGGCCAAGGCGGCGGTGCCCTTCCCGTCCTTCGAGGCGGGGGCGGAGGCGGCCCGGACCCTGGCCCAGTCCGGCCTGTACCCGTCGAACTGCCGGCTGCTCGACGCCACCGAAGCCCTCATGGCCGGGGCGGGCACCAGCCCGGTGCTGCTGGTCGGCTTCGAGTCGGCCGACCACCCGCTGGAGCCGTGGATGGCCCGGGCGCTGGAGTGCTGCGCCGACCACGGGGGGACGGTCCCGGAAGCGGCCTCGGCCGGCGGCGGCGATCCGGCCAGCGATGCCTGGCGGCAGTCGTTCATGGCCATGCCCTACCTGCGGGACGGCCTGATCGCGCTGGGCGCCCTGGTGGAGACCTTCGAGACGGCGGTGACCTGGGACCGCTTCGCCGCCCTCCATGAGGGGGTGGTGGCCGCGGTCACCGAGACCCTCGACGCCGTGGGCGCCAAGGGCGGCTCGGTTGCCTGCCGGTTCACCCACGTCTATCCCGACGGTCCCGCCCCCTACTTCACCGTCATCGCCCCCGGCCGCCCGGGGGCCGAGCTGGAGCAGTGGGCGGAGGTGAAGGAGGCGGCATCGTCCGCCATCGCCGCCCACGGCGGCACCATCACCCATCATCACGCCGTCGGCCGGGATCACCGGCGCCACTACGACACCGAGCGGCCCGAGCTCTTCGCCGAGGCCCTCCGGGCGGCCAAGCGCACCCTCGACCCCGGCGGGGTCCTCAACCCCGGCGTCCTCATCGACTAATCAGAGACCACTGGATACTCTCGGCTGGATGGTTGCCGCCGCCTCATCGCCGAGCCAGCTGCCCCTCCTGGTGTTGGGTGTGCTGGTGCTGGTGTTCGCCGGCGCCCTCGTCTACGTCATCGGACGGGGTACGGGGCCCGGCCCGGCGGACACGGCGGTGGCCTACGAGCACGCCTGGGACCGTCTCGACTTCGCCACCCTGTGGAACCTGTCGTCCGACAAGCTGCGGGACGGGCGCTCCCGGGCCGACTTCGTGGCCGGCAAGCAGGCGGCCTACCAGGGCGAGGGCGGGCTCGCCCGGCTGGTGCGGTCGGTGCGGCCCGAAGTGGTGGACGTGAGCGGGCCGCTGGCCCGGGTGGTGACCCGTCTGGAGCTGGCCGACGGGCAGAGCGTGTGCGACGAAATGCTCCTCGAACGGGTCGGATCGGCCTGGCGGATCACGGCCTATCACCTGGCATCACCCCGAAAGGGCGAAAGCTGACAGCCCGTGAAAACGGGGTGGCGCGATCGGTCTAGTATGTGCGCCACTCATATTCGAGGGGGCCTAACCGAGGAGGCGTTGTGCGCCACTACCTCGTGGTCGCCAACCAGACCCTGGGCCAACCGCAGTTGATGGACAAGCTCCAGGCCTGCATGGCCGGGGGGCCGTGCCGGTTCTTTCTGCTAGTTCCCGCCACCCACGCCCACGACCGGGGGCGGTTCTCCCCCGTGGAGGCTCACGCCATCGCGCAGCACCGCCTCGACGGCGCCCTGATCAAGCTCCGCCGGCTCGGGGCGGACGTGCACGGCGAGGTGGGCGATCCCAGCCCCATCGTCGCCATCGGTGACGTGTTGCGCCACCGCGACTTCGACGAGCTGATCCTGTCCACCCTGCCTCCCGGGCCGTCCCAGTGGCTGCGCCGGGGGGTGCCCGAAGGCATCGAGCGGCTCTTCCACCGGCACGTCACCCTGGTGGTGGCCCCGGCCGAGACGGCCTCGGCGGCCGCAGCCGATGCGACTGAGGCGCTGGAGGTGGCCACGTGACCGCCGTCGTTCCCGAGAGACCCTCCGGCGTCCAGGCGGTGTCGGCCCCCTGGCTGGTGGGCCTGGCCCTCAGCCTGGTGGGCGAGGGAAACGACGACGACGACGCCATCACGCACTTGGTGACGGAGGCGGGCGAGAGCCGGCGCGCCCTGGAGGGGGCATACGGCCGGGCCGTGGCCCTGGTGGCCGAGTACCCCGACGACCGCCAGGTCAAGGCAACCTGCGACCTCCTGGCCCGGGCGCTGCACCGGGTCCTGCGCGAGGGCAAGGGACGCCCCTGAACCCTTGAGGCGCCGCATCCTCTTCGTCTGTGTCCACAACGCCGGCCGGTCCCGGATGGCCGCCGCCTTCCTCAACGACATGGCCGGCGACCGCTACGAGGGGCTCTCGGCCGGCACCGAACCGGCCGAGCGGCCTCACCCCGAGGTGGTGGCCACCATGGCGGAGACGGGCGTCGACCTGCCCGAGGGGCCGGGCACGCTGCTCACCCAGGCCCTGGCCGATTCCGCCGAGCGGATCATCGGGATGGGCTGCTCCGTGGCCGAGGCCTGCCCCGCCCTGAGCGTCCCGCTGGAGGATTGGGGGCTGCCCGACCCCCGGGGCCGTCCCGTGGAGGAGGTGCGGATCATCCGGGACACCACCCGGCGCCTGGTGGAGCGGCTGGTGGCCCGCCTCGACACCGAGGCCGCCGTCACCTAACGGCGCGACCCGGCGGCCGGGCGGTTGCTCCGGGGACCTGGCGTTCCTGACGAACGACAGGTGTTGGTGAGGAACGCCGCTAACCGGAGCGCCGGCGGATCCGGGTGCTCAGCACGTCCCGGAGGCTGACGACCCCGATCACGGTGTCGCCGTCGACCACGGGGAGGTGGCGGAACCCGTGGGTGGCCATGAGGGCGGCGGCCTCCTCGGTGTCGGTGTCGGGGCCGACGGTGACGGGTTCCTTGGTCATCCAGTCCTTCACGCTGGCGGCGTTGAGGTCGGTGCCCGAAGCGGCGGCCCGCAGGGCGTCGCGCTCGGTGAAGATGCCGAGCAGCCAGGGTCCGTCGATCACCACCGCCGACCCCACCCGACCCTCCACCATGGTCTGGGCCACCTCGGTCACCGTCTGGGCCGGTGTGACCGAGAACACCTTGCCGCTCATGATGTCACCGAGCCTGGCCACCGCTCCCCCCTTCCGCCGCAACCGGTCTGCTTCAGTCGCCCCCACCCGTGTCGTCGTACTCCCCCACCGGACTGGCGGGGTCGGCCAGCTCCTGGTTCAGGCGCCGCCACAGCGAGCCGGCCCAGGAGGCGATGTGGGGCCAGTCCCGCCAGAAGACCTGGAGGGTGGTGTCGTCGAGCTCCTCCAGGGCGGCGTCGACCGTGAGGCCGTCGGCCACGTCGTTGAGCGCCTCCATGGCATCGAGCAGGTGCAGAGACGTGTCCGCCATGCCGTCCTCCCGGGACAAGGTGCGCGCGATCATAGGTAGCCCGCGGGCGTATCCCAACTGGTAGAGGAGGCGCTCTTAAAAAGCGCTGAGCTTCGGCTCGTGTGGGTTCGAGGCCCACCGCCCGCACCGTCTCTGATCTGGGCTTTTGTCTGCTGTTCGATGTGGTCGGACGGCCGCTGGACGTGACACCGCTGCGGTTTGCAAACGATTTGCTAACGCGCGACCGGAAGCCGTCTTCTTCGCCAACGGCGTTGAGGACACGTTGCGTGGTCCGCGGGGGCGGATGAGGCCCGCTTCAGCCCGTGGAACGGAGCTGGTACTGGGCGAGCACCCTTGCCGCCCGACCGTTGGCGGGCTCGTGGTCCCCATGCAGGACGTCCGGGTCCAAGTCGACACCGTTCGGCCAGGAGACGGTCCTGGTGACTGGGTCCACAACGACCCGAGCGAAGAACGCCGGGTCCCGTAGCGCCTCAAGCACGCCGCCGAACGTCATATCGCCGAAGTCGAGTTCGCGCACCAGCCCGTCGGAGAAGGTGAGACGAAGGCGGTGTCCGCCCAGGTGCTCCGCATCGACGATTCGGGGCGCGTGATTGATGCCACCAGGCTACCGGCGCCTCGAAGGGTTCGATTCCGATCAGAGGAGCGCCAGTGGGACCCGTGGCCGGTACACTTCTCATCGCCGTGGGCGCTAAGCCCACTGGAAGTGGGCCCGGGTGGCCCGTCGGATGACGGGAGCCCGGGCCTGCGGTTTGCTCAGACCTCGACGCGCTGGACGTGGAGGTCGGCGGGTCGCAGGTGCGCCAGATAGGTGTCGGCCTCGCCAACCACCCAGCCGCCGACGGCACCGGCGAGTGCATCGGCGGCCCACAGGAGCGGTTCTTCCGTCGAGGCGGCGAAGCCGTACCGGAAGTGCTCGGGGATGACGCCGGCGGCCTTGGCGCCGACCAGTGTGACGAGGTCCCGCCGGTTGAGGTGTTCCTCGCGCGCTTCGAGGACGAGCTGGTCGACGTCGGCACGAGCGAGATCGCCGGCAACCGCCGCCAGGCAGAGCGCCCGCGACCGCTCCTGGCGCCGGCCAGTCGTAGGCGAATGCCATCTGGCGAAGGTCGAGATGCCAAGGTCCGAGAGGTGCCGCAACATCGCGATCCGTCGGGAGTCGCGCTCGGTTCGCCAATGAAACCGCACAGTCCGACCCGACAGCGCTCGCAGGAGCCCTCGAGCCTCGTCTGCGTCGCCAGGAACGATGACGGCCGCGGCGATCACATAGGACAGACCGCTGGGACCGCGACGGACCGACTCATCGGCGAAGGCGATCATCCCGGGAGCCGAGCAGAAGCAAACGCCGCTTCGAGGGCGGCTGCCGCCTGGTCGCTCATCCCGTCAACGACGTGTTGGTAGACGGACATTGGTGAAGGCCGGGCTGGTGTGGCCGAGGGCGGCGGAGGCGATCGCCGGATGCAGTCCCTGCTGCAACCACGCGGTGGCCACCCCGTGCCGGGCATCGTGCAGCCGCATCTCGGCCGGTAGCCCGGCCCGGGCGGCAACGGTCTTGAAGGCGCGGGAGAAGGCGTCCGGATTGATGAGTTCGCCGCCAAGGTCGCAGACACAGTCCTCGGCGTGCCAGAACCCGAGCGCCAGGCGGAGCTCCGCCTGTTCCTTGCGATGGCGCTTCAACCGCTCCACGGCGAAGGTGGGCAGCGTGACCTGGCGGCGGGCGCGCTCCGTCTTCGGGTCGACGCGCCGGATCTCGCCGCCGATGCGCTGGACGCTCCCCGTGATACGCACCCGACCAGTGGCGAGGTCGAGGTCGCTCCACCGGACGGCGAGCACTTCGCCCCGGCGGGCACCGGTTGTGGCGGCCAGGAGGACGGGGATCTCCCATGACGTCCCCTCCGCAGCCTCCACCAGCTGGAGCAGCTCGCCGGCGGTGGGCACCGCCAACCGGGGACGCTCCGGACGGGGCGGGCTCACCGCGGCGACCGGGTTCGCCGGGATGATCCCCCAGGCGACCGCCCGGCGCATGGCATTCCCAAGGACGGATCGGGCCCGGACAACCGTCCCCGGTGCGAGGCTGGCTTCCAGCATGGCGTCGATGACCTGCTGGACGTGGGCCGGTCGTATCCGGTCAAGCCGGAGGCCACCGATCAAGGGGATCACGTGCAGCCGCAGGAGTTCCGCCTCCCGCTTGTGAGTGTTGGCCCGCACCCGCCGCGCCTGATGCTCGAGCCACCGGCTCAGGTAATCGGCCAGGGAGATCTCCGGCGGGAACGGGTCGCCACCCTGATCGAGGACGGTGAGCGCCTGCCGCAGCGCCACCTCGGCTTCCTTACGGGTGCGGAATCCGCCCTTCCACTTCTGCTGGCGGGGACCGGAGCCTCCGACGTCGACGACGTAGGACCGGGTGCTGCCCCGCTTGCGAACGTGCCCCTTCAAGGTCGTCCTCCTCGCTTACTGCCGGAAGCCCTCCGGAAGTTCGGTCTGTTCCCAGACGGCCTGCTTCGCCTGGGTGACCATGCCTTCGAGGCCTTCGAGCTTGTTGGCCATGGATCGGAGCTGGGTCTGCCAGCGTCCCAGGTCCCGGAAGGCCTCGTGGACGAGCTTGCCGAGACGCACGTCGGCCAGGGTACGGATCCGCTCCTGGGCCTCGGTGAGTGCCTCCGGGTGGAGTTGGTCGAGGAACTGTTCGAGGCGGAGCGAGAGGAGGCCGATGCTGTGCCGCTCGCCGAAGACCAGGTCGACCATGGTCGCCAGGGCCTTGCCGAGGGGGCCGGCGTCGGGAGTCTGGAGCCGGACGGGGAGGTTCTCAGCCCACGGCGCGGGCGGCATGAAAAAGAACGTGACCGGAAGTTCGAAGGCGCGGGCGAACGCCACGATCTCGTCAGCGTCGAAGTTCCGGACCCGCCCGCCGACGACGGACCGCTCGGCGGCGGAGAAGTTGGCCTTAGACCATCGGGAGCCGACATAGGGGGCGAGGGCCTCGGCGGCCTGGTCCTGGGTCCAGCCCTTCCAGAGGCGGGCCTGGGTGAGGTTGTAGGCGACGATCTGGTTGGGGGTCATGCCCCAGAAGAGCGGGACGTCCGGTTCGGCCGGGACGGATTTCTTCTTGCTCATCGATGTCCGTTCTTTGCCATTGGTGAGCGTTGTTGTCGGTTGTTTCACAGACGGTCAAATCTTCAGTTGACTGAGGGAATGACACGGGCGTAACTTCGAAGTCAAGCTGGGGCGGAGTGCCGCTCCGTGCTTGGACTGCTGGAGGTGCTCGGAAAACGAAGCCCACCGGGTGGGCTCGAGGTGAGGAGTTCCCCTACAGGATCAAGCCGCGGGCCTCCCGCCCAACTCCGCTACCTCGGGTACGACGTCGCTCTCCACGAACCCGCCGCCTGAGCCTCGGGCTAGCACCCCGAGCGTGCTTGGCCCGAAACCCTCCCCGCGTACGTCATGTGCGTCCACGGGCATTTCTGGTCAGATGCGTCCTGCCGATCGCCGGGATGGGCAGCACGCAGACGGGCTAGCCCCCCCCGTGAGGGGTCGTGCTCGCCAGGGCGGATCAGGCGAGGGTGAAGAGCCGACCGTAGCCGGTCACCGTGGAGGCGTCGGCGCCGGCGGCCCGCAGCGCCGCCCAGAAGACCACCTGGTTGGCGGCGAGGACGGGGCGGAGCAGCGCCTCTTCCAGGGCGGCGATCACACCCACGGCCCGAAAGCCATTACCACCGATGACCACCGCCTGGGCCTCCTCCGGGACATGGTCAACGACCCAGTTAAAGAGACCCTCAGGCGTGATCGCATGCTGGTTGCTGGGTAGCTCGCTGGGAGCGGCGAAGGAGACCTCGAACCCGACCGCCTCGTAGTACGCCCGACCCAGACCGTTCAGCTCGGCGTCGAACCACGGCGGATGAACGAGCGCGATCCGCCGGGCGCCGAGCCGCCGCAGGGCGTCAACGGCCGCCGTGCCGGTGGCGACCACGGGGATACCACGGGCACGTTGCATCAGCCGGGCGAGCATCGCCGCTTCTCCCTCGGCGCCCACCATGTAGGCCGAACTGGTGAAGGCGAAGGCGATGGCGTTGAGCGGAGCCTCCGCCAGCCGCTCGGTGGCCTCGTCCACGTGGGGCGGCTCGGCGAAGGCGCGCACCGGCGCCAGCGGGATCGTGGGATTCATTGCGCCACCCACTGTCATGGCGCCGAAGAGCACGCGAGCGGCGTGGATGCCCACATGCGCCGGTGCCATGGCGTGCAACTCCGACTCTGGCCCGATATCGGCGTGCGGGGTGAGGATACCGATGCGAACCTCGGCGTCCCAGCCATCGGGCTTCCAGTTGCTGGTCTTCTCCGGCATGTGCTGCACCTCCCGTGTTGCCCGGAATCCTTCCGTGTCGCTTGGTCGTCGCCGGGCGAGCAGCCGGCCGACAGGAGCGCACCGGCGGCCACAGCCTCCGGCCGCGCCCCGGAGCAGCATCCGGCGGCTCGCCAGGCGGGCGGAGTCCTCTCGTGATTCCTCCAATTCGCCTCCTCGGCACAGGCCGTCGGTCCCGGGGGCCCCACGGCAGTCCGAGCCCCGCGGCAGCGCAAATGGAAGGTGGCAATGGCGCTTGTGGAACGGGGTGGTGGGGATGGCCCGGCTGGCACCAGCGCGCTGGTCGGACGACTCTGAATCGAATCCGCGTGGATCAACTGCCGGCGTGCTCGGCTGACTCCACCCCCGGGGCGATGTTCTGGTTCAGGCGGAAGAGGTTGTCGGGGTCGAAGCGCCCTTTGAGTTCGGTCAGCCGTTCGTAGTTCGGGCCGTAGGCGTGGCGGATGCGATCGCCGTCGTCGGCATCGAGATAGTTCACGTAGGAGCGGTTCGCCATGTGGGGCCTGAGCAGATCGAAGGTGTCGCGGGCCCAGGCGATGCAGCGATCGGTCTGCGCGGGGTCGGTCCACTGGGAGACGATGATCAGGTTGTACCCGGGCTGGCGGTGGGGGAAGGCGGTGGCAGCAGGGTCGACCCGGGTGACGGCCCCATGGAAGTGCTCGACGGCCAGGGCGCACATGGCTGTCGGGGAGTTCTTGAAGGCCTCCACCAGCACCTCGGCGGCGGTATCCGAGAGGTCCGAGAAGAACGCCGACTTCCAGTAGTTCAAGGCACCCCGGGGGAAGAAGGGGTCGAGGAGTGTGTTCACGACCGGGTAGGGCATCCGCTGGACGAGGTCGGCCACCGGGGTCCCGAACTCCCGCAGCCGACGGACGTCCGCCTCTGCCCGGTCCGGGTCTTCACCGGAGTGGCAGACCGCTATGCCGCACAGCTTGGCCCCCGACCCGTCGGGCGCGTGCAGGAGCGCCGCCTGGGTGGTGAGCGCGTCCGGGACCTGGGCGGTCAGGTCGCGGTAGAAGCGCAACATCTCGCCGGCGTCCGCCAGCTGGTGCAGCACGGGGCCGCCGAGGACAGTGGCGAGCGGGTGGGCGCGGTATTCGAACCAGGTCGCGACGCCGAAGTTCCCCCCGCCTCCCCGGATGGCCCAGAACAGGTCCCGGTCCCCATCCTCGCTCGCCGTGGTGACCTCGCCGGAGGCGAGCACGACCTCGGCGGAGAGCAGGTTGTCCACCGCCATCCCGTACCTGCCCATCAGCCAGCCGATACCCCCGCCGAGGGTGAGGCCGGCGATCCCCGTGGTGGAAACGACGCCGCCGGTCGTGGCGAGGCCAAAGGCCGCCGCGGCGCGGTTGTACTCTCGCCAGGTCACACCGGCCTGCGCGCCGACGGTGTCTCGAGCGGGATCGACGTGGACGCCCTTCATCAGGGAGAGGTCGATCATCAGTCCCCCGTCGGTTACCGCACGGCCGGCGACGTTGTGACCGCCGCCGCGGACCGAGAGCTCGAGCCCGTGCTCCCGTCCGAAGCTGATGGCGTCGACCACGTCGGCGGTGTTGAGGCACCGGGCGATGACAGCTGGACGCTTGTCGACGAGGCCATTGTGGACCCGCCGGGCCTCGTCGTAGCCGGGGCTGTCCGAGGTGAGGACGGCCCCGGAGAGACCTTCTCTGAGTTCCTCGCTTCCCTCGACTGTGGTGATCGCCATCATCGCTGTTCCTCCTCGCCGTTGACGGCTGCCCGCCGAAGAAGTGCGTTCCCCCCGGGGGTCAGACGGCCGGTCGTTCCACCACCTTGAAGGCTCCGGTCATGCCGAAGAGCCGACGCGCTGAGCACACCCCGGTGCCGATGAGCCACCCGCCTCCGGCCAGCCAGCTGGCCCGCATGCCGCAGAACTAGCGGATGACGGATCCCGGCCGGGCGTCGGCGGGCGCGACCCAGCTGATCGCTTGCGAGCCGGAGCGCGCCGCCAGCACGCCGAACGCCTCTCCCGCCTAGGGAGTACCGTTCTCGAGGGTTGGTTGAACGAGCCAAACTCGTCGGATCGGGAGGCGTCCCCTGAGCGGATCCAAAGGCCCGCCGGCGGGGGAGCACCCGGTCGACCGCCTCGGCCACGCGGGGGATGAGCACCGGGAACCCGGTTGAGAAGAGCACGGGCTCGTCGGCGTCTATCAGGAACTGGTTGAAGGTGAACCCAGTACCGAAGCAGCCGGGGTCGCCCGTCGAGATCCGGTAGATATCTTCGGCGACCTCGTTGCCGGTGGTTTCCACGGGCCCGACCTCCTGGGTGCGCGAGCAAGATCAGGATGCGGCGCAGCACAGGGTGTGCACATCGGTGGAACCACCCCACTTCGGCGCGGCCGACTACCCAGATAAGCGTCCAGGCCCGGCAGTGGCGCGAAGGAAGGCGCCGGCCAGCTGAATCCGGCGCTGCAGACCCAGGCGGACCAGCAGGCTGGCCACGTGCTTCTCGACCGTTCGCTCAGAGAGGTGGAGCCGCTCGCCGATCTGGCGGTTGGTCAGCCCGTCGACAACGAGAGAGAGCACGTCCATCTCCCGGGTGGTCACCCCGACTGCGGCCAGGGGCGCCGGCACCTCCGAGGTGCCTCGGCCTTTGCGGGGAACCGGAGCTCCGGCCCGGCGGAGTAGACCGCGACACGACCTCGCCAGGCGGTTGAGAGACTGGGCCTCGAAGTAGGCGAGGGCCGGTCGCAACCAGGACGTGGGAGAGCCCCACCTGTCCTCGACGGCCGAGTGGGCGACGAGCCAGATCATGACATGGCGGTACCAGTCGCCCTCCTCGAGCCGAGCTTGTTCGGCCAGGGCAGCCTCGAATCGGCGCGTCGCCGCCTCCCCGTCACCCGTCCTGGCCTCGGCGATGGCTTCCGCGCACTCGAGGTAGACCCGGTTGAGCACCACTCCCAGCCCAGGCGATGAGCGAACCAGCTCTCGGGCTGCATCCCCCGTGGGCCCCTCGAGAGTCTTGATCAGTGCCCACAGGCCCCGGAAGGGAAACGAGACCGCCGCGGAGCGTCGAACGAACTCCATAGCCCGGTCGAGTTCCTCGCCCGCCCGTCTCCAGTCGGCCTCGCTGAGCGAGAGAAGGGCGCGCGCCTGACCCCAGGCCCCCGCCAGCACGTCGAGGTCGTCGGGCCCCGCCTCCAGGGCCCTGGCAATGGCGGCCTCCATCTCCTGCCGCCGCTCGGCCCGGGCCTGGATGGAGGCCTCCATCATGTGGGCCATGGCCAGCGTGGCCAGCCCGAAGCGGGCCGAGGTCTCGGCGCTCGACCGGGCGGCGGCCACGCCGTCATCCAGCCGCCCCCGCCCGCCCAGGATCACCGCCCGGTGGAGATCGATGAGGGCGATGGAGGCCAAGGCTCCGCTGCGTACCGCAGCCTCTCTCGCCATCTCCAGGCGGTCGAGGCGGTAGGTGGAGAAGAGGTCGATCGTCCCCAGTTCGTGGAGGGCACGGATGCGCCATAGATCCAGACGGTGCTCCTCGGCCAGCCGCCGGCCCTGCTCGAAGGCGGCTTCGGCGGCAACCAGGTCTCGGGGCCGGGCGCAGCGGCCGATCACCTCCAGCGCCTCACAGGCCACGGCAGGAAGTGCCGCCTCGGTGGCCGCCCGCAAGGCCCGTTGGGCCCGCTCCTCCGCCTCCTCCAGGCGCCCTTGGCCCATGGCGACGTGGGCGGCCAGGGCGTCCATACGGCAGACGAGGGCCTCGCCCGCCGCCATGCCCAGCTCCCGGGCCTGAGACAACTGGGCGGCGGCCCGATCCCACTGTCCCGCCATCACCGCCGCCCGAGCCAGACGGAGGTGGACCTCGGCGAGACGTTCGGGACCGGCTGGCATCGAGGCCAGCGCGCCGAGCAGGTGTTCGCCCACGGCAAACACGCGCTCGGTCTTTCCCGCTAGAGCGAGCACTTCGGTCAGGGTGTCCTCCAGGGAGGTGGCGAGCAGGGGGTCGTCGGGCGCCAGGGCGAGAGCCCGGTCCAGGGTGGCCTCGGCTGAGGCCAGGGCGCCTCGGGCCAGTGCCCGACGGGCACCCTCGTGGAGCAGCTGGGCGGCGCGGTGCAGCTGCCCGGAGCGCTCGCTCAGCTCGGCCGCCAGGTCGCACCAGTCGCCAGGCAGCTCCGAGTGGCGCTGCTCGATCACCTCGAGGGCCCGGCGGGCCAGGGCGGCGCGCTCGGGCGGGAGGAGCTCCTCGACGACGGCATCGCGGGTGAGGACGTGACGGAAGCGGAAGCTGTTCGCAGCCGGCTCGATGGTGAGCAGCTGGGCGTCGACCGCCTGCCGCAACCCGCCCAGCACGGCTCCCTCGTCGAGCCCGGCGATGGGCGACAACAATGTCCAGTCGAACCGACGCCCGAGCACCGCGGCCGCCGCCAGCAGCGTCCTGGTGGCCTGGTCGAGCACAGAGAGGCGCCGATGCACGCTGGCGGCCAAGGTGAGGGGCACGGACGGCACGATCTCGCGGTCGAGCCGCCAGCCTCCTTCGCTGGGGACCAGCGCCCGTGACGCGGCCAGCCCGGCCAGCAGCTCCTCGACGAGGAAGGGCAGTCCCTCGGCCCGTGAGCGCAGGAACTCCTCCAGCTCGCCAGGGAGGTGGGGAAGGTCGAGGCAGGCCCGGGTCATCGCCTCTACCTCGGCGTCGGTCAACCGGGCGAGCTCCAGAACGTGGGCGGTCCGGTGCTCGAGGAGGGCGGGTGGGACGGCCAATCCCGGTCCCTCCGTGAGCCGGCTGGTCACCACGCACAGGACCGGCTCAGCGGGCACGTAGGCGGCCAGGAACTCGAGGATGGCGACGCTTTCCGCATCGGCCCAGTGGAGATCCTCGAGCACGAGCACGGTCGCCGTCGTCCCCGCCAGAGCGCGCAGAACCCGGAGCACCCCTTCGGCGACGGCGACGACCGAGGCCTCGGTCTGGCGCTCGTCGCTATAGGCCCAGTCAAGGACCAGGCGGCCCAACGGAGCCCGGAACGGCGCCAACTCCGCTGAATCCAGCCTAACTCCCTGGCGGGCGGCAGCGGCAAGGGCTTCGACAAAGGGGCGGTAGGGCTGCGGGCTGCCACCGCCGACCGCCCGCCCGGTGAGCACGGTGCAGCCCTGTTCCCCCGCCACCCCGGCCAGCTCCCGCGCCAGACGGGACTTGCCGACCCCGGCCTCGCCGACAACGACGACCACCCCACCCTCGCCCTCCCGGGCCCTTCCCAGGGCGGCCAGGAGCACCTCGAGCTCTCGGTGGCGGCCCACCAGGATCGGACACAAGAGCTCGCCGCGAGCGGGAGACGGGACGGCTGGCCGCGCGCGCGGTCGAGCCGTCGTCTCCTGCTCCTCGTGCCAGAGGATCTGGTGGAGGAGGAACGGGCGCCCGAATCCCTTGAGCTCGAACGTCCCCTTCGGCCTCGTTCGCAGTTCCGGGACAGTGCCCGACGCCTGGAGGACGATATCGGCAACGAGGATCTCGCCTCCGGCGGCGCAGGCGGCGACCCGAGCGGCGGCGGCGACGGCCGCGCCGTGCACGTCGGCGTTCCGATGGAGGACCTCCCCGCTGTTCAGCCCGATGCGGAGCTGCAGCTGGTCATCCGGGTAGTGCCGATTGTGATCCTCCAGACGTCGTTGGATGGCGACGGCGCAGGCCAGGGCCCGCCGGGCCGAGGCGAAGGTGGCAAGGGCGCCGTCGCCCAATCCCTTGACCAGCCGACCCCCGTGCTCCTCCACCGCCGTCCGCACGACCTCGTCATGGATCTGGACCAGTTGTTGGGCAGCGCGGTCCCCGGCACGCACGTGGAGCTCCGTCGATCTGACCAGATCGGTTACGAGGATGGTGAGGAGGCCTTCCTCGGATCGACTCACGTTGGCTCCCCTCGGGCCACCGCTGGCGAGGGGCACCGGCCACGACTCGGTTGGCGACGACACCCCGATCGGCTGGCGCGAGGAAAGGCCGGGCTTTGGGGGCAGCTAAGCAAGGAGGGTGGATCAGGAATCCGGCCGAGCACGTGACGCCCTTGCACCGCGGATCGCCCTGCCGGCTTGAAGCAGCCCCCGGGCATTGCGTCGTTCCCCCTGCCATCGATTGCTACTAAGACGGTAACGCAGGGGGGCCGGCCTTCGGTGACTGATGGGAGCCATCCTGGGAGCCAACTGATGCGGACGCCATTCGCACGATCGGGACGAGCCCATGCGCGTGTCGCTGATCAGCTGGCTCTTGCGGACTCCGGTGAACCTGCTCGGAGGGTGCTTGGCTGCCTGGGGGTCAAACGGGGCCAGGCCGTCGCCGATCGACACGGGCCCGCAGCGGAGCGCGCGCAGCGGTGGCCTCGTCCCGGACCTGGTTTCGGGGCCCCTTCTGCAAACGCATTGCTAACGAACTGTTTGCAACCGAGCCGTACGAGGCGACACGAACAAGCACGCCCGTGACGCGAAACCGCAGGTCAGGGCATACGCAGCGGCACGGGGCGGCACCACCCGACACGCCACCGAACGCTCCTAAAAAGCGCTGAGCTTCGGCTCGTGTGGGTTCGAGCCCCACCGCCCGCACCCGTTAACGGGCTCGCTTCTGAGGACGGCGAGATCCATTGCCCTTGCCGGCGGGAGCCTCGGGCTCGAGCCGGATTCCGTACAGGCAGAAGTTGGCCATGTCGTCGATGAGCCCTTCCCAGCCGACCCCGTCTTCGGTGAGCCAAGGCTCGGCGATCACCATCCCGATGGTGAGAGCCACGGCGAGACGGGTGGTGGGGGGCACCACCGACGGCGAGAACCAGCCGCGCACGGCGGCTTCGTGCTCACCGATGATCTGGAGCTCGGAGAACATCTGGGTCATGGCGGCGCGCAGGTCGTCCATGACGTCCAGGTCGGGCTGACCGCTGGCAGCCACCAGGCTGGTCAACGCCTTCCGGTGCGCCTTCAGGTTGTCGTAGAGGAACTCGACCATGGCCCGCATGAGGCGCTCGGCGTCCCAGGGCTGGTTCAGCTGCTGGCGCCACGTCGCCCCGAACTCGCGGATGAAGGCGAGGAAGGGAAGGAGGACCGCTTCCCGGAACAACTCGGATTTGGTGGGGAAGTGGCGGTACATGGCCGACATGGCCACGCCGGCCGAAGAGGCGATGGCCCGCATCTTGGCGTCGACGTAACCGTGGCGGGCGAACTCCTCGGCGGCGGCGTCGAGGAGCAGCTGCCGGATCTCGACGGGCCGGCGTCGCGACGCGGTCCGAGCGGGTACGCCCATGCCTCGAAGGTACCGCACGCCGGCGGCGGGAGCCGGGATCGAGGGAGACGGAATTCCCTTGCTTAAGGAGACAGAGTTCCCTTGACAAGGAGACGAGGCTCCCTTACGGTCGCCACCATGAACAGCGATTCAGTCAGGACACGTTGGCCGCTCGCCGTCAGCGTCGTCATCGCTGTCGCCGTGGTGAGCACCGCTTGCGGGTCTCGCCTGCCCCGGGCGGCGCTCGAGGCGGCACAGGGACCGTTCTCCATGGCGGTCGCAGCCCGCGAGGCATCACCGACGGAACGCACCGATTCCGGCCTGTCGCAACCTGCGGTGATGGTCGGGGACGACGACACGGGAGTGGCGTCATCGGCCCCATTGGCGCCCGGTGCGCCGGACGATCGATCGAAGACATCGGGGCCGGCGCAGGCAGCCACCGACCGCTCGTCGACGCCGGCCCCGCACGATGCCGGCGGCCCGTCGGCTCCCTCCGTGCCCTCGCCCGCCACCGGTGCGAGCCAGGCCCCGCCCCGCCTGGGCGCTTCACCGGCCGGGCCCGCGGCGGCCAAGGCCGAGATCCGCCTCGCTTCGCTGGGGGTGGGCAGCGGTCCGCTCGGCGCCGTCATGCAGCCGATTCCGGACGCCGTCCGGGCCTGGGTGGCGTCCGTGAACGACCGCGGGGGCTGGCCGGACACCGGGTCCGGCTCCTCGTGGGCGACGACGGAGGGGACCCGGCGCGGGCGCTGACGCTGGCCCGGCAGTTCGTCGAGCAGGAGCAGGTCCACGCCTTCCTCGGCACGCACATGGTCACCACCGAGCAGGCCATCACGGACTACGTCGACCAGAAGCGGGTCCCGATCATCGGCACCTGCAACTGCAGCGCCGGGAACGACGGGAGCCCGATGGTCTTCTTCTTCGGGCCCAGCGCCACCAAGGGCCTGGCCTGGTCTCACCTGGCTCCCCTGGCCACGCTGGCCCAGGCCAAGACGGTCGCCTTCCTGTATTGCCGGGAAGCCCCCCAGTGCAGCGCCGCGGCCCGTGAGGCCCGCACCTACGCACCGCAGGCCGGCATGCAGGTCGTCTACGAAGCCCAGGTCTCCCTGGCCCAGCCGGACTACACGGCCGAAGCCATCTCGGCCAAGAACGCCGGGGCGGAGGCGGTGGCGGTCTTCGCCGACAACCAGACCGCCATGCGCTTCATCCGTTCGGCCCACCGTCAGGGATGGCAGCCAGCCGTCTCCACCCAGCAGTCCGGTTACGACGAACGCATGCTGAAGGTCGGTGAATCCGAGGGGTTGTACACCTCGGCCATCGTCCCCGACCTCTTCACCGACCCGCGGCTGGCCGGTTACCGCCAGGCCATGGAGCGGATCCCCGGAGGCGTTCGGGCCACGATCGGGGCGAGCACCTTCGTCGTCGGTCAGCTGCTCGAAAAGCTGGCTCCCGCCTTCCCGGACGACCCTCGCTCCGAGGACTTCGTCACGGCCCTGGAAGGCCTGCGGGGAGAGACGATGGGAGGCCTCTTCCCCCCCATCACCTTCCGTCCGGGCGCCGCCCATGAAGAGACGAACCGGTGCGTGATCCCCGCCGTGATCCACAACGGGAAGTTCGAGACCCCCGCCGGGGACCGCTTCGTGTGCGCCCCGGATGGACGCCGGTGCAGCTCTAGGCCCGTGGACACCCTGGTTGCGGAAGCCCGGGCCGAGGACGCCCCTCATCTCGACCGCAGGCCGTCGCTCACGGTCCTCGTGTGGGGCGCGGTCGGGGTCGCCTGGCTCGTCATCGCCTGCTCCGGATGGGCCCGGTGGGCCCTCTCGGACGACTTCGTCCGGGCGCCGCGGGGCACCGACCCCATCTCCGACTGGCACCTGTTCTGGATCCGGGTCATCGACTGGGGAAGCGCCGCCGCCGGATGTGCCCTCGCCTGGGTGGCGCTCCTCCGCCCGCGGCTCCGGCGCCGGGGATTCACGCCCGACGGCATGATCTTCCTGGCCTGCGCCGTCTCCTTCTTCATCGACCCCGTCATCAACCAGTTCGAGTACACCTTCGCCTGGAACGCCCACGTCTTCAATTTCGGGTCGTGGTCCCACTCCGTCCCCTTCTACGGCGGTCCCCACGGCTACGGCGAGGGCCTCGCCTGGGCCTGGGCGCAGTACCTCTACATGGGCTTCGGGGCGTCCGTGCTCGGCACCGGGATCGTGTCGGGGATCCGCCGGCGGTGGGCCGGCATCAGCAACCTGGCCGCCTTCAGCGCCCTGTTCGTCCTCTACGCGGCCGCCGACTTCGTGCTGGAGAACGTGTTCATCCGCACCGAGGTCTACACCTACGCCCGCACCTGGCGGCTCTTCACCCTGTGGGACGGATCGCAGTACCAGTTTCCGATCTACGAAAGCCTCTGCGTCGCCACCTTCGCCGTGGGCTGGACCTACTTCCGCATGTCGTGGCAGGAGCGGGGCCGGCCGTTCTGCACCGGCGGCCTCGAACGCCTGGCCGTCGGAGCGCGGACGAAGACCGTCCTCACCTTCCTGGCCGTGGTGGGCTTCGGCGCCGCCTGGGTGTTCGTGAGCTACTTCGGGCCGTGGAGCTGGCTCTCGGTCAACGCCGACTCCATCGCCGATCTCCCCTCCTACATGCTCCCGGGGTCCTAGCGCCCGAACTCGATCGCCGGGATCTCGCGGCTTGGCCTCCCTGACGGCTACGGCCACATTCAGAAGCTCGCTCGCCACCCCGGCTGGGGGGTTGTCCAGCGGCCACCCGAGCAGCAGGCCGTGACCCCGAGGACGAGGGGCCCGGACCGGTCACGGGGGCCGAAGGTGGGAGGCGGCAGGTAGCCCGAGTCGAAGCCGCTCATCTTCGTCTCGAGGGTCTGCACGTAGGCGTCCCGGGTCAGGTCCGGGCCGGTGCGCCGGAGGGCCTCGATGAGCGTCTGGGCGAAGCCGTAGCTGGCCAGCATGAAGTCGTCGTCCTCCGCCCCCGAGTTGGGGGCATGGCGTTGCATGACGGCTGAGAAGTGCCGTCCCGCGGGGGTGTCGAGGGTGGTCATGGTGGAGAGCGTCTGGATGCCGTCCGCGGCCCCGCCGCTGGCGGTCGCCACCATGTTGAAGCTCCAGCTGGCGCCCACCCCCGTCCAGAGCGGCCGGTAAGCCAGGGCGCGGGCGTCACGCAGCATGCAGATGGCGCCGAGGGGGCCGTTCATCATGAACACCAGCTCGACGTTGCGCGCCTGGAGGTTCGACACCTCGTTGACGCAGGCCGACTGGTTCTGGGCGATGGGCTGCTCGTAGACCACGGTCATGCCCATCTCCGCGGCCTTGGCCTTGAAGGCGTCCTTCGCCTCCTTGGCCGTGCTGGTGCCTTCGTAGACGATGCCGATCCGCTTGTCGGCGCCGTGGAGGACGTTCTGGATGAAGCCGGGGAGGATCCTGGCCTGGTGACCCCAGTAGGACCAGAGGGGGAAGACGTAGGTGAGCGGGCGGCCCACGCTCTCGTCGATGTTGCCCACCAAAAGCGGCACCCGGTGCTGGTCGGCCAGGGGGGCCAGCACCACGTTGGACTCGCTGACGCCGGAGAGCAGGGCGAACACCTCGTCCTTGGCCCGCTTCTCCTCGACCTGGATGGTGCTGGCGTTGGCCGTCCCGTCGTCGTAGGTCTTGAGCACGAGCCTGCGCCCGTGGATGGGGCCCGCCTCGTCGAAGGCGGCCTGGAGCACGGCCGGGGCGTTGCGCACCAAGCCGCTGTAGGCGCCGGTCTTGGAGTAGAAGAGCCCGAGGGTGACGGCGTCCTTGGTGACTCCCGGTGTCGCCGGAGCGGCCGGGACGGTGCCCGGCGAGCTCGGGCCGGTACCGTCGGCTCCGCCCCCCATGGGTCCCGCGGGGATGGAGGTGCCCCCCGAGGGGGAACCCGGCGCCGGTGCACCGCCGGCGGGGCCGGTCGTGGAGGTACCGGGGCCGGGCGCCGCCATACCGCTGCTGGCCGTCCGGCTGGCCACCAGGCCGGCGCCCGTCCCCGCCCGAGCATGAGCGTCTCCAGCCGCGGAGGAAGGCCCCGCTGCCCCCGCCGACCCCGGGCCAGCCGTATCCGTTCCCAGCTCCGGGACCCCGGCGGCCTCGATCGGACGTCCGGAGGTGGCGGACGAGACGCCCTCGGGCTGTCCAGTGACGACCAAAGCCGGGGCGGGGGCCGCGTTGCCGTACTGGCCGAGGCTCCCGGCACACGCCGATGCCGCCAATGCCGACACGGTCAGGAAGACCACGGGTGACCATCTCGGCCGGCCGGTGAGCGACATGGAGTCCCCTCAAGTTCTTTCCGTCGCCCCAACCTGAGCCACACGTGGGGAGCGTGTCGTTCGGGCTGCCTACACGGCATCAATCAACGGCACGACATTCCGGAGCGCCGACCAGGTCGGTGTCTGGCCGAACAAGGCCCGTACCGCGCCGGAGGTACGGTGACGCCAAGACGGTGACGCTCGAGGTCATCCCAGGCACAGATCCTCTCTTCTCAAGGCTTCTCAATCGTCGGCGTAGAACTCTTCAAGCAAAACGCCGCAGCGGGTTGGCGGTCCCCGCCAGTTTGGTGGCCTGGCGGGCGGTCCCGAAGGGCTCGTAGCTGTAGGCCCACTCGGGCGTGCCGTTGGCGGCGGTGACGGCGGTGACGCTGCCCAGGCGGTCGTGGTGGTAGTAGTGCTCGGCCCCGCCGGCGGCCACCGAGACGAGATCATCCCCCGCCCACGAATAGCAGGCGGTGACGTTGCGCTGGTGGTCACGTTCCAGCGCCGCCGACGGCACCGCCAGCTGGCGGTCCCACACCGTGGACGTGGTGGCGGCCGCCGCTTCTTCATGGCCAGCCCTTCGACTGAGACCACCTCGTCGATGGCGGGTTTCCCGAGGGGGAGGTCGCACGACGAGTGTTGCCATCTTCGATCTAACCCTCCTCAGGGTGCCCGGTAGATCCGCCAATCGATGTCACCGTTCAATACCCAAGAAGCGTGGACGTCCTATGTCCAAGACGCCGTCGCCAAGTACGGCGGACCGTATTCGTCGCAAAACAGCTCGCTTCGTGACCAGGCACGGTGATATCTCGATAGAACGCGCCGACGCGTGCCGGCGCGCCGCGCCGCAGTCGCAGATCAGCGGACTCGATGGCCCAGCCATCCCGGAGTCGAGGCCGGTCGTCCAGGCGACCGTCGGGCCGCTCACGCCGCGATTGCGAGCCGGACGGCAATCGTGGCAAGAGGCCGCGGCAGTGATTCCTCGTCGTCCGGGGGGGTGCCAACCGATCAGGATCGCCCTCCGGGACCACCAGGGTCTCGCTGCCCTCGGCTCCCTGCAGCACGAACGGCTGCTCGATCCTCAACTCGACGCCGCCACCGAACACAAGGGTCACCGCGAAG
>JBIOUX010000012.1:0-19187 GCA_044867425.1 Acidimicrobiia bacterium | reverse complement strand
CGCCGGCCAGGTCACCGCTGCAACTCAGGCTTTCCGCCAGCACCGCCTCCGGCACGCTGAGAACAGGGCCAGGACGGTCGATGGGGGAATAGGCCAGCGCCTGCGCCGGCGCCAGACCGGCCGGCCTCAGCAGCGCGGTGACCATCGCCACAACGCCGATGACCCCCGGCCTGGACCGCATCGCAGGCATGTCCCCCCTCCCTCCGGGCACCGTAATCCCTGCCTGCTCGGACCGGATAGGGGCCTTCAGCGCTCGGCGGTGGCGAAGGCGTCGGCGCGGGTGGCCCGTTCCCGCTCGACCAGGGTCCGGCGGAGGATCTTGCCGGACGGCGACTTGGGGATCTCGTCCACGAATTCCAGGCGACGGACCTTCTTGTACGGCGCCACCCGCTCGGCGACGTAGCGCATCAGCTCGTCGGCCGACGCCGTCGATCGCAGGACGACGAACGCCATCGGGACCTCACCGGCGTCGGGATCGGGGCTGGCGATGACGGCGACATCGGTGACCGCGGGGTGGGTCAGGAGCACGCTCTCGAGCTCGGCCGGTGCCACCTGATTGCCCTTGTACTTGATGAGCTCCTTCAGGCGGTCGGCGACCCGGAACCAGCCCTCTTCGTCCACGGTGACCAGGTCGCCCGTACGCAGCCAACCGTCGGGGCCGATCGTCTCCGCCGTCGCCTTCACGTTGTTCAGGTACCCGAGCATGGTGCCGGGGGTCCGGACGAGCAGCTCGCCCGGCTCACCCGGGGCGGCCTCGAACCCGGTGTCGGCGTCGACGAGCCGGCACTCGACCCCGGGCAGTGCCGGGCCGATGGACTCGGGGTCGTCCCGTCCGCGGTCGGGGGCGAAGTGGGTCGCCCCGCCGAACTCCGTCATGCCGTAGGCCTGCTTGACGCGGCAGCCGAGCCGCCCGGCACAGGCCTGGGCCAGGTCGGCGCCGAGCGGGGCGGCCGCCGAGGTGATGATCTTCAGGCTGGAGAGGTCGAAGTCGTCGACGGCGGGCTGCTTGGCCAGCGCCAGCACGATGGGCGGGACGAGCTCGGCGCGGGTGACGCGTTGCTCCTGGACGAGCCGGAGGAATCCCTCCAGCTCGAAGCGGGGCGGGATGACCACGGTGGCGCCCTCGGAGAGGGCCAGGTTCAAGGTGACCTGCATGCCGTAGATGTGGAAGAGGGGCAGCACGGCGATCACGACGTCGTCGGCCCGGACCCGGTGGACGGCCCGGGTCTGGCACAGGCTGGCCACGAGGTGGCGGTGGGTGAGGACGACCCCCTTGGGCAGCCCGGTGGTGCCACTCGAGTAGGGCAGCAGGGCGAGATCGTCCGGGCCGACATCGACCGTCGGGGAAGGATGGTCTCCCTCGAGCAGCGCCGCGAACGGCGTGGCGCCCTCCGCTTCGCCGAACACGAACGTCTCCCGCACACCGGCGGCGGCCGCCGCGTCGCGGCCCTTCTCGATCAGGAGCTGCGGAGTCGTCGCCAGCCAGCGGGCATCGGCATGCTCGAGCTGGCGGGCCATGTCGTGGGCGGTGGTCAGCGGGTTGATGGTGGTGACAACGGCCCCGAGCGACAGCGCCGCGTAGTAGATGAAGACGAACTCGGGGCAGTTCGGGCTGAAGAGCGCCAGGACGTCGCCCTTCACCATTCCTCGGGCGGCGAGGGCGGCGGCGACCCGTCCCACCGTCTCGGCCAGCTCCCGGTACGTGATGGTGCGGTTGGTGACGCCGTCGACGAGGGCGGGCTTGTCGCCCCGGTCGCCCGCTCGCCCGAGCACGAAGGCGGTGAGCGACAGCTCGGACAGCTCGACGTCGTCATACGGGCTGCGGATCACCCTGGTGGCGCCCGCCGCCGGCAAGTCGTCGACGACATGGAACCGGCGTGGGGTCCTCTCCCCGCCGAGACGCTGCCGAACGCGCTGGCGCAGGGCGTCGGCGGTCGCTTGCGCGTCGGTACCCGGCGTGAGCACGACGAAGGCCTCTGGTTTCACCAGCCCGTCGTCGTCCGGCCGGCCGAGGACGGTGCACGCCTGCACCCGCTCGTCGTCGCGTAGCACCCCTTCGATCTGGCGCAGGCTGACCAGCATGCCGCCCGCCGCCACCGCGTCGTCGCCCCGCCCGCGGTGGTAGACGTGCCCGGCTTCGCCGATGGCGCAGACCTCGCCGGAGTCGAGCCAGCCGTCCGGCCGCGCCCCGTCCTCGGGGAGCGAGATGGTCAGGCCTCGAACCAGAAGCCGTCCGGGCCGGCCGGGCGGCACGTCGCGCCCGTCCCCGTCGGTGACGCGCGCCTCGTAGCCGTCGAGCACGGTGCCCATGCAGTCGGGCCGCACGTCGTCAGGCCGTGCCGAGATGAAGATGTGGCCCGACTCCGGCAGGCCGTACCCCTCGAGGATGTCCAGGCCGGTCGCCCCCCGCCAGCGTTCGAGCACGCCGCCGGGCAGATGGCCACCGGAGGAGACATACCGCCGGATCGAGCGCAGGGCGCCTTCGCCCGCGGGGGTCGGGGTCAGCAGGGCGGCGTAGGTCGAAGGCAGGGCGAACAGCACCGTGGGCGAGAAGCGCACGCCGACGTCGGCGACCACCCTGGGCAGGATCGGCTCGGCGATCAGCACGGTCGTGGCCCCCGCCGCCAACGGCAGGTAGAGGCCGCCCCCCAATCCGTAGGCCGTGTGGAGCTTGGAGACGGAAAACGTCACGTCGTCGGGGCCGAGCCCGAGCACATCCCGACCGTAGGCATCGCCGCACAGGCGCATCACCCGCTGGTGATGGACGACGCGCGTGGGCCGGTGGGAGCGGCCCGTGGCGTAGAGCCAGAAGCAGGCGTCTCTCTCCGACGTGTCGGCCGGAGAGAGCTCGACTTCCATCGCCCCGGTGAGCTCCTCGAGGGCGAGTTCGTCCCCGGTGGCTTCGCCGGTGAGGACGAGGTGGAGGAGGCGGCCGGCGGTGCGGCGCGCCTCGCGCAGGCTCACCGCCGCCGGCGCGCTGGCCACCGCCACCCGGGCCTGGCTGTCGTCGAGCAGGTGGGCGTACTCGTCGGAGGCGAGGTCGGTGCCCGCAGGGACGGGTACCGCTCCGAGCTTGACCGCGCCCAGGAAGGTGGCCGCGAACTCCGGCGTGTCGAGGAGAGCGACGAGCACCCGGTCGCCGGGCATGACTCCCAGCTCGCGCAGCGCGTTGCCGGCCCGGTTGACGGCCACGGCCAGGTCGCCGTAGGTGTGCGGACCGTCGACCGTGACGATGGCAGGGAGGTTGGCGCGACCGCCCTCGACGTTGCCGTCGACGAGGTCGGCGGCGGCGTTGTACCGGTCGGCCGGCGCTAGGCGCCCGGTGGCCGGCGACGCGGCGACGATGCGGTGCCGGTCGAAGAACTGGCGGAGCGCGTCAGCCACCGCCTCGGGTTGCTGCATGTGCAGGAGATGTGTCGCCTCGGCGATGATCGCCGTCTCCGTCTGTGGCAGCCACTGGCGGATCAGGTCGAGGATCTCGACGTAGACCGCCTGGGTGTCGGCCCCCAGCACATAGAGCACCGGCCCCTGGATCCGTTCTGCGTCCGTGGCATCGAAGCTCCAGGCGTCGAGGGCGGGTATCTCCACGCTGAAGTAGGTGTCCATGTCCCGCAGCGCCTGCTCGATGCCGCCGGGAACGCTCCTGGCCAAGGCGGCCCGGTCACCGGGGCCGCCCAGGAACAGGTCTTCGGCCGCCTCCCAGTCGCCTTGCCGGTAGCGCTCCTCGGCGTAGGCGTTCAGTTCCTTCACGGCCTTGCCCGACGGCACGCTGAGAGCGGCCGGCTCCATCAGCACCAGCGACTGGGTGCGCTCAGGTGCGTCGGCCGCCAACTGCAGGGCGATGGCGCCGCCGGAGGAGTGCCCGACGATGTGCGCCCGCCCCACGCCGAGGTGGTCGAGGAGGCCGCGGGCGTCGTCCGCCTGGTCGGCGATGGTCACGGGTCCCTGGGGCGGCGTGCTGCCCAGGTGGCCGCGGCGGTGGTAGCGGATGAGCGTGTAACGCTCGGCCAGCGCCGGCTGCGCCGTCAGCTCGAGGTACGACCGGGCGATGTGACTGCCGTGGATCAGGAGGACGGGATCTCCGTGACCCCTCAGCTCGTACTCGAGCTCGACGCCGCCATCGACCGTTGCTCGCTGCATCGCTCGTCTCCCGTCGACGTAGGCGCAGGGCCCGTCCGGCCACTATTGCGCCGCCAGAAGCCGAGGACAACCGTCTGTTCTCAGCGCTGCTTCCGGCCCGCCTTGAGGAGCTCGATCATCTCGGCGATGCGGGCCGCCCGGACGTCGGGCCGGCGCTTGGTGGCGTCGACCCAGCGCAGGTAGGCGTTGCGGTAGAACTGAGCGATCGAGTCGAAGAAGGCGGCCGCCGCCGGTTCGGCCTCCAGGGCGGCGGCGATGTCGGGGGCCAGGTCGGCTCGCTGCGGTCCCTCGGGGATGAGGACCACCGCCACCTCGTCGCCGGGCCTGATCCCGCAGTCGCGCCGCCAGGCGGGACCGAGGAGGATCCCGTGGCCCTCCCCCAACGGCTCGACCACCGCCCGCACCCCCATGCCCTTGACCGTCCCCGCCACGTGGTGCTCCCGCCTGACGCCCCACGCCTCATCCGGGTCGAACGGCACGGGGACGAGCACCCGGCGCTTCCCGTCCGTCGCCACCACCGCGGTGAAGCGCCTCGCCCGTTCCGCCGGCGTCACGGCAGGTTGAAGGGCCGGGCCCACACGCGCACGTAGTCGACGTACTGGGAGGCGGGCCAGGGCGTCGTGGCGTCGGGCAGCCCGGCGCCGATGAGCCCGACCTGGAGGTTGACGATCAGGTAGAAGGGCCCCCGGTCGTCCATGTAGGCGGCGCCGGCGGAGGTGCGGGCCCGCTCGACGCCGTCCACGTACCAGACCGTCTCCTCGGGGGACCATTCGGCCCCGAAGGTGTGGTAGTCCCCGGAGAAGTCGGGACCGGAGAACTTGGTGTTGCTCTTCTGGTGGCCGGTCTCGTCCCGCCAGTGGACGGACATCGTCACCCGGTCGGGGATGCCGCCGGAGATCTCCTCCACGTCAAGCTCGGGGGGCCAGGACTCGTCGTTGGGCTTGGCCCAGAAGGCGCTGTGGAGCCCCCGTCCCGGAGGCACCCGGATGCGGGCCTCGTAGTAGCCGTAGAGCTGGGCGAACTTGTTCTTGGTATGGATGCAGGCGGCGCGGTAGGGCCGTCCGGCCAGGGGCCGGTTGTCCGCCCGCTGAAGGAGGACCCCGTCGCCGGCGACGACGTTGTTGGCCGGGTCGCAGGCACCGGCCACGTGGCCGGCGGTCTCCCCCCAGCCAAAGCCGTTGGTCCACTTGGAGCCGTCCAGTCCCGGGCCGACGAACTCGTCCTGGAAGGAGACGAGCCACAGCCCGCCGCTGGAGGCCAGGGGAAACGGCGGCAGGATCCCGGGCGGCAGGAGCCCGGTGACCGGGTCGAGGGGGGCGGTCGACCCGGAGACGGCGGGAAGCAGCAACAGCAGCCCGAAGAGGATCGCCACGGGCGCCCGGAGCGCCTGGCGGAGCCGCGCCATGCCGGACATGGTGCCATCCCCGGTGTCGCCCGGTGCGGAGCGCGCTCGGCCCGCGCCCAGGTCCGCAGGTTCAGCCCGGTGGCGACTGCGCCGCCAGCCCCTGCAGCAGCACCTGGAGGATCCGCACCCGCAGATCGTCGGGGACCGCCGCCGGGTCCAGGTCCTCCTGGAGCTTGAGTCCGTCGTCGACGGCCAGCATCACCGAGGCGAGCTCCTCGGCGGCCATGGGCAGGGTGATCCCAAGCTCGGCGCACTGGCCCTCCACCAGCCGGGCCACCGCCGCCCGTAGGGCCTGCTGGCGGACGGCCAGCTTGGGGGCCAGCTCGGGGTGGCGCATGACGTGAAGCCAGAACTCAGCCAGCAGGAGGGTCCACTCCCGGGGCTCCGAACGCCGGCCTCCCCCCCGGCGCAGCAGGTCGAGGAAGGCGCCCGCCCGGTCCTGGCCGGCGAGCATCTCCTCCAGAGCGCCCACCTCACCCTCGAGGCGGTCGTCGAGCAGGGCCAGGAACAGGTCGGCCTTGTGCTCGAAGTTGGAATAGAAGGCTCCCCGGCTGAACCCGGCCCGCTCGGCGATGTCCTCCACCGAGGTGCCGGCGAAGCCGCGCTCGGCGAAGAGCACGGCTGCGGACTCGAGGAGCCGGGCCCGGGTCTGGGCCCGGCTCTCCTCTCGGGTCAGGCGGTTGCGCTCAGCCATCGGATTCAATAGCGTATCCGGATACAGATCTGTATGAGCGGTTTCTCCGGGGTCCCGGGGGGTCTCGGGCAGGGGGAGGAAGGGTCATGCGCAAGGTGCTCGTCCCGCTGGCCGCGGCGCTGCTCGTCTCCCTGGCCTGGCCGGTCCCGGCCGGGTCGGCGCCCTCGGGGAACGGCGATGCCGTCACCGAGACGACCCTCAGCTACGGGCCCATCCCCGTGCCTCCGGCCACGGCCGCGTCGCCCGGATACGCGGGCGGCTTCCTGCCCGTGGTGCCCATGCCGTGCACCGACTGCTACCTCACGGGAACGAGCATCGACCTCGTCTATGCCGACGGGAGATCGGCCAACCTGGACACCGGCGTGATGCTCCATCACCTGGTGGTGTTCAACTCGGGCCGGCCCGACGCCACCTGCCCGGCCGACACCCCGGTGGGTTCCATGGGCGAGCGGTTCTTCGCCGCCGGCAACGAGCGCACCAGCGGGACGCTGCCGGGCGGGTTCGGCTACCACCTGGGCCACGATCCCGTCCGGGGCGTGCTCGAGATCATGAACCACGCCCCCGAGCCCAAGACGGTGTACCTGCGGACCACGGTGAGCCATGTGCCCGACTCCGAGCCGGGCATGAAGGCCGTGACGCCGGTGTGGATGGACGAGAACAACTGCGGCACGTCGCAGTACTCGGCCCCGGCCGGCCAGTCGAACCAGGTGGCCCGCTGGACGTCCACGCTCACCGGCCGGGTCATCGCCGCCGGGGGCCACGTCCACGACGGCGGGCTGAAGACGGTGCTGGCCAACGAGACCACCGGTCAGCACCTGTGCGCCTCCTACGCCGGCTACGGAACCAAGCCCGCCTATGCCGGCAGCGTGGAGTCCATGTCCACCTGCATCTGGGACCGGCTGGGCACGGTGCGCCAGGGCGAGGTCCTGGCCATCGACACGCACTACCACCTGGCCGAGGCCCGCAGCGACGTGATGGGCATCATGCTGGCCTACGTCTACGAGACGGAGGACCTGGCCGGCGGGACCCCCGCCCCGCCCGACCCCCCGCCCCCGCCCGCCCCGGCGACGCCGCCCGGCGGCCACCACCACGGCCACGGCTAGTTGCTCCTCCCACGGACCGGAGTAGCCTCGCCTCCCCGCGGTCGAAAGAGGCAAAGGGAGGTCACATGACAGAGCGCACCGGGGTCGCCACCTTCCAGGGCAACCCCCTCACCCTGATCGGCGACGAGGTCCAGGTCGGCCAGACCAGCCCCGACTTCACCGTCTTGACCACCGGGCTCGAGCCCTACTCGTTGGCCGACGGCAAGGGGAAGGTGCGGATCCTCAACGTCGTCCTGTCGCTCGACACCGGGATCTGCAACACCCAGGGCCGCCGGTTCGCCCAGGAAGCGGCCGGCCTGCCCGGCGTGGACATCCTCACCATCAGCGCCGACCTGCCCTTCGCCCAGGCCCGCTGGGCCAACGAGGCCGGTGTCGGGGACACCCAGCAGTTGCTGTCCGATCACCGGGACCTGTCCTTCGGCCAGGCCTACGGCCTCGTCGTGAAGGAGCTCCGCCTCATCGCCCGGAGCCTGTTCGTCCTCGACGCCGACGACAAGATCGTCCACGCCCAGTACCTCAAGGAGCTCGCCGCCGAGCCCGACTACGCCCCGGCGATCGCTGCGGCCAAGGAGGCTGCCGGCGGCTAAGGGCGGACCGCTGCCACGGGCGCCCCAGGGGGGATGGGGCGTCCGACCGCGGGGGACAGATTCTCCATAACGTGAACGTCCGAAAGCACCCTGGATGACGCCAACCGGCCGGATTTTCCCCGATGGGCTGGTTGCGCACCTGAGGTCCTGGCTGGGCGCCTGGCCGCCCCGGGAGCCGATTCACATCATCGGCTGGGCCCGCCGGGAGGAGCCGGCCTGGGACGGGAGGATCTACCCCCTGGTGGGTGTGGGCGACGCCGAGGCCACCGTGCTCTCCGTGCCTCCGGCCGCCGCCGGCCGGGTGACGGCCGCCGCCCGGGCGGCCGCGTCGTTGGAGGCCCTCGCCGCCCGGTTGCCGGCTCTGGTGGGGCGGCCCGGCGACGCCTTCGGCCAGGGCGCCTTCCGGTGGAGCACCAGCCCCACGCCCTTGCCCGACGCCGGTGAGTGGGTGGACCCGGGCGATCCGCGCCTGCCCGACTGGATGGCTCCCTTCAACGGCCCGGTGCTCGTGGCCTGGGACGAGGAGGGCCGCTACGCCGCCGGTGTGGGGCGCAAGCGCCACGACGAGCACGGCCAGGAGCTGGCCGTCGCCACCGACGCCGCTCACCGGGGCAGGGGACTGGCCCGGCGGCTGGTGGCCCAGGCCGCCCGCCGGGTCCTGGACGAGGGGGCGGTGCCCACCTACCTCCACGCCGTCGACAACGTGGCGTCAGCCCGGGTGGCGGAGGCGGCTGGCTTCCCTGACGCCGGCCTGGCCATCTACGGGCTGCCGACCGCCAGCTGAACCGGATCGAGCCGGCGGCCTAGCGCCGGAAGCGACGCCGGCCCACCGCGAGGGCGGGGACGCCGAAGGTGAGGGCTCCGAACCCGGCCACCGCCAACCAGCCCAGGGGGATGCCGGTGCGGGGCAGCTCGTCGAGGTGGATGGGACCACCCTCCCGGATGGGGGCGCCGGCCGGGCGTTCCACGATTGGCGGTGCCGGGGATTCGGAGACCGTCCCGGGGGCGGCGACCGGGACAGGGGTTGGGGTGGGGGGACTGAGCGAGCCGGCCTCCTGGGCGGGGGGAGAGGACGGCTGAGGGGTGGGCGCCGGCGCCGGGGGAGGCGGCGCCGGCGCCGCGGCGGGCGGGGGGGTGGGCGACGGAGAGGGGTTGTTGGGCGGTGGCGGCGTGGCCTGGGGTTCCGGGTGGACCTCCAGGCACGACTTCTTGCTCACCATCGACGCCTCGGTCGCTTCGCCCGCCGGGTCGCCGGACAGTTGGGCCTGGGTGCACACGAAGGTGCCCCGGGGCAGGCCCTCGGGCACGACGAAGGAGTGGGTGCCTTCGCCGTCGTTGGCAGGTACGTCCTGGCCGGTCGACATCTCGGGGTGGAACGTGTCCACCACGCGCACGCACACCAGCATCGACGCCAGCGAGTCCCAGTTCCCCGGCGACCAGCCGACGGTGGCGGTCACCGTCTGGCCGGCGCTGGCCTCGCTCCGGGCCGGCGGGTCGGTTTGCAGGACGAGCCGGACGTCCGGCTCGCCGGCGAAGACGGTGTCGCAGGCGCCCGGGGGGATCTCCGCGCCTGCGACGGATGGGACCAGGGCCCCGGCGCTGGCAGCCAGGGGGAGGAGGAGGAAGCGGGGGATTCTTCTCACGGCCACTCAATTCCCTCGTCACGGGTCTTTTCCTGCCCTTGCCACAAGTCGTCACAAGGACGCAATACGCCTCGTCATGAGGTCGCAACACGGGACCGGACAAAGCCGGACGAGATCGACATTTCGCACGGAGCCGGCTCCCCCCGGCCCGGCGCCGCCCCGCCTACGCTGCCCGGGTCATGACCTCCGACGAGGAGCTCGTCTCCCTGGCCCGGGCGCTCTACCTCCCTCGCCTCGTCGAGGAGAAGATGCTCCGCCTCCTGCGCCAGGGCCGGCTGTCGAAGTGGTTCTCGGGCATCGGTCAGGAGGCCATCGCCGTGGGGGTGACCGCCGCCCTGCGGCCTGATGACTTCATCCTGCCGCTGCACCGCAACCTCGGCGTGTTCACCACCCGGGGATTCGAGCTCGACCGTCTCCTGCGCCAGGTGCTGGGCCGCGACGGTGGCTTGACCCGGGGCCGGGACCGCAGCTTCCACTTCGGCGCTCTGGAGCACGCCGTGGTGGGGATGATCAGCCACCTGGGGGCCATGCTGCCGGTGGCCGACGGGCTGGCGCTGGCCGGCCGCCTGCGGGGAACCGATCGGGTGGTGGCGGTGTTCTCCGGCGATGGGGGCACCAGCGAGGGCGACTTCCACGAGGCCGCCAACCTGGCCGCCGTGTGGCGCCTCCCCGTCCTCTTCGTGGTGGAGAACAACGGCTGGGGCCTGTCCACGCCTACCGCCGAGCAGTACGCCTGCGAGCACCTGGCCGATCGGGGCCCGGGCTATGGCATGCCCGGCGTGGTGGTCGACGGCAACGACGTGCTGGCCGTCATGGCGGCGGTGGGGGAGGCGGCGCAGCGGGCCCGGTGCGGCGGCGGTCCCTCCCTCCTCGAGTTCCTGACGTACCGCATGCGGGGCCACGAGGAGGCCTCGGGCACCGACTACGTTCCGCCGGCGGAGCTGGAGCAGTGGGCCCGGCGCGATCCGCTCGTCCGCTTCGAGGCCGTCCTCGACGAACGCGGGGTCCTGCCCGAGCCGGAACGGTCCGATCTGCGGGCGCAGATCGCCGCCGAGGTCGACGCCCGGGTGGAGGCGGCGCTGGCCGCCCCCACCCCCTCGTCGACACCCGAGGCCGAAGCCGCTGCCGTGTGGGCGCCGGCGCCGGCGGTGCCGCCGGCCCGGGCCGTTCGCCCGATGCTGGACCCGCCCGTCGAGCGCCGGTATCTCGACGCCATCTCCGACGGGCTGCGAGAGGCGATGCAGGCCGACCCCGGCGTCGTCCTCCTCGGCCAGGACATCGCCGAGTACGGCGGTGCCTTCAAGGTCACCGCCGGCTTCGTGCAGGAGTTCGGCAAGGAGCGGGTGCGCAACACGCCCATCGTGGAGTCGGCCGCCCTGGGCTGCGCTCTCGGCCTCGCCCTCGACGGGTTCCACCCCATGGTGGAGATGCAGTTCGCCGACTTCATCGCCTGCGGGTTCAACCAGATCGTCAACAACCTGGCCACCACCCACTACCGCTGGGGTGCGGCGGTGCCCGTCGTCATCCGGGCGCCGGTGGGCGGCGGCATCGCCGCCGGCCCTTTCCACTCCCAGAACGTGGAGGGCTACTTCGCCAACGTGCCCGGGCTCAAGATCGTGGCCCCCGCAACTCCCGCCGACGCCAAGGGCCTGCTCCTGGCCGCCTTCGAGGACCAGAACCCCGTGCTCTACCTGGAGCACAAGGCGCTCTACCGCTCGGCCACCGGCCCCGTCCCGCAAGGCTGGTACACCGTGCCCGTGGGCGAGGCCCGCGTGGCCCGCCCGGGCGGCGACGCCACCGTCGTCACCTGGGGGGTCGGGGTGGTGTGGGCCGAAGAGGCCGCCGGCGTGCTGGCCGCCGAGGACGGCGCCGAGGTCGAGGTCATCGACCTGCGCTCCCTGCGGCCCTGGGACGAGGCGGCGGTGCTGGCCTCGGTGGAGCGCACCGGGCGGGCCCTCGTCCTCCACGAGGCGCCCGTCACCGGCGGGTTCGGGGCCGAGATCGCCGCCGTCATCGCCGAGCGGGGCTTCGCCCACCTCGACGCCCCCGTGGCCCGCCTCGGCAGCCTCGACGTCCCCATCCCCTTCAAGCTCGAGGACGTCACCTCGGCCAAGGGCCGCCTCCTCCCTACGCTGCGACGCCTGCTCGCCTACTGATCGCCCGCCGCACCCGGCGCACCACGCCGGCCGGATCGTTCCGGATCTGCGCCCACGTGACATGGATCAGGAGCCACCCCTCGATGGCCAGATCGGCGTCCCGCACCGGGTCCGACTCGAACGCCTCGTCAGTGAGGTGGTGAGCCTTGCTCTTCCCCTCGACGCCGACCTTGGGCTCCGGGTAGGCGACGTCGATGCGGTACCGGTGCCCGTTGGCCGTCACCCAGTGCTGGAGCTCGGGTTCGGGAAGCCCGGCATCCATGAGCAAGCGGCGGATGGCGTCCTCGAACGTCGACTCCGGGCACCCGATCCGGGAGTACAGCTCCAGATCGCCCCGGAAGTCGGCGATTCCCCGCCGGCCGTGGCGGGCATGCGCCTCCAAGCAGCCATTTAGCTCCAACCACGTGACCAGCTTCTTCTTCCGAGCGCTGAAGAGCCCCCGCCGGGCCACCTCCAGGTTCGGCTCGCATGCATACAGATCGAGCACGAGCCTGGCGACGTCCGTCACGGGAATGTCTTGCCGAGTCGTGGGCTTGATGAGGTCGTAGTGGACGCTGGGGTGCAGCCGGACGTCCTTGCGCGATCGAGGAGAGCGTCCACTCGGCAAGGTCAAGTGGACCACCCGCTGCGAGTCGAAACCGTCGAGGTTGTAGAGGGCGGCGGCTGAGTGGTGCGACACCACGGCGTCGGCACCGGCCGACAGGCGCTCGGCGGCGATGCGACGCTGCCAGGTGAATGGCGCTCCATTGACCAGGTAGACGCGGGGCGCCACACGAACGAGGTGTCCGCTTCGAAGCAGGTTCTCGCGCTGGTGCCTGGTGACGCCGAGGTCGTTGAGTTGGGCGAGCGTCACGAGGGCGTGCTGGCCGGTGGCGACTGCCGCCAGTCGGCGGGGAAGAGGTTCCTTCTCCATCTCCGAGCCTCCCGAATTACCCCGGCGAAATGCCGCTGTCAGCGGCAAAACGCAGAGGAAAAGGTTGGGGTTCGGGGGAGGCGGCGGGGGAAGCGCGGCTAGAGGGTAGCGAGCGCTTGCACGAGGATGTTGAGGGCTTTTTCCATCTCGTCGTCGGTGACGGTGAGGGGCGGGATGAGCCGGAGGACGTTCTCGCCGGGACCGCAGATGAGCACGATCAGCCCGTCGGCCAGGCAGCGGGCCTGGACGGCCTCGGCGTCGGCCCGGTTGGCCAGCTCCACGCCGATCATGAGCCCCACGCCCCGAACCTCCACCGGCCCGGCGACGGCCGACAGGCGCTCCCGGGCCACCGCCCCCAGCCGGCCGGCCCGCTCGTAGCAGCCCTCCGACTCCAGCACGTCGAGGGTGGCCAGGGCGGCGGCGCAGGCGACGGGGTTGCCGCCGAAGGTGGAGCCGTGGGCGCCGGTCGGCCAGCGCTCCATGAGCCGCCGGCCGGCGATGATCCCGCCCAGGGGCAGGCCGGAGGCCACACCCTTGGCGAAGAGGACGACGTCGGGCGCCACCCCGAAGGTCTCGGCGGCGAAGGGCCGGCCGGTGCGGCCCATGCCGCACTGCACCTCGTCGAAGATGAGCAGCCGGCGCTCGCCGTCGCAGCGGGCCCGCAGGCCCTCCAGCCAGGAAACCGGCGGCACCACGTAGCCACCCTCACCGAGGACGGGCTCCACGATCACGGCGCCGACGTCGTCGGAGAGCACGGTGTCGAGCGCCTCCAGGCCCCAGCCGTAGGGGGCGTAGCGCACGCCGGGCAGGAGCGGCGAGTAGCCCTCCTGGTATTTGGCCTTGGCCGTCGTCAGTGAAGTGGCGGCCAGGGTGCGGCCGTGGAAGGCCCACCGGAAGGCGACCACCCCGCTCCGACCGGTGGCCCGCCGGGCCAGCTTCAGGGATCCGTCCACCGCCTCGGCGCCCGAGTTGCAGAAGAACACCTGGGGCTCGTCGAGGAAGGGGCACAGCCCGCCAAGGCGCTCGGCCAGCTCCACGGCGCGGGGGTGGTGGGTCACCACCGAGGTGTGGATCAGCGTGGCCGCCTGGGCGGCGATGGCCGCCACCACCTTGGGGTGGCAGTGCCCGGTGTTGTTGACGGCGATGCCGGAGGCGAAGTCGAGGTAGCGCCGGCCGTCGGCGTCCCACAGCCACGAGCCCTCGCCCCGCACCGCCACCACGTCGGAACAGCGGGGCAGGACCCCGGCCAGGGCGGCCTCGTCCCGGGCCAGCCACTCGGCCGACGACGGCGCCGGCTCGGGCAGGGGAAGCGGGTGAACGGTCATGTCAGTCGGCTCCTGGCGTATCAATCTGGGCCCGCTGCAGGCGGCCGGAGTAGTCCACGTAGACGGTCTTGATCTGGCTGAACTGCTCGATGCCCCGGGCCCCGGCCTCCCGGAAGCCGTTGCCGGTGTGCTTGGTGCCGCCGAAGGGGAGCGGGATCTCGGCGCCGATGGTGGGGGCGTTGACGTAGACGATCCCGGCGTCGATGCGGTCGACGGCATACAGGGCGGTGTTGATGTCCCGGGTGTAGATGCACGACGACAGGCCGTACTCCACGCCGTTGACCACGGCGATGGCCTCGTCGAGGTCGGCCACCTCCATGACCGCCAGCACCGGCCCGAAGACCTCCTCCCGGGCGATGCGGTGCGCCGGAGCCACCCCGGCCAGCACGGTGGGCTCGTAGAAGGCACCGCCGTCGCAGCCGTCGACGTCCAGACGCATCCGCCCCCCGCACGCCACCGACGCCCCCTCGGTCACGGCGTGCTCCACCATCGAGTGGATCCTCTCCGCCGCACCCTGGGTGATGACGGGCCCGACGTCGGTGGAGGGATCGACCGGGTCGCCCAGGCGCAGCTCGGCCGCCCGCTTGGCGATGCGGGACACCAGCTCTTCGGCCACCTCGGGGTGCACGATGAGGCGGGAGGTGGAGGTGCAGCGCTGCCCGGACGTGCCGAAGGCGCCGAAGATGGCGCCGTCGACCACCAGGTCGAGGTCGGCGTCGGGCCGCACCACCATGGCGTTCTTGCCCCCCAGCTCCAGCGATACCAACCGGGGGCCGGTCTCCATGGCCGCCGCCGCCACCTTGCGTCCGGTGGGCACCGACCCGGTGAAGCTCACCGCCCCGACTCCCGGGTGGACGGCGAGGGCGGCGCCGGGCTCGGCGAAACCGTGCACCACCTGGATCAGGTCCTCGGGCACACCCGCTTCCCGGCAGGCGGCCACGAACGCCTCGGCACATGCCGGCGCGTGCTCGGAGGGCTTGAGCACGATCCCGTTGCCGGCCAGCAGGGCGGGGAAGCACTTCCATGACGGGATGGCCACCGGGAAGTTCCAAGGGGCGATCATCCCGACCACCCCGACGGGCGCCCGGGTGGTCCAGCACAGCTTGGAGCCGAGCTCCGAGGGGACGGTCTCGCCCCAGGCGGAACGGCCCTGGCCGGCCACGAAGGCGGCCATGTCGACGGCCTCCTGGACGTCGCCGCCGGCCTCGATGAGGACCTTCCCGCACTCCCGGGACACCAGCTCGGCGAGCGGGGCCTTCTGGCGGCGCAGCACGTCGCCCGCCCGGGCGATCACCTCGGCCCGGGCCGGTACCGGCACCCGGGCCCAGCGGACCTGGGCGGCGGCGGCCGCCCGCACGGCGGCGTCGACCTCGGCCGCCTCCATGGCGGGAAAGGTGCCGATGACCTCGGCGGGGCGGGCCGGGTTGACCGAATCGAAACTGCCCATAAGGAGCGCACCTCCTCTTATCTCCTGGGGACACCCCAGACCCCGGGCCGGCAATGGCATAGTCATTTCACATTCTACGACGATGGTAACGTTTATTTCATGAGCGTTTCCGGACAAATCGATGCCCACCGGGCCGGTTTGACCCCATCGGAGCGCAAGGTGGCGGCCATCGTGCTCTCCGACCCCGAGGCGGTGGCCTTCGGGACGGTGGCCGACCTGGCCCGCCGGGCGGGCATCAGCGGCGCCACCGTGGTGCGCCTGGCGGCCAAGCTCGGCTACGACGGCTTCCCCGGGCTGCAGGGGGCGGTGCGGGAGGAGATGGCCCGCCGGCTGCGGCCCGCCGCCGAGCGCATCCGCCGCCCCGAACCCGGCGACGTCCTGTCCCGCGCCCTGGCCGTCGACCTCGAGAACCTGACCGCCACGCTGGAATCCGTCGACCGGGCCGACCTGGCTGGGGCCGTCCGGCTGCTGGCCCGGCTGAAGGGTCGGGTGTTGGTGCTGTCGGGGGACGCCTCCCGGGGGGTGGCGTCGACCTTCGCCACCGAGCTGGGCATGCTCCGCCCCGGCGTCGAGCATGTGGCCGGCTCCCCGGTGGCGGTGGCCCGGGAGCTGGCCCACGCCGGACCCGACGACGTGGTGGTGGTGCTGGACCTGTCCCGCTACGACCGGTGGGTGCTGGAGGCCACCGACCGGGCGGCCGGGCAGGGGACCCAGGTGGTGGCGGTGACCGACGACCGGCTCTCGCCGCTGGCGGCCCACGCCACGCTGGCCTTTGCCGTGGCTGCCGCCGGCGGCGGCCCCTTCGACAGCCACGTGGGGATGCTGGCCCTGGTCAACGCCCTGGTGGCCGGAGTGGCCGACCGGCTCCGGCGCACCGCCACCGAGCGCCTCGACCGCCTGGAGGCGGCCTGGACCGAAGCCGGCGCCTTAGTCGACTGACTCCATCGGGGGCTTCGCCTCCCGGTCCACCACCAGGCGCAGCACGTCGGGCCGGGCGTAGTGGCCGACCGGGTCGAAGTAGCGGCGGGACCGCCGGGCCGCCTCCACGTCGAGGTCGGCCATGACGATCCCCGCGGCCTCGCACAACGGCCCGGCCAGGAGGTTGCCGTCGGGGTCGACGATGGTGGTGTTGCCCCGGGCCAGCCAGTCCTCGTCGCCGCCGTAGAGCTCGCCGGCACCGGGCAGGTCGCGGGGCACGTCCGAGCCCCGCAGGCAGTGGTTGACGCCGACCACATGGACCCGTCCCTCCTTGGCGATGTGGCGCAAGGTGGGCACCCACATGTCCGAGTTGTCCCAGGTGGGAGCGAGGTAGATGTCGATGCCCTGGGCGTACAGGGCGGCCCGGGCCAGGGGCATGTAGTTCTCCCAGCAGATGAGGCCGCCCACCCGCCCGAGCGGGGTGTCGAGGACCTCGAGCCCGGAGCCGTCGCCGTAGCCCCACACCAGCCGTTCGCCGCCGGTGGGCATGAGCTTGCGGTGCCGGCCCGCCAGGGATCCGTCGGGCGAGAAATAGAGCAACGTGTTGTAGAGCGTCCCCCCGTCGCGTTCGTTCACGCCCACGCACAACCACACCCCCGCCTCCCGGGCGCCGGCGCCCAGCGCCTCGGCGGCGGGACCGGGTACGTCCACCGAGTTGTCGAACAGGCGCCCGTACCAGTCGGCATCGGTCCACGGCTTGGTGCGCCACACCCAGTCGGGGTAGGTGGGCACGAACGCCTCGGGGAACACCACCAGGGCGGCGCCCCCCGCCGCCGCCTCCTTGGTCAGCGCCGCCACCTTCTCCACGGTGGCATCCCGGTCGAGGAACACGGGGGCGGCCTGGATCGCCGCCACCCGGACGATGCTGGACATGGCAACGCCTCTCTCAGTTCTCAGCCGGGCACGTAGTCCGGAAGCGCCTGACCCGCCTTCACATGGTGCGAGCCGGGCGTCTCCCGGATGAGGACATAGATGTACTCGATGGGCGCGCCGATGGTCTCGTGCACCGCCCGGGTGATGGCCTCGGCCATGGCCTGCTTCTGCTCGGGGCTGCGACCCTCGCGGATGTCGCACTGGATGACGGGCACCACGCCACCTCCGTGTCGTCGGTAGGTCAGGAGTCCTTCTTCATGGCTGCCAGCATCATGGCCACGATGGGACTGGCCTCCTTGGGCTGCCACGCCCGGTAGGCCTCGGACCGGGGCTGGGGCCACTCCAGGTCCACGTCGACCCGAGTACCGGGCCGGTCGGCGCCGGCCAGCACGGCCAGCGCCGTGTCCAGCACGATGCGCTGCATCCGCCGGTCGCCGGGCATGCCAAAGGGATGGCCGAAGGGGAATTCGACGCCCACCACCCGGGGGGTGCGCAGGGCGGCGGCCACCGCCGGCATCATCGTCACTAACACGGTGGCGATCCCGGCGGCCTCGATGCGGCGTGCCAGCACGGGCACGTTGCGGCAGCAGTCCGGTCAGACGGGGGCCAGCACCACCCCGTCGACCGCCTCGTCCCGGAGGCGGGCCACGATGGCCGGCGCCGTCTCACCCCGCCACACGGCCAGGCCCGCCTCCTGGTAGCCCATGACCGAGTAGTGCGACGGGGCCACGGCCCCCACCCGGCCCTCGGCCACCAGGGCGGCCAGACCCTCGAGGGGCAGGGCGATCTCGGGGTCGGCGAGCACGTCGTCGGGATTGACGTGCAGATGGGTCATGCCCAAGCGCCGCCCCGCCAGCGAGGCGGGCAGGACCCGGTGGGTGGGGTCGCCCCAGGTCGGCTCGCGGCGCTCCCGCTCGGCATCGAACGGTTCCTGCTCCACCTCGAGATACAGGCCGGCGGAGGTGACCAGGGCGATCCGGGCCTGGGCCAGCCGGGCGGGCAGCGGCGCCCACACCTCGTCCTCCTCGCCCGGGACGGGGACCGGGTTCTCGTACAAGGGGATGAAGCTGCGGGGCAGGAACCTGAAGCTGTCGATCACGGCGGAGAAGCTAGTTGGCAGGACTTCTCCGCCGGGATAACGAACAATGGCCACCGTGCCCTTCACCCTGGCTCACGCCGCCGCCGGACCGCCGTTGTGGCGGCTGACGGGGCGGCGCATGGTGCTCTCCGCCCTGGTCGTCGGGTCGATGGCCCCCGACTTCGAGTACCTCGTCTACCTGCGCACCAACCGCACGATCGGCCACACCCTGCCGGGGTTGGTCCTGATGTGCCTGCCCGCCTCGCTGGTGGTTCTGGCCCTGTGGCACGGCGTGGTCAAGCGGCCGCTGGCCTTCCTCGCGCCCGAGCGCTCGGGCCACCTGGTGGCCGCCGCCCACCGGCCCTTCCCGTGGCTCCCGGCCGAACGGTTCGTGACCATCTGCCTGTCGGTGCTCCTCGGCTCCTGGAGCCACCTGGCCTGGGATGCCTTCACCCACCGCAACGGATTGTTCGTCCGCCACCTCGACTTCCTCACCACCAAGGTGGGCGTGGGACACCTCCACGTCTACAACGTCCTCCAGTACGCCAGCGGCCTGCTGGGGATGGCGGTGCTCGTATTGTGGTACCGGCGCTGGGCCACCCGGGCCCCCGGTCGGGACGCCCCGCTCCCGCCGGCGTCACCCGTCCTCCCCACCCGGGCGCGCTGGGTGGCCCTGGCCGCCGCCACCTTCGCCGTCGCCTCCGGCGGCCTGGCCGGCGCCTCCCGGGCCCTGGCCGCCGGTGCCGGCCCCCGGCGGGTGCTCGTGCAGGGCGTGCTGGGCCGCATGGCCGCCGCCGCCCTGGCCGCCGTGGCCCTAGCGCTGGTGCTCGAAGCCACCCTCCAGC
>JBIOUX010000011.1:0-45614 GCA_044867425.1 Acidimicrobiia bacterium | reverse complement strand
AAGCATGTTGTCCCTCCTCTCCGAGGTACGACGCCCGCACCTTGGGATCGTTGGCCACCTCGGTGGGCGTACCGGCGGCGATCAGCGTGCCCTGGTCGAGCACGTAGATCGGGTTGCTGTTCTCCATGACGGCCTGGACGAAGTGCTCGATGAGCAGGACGGCCAGGCCCAGGTCCATCTGCATCCGCTTGACCAGGGCGACGAGCTCCCTGGCCTCGTGGGCGTCGACCCCGGCGGTGGGCTCGTCGAGGAGCAGCAGGCGGGGACCGCTCATGAGGCTGCGACCGATCTCGATGCGGCGCTGGGCGGCGAAGTCGAGGGAGCGGGCCATGACCCCGAGCACGGGCTCGAGGTCGAGGAGACGGGCCACGGCCCGGGCCGCCAGCCGGGCCCGCTGCTCGTCGGAGTAGTTGCCCCCGCCGCGGAAGGTGGCGGCGAAGAGCCCGCCCCGGATGAGCTGGTAGGCGCCCGACAGGAGGTTGTCGAACGTGGACAGGTTCAGGTCGATGTGGTTGGCCTGGAACGTGCGGCTCATCCCCAGCTTGGCCCGGTCCCAGGGCTGCTTCCTCGTCACGTTCTGGCCGAAGAGGATGACCTCGCCCGTGTCCGGCGTGGTGAATCCGTTGAGCACGTTGAACAGCGTCGACTTGCCCGCCCCGTTTGGGCCGATGAGGCCGACGAAGCTGTGGGGAGGCACCTCGATGAGGGGCACCTCCCGGAGCGCCCGGATCCCGCCGAAGGCCTTGGAGATGTCCCGGCCGACCAGCGGCGTTCCCTCGTAGGTCTGCTCGGGGATGAACTTGCTGAACACCTCGAGGGCGGCCTCCTGGCCCTCGGCCAGTTCGAGCGCCGGATTGGAAGTGACGGCGGCCATGGCGCTACCCCCTCGCCTCGAGCCGGGACGGTGGCCGGGGTCGGAGGGTGAGGCCGGTGCCGCGGCGCAGGGCCAGAGCGAGTCCGTCGGTGCCCACACCCACCAGGTCCCCGTTGTCGCTCGTTGTCCGGGTGGCGCCCACGCCGGCGGGGGTCCGCGACCGGGACGACCGGCCGGCCGGGACGGTGTCGATCACCACGGGCTCGAGGCTCTCGTCCCGCGGCAGCACCACCGTGGTGCCCACCCCCAATTGGGCCAGGGTCTGGTTCTCTCTCTTCTCCCGGAGCCGGTCGAGCACGGCGCCGCCGATGCCCCGGGCCCCGATGTAAGTCCCGGTGAGAAGACCCAGGCCGCCCACCACGTTGGGGGAGAGGCGGAGGTGGAGCTCCTCCAGGCCGGCGGGGAGCATGGTGAACCCGAAGGCCACCAGGATCACCGCCAGCAGGGACTCTGAGCCGGCCGTGACCGGGACGGCCAGCAGGAACAGCGAAGCGAAGGACAGGTACTGGAGCAGCGTCGGCGGGGACCGGTACAGGGGGGCAGTCATGGCCCCGGCCAGGCCCAGGCAGGCGCCGCAGATGGCGAAGGCCAGGATCTTGTAGCGCCAGGGGGAGATCCCCACCGCCGCCGCCGCCTCCCGGTTGGTCCGCACCAGCAGGAGGGCCCGGCCGTGACGGGACTGGCGGAACAGGGTGAGCAGGATCACCACTCCCGCCAGCACCGCCGCGCACAGGTAGTAGAAGGCGATGTCGGAGTCGAAGCCGAGGCCGAAGAGCCGGGGCCGGCTCAGGTACACACCCTCGGACCCGCCGGTCAGCTTGGCCACCGAGAACACGGTCCGCTCGATGGTCACCTGCAGGCCCAGGGTGAGGACCATGACGTAGATGCCGGAGAGCTTGGCGGTGGCGAGAGCGGCGAAGGAATGCAGGAGGATGGCGACCGCCACCCCCGCGGCCAGGCCGACCAGGAACGGCATGTCGAGGCCATCGGCGCGCACGATGTAGCCGGTGAGGTACACCGATGTCCCCACCAGGGCGGCGGAGGCCAGCGACACCTCGCCCGCCCACCCGACCACCACGGACAATCCGAGACCGGAGATGGCCAGCAGGCAGGCGGCGGCCCCGAGGAAGATCCAGAACTTCGGCGCGATCAGGACCCAGCCCAGGGCGACGGCCAGGAAGGCGCCGTAGGCCCAGGTCGGGACGTTGGGCGACAGGACGCTCGAGTAGCGGCGGAGCATGATCACGCCCCCCCGAGGTTCATGACCCCGCCCCGTCGTCGGGCGATGAGCAGGATGCCGCCGAAGAGGAGCACCATCAGGATCACTTCCCGGAGTCCCGAGGAGACGGGCCCGAAGACACCACCGCCGACCACGCTCTCGACCAGGCCGAAGATCAGCGCACCGACCAGAGCCAGGGGAAGGCTGTCGAAGCCGCCGAGCACGGCGGCGGCCAGGGAACGCATGAGCACGAACAGGACGGCGAGCTCGGTGAGCGTGCTCATGGGCACGATCAGGGCGCCGCCCAGAGCGGCCAGGGCGCCGGAGAAGCTCCACACCCCGATGGCCACCGACCGGACCGGGATGCCGACGATCTGGCCGGCCTCCACGTCGTCGGCGATGGCCCGGATGTAGACGCCGAGGCGGGTCCGGCTGAGCACCACGGTGAGGCCGGCGGACAGGACCACCAGCAACCCGACGGCCACCACCTGGTGGCGGGTGACGTTCATGGAGAAGAAGCGCATGGTCCCCTCGCCGAAGGGACTCGGCACCCGCTCGAAGACGCCCTTCCACACCGTGCCGGCGATACCGGCCACCAGCAGCATGGCGCCCAGCGAGAAGGTGGTGACCGTGACGCGGGGCCAGGCCGCCATGCGGCCCATGACCACGGAGCCGAAGATGAACCCGCCCAGCGCCCCGAAGACGAGCACGATCCCGAGCGAGGGCAGCTTGGGCCAGCCCAGCACGTTGAAGGCGCTGGCCGAGGTGGCGGCCAGGTACCAGTACAGGTAGGCCGAGATGCTGGCGATCCCGCCGTGGACGAAGGCCACCGAGCGGCTCATCCGGAAGGTGAGCACCAGAGCGATGGACATCAGGGCGTACAGCGAGGAGACCGCGATCCCGTTGACGATCGCCGGAGCGAGGATATTGGTGTTGAATTCGAGCGCGAGAACCATCAGCTATGTCCAATCATCAGAGCCACCCCAACGGTTCGTCGATGGAGAGCGGGAACTCCCGCCCCCCATCGCCTTGCTAGCTAGCTATGAGCCGTCGTCACAGACGTACGATTTCCGAGGCTCGGGGATGAACACCTTGTAGCTCCCGGTGTCCGAGCTGTTGAACTTCATCATGTACTCGCAGCGCATGGTGTCGTGGTTGCCGGGACCCCAGAGGACCGATTGTCCGAGCCCGGGCCCGAAGTCCCAACGCCGGCTCTCCAGGACCTTCATGATGTTGTCCCGGGTGAGGTCGGGACCCACCGCCTTGGCGGCGTCGGCCGTGATCTTCACGCCCACGTAGCCGCTCTGGGTCTGGTGGTGGTGCATCTTCTTCATCTGCGGGGCGTACTTGTCCATGATGGCCTGGTACTCGTCGCCCGCGCCCCACAGCTTGTAGCTGGTGATGGAGTACATGCCCTGCGTGGCCCAGTCCCCGATCAGGCGGCCGACCTGCTCACCGATCAGGTGGTTGCCGCTGATGCCCATCTTCGGCCAGTAGCCCTGCTGGGCGGAGTCGACGATGAACTTGATCATGGGCGGCGGCCACGAGAAGTGGATGATGTGGTCCGGGTTGGCGGCCCGCATGGAGAACACGTTGGAGCTCTCGTCGGGCGTGTCGATCTCCTGAGGGATCTCCCGGATGACCTTGATCCCGGCCGGGTCGAGGACCTCGTGCAGCGCCGCCTTGGCCAGCTGCTGCTCGGGCGTGTTCAAGTAGAGGATGCCGACCGTCGCGGGCTTGACGATGTCCCGCACCCAGATGGCGTCGGCCCGGGCCTCGGTGACGGTCGACAGGTGGACGGGGAACATCCACGGGTCCTTCCACTCACTGGTGTAGAAGCCCCAGCTCCCGATCCAGGGGACCTTGTCCCGGGCCAGGTCGCCGTGGACCTCGCCGGTGCCCCAGGTCACCGAGGTGATGAACGAGAAGACCTTGGCCTCGTCGATCAGCTTGCGGTAGCAGGAGCGGAAGCGGGTGACGTCCCCGGAGTCGTCGCAGTCGCCGATGATCATCTTGCGGCCGAAGATGCCGCCGGAGTCGTTGACGGCCCGCATAGTGGCGAAGACGGCCGTGGTCACCGGCTGGGAGATCAGGTTGCCCAGCGGGGTGTTGTTCCCTGAGATCGACCCGAACTTGATGGAGTTGGCGGTCACGCCCACGTCGGTGGCGCCGCCGTTGTCGGGGACGGCGGGGGCGTTCGGTGTCGCGGCCCCGGGGGCGGCGGCGGCGGAGGGGCTGTTGGGCGTCCGGGCGGCGGTACCGCCGGCAGTCGCCCCGGAGGTGGCGGCCGCTCCGCCGGCGCTGGCGCCGGCCTTCGTGCCGGCCGCGGGTGATGCGGTGCCGCCGGTGGGCGTGCCCGCCACCGAGGGCGCCGCCGCGCCAGTCGACTCGCCGCCGGCGGCCGTGTCGGTGGGCGCGGTGGCCGTACCGGCGTCAGGCGCCAGCTCGGTGCCGGTCGGGGCCTCGAGGCCGGTAGCCACCTCGTGTGGCTGGCTGCCGCCGCAGGCGGCGGCCACGAGTGCCAGGGAGGCGACGACGGCCACCAGCATCAGGCGCCGGGTGGATCCTGGATCTCCCCGTCGGGTCAGTGTTCGCATTCGGGCCCCCTTGCATACGACTGGTGCGCGGGCTTTGCGCCCGCCTCGGAGTGGAGCACGCCGGGGTCCGAGGTGTTAAGGACACCAGGGGCCAACTTTGTCCCCTTCGGGCAAATCGGACTTTTCCCTCCCCGGGCGGGTGGCGCCGTATTTCACCGGTATTTGAGGAGGGCCGGGGCGCGCTGCACACTGGCAGGGAACGCAGCCAGAGGGAGGCCGTGCTGGGCTCGTTGCGCAATCACGCCGACATCCGGGACAGCCGGGTGGCCGCCGAGCGGACCGTGTCGTGGATCCGCCTGGCGATCGCCTCCTCGATGGCGGTCATCGTCGCCCTGTACGGGCGGGAGGTCACCCCCTACCCGAAGGCGGCCTGGATCATCCTCGCCGCCGCCCTGGCCTACTCGTGGCTCGCCTTCCTGAAGACGACCAAGGATGCCCGGGAGGGTGTCAGCAACCTGTGGACGGCGTGGATCCTGTCGCTGCTCTCCGGGGGATTCGTGGTGGGCTCCGCCGCCGTGACCGGCGCCTCCCGGAGCCCGCTGCTTCCCGTCGCCATCACGGTGGTGATCTCCACCGCCATCCGCTTCGACCTGGCCCGCTCCCTGGCCGTCGCCGTGGGCATGGCCGCCGGCCTGTCGGCCGCCATCCTGTGGATGCCCGAGCCGGCCGTCGAGTGGACCGACCGGGTGCGCGACGCCGCCTGGTGGTCGTGGCTCATGGTCGCCGTCGCCCTGCTGGTGGGGGTCCTCTCCCAGGCCGCCGACCTGGCCCGGCAGGCCCGGGCCAAGGCGGAGGCGGAGGCCGCCGCCGAGCACAGCCGCCTGGAACAGGAGCACAGCCTCCGCCTCCGGCTCGAATCCATGGACGAGGCCCGCCGGGACTTCCTGGCCGCCCTGGCCCACGACTTCCGCACGCCGATCGCCTCCATCGCCGCCCTGTCGACGGCGCTGGCCCGGCGGGCCGGCGACCTCGACGCGGACGAGCGGGCCGAGATCGCCCAGCTCATCGAAGGTCACGCCAAGCACCTGGGGGACATGCTCTCCGAGGTACGGGAGCTGGCCGTGAGCGAGTCGCTGGCCGGCGAGCGGCGAGTCGAGCTGTCCGACATCTACATGCCCGACCTGATCCGCGCCTCGGCGGCGGCCGCCGGCCTCGCCCCCGAGCGGCTCGTCACCGAGATCGAACCGAGCGTGACCCTGCTGCGTACGGACGGGGAGAAGACGCTGCGTATCCTGGCCAACCTGCTCCAGAACGCCGCCAAGCACTCGCCCGCCGATCAGCCCGTGGAGGTCCGCCTGGCCCGCTCCGACGGGCTGGTGGAGCTGGCCGTCCTCGATCGGGGGCCGGGTATCCCGCCCGAGATCGCCTCCCAGGCCTTCGAGAAGGCGGTCGGCTTCGGGCCCCACCGGTCGACGGGGCTGGGCATGTGGATCGTGGCCCGCTTCGTCGACTCCCTGGAGGGCTCGGTGTGGGTGGAGCCCCGCCCCGGCGGAGGACTGATCGTCCGGGCCCGGTTCCCGCTGGGGGCGGTCCTCTCGCTGCCCGCCGGACCGGCGTGAGTCCCCGTCCGACTGGGCCGCCGCCCGCCAGCGGCGCCTGGCAACCCGGCGACGACCCCGGCCGGCGCCGGTTCGTCACCCTCTTCGCCGACACCCCCCTGGAGCTGGAGACCGCGGGCACGCTCTCCCCGGTGGAGGTGGCCTACGAGACCTGGGGCGAGCTCGACGCCGACGGCGCCAACGCCGTGCTGGTGGCCCATGCCCTCACCGGCGACAGCCACGCCGCCGGCCCCGCCGGGCCCGGCCACCGCCACCCCGGCTGGTGGGACGGGGGCATCGGCCCGGGCCGGGGCATCGACACCGACCGGTGGTTCGTGGTCTGCCCCAACGTGCTCGGCGGCTGTCAGGGGACCACCGGGCCGTCGTCGCTCGCCCCCGACGGCCGGCGCTACGCCGGGCGCTTCCCCCTCATCACCATCCGCGACCAGGTGGCGGTGGAGGTGGCCCTGGCCGACGCCCTGGGCATCGAGCGCTGGGCGGCCGTGGTGGGCGGATCCATGGGCGGGATGCGGGCCCTGGAGTGGGCCGTGGGGTATCCGGACCGCGTCGACCGCTGCATCGTCGTGGCCGCCGGGGCGGCCGCCTCAGCCGAGCAGATCGCCCTGTGCTCGGTGCAGAACGAGGCCATCCGGGCCGACGGCCGGTTCCGGGGCGGCGACTACTACGACGCCCCGCCGGGCGAGGGTCCGCACCGGGGCATGGGCGTGGCCCGCAAGATCGGGCACTTCTCCTACCGGTCGGAGGAGGAGTTCGCCACCCGGTTCGGCCGCAACCCCCAGGAGGACGAGGATCCCTTCGCCGGCGGGCGCTACTCGGTCGAGTCCTACCTCGACCACCAGGCCGACAAGCTCGCCCGGCGCTTCGACGCCAACAGCTACCTGGTGCTCTCCGAGGCCATGAACCACCACGACGTGGGCCGGGGACGGGGAGGCATCGCCCCCGCCCTGGCCCAGGTCAAGGCCAGGGTGTCGGTGGCCGGCATCTCGAGCGACCGGCTCTACCCGCTCTACCAGCAGGAGCAGGTGGCGGCGCTGGTGCCCGACCGGCCCCGGGTCCGGATCATCCACTCGCCCTACGGCCACGATTCGTTCCTGATCGAGAGCGAGGCGGTGGGGGCGTTCATCGCGGGCGCGCTGGCCGCCGGAGGGCAGTAGAAAGAGGACGTGCGAATCCTGCTCGTGGTCGGCGAAGGACCCCCGCCGGGCCGCCTGGCCGTCCGCTCCGACCGGGTGCTGCGCACGCCCGGCGGCGAGCTGGACGTCGGCCTGCTGGCCGACGTGCGGGCCCACATCCCCGAAGACGTAGCCGTCACCGGACCGCCGGAGGCGGCCGTGGCGGTGGCCCGCGAGCTGCGCGAGCACGGCTTCCCCGTCACCCTCCACACCGACGCGCCGGTGCCCGTGGCCGGGGTCCGGATCGTGCCACTCACCGACCCGGGCGCGCCCATGGAGGTGGCCCCCTCACTGCTGGAGCTGGTGGGGAACACCCCCCTCGTCCGCCTCGACCGGGTGGGACGGCGGCTCGACTGCCACCTGCTGGGCAAGCTGGAGCTGCTCAACCCCGGGGGCAGTGTGAAGGACCGGCCCGCCATCGCCATGGTGGAAGCGGCCGAGCGGGACGGGCTGCTCCGCCGGGGCGGTACCATCATCGAGCCGACGTCGGGCAACACGGGAGTGGGCCTGGCCATCGTGGCCGCCCGCCGCCGCTACCGGTGTGTGTTCGTCATGCCCGACAAGATGAGCGCCGAGAAGATCAAGCTGCTGCGGGCGTACGGCGCCGAGGTGGTGGTGTGCCCGACGGCGGTGCCCCCGGACCATCCGGAGTCGTACTACTCGGTGGCCAACCGTCTCACCTCCGAGATCCCGGGCGGCTTCCAGCCCAACCAGTACGCCAACCCGGAGAACCCCGCCGCCCATGTGCGCTCCACCGGTCCCGAGATCTGGCGGCAGACGGCGGGGCGCATCACCCATCTGGTCGCCGGCATCGGCACCGGCGGCACCATCAGCGGGCTGGGCCGCTACCTGAAGTCCGAGAACCCCGACGTCCAGATCGTGGGCGCCGATCCGGAGGGGTCGGTGTACTCGGGCGGCACCGGCCGGCCCTACCTGGTGGAGGGCATCGGCGAGGACTTCTGGCCCACCACCTACGACCCGTCGGTGGTGGACCGGGTGGTGATGGTCTCGGACCGGGACTCGTTCCTCACCGCCCGCCGGGTGACCCGGGAGGAGGGGATCCTGGTGGGCGGCTCCACCGGCACGGCGGTGTGGGCGGCGCTGGAGGTGGGGCGGGGCCTGCCCCCCGAAGCGGTGGTGGTGGTCATCATCCCCGACTCGGGCCGGGGCTACCTGTCCAAGGTCTACGACGACGATTGGATGTCCGACTACGGGTTCGTCTCCGCCACCGGCCAGACGGCGGGCGACGTCCTGGCCCGCAAGGTCGCCACCCTGCCTGCCCTGGTCCACGTCCACCCCGACGAGTCCGTGCGGGACGTCATCGCCATCCTGCGAGAGTTCGAGGTCTCCCAGCTGCCCGTGGTGCGGGCCGAGCCGCCCCTCAAGATCGCCGAGGTGGCGGGCAGCGTGGGTGAGCGGGAGCTGATGGAGCGGGCCTTCGCCGATCCGGCCGTCCTCGACCGGCCGGTGGCCGAAGTGATGTCGCCGCCGCTGCCCACCGTGGGCAAGGGCGAGCCCATCGAGCAACTCGTCACCGAGCTGGAGGCGGCCACGGCGGTGGTGGTACTGGAGGGCGGCCAGCCCATCGGTGTCCTCACCCGCTCCGATCTCCTCACCTTCCTCACGGGCCGATGATGACGGGGACACCCCGGTCCCCAGGGACCTCACCCGACGGCGGCACTCCCGGCTTCGAGACCCGGTCGATCCACGCCGGCCAGCCGCCCGACCCGTCCACGGGGGCGGTGATGACCCCCGTGTACCTCACCTCCACCTACGCCCAGGCGGCGGTGGGGTCCCACCAGGGCTACGAGTACTCCCGCTCCGGGAACCCCACCCGCACCGCCCTGGAGACCTGCCTGGCCTCCCTCGAGGAGGCCGCCCACGGCTTCGCCTTCGCCTCGGGGATGGCCGCCGAGGACGCCGTCCTGCGCCTGCTCGCCCCCGGCGACCACGTCGTCCTGCCCACCGACGCCTACGGGGGCACCTGGCGGCTGGTGGCCCGGATCCACGGACCGGCCGGGCTGGCCTACGACACCGCCGACCTCACCGACCTCGGCGCCCTGGAGCGGGTCTGGCGGCCGGAGACGAAGCTGGTGTGGGTGGAGACGCCGTCCAACCCGCTGCTGGCGGTGGTGGACATCGCCGAGGTGGCCGACTTCGCCCACCGGCGGGGCGCCCGGTGCGTGGTCGACAACACCTTCGCCACCCCCTACCTCCAGCAGCCCCTGGCTCTCGGCGCCGACGTCGTCGTCCACTCCACCACCAAGTACCTGGGCGGCCACTCCGACGTGGTCGGCGGGTTCGTCGGGTTGAACGATCCGGAGATAGCCGAGCGCCTCGCCTTCCTGGAGAACGCCACCGGGGCGGTGCCCGGGCCGCTCGACTGCTTCCTGGTGCTCCGCGGGCTCAAGACGCTGGGGGTGCGGATGGACCGCCACTGCGCCAACGCCGCCGCCGTGGCCGAGATGCTGGGTGCCCATCCCGCCGTGGAGTCGGTGCTGTGGCCCGGCCTGCCCGACCATCCCGGCCACGACGTGGCCAAGCGTCAGATGCGCGACTTCGGCGGCATGGTCTCCTTCACCATCCAGGGTGACGAGGAGGCGGCCCTGGCGCTCATCACCCGCACGGAGATCTTCACCCTGGCCGAGTCCCTCGGCGGCGTCGAGTCCCTCATCGAGCACCCGGGCCGGATGACGCACGCCTCGGTGGCCGGATCCACCAACGAGGTCCCGGCCAACCTGATCCGCCTCTCCGTCGGCCTCGAGACCGTTGACGACCTCGTCGCCGACCTCCTCCAGGCCCTCGACTCGCTGGGGTAGGGCGTCAAGAACAAAAAGACGCAATGAAGGAGGCGACGTGTTGGCCTAGCGCTGCCGTGTGGTCAATGTTGCGTTGCTTGGGGCATTTACGGGCGTTTTGCACATCCCATGTGCACTTTGCCCGTGAGGGCGGCAGTGTGTCGGGACACGTCGTTCGACCGCATCCGCTCTCCCTTCAATGCGTCTTTTCCTGCCGCTCCCATCTCCTAGGCGGGAACGGGCGGGAGGGGCTCGGCGGTCGCCCCCTCGCCGGCGGCGGCGGCCAGGCGGGTGCGGCGGAGCATGGAGCGGCCCGTCCAGATGGCGGCCGAGGCGCCGGCGGCGGTGGCCGCCGCCACCAACCAGGCGACGGCGAAGGAGGCGTGCTCGGCCAGGAAGCCGAAGACCAGCGGCCCCGCCACCGCCCCCGCATACGTGCCCGTCTGGGTGATGCCGGTGGCGGCCGCCGGCGAGCCGGGGTTGGCCAGCACCACCGCCAGGTTGAACAGGCCGGGCCAGGCCCACCCGGCCCCGAAGGCAAGCGGGACGGCGGCCACGATGACGCCCGGCCGGCCGGTGGCGAACAGGGCGAACGCCACCGACCCCAAGGCCAGCATGAGCGCCACCACCCGGAGATGGCCGCCCCGCCGCCGGTCGGCCCGCAGGCCGGCCAGGAGGCGGACGGTGATCCCCACGGCGCTGCCCAGGGTGAGGGTGAGCCCCGCCGTCCCCGGCGCCAGGCCGGCCTCCACGCCCGAGGTGACCAGGAAGGCGCCCAGCGTCCCGGCCGCCGCCGCCCCCAGGGCGATGCCGAGCGACAGCACCGCCATGGTTCCCATCGGGGCCCGGCCCTGCCCGTTGAGGCTCCCGACCGCCGGGCGGGGCGTCCACCGCCCGGCCGCGGGAACGGCCATTGCGCTGACCAGCGACAGCAGCGCGGTGCCGAGAAAGGCCCACCGCCAGCCGGCGGTGAGGGCGATGGCGGGCACGGCCAGGCCGGCCAGCATGGTCGATGCGGGGATGGCCGACTGCTTGACGGCGAACCCCAGACCCTGGCGATGCAGGGGCAGGGCCTGGGAGATGACCAGGTTGGCGGCCGGCTGGGCCAGGGCGTTGGCCGTCCCGGCCAGGGCCAGCAGGACGAGCAGCACGGGCAGCGAACCAGCGCCGGCGGCGATGGCCACCTGCACCCCGGCGCTCCAGAGAGCGGCCACCCGCAGGCCCCGGTCCCCCCCGACCCGCTCGGCCCACCGGCCCATGGCGGCGGAGAAGAGCGAGGCGGTGGCGAAGAAGGCGCCCACCCCCAGGCCCGTCCCCGCCTCCGAGAACCCGAGGTCGGCCCGGACCTGGACCGCCATGGCCCCCAGCAGGAAGGGTGGGAACACGCACGCCGTGGTGGCGGCGGCAGTGGCGAGAAGAACACGCCTCATCGCAACCATGGTGGCGGGACGGCCCGACTAGCCTCGAATGCGTGAGCAGCGAACGTGCCTATGGCTTCCGTACCCGCTCCGTCCACGCCGGCGGCCGGCCCGACCCGACGACCGGCGCCCGGGCGGTGCCCATCTACCAGACCACCAGCTTCGTGTTCGAGGACGTGGCCGACGCTGCCGACCTCTTCGCCCTCCAGAAGTACGGCAACATCTACACCCGCATCGCCAACCCGACGGTGGCGTCCTTCGAGGAGCGCATCGCCAACCTGGAGGGGGCCATCGGGGCGGTGGCGGCCGCCTCGGGGATGGCGGCCGAGTTCCTCACCAGCGCCGCCCTGGCCGGCGCCGGCGACCACATCGTGTCCTCGGCCGCACTGTACGGCGGCACCCACACCCTCTTCGACGTGTCCCTGCGCCGCCTCGGCATCGAGGTGACCTTCGTCGATCCCGCCGACCCCGGCGCCTTCGCCGCCGCCATCCGGCCCGAAACCAAGTTCCTCTTCACCGAGATCGTGGCCAACCCCTCGGGCGTCGTGGCCGACCTCACCGCCCTGGCCGACGTGGCCCATGCCGAGAACCTGCCCCTGGTGGTCGACTCCACCCTGGCCACGCCCTACCTGTGCCGGCCCATCGAGCACGGGGTCGACATCGTCATCCACTCGGCGACCAAGTTCATCGGCGGACACGGCACGACCATCGGCGGGGTGGTGTGCGAGTCGGGACTGTTCAACTGGGGCAACGGGAAGTTCCCCCACATGACCGAGCCGGTGGCCAGCTACGGGGGCCTCCGCTTCTGGGAGAACTTCGGCGAGTACGCCTTCTGCACCAAGGTGCGGGTGGAGCAGCTCCGGGACATCGGCCCGGCCATGTCGCCCTTCGCCGCCTTCCTGCTCCTCCAGGGCCTGGAGACCCTGGCCCTGCGCATGGAGGCCCACGTGGCCAACGCCAAGGGTCTGGCCACCTGGCTGGCCGAGCACCCGGCCGTGTCCTGGGTGCGGTACTCCGGCCTCCCCGATTCCCCATACCACGCCCTGGCCCAGAAGTACATGCCCAAGGGACCGGGGGCGGTGTTCAGCTTCGGGGTGACGGGCGGCCGGGAGGCGGGGGCGGCGTTCATCGAGGCGGTCGAGATCGCCAGCCATCTGGCCAACATCGGCGACACCCGCACGCTGGTCATCCACCCGGCGTCCACCACCCACCAGCAGCTCTCCGACGAGGCCCTGGTGGCCTGCGGCGTCCCCCCCGACCTGATCCGCATCTCCGTCGGCATCGAGGACCTGGACGACATCTGCTGGGACCTCGACCGGGCCCTGCGCAAGGCGGCACAGCTGTGAGCGACAGCCGATCCGTCGACGGGGGCTGGTCGCCGCCCAGCGCCCGGGAGCGATGGGAGATCATCCGGTCCACCCGCACGGTGGCCCTGGTCGGGGCGTCCGACAACCGGTCCCGGCCGAGCTTCTTCGTGGCCACCTACCTGCTGTCGTCCAGCGTCAACTTTGAAGCGGTGTGGTTCGTCAACCCCAAGGGGGGCGAGATCCTGGGCCAGCCGGTCTACAAGAGCCTCGACGACCTGCCCGGCGTTCCCGACATGGTCGACGTCTTCCGCCGCCCGGCCGACCTGCCCGAGGTGACCGAAGAGGCCATCGACGTCGGAGCGAAGACGGTGTGGTTCCAGCTCGGCCTGGCCAATGACGAGGCGGCCGAGCGGGGGCACGCCGCCGGCCTGAACGTGGTCATGAACCGCTGCCTCAAGATCGAGCACGCCCGCTGGGCGGGCGGACTGCATCTCGCCGGCTTCGACACCGGCGTGATTTCGTCCAAGAAGGCCCTGTAGCGCATCAGGCCCGGGACAGCTCCCGGACGAGCGCCTGGATCGACCCCAGGTGGTTGGTGTAGGTGGTCCGGAGCCCGTCGGCCGGCCAGTCGCCGGGGAGCAGCTGCGGGGGCAGGAGCGGATCGGTGCGCAGGTGGCGGAGCACGGCCGCCGCCTCGGCGAAGTAGGCCGCGGCATCGTCGCCGGTGAGCACGGCCTCCGCGGGCCGGTCGCCGGCCAGGGCCAAGAGGCGCTGGCCGTGCTCGGCCCACGCCCTCAGGTCCCACAGCTCCCGGGCCAGCGCCACGGCGTCGTCCACCGGCCGGACCGTCAGCCACCGGACGGGGCCGGTCATGAGCCGGGCGTCGCCAGGCGGCGGCAGGTTGGCCGGGCGCAGCCACACCCCTTCCCGCCACTCGGCGAAGCGGGCCTCCCCGAAGGCCCGGCGGAGCTCGGCCCGCTCGCCGGCGCTGCGGCTGCCACTCACCACCACGGCCTGGCGCCAGGTGCCGTCCCAGGGATCCCGCGGGGGTTGACGGGCCTCGTCCTGAGCCCGCTGCCGGGACAGGAGCGCCTCGCCCACCAGCCGGTAGCCACTGGTGCCTCCGGGGACACCCCGTTCCCCGGGCACACCTGCCAGCTCGCCGGCCGACACCATGCGGGACAGCGCCACCCGGGTCGTCCCCTCGGCGATGCCGAAGCGGCTGCACAGCCGCACCAGGGCGGCGACCGGTAGCTCGGGGGGATGGGAGCCGAGGAGCACCGAGGCCACCACGGACCGGGCGCTCATGGGCCGGAGGCCCAGGGCCGCCAGGGTATTACGATCTTGCGTCACGTGTTTCTTCATCGTAATGTAGGTCCATGGCTACCTCCACGGGGACACCCCGCACCCCGGGCACCATGCTGCCCGCTGCGGAGCTCCTCCCCGACGTTCTCCCCACCGATCGCCTGCGGAAGAACGGCATTGCCCGCCCCGACGTGCGGGCCGAGCTACGCCGCATCCCCAACGCCCGCAACGCACTCACCGTCGCGCTCGCCCTCGCCCAGAGCGCCGGTGTGGTCATCTGGGCGGGCTGGACGGGCACCTGGTGGTCGTATCTCGCCGCCTTCCTGGTCATGGGCCGGGGTCACTGCCAGATCAACATCCTGGGCCATGAGGCGGCGCACAAGCTGCTCTTCACCAACCGCTTGGCCAATGACGCCGCCGGGCGCTGGCTGTGCGCCTATCCCGGCCTGCAGGGGATGCTCAGCTACCGCAAGGCCCACCTGGCTCACCACCGGGACGAGATGGGCCCCGAGGAGCCCGACTTCGGCCTCTACGAGGGCTACCCCATCTCCCCCGACTCGCTGCGGCGCAAGCTGACCCGCGACCTCCTCTTCATCTCCGGCTACAAGAACCTGCGGGCCCTGGGCAAGGCGGCCCGCAAGCCGGGGACAGGCGGCCGGGAGGCCCGCCAGGTGGTGGCCGTCCAGCTGGTGATGTTCGCCGCCGCGCTGGCCTGGGGGAAGCCGCTCCTCTACCCGGTGTGCTGGCTGGCCCCGTGGATGAGCACCTGGAAGGTCTCGAACCGGCTCCGGGCCATCGCCGAGCACGGCGGGATGGCCCGCTCGGACGACCGCCGGGAGACGACCCACGTCATCCGCCAGAGCCGCCTGGCCCGGTTCCTGTTCGTCCCCTACAACACGGGCTGGCACCTGGCCCACCACGTGGACATCGCCGTGCCCTTCCGGCACCTGCCCGCCTTCCACGCCGAGCTGGTCCGCTCGGGATGGCTGGTGCCCGAGATCGAGTACCCCAGCTACCTGGCGCTGTGGCGCAGGCTGTCGTCAGGCGAACGTCGGGCCCGGCCGAGCCGCCAGGAGCGGGCTGAGGCCACCAGCAGCTTCCTGCCCGCCTAGGCCGGCGCCGGCCGGCGCCGGTAGCGTGGGGCAGCCATGGGCTGTCCCGCCTTCGATCCTTTCGACCCCGGCCACCTGGCGGACCCCTACCCCGTCTTCGCCCGGCTGCGGGAGGAGGCGCCCGTTCGCTACGAGCCCGACCTCGACCACTGGGTCGTCTCCCGCTACGAGGACGTGCGGGCCGTCCTGGCCGATCCCGCCACCTACTCGGCCCGCAACGCCGTCTCGCCCCTGGTGCGCTTCACGGATGAGCAGGTCGGGCTGCTGCGGGAGGCGGGCTTCGCCCGGCACATCCTCGTCAACCTCGATCCCCCCGAGCATGCCCGGGCCCGGCGCGCCACCGGCCGGGCCTTCATCCCCCGGCGCCTGACCGGTCTGGCGCCCGTCATCCGGACCCTGGCCGAGCGTCACGTCGACCGCTTCCCGCCCGGCGGGCCGGCCGATGTCGTGTGCGGGCTGGCCTACGAGCTGCCCGCCGAGGTGCTGTTCGTGCTCCTCGGCATCCCGCAAGGCGACGTGGGCCAGGTCAAGGCGTGGGGTGAGGACCGCATGCAGCTCATCTGGGGACGGCCCGACCCCGACGAGCAGCACCGGCTGGTCCAGACCACCGTCGAGTTCTGGCGCTACTGCCAGCGCCTCGTCGAGGCCCGCCAAGCCGACCCGGGCGACGACCTGCCCAGCGAGCTCCTGGCCGACAGCGAGTCTGCCGAACGGCTGAGCCCCTTCGAGGTGGCCACCGTGGTCTTCGGCCTGCTGTTCGCCGGCCACGAGACCACCACCAACCTGCTGGCCAACGCCGTGCACCGGCTGCTCGGGGTCCCCGGCCTGTGGGAGCGGTTGGTGGCCGAGCCCGCGCTCATGTCCGCCGCGGTGGAGGAGGTCCTGCGCCTGGACACCTCGGTTCCCGTGTGGCGCCGGGTGACCACCCGCCCGGTGGAGCTCGGTGGCGAGTGGCTGCCGGCGGGGGCCCGCCTCCTCGTCGCCCTGGGCTCGGCCAACCATGACGGGGACGTCTTCGAACGGCCGGATGAGGTCGACCTGGACCGGCGCAACACCCGTGAGCACCTCTCGTTCGGCTTCGGCATCCACTTCTGCCTGGGCGCCTCCCTGGCCCGCATGGAAGTCAGGACCGCGCTCGAGGTTCTGGCCGAGCGCCTTCCCGGGCTGCGCCTCACCGAGGGTCAGGAACTCGACTTCCGCCCGAACCTGTCGTTCCGGGGCCCCACCCACCTGCTCGTCGAGTGGGACGAGCCTCAGTCCGTGGCCAGCTGACCCAGGAGCCGCACCGTCGCCTCCCGCTCGGGGGCGGAACCGAGGGGTCCGGCGAGGAAACCGGTGGCCCCGGCGTCAAAGAAGCCCTGGATCTGGGCGGCGACCGCATCCTCGTCGCCGGCGATGGCCACGTCGGCGGGGCCGTCCACCTTCTCTTCGTCGAGAAGTCGCCGGTAGGAGGGGAGCTGGCCGTACATGGCGAACTGGCGGGCGGCCCGCTCCCGGGCGGCGTCCACGTCGGCGGTCACGCACACGGGCAGTCCGACCACCACCTGGGGGGCCGGACGGCCGGCGGCGGCCGCCGCCTCGGTGATGGAAGGGACGATCCGGTCCGCCACCACCGACCGGCCGCCCATCCAGGTGAGGGTGCCCTCGGACAGCTCGCCGGCCAGGCGGAGCATGGCCGGTCCCAGGGCCGCCACCAGGATGGGGAAGGGCGTGGCGCCGGGAATCGAGAAGGGGCGCATCGTGGTGTTCACCCGTAGGGTCTCGCCGGTGAAGTCGACGGTCCCGTCGTGGACGAGGGCCCGCAGCACCGTCAGGTACTCGCGCATGTGCCGGGCGGGGCGCTGGAAGGGGATGCCCATCATTCCCTCGATGACGAGCTGGTGCGAGAGCCCGACGCCGAGCACGAGGCGGCCGCCAACGGCAGCCTGGGTGGTGAGGGCCTGGCCGGCCAGGACCGTGGGGTGCCGGGGCCAGGTCGGGACCGCGGCGGTGCCGAGCGTGACCTCCGGGACCTCGGCGCCCGCCAGGGCGATGGCGGTGAGGGCGTCGAGGCCCAGCAGCTGGGGGAACCAGACGGTGCGGACCCCAGCGCCGGCCAGGGCGCGGACCTGGCTGACGAGTCCGGCCAGGCCCGCCGAGTCCCCGATGTTGGCCAGGACCCCGATCTCCACCCTCGCACTCCTTCCCCCGGGGACTCCCCGAACCCCGGGCATCTAGTCTGGCGACACACTAGGGAAGCCCCACCGCCCGCCACGAGGTGAGCGCCGTGACCGTCAATCTCCGCTCCGTCCCCGAGGAAACCCCCGCCCCCGGGCCGTCGCTCGACGAGTTGAGCGCCAGCGGCGCTCTCTACCGGGTCCTGTCGGACGACGGGACGGATCTGTTCGCCCCGGCCCCGGCCCTGCCCGACGCCGAGGTGGCGGCCATGCTCGACGAGATGGTCAAGGCCCGGGCGGCCAGCGACCGGCTCTTCGCCCTCCAGCGTCAGGGCCGGGCCGGCACCCACGCTCCCATCCACGGCCAGGAGGCGGTGGTGGTGGGAGCCGCCGCCGCCCTCGACCCGGCCTGGGACTGGGTCCTGCCCCAGTACCGGGAGCCCGTCGCCCTCGGCCGCTACGGGCCCGAGATCTTCGAGCGCTTCTGCCTCTACCAGCGGGGCCACCCCGAGGGCGGCCACATCCCCGCTCCCATCCGGGTGTTCCCCGTCCAGATCTCGCTCGCGGCCCAGATCCCCCACGCCCTCGGCCTGGCCTGGGCCATGCGGCTCAAGGGAGACCCCGGGGTGGCCTGCGTCTTCTTCGGCGACGGGGCCAGCTCGGAAGGTGACTTCTACGAGGCGGCCAACTTCGCCGGGGTGCTGCGGTCGCCCGTCATCTTCTGCTGTGTCAACAACGCCTGGGCCATCTCCACCCCCCTGTCCAAGCAGACGGCAGCGGAGTCGTTCGCCGCCAAGGCAGCCGCGTTCGGCTTCCCCGGGGTGCGGGTGGACGGCAACGACGCCCTGGCCATGTACGCCGTCACCGCCGCCGCCCGGGCCCGGGCGCGGGCCGGGAAGGGGCCCACGCTGATCGAAGCCGTCACCTACCGGATGGGCCCCCACACCACCGCCGATGACCCCAAGCGGTACGTGCCCGCCGAGGAGCGGGCCGCCTGGGAGAGCCGGGACCCGAACCGGCGGCTGCGCAACCACCTCGAAGCCCGGAGGCTGTGGGACGACACCCGCCAGGCCTCCGCCGAAGCGGCCGCCGCCGCCGCCATCGACGCCGCCTGGGACAAGGCCGAGGCCGCCACCGTCGACCCCGGTGCCTTCTTCGAGCACGTCTACGCCACCCCCACGCCCCGCATGGAGCGCCAGCGGGCCGAGTTCCGCCAGCGCCTGGCGGACAGCGAGGGCTGAGCGGTGCCGGTCATGACCATGGTGGAGGCCATCAACCACACCCTTCACCAGGAGATGGCCCGGGACGGCCGGGTGCTGGTCTTCGGCCAGGATGTGGCCCGAAACGGCGGGGTGTTCCGGGCCACCGACGGGCTGCTCGACCGCTTCGGCGCCGACCGGGTGATGGACACGCCCCTGTCCGAAGGGGTGATCATCGGTACCGCCGTGGGGCTGGCGGCCGAGGGCCTGGTCCCGGTGCCCGAGATCCAGTTCCTCGGCTTCGCCTGGCAGGCGTTCCACCAGCTGGCCGGTCAGCTGGCCCGGCTGCGCTACCGCAGCCATGGCCGCTTCGATGCCCCGGTCACGGTACGGGCGCCCTTCGGGGGTGGGGTGCGCACCCCCGAGCTGCATTCCGAGGCCATCGAAGCCCAGCTCGTCCAGTGCCCCGGCCTCAAGGTGGTCCTCCCCGGCTCGGCCGCCGACGCCAAGGGGCTGTTGGCCTCGGCCATCCGCGATCCCGACCCGGTCATGTTCCTCGAGCCCTTGAAGGGCTACCGACTCATCAAGGACGACGTCCCCGAGGGAGAGCACCTGGTGCCCCTGGGCCAGGCCCGGGTGGTGCGCCCCGGTGACGACCTGACCGTGATCGCCTGGAGCGCGCAGGTGGAGGTGGCCCGCAAGGCGGCCGAGGTCCTGGCCACCGAGCATGGCCTTTCCGCCGAGGTCCTCGACCTGCGCTCGCTGGTGCCCCTTGACGTCGAGGCCATCGTCTCCTCGGTGGAGCGCACCGGCCGGGCGGTGGTGGTCCAGGAGGCGCCGCTGACCGCCGGCTTCGCCTCCGAGGTGGTGGCCACCATCTGCGAGGAGGCGTTCTACTCGCTGGAGGCGCCCGTGACCCGGGTGTCGGGCTACGACGTGCCCTACCCGGTGGGCATGCTCGAAGACGGCTACGTGCCCGACGTGGACCGGGTCGTGGCCGCTGTCCGGCGGGTCTGCGACGACGCCCAGTGATCGAGTTCCGCCTGCCCGATGTGGGTGAAGGCCTGGAAGAGGGCGAGATCATCCGCTGGCTGGTGGCGCCGGGGGACACGGTGAACCGGGACCAGCCGCTGGTGGAGGTCCAGACGGACAAGTCGCTGGTGGAGCTGCCGTCTCCGGTGGCGGGCCAGGTCATCAGCCTGGCGGCCGAGGAGGGCGAGATCGTCAAGGTTGGCCAGCTGCTCGTCGTCCTGGAGGCCGGGACGGCGCTGGGCTCAGCCGCCATCCCGACGGCCGCGCACGCGACCCGTCGCCTGGCCCGGACGGTCCCCACCGTGGCCGCCGACCCGAACCCGGCCGCGGCGAACGCGGCGACGCCGGTGCACGGCCGGGCGAGGGCGGCGCCGGCGGTCCGGAAGCTCGCCGTGGAACGCGGCGTCGACCTCAACGCGGTGAAGGGGACCGGGCCGGGAGGGCGCATCCTCGCCACCGATGTCGAGGCTTTCAGCACAACCGGCGCTTCTGACCGCCGCCTGCCGGCGGTGAGCCACGCCGGTTCGGGGGTGGGGGCGGAGGCAGCGGGGGCGGGACGGCAGCCGCTACGGGGGATCCGGCGGGTGACGGCTGAGACCATGACCCGGTCGTGGTCGGAGATCCCCCACATCACGGCCATGGACGAGCTCGACGCCACCGGCCTGCTCGACGCCCGCCGGCACCTGGCCGAGGCGGCCCGGGGTCCAGGGGGCCCCCGGGAAGACAGCCCGGTCATCACCCTGGCCGTCCTGTTCGTGGCCGCCGTCGCCCGGGGCCTGCGCCGCCACCCGCTCATGAACGCCTCCCTGGACATGGAAGCGGGCGAGATCGTCGTCCACGAGGGGTGCCACATCGGTCTCGCCGTCGCCACCGACGCCGGCCTCCTCGTCCCCGTGGTCCACGACGCCGACCGGCGCCCGCTGCCGGATCTCGCCGCCGAGGTCCGCCGCCTGACCGCCACCGCCCGGGCCGGCAAGGCGGACCTGGGCGACCTCCGGGGTGGCACGTTCACGGTGACGAACTACGGCAGCCTCGGCGGGCGCTTCGCCACCCCCCTCATCCGCCCACCGGAGGCGGGGATCATGGGCTTCGGCGCCATCCGCCCCCGGCCCTTCGTGGTCGACGGCGCCGTGGTGGCGCGCCCCACCCTGCCGTACTGCTGCTCGGCCGATCACCGCCTCGTCGACGGCGACCTTCTCACCGCCTTCTCCGAGCACGTCGCCGGCCTGCTGGCCCATCCCGTCCACCTGCTGTCAGAACTCCTGCTCGGGTAGCCGTGGTCGTCGGGGAGGTCGCCACCGGCACCGACGTCCTCGTGCTCGGCGGCGGTCCCGGCGGCTATGCCGCCGCTCTGCGCGCCGCCGCCCTGGGGAAATCGGTGACCCTGGTGGAGCGGGACCGCCTCGGCGGGGTGTGCCTCAACACCGGCTGCATCCCGTCCAAGGCCCTGATCCACGCCGCCAACCTGGCCGCCGCCGGCGACGAGGCCGCCGACATGGGCATCGATCTCCGCGCTACCGCGGACATGGCCAGGGTGCAGCAGTGGATCGGCGGGGTGGTGGCCCGCCTGACCGGCGGGGTGGGGCAGCTGCTCCGAGCCGCCCAGGTCACCGTGGTGACCGGCACCGCCCGCTTCGCCACGCCCAAGCGGGTGGCGGTGTGGCCGGACCCCGGGCCGGGTGCCCCCGGGGACGGAGCCTCCCAGTTCTTCGAGGCCACCTCTGTCATCGTGGCCACCGGCTCCCGCACGGTGGAGCTGCCGGAGCTCCCCTTCGATGGCAGCCGCGTGCTCGACTCCACCGCCGCCCTGGCCCTCGACCACATCCCGGGCCGCCTCGTGGTTGTGGGGGCCGGCTACATCGGCGTGGAGCTGGGCACCGCCTTCGCCAAGCTGGGCGCCGAGGTGGCCATGGTCGAGCTCACCGACCGGGTCCTGCCCGGGATGCCGGCCGGGCCGGCCCGGGTGGTGGAGCGGGCCCTGTCCGCCCGTGGCGTGGAGCTGCACGTGGGCACCAAGGCGCTCGGCCTCGACGGCGGGGACCTCGTGGTCGAAGGGCCGCGGGGCGAGCACCGCCTTCCCGCCGACACCGTGATCGTGGCCGTGGGCCGCCGCCCCAACACCGACGCCCTGGGGCTCGAGCAGGCGGGTCTCCGCCTCGACGCCGGCGGCCTGATCCCTGTCGATCCGGCCCGCCGGGTGGCCAAGGGCATCTACGCCATCGGAGACGTCACCGCCGGTCCCGCCCTGGCCCACAAGGCCACCGCCGAAGCCGAGGTGGCGGCCCTCTCGGCCGCGGGCCGGCCGGCGGCCTTCGATCCTGCCACCGTGCCCGCCGTCGTCTTCTCCGACCCCGAGCTGGCCACCGTCGGTTTCACCACCGAGCAGGCTGAAGCCACCGGCGCCGAGGTCACGTCCTTCACCTTCCCCCTGGCCGCCTCGGGGCGGGCCGTCTCCCTCGGCCGCACCGCCGGCCAAGTCGAGGTGGTGGCGGAGCGGGGCGACGGCACGGTCCTCGGCGTCCACATGGTCGGTCCGGACGTGGCCGAGCTGGCCTACGGGGCCGCCCTGGCCGTCGAGATGGGCGCCACCGTCGAGGACCTGGCCCTCACCATCGCCCCCCACCCGACCATCTCCGAGGCGGTCGCCGAAGCCGCCAAAGGGGCCGCCGGCCGCCCCCTCCACACCCGCCCTCGCTAGATGCGTGCATTCGTCGGGCTCCCGCACCCCGACACATGAACGCATGGAGGGAATCCGGTTAGGAGCCGCCGGCCACCAGGATCTCGGCCATCTGGACGGCGTTGAGGGCGGCGCCCTTGCGCAGATTGTCGCCCGTCACCCACAGGTCGAGGTTCCCGGGACGGGACGGGTCCTCCCGCAGCCGGCCCACCAGCACCGGGTCGACGCCGGCGCCTTCCAGGGCGGTGGGGGCGCCGTCGCCCCCGTCGACCAGCACCACACCGGGCGTCCCGGACAGCAGCTCGGCCGCCTCCGCCTTGGACACCGGCCGGGAGAACTCCAGGTTGGCGGTCATGGCGTGGCCCACGAACACCGGCACCCGCACACAGGTGGCGGTGACGGCGATGTCGTCGGCGTGGAGGATCTTGCGGGTCTCCCGCACCAGCTTCCACTCCTCGGAGGTGTAGCCCGCCTCCTTCACCGACCCGGCCAGGGGGATCACGTTGCCGGCGATGGGCTTGGACCAGACCTCGCCCGGCGGGAGCGGCCCTCCCGTCCCCGCCCGGCGCAACGCCTCGACCTGCCCGGCGTACTTGGTCCACTGCTGATCCAGCTCGCCCATGCCCGCCTGCCCGGCCCCGGACACCGACTGGTAGGTGGAGACAACCATGCGGCGCAGCCCGGCCGCCCGGTGCAGCGGCGCCAGCGCCATGACGAGGACCATGGTCGTGCAGTTGGGGCACGAGGCGATGCCCACCGGCAGGTCGTCCAGGTCGCCCGGGTTCACCTCGGCCACCACCAGAGGGACCCGGGCGTCCATGCGGAAGGCGGCCGAGTTGTCCACCACCTTCGCGCCGGCGGCGGCCGCCTGGGGCGCCCATTCCAGAGCCAGGGGGTCGTCGACGTCGATGACCACGATGTCGAGCCCGTCGAAGCACCCCGGCTTGAGCGTCTCCACCACGATCTCCACGGGGACACCCCGGGCCCCGGGCTCCCCGTCACCGAAGGGCAGCCGGCGGCCCTCGGAGCGGGCCGAGGCGTACCCCCGCAGCTCGGCCAGGGGAAAGTCCCGCTCGGCCAGGATGCGCAGCATCTCACCACCGACGAGGCCGGTCACCCCCACCACGCCGAGGCGCACCCCAGCGCTCATGGACCGACCTGGGCCAGGCCGAAGATGTCGTGGAGGGCCCGCACGGCCCGCTCCACGTCCCCGGAGCGGACCACGCAGGAGATCCGGATGGACGACGTCGAGATCATCTCGATGTTGACGCTCTCCTTGGCCAGCACCTCGAACATGGTGGCGGCCACGCCGGGATGGGTCTTCATGCCCGCTCCGATCAGAGAGACACGGGCGATGTCGGAGTCCTGGTCGAAGGCGGCGGCGCCGATCTCGGGGACGATCCCCTCGATGACCCGGACCGCCTTGGCCAGGTCGTCCTTGGGCACCGTGAAGGAGATGTCGGTGGTGCCCCCCGACGACGTGTTCTGCACGATCATGTCCACGTTGACGGCCTCGTCGGCCAGGGCCCGGAAGACCCGGGCGGCGATGCCGGGCCGGTCGGGCACCCCCGAGATGGTGACCTTGGCCTCGGAGGTGTCGTGGGTGACGCCGGAGATGATGGCCGCTTCCATGGAACTTTCCTCCCTCACCCAGGTGCCGGGCTCCCAGGTGAAGCTCGAACGGACGTGCACGGCCACGCCGTGGTTGCGGGCGAACTCGACGGAGCGCAGGGCGAGGACCCGGCCGCCGGTGGCGGCCATGTCCAGCATCTCCTCGTAGGACACCGCCCCGAGGCGCCGGGCGTCGGGCACCACCCGGGGGTCGGCGGTGTAGACCCCGGCCACGTCGGTGTAGATCTCGCACGCCGAGGCGGCGAGGGCGGCGGCCAGGGCCACGGCGGTGGTGTCGCTGCCGCCCCGCCCCAGCGTGGTGACGTCGAAGGCGGTCGACACCCCCTGGAAGCCGGCTACCACCACCACGTTGCCGGCGGCCAGGGCGTCAGTCAGGCGGTGGGCCCGGACCTCGAGGATCTTGGCCTTGCCGTGGGTGGTGTCGGTCACGATCCCGGCCTGGGAGCCGGTGAAGGACACGGCCGGGACCCCGAGATCGATGAGGGCCATGCACAGGAGCGACATGGTGATCCGCTCGCCCGCCGTCAGCAGCATGTCGAGCTCCCGGGCGGCGGGGGCGGTGGAGACCTCGTTGGCCAGGCGGATCAGCTCGTCGGTGGTCTTCCCCATGGCCGAGACCACGACCACCACTTCTGACCCCTGGCGGCGGGTCCGGGCCACGTGGTCGGCCACCGCCCGGATGCGGTCGGGGTCGGCCACGGACGTGCCGCCGAACTTCTGGACGACGAGCGGCAGACCGGTTGGAGCATGGGAAGTGGCGGCCATCGCCCGGTCGAGGCTACCAGCGCCGCCCCGACGGCAGGCATCGAATGGCGGGGCATAGACTCCCCGGCCATGTCTCCTTCGAGCGCCAAGCGCACCCGCAAGCGCCAGAACGCGGCCGCCGCCCGGGCCGCCCAGCTGGAGGCGGCGCGCCAGGCGAAGCGCCGCCAGACCTACATCCGTGCCGGCATCGTGGGGGCGATGGCCGTCGCCGGCGCCGTCATCTTCGCCTTCCTGGCCGGCGGCGGGGACAAGAAGGACGTGTCGACCACGGACACGAGCAAGGCGACAGCCACGACCGGCGCCGAGGCCAGCTCCACCACCACACCGGAGACCACCGCCACCACCGCGGCGGGAGCCGCCGCCGGGGAGATCACCTGCAACGACACCGAACCCACGACCAAGGGCAACGGCAAGACGTACGACAAGGCGCCGGCGATGACCATCGACCCGGCCAAGAAGTACACCGCCACCATGGACACCAGCTGCGGGAAGATGGTCATCACCCTGGACGCCAAGAACGCTCCGGTGGGGACCAACAACTTCGTGTTCCTGGCCCGGGAGAAGTTCTACGACGGCCTCTCCTTCCATCGGGTGATCCAGGACTTCGTCATCCAGGGCGGCGACCCCAAGGGCGACGGCACCGGCGGACCCGGGTACGACGTGGCCGCCGAACCCCCCAAGGACAAGTTCAAGATCGGCGACCTGGCGGCGGCCAAGGCGGCCAACGATCCTCCCGGCACCATGGGCTCGCAGTTCTTCGTCATCACCGGCTCCCGGGGGGCGGCCCTGCCCAGCGACTACGCCCGGTTCGGCACCGTGACCGACGGCGTGAAGGTGGCCCAGAAGCTCGAGTCGTTCGGCCAGCCCGACGAGACGCCGTCGCGCAAGCTCTGGATCTTCAGCGTCACCATCGCCGAGAGCTAGCGAATATGGTGCGCCGCCGTCCCGGCGGGGCGGCGACAATGGCTGTGTTGATGGCTCTTCGCCTGGCGGCTCATCGCAACGTCGGTGGGGGCCCCTGCCCCACCTCCAGCGCCACTGACGTGGCGCCATGACCGTCGTCCCCGAGCGGCTGCGGCCGTTGCTGGCCGCCGGCTCGCCCCTCCAGGACCTCGCCGGCCGCTTCACCGCCACCGGCCGGGGTCTGTACCTGGTCGGGGGCTCGGTCCGCGACGCCCTCCTGGGAAAGCCCAACAAGGACCTCGACCTCACCACCGACGCCCGTCCGGAGGAGATCGAGCGGCTGGTGGACGGGTGGGCCGAGAACGTCTGGCTCCAGGGGAAGGCCTTCGGCACCATCGGGTGCTCCCGAGGGGACCTCCGCCTGGAGATCACCACCTTCCGGGGCGAGGCCTACCACCCCGACAGCCGCAAGCCCGATGTCGTCTTCGCCGACGACCTGGACACCGACCTCTCCCGGCGGGACTTCACCGTGAACGCCATGGCCCTGTTGCTCGGCGGCGACGACCCCGCCCTCATCGACCCCTTCAATGGCCTCGAGGACCTCCTCGTCCACCGCCGCCTGCGCACCCCTCTCGACCCCGAGACCGCCTTCATCGACGATCCGCTGCGCATGCTGCGGGCGGCCCGGTTCATCGCCGCCCACGGCCTGGAGCCCGAACCCGCCCTCACCGCCGCCGTCACCCAGCTCAAGGGCCGGCTGGAGATCGTGAGCGCCGAGCGGATCGCCGACGAGCTGTCCAAGCTGCTGGTCGTGCCCGATCCCTCTCCCGGGCTGTGGTTCCTGGTCGACGCCGGCCTGGCCGGCGAGTTCCTCCCCGAGCTGCCCGCCCTGGCGCTGGAGCAGGACCCCATCCACCGGCACAAGGACGTCCTGGCCCACACCATCGCCGTGGTGGCCAAGACCCGGCCCGAGCTGGAGGTGCGCCTGGCCGCCCTCCTCCATGACGTGGGCAAGCCCAAGACCCGCTCCTTCGGCCCCGACGGGGTCAGCTTCCACCTTCATGACGTGGTCGGAGCCCGCATGGCGGCCGAGCGCCTGCGGGCGCTGCGCTTCCCCAACCACATCATCGAGGCGGTCACCGAGCTGGTCGCCCTCCACCTGCGCTTCCACACCTACAAGATGGGCTGGACGGACCGGGCCGTGCGCCGCTACGTCCGCGACGCCGGGCCCTATCTCGACCAGCTCAACGAGCTGGTGCGCTGCGACTGCACCACCCGCAACCAGGCCAAGGCCAAGGCGCTGGCCAAGCGGATGGACGACCTGGAGCGCCGCATCGAGGAGCTGCGGGCCCAGGAGGAGCTGGACGCCATCCGGCCTCCCCTCGACGGCAACCAGGTCATCGCCATCCTCGGCATCCCGCCGGGACGGGCCGTGGGCGAGGCGCTGGCCATGCTGCTCGAGGCCCGCCTCGACGAGGGGCCCATGAGCGAGGAGGACGCCACCCACCGCCTCCTGGAATGGGCGGCGGAGCGGGGGCTAAGAACAGAGACGCAATGAGGGCGGCGGAGTGGTGGCTGGGCGGCGGGGCGCGCATTCCGGCGTTCCTGCGCAACGACAGGTGTTGCTGAAGAACGCTGGAAAGAAGGCAGCGTCACGCGGCGCCCCCAGCGGAGCCAGCCCTGATCCTTCAGTGCGTCTTTGCTTTGCCTTTGCCCTCGCCACCGTTCTCCGAGAAATTCCCTGACAGCCGAAACCTCCCGGAGTAGCTTGCGGTCACAGTCCGTGGGCGGACCGTGACAACCAGCCGGGGCGGGGAGTCCCCGGAGAGGAGAGGCGCGGTGCGGCGTGCGGTACTGGTGGTCGTGGCCGTGGCGGCCGTCCTCGTCCCCGTTCCCTCCGGGGCGGACCCCGTCCAGCCGGTGGTCCTGATCCCGGGCTGGCACGGCGGGGCATCGGCCTTCGACACCATGATCCCCGTCCTCGAAGCCGCCGGCCTCCCCGTCCTCGACTTCGACCCCGCCCAGCCCGGCACGCAGGCCCTGAGCTACGCCCCCACCGGCGACGACCAGCACATCTCGTATCTGGCCGGCCACGTCGTGGACACCCAGATCACCGCCGCCCTGGCCCGGGCCGGCTATCCGGCCGACACCCGGATCGACGTGGTCGGCTTCTCCATGGGCGGCCTGGTGGCCCGCTTCCTCATCGAGCACCCCGACGCCGACGTGGACCGCTTCTCGAATGACGGGGGCTGGCTCGGCGACGGGACACCCGACGTGGCCGGGGACTGGGCGGCCCGCATCGACGACCTGGTCATGCTCGGTACTCCGAGCCACGGCACCTGGCTGGGATTCGTCCCCGGCACCATCGGCGGGTTCGGGCGCTGGAACCCCTCCGGGGGCGACATGCGTCCCGCCTCGGCCTTCCTCCGCCGGATGGGCGGGGCCGAGCCGGCCGGGGAGCGCTACGTCACCATCGGCGGCGCCCCCCGCTACCTGCCCTTCCCGGCCCACGACTTCAACGGGGACGGAGTGGCCCACGGCTACGACGGGCTGGTGCCGGCCGAGTCGCCGTTCCTCACCGGTTCGGAGCAGTACCTGGTGCCCGCCCACCACGGCGCCCTGGTCAGCGACCCCCAGGCGGTTGACCTGGTGGTGCAGGCACTGGGCCGGAGCGCCGCGCCGCCCCGGGTGGGTGAGCCCAAGCTGGTGGGAGAAGCCACCGTGCGCCTCGAGCACGCCGCCCTGGCCGAGGACCACGACTGGGGCACCGACGACGAGTTCCGCTTCGACGTCTCCGTCGACCCCGACGGGGGCAACGACTCCTACCAGCCCGTCGGACGGATCAACTTCAAGCACGACGCCCCCTTCGTGCAGCAGTGGGGCGACCGGGGTCCCACCGCCGGCCCGGTGCACCTGCGGGGGACGAGCCCCCGTCTCGACGTGCGCCTTGACGTGTGGGAGCACGACCCGTGGCGCCAGGAGGTGGTGACCACGGCGGTGTTCACCGACCTGATGCTTTCCGACGACCTCGACGGGATGGACTACTACGAAGCGGTGGTGCCCCTCTCGGGAGGCCGCCGCCACATGTTCCGGATCTCCCTCAACGGGGTAAGCAGCCAGGCGTGATCGGGCGCATCGCCGCCGTGCTGGCGTTCCTGGCCATGCTTGCCGGTATCGGATCCGCAACCGCCGCCGGAACCACGATCCCGGCGGCGGTCTGCGACCCCATCGCCTACATCTGCGTGTGAGGGAGCTGGGCCGCGATCTCGCCGAGATTCCGCCCGCCCTCCTGCCCGCAACCGGGTTCTCAGCCTAAGGTGAGGACCTGGAGGTAAGAGGGGGGATCGGCGATGACGAGAACTCGCTTCTGGGGACTGGCCGGCACTCTGGCGGTGGGCGCACTGCTCGGTGGAGTCCCGTTGATGACCACCGCCACGGCGACTCAGGAACAGGCGGCGGCGCCGGGGGTCACCGTCTGCGTCTTCTACGGCATCTGCGAAGGCCCATCGCTCCCAGGACGCTGAAGCTGCCTTCCTAGGTCTCGATCAGCTTCGGTTCCTGGGGGGCGAACTCGGGCCAGCGCTTGCGGCTCTTGGCCGACAGCTTGCGCATGAGGGCGATGGCGCCGGGATCGTCGTCGCCCGGGCGGCCCTCGATGGCGCCCTCCTCGAGCATCTTGATGATGATCTCCCGCCCTAGGTCGGTGCGGACCACGGTCAGGGTCCAGTCGTTGTACTTGCCGATGCCGCCGGTGGAGATGTCGGCGTGCTCGGCGGCGAAGTCGGGGCAGAGCTTGCACCCCTCCCTCGTCCAGGCGTGGCACTCCTTCAGCGGGACCTCGTGGTAGTCCCCGTTCTTCATCCAGATCTGGAAGACGCCCTTGATGTTCATCTTCTTCATGTCGGCCTTCTTCAGGCCGTACTTGGCCTCGAAGAGCTCCTCGAAGATGGCGTCGTCGAACGTCTTGGAGCACATCAGCCCGATGTTGAGGGCGAACTTCCGGGCCACCTTGCCCGCCCGGCGGGCGGTCATGACCGGCGGCACCGATGACTGGCAGCTCATCCCCACCAGGGCGATCTTCTCCGCCCCGCCGTCGATGGCCTCCTGGTAGGCCATGGTGTTGGCCGAGTAGGTATACCGGCTCCCGGCGGCGGCCAGGATCTCCTCCTTGTTGCGGGCCACCCCGGGGATGGCCTTCCAGGTGGAGCCGTCGCCCTCCAGGTAGGAGACGAGGGCGGCGTCGATGTAGCCGTGGTCCAGGGCCCAGATGAGGATGGCGGAGACGAGCCCGCCGTCCTGGCCGATTTCGGCCACCTTCTCGTCGGTGGCCCGGGTCAGGATCACGTCCTTGGTGATCCCTTCGACCTCCACGGCCAGGCGGGGCCGGCCGAACATGAGGGTGTCGACCTCCACCTCCCAGGCCCGGAACCGGGGACAGGCCCGGGTGCAGGACGTGCACCCCCGCTGGCCGTGCCCGCAGTCCGACGGACCGAGCTCCTCTTCCAGGTGGAAGGGTTTGTAGACGCCTTCCGTGTCCGTGTACCCCAGCACGTCGTGGGGGCAGGCGACCACGCACCCGGCGCAGCCGGTGCACAACCCGCTGGTCACGACCTCTTCATAGAGCTCTTTCCATTGCAGCTTCTCGGGCGGCATGACCCGTCCAGTGTGGCACGGTCCTCCGCCGTACTCTCACCCGGCGACTCGGCCCAGCCGGGCCCCGGCGACCGATGTCCGCCACCAACGAGCCGCTAGCGTCCACGGCCATGGCCAGATGCAAACAGGTGGTCGGGGGAGGAGGGCTACTGGTCGTCACCCTGCTGTCGCTCGGGGCCTGCCGGGGCGGCGACGGGGGCGGCGCCGGCAGGGAGGGTGCGACCAGCAGCACCTCGGCCCCGTCCGAGGAACGCACCACCTCGTCCACCGCCCCGGGCGCATCCACCACCACCGCGCCCGCCGGCAAGGTCATCACGGTGGTGGTGGCGGGCGGGAAGGTGGTCGGCGGGTTCCGCCGGGAGAAGGTGAAGCAGGGTGAACCCGTCGTCTTGCGGGTCACGAGCGACACCGCCGACGAGGTCCACGTGCACGGCTACGACAAGAAGGTCGACGTGGCCGCCGGGGGCACGGCGGAGATCAGCTTCACCCCCGACATCCCCGGCGTCTTCGAAGTGGAGCTGGAGGAGCGCAAGCTGACACTCCTGGAGCTCGAGGTCCGGTGACCGACCGGCTGGACGCCCCCGTCCCGGGGGGCTGCGGACCAGCGCCGGGACGCGTCACCCGCCGGGTCGTCCTCCTCGCCCTCCTGGCCCTGGCCGGCGTCGTGGCCCTGGCCACTCCGGCCGGCGCCCATGCCTTCGGCGGGCGCAAGGACCTGCCCCTGCCCGCGTGGCTGTTCTTCTACGGGGGGGCGGCGGCGGTCATCGTCTCGTTCACCGCCCTCGGGCTCCTCTGGCCCACCAGCCGCATGGAACGGCCGATCGCGGGGTGGGCGCTGCCCGGGCCGGTGCAGGCCGTCGCCCCCGCCCTGGCCGTCGCCCTCCGGGCCCTCGGCCTGGCCCTGTTCGTGGCGGTGCTGCTGACCGCGGCGGTGGGCGAGAACTCGCCCGACTTCAACGCCGCGCCCCGGGCCGTCTACGTCGTCTTCTGGGTGGGAATGACGGTCTTCAGCGCCCTGGTGGGCGACCTGTGGCGCCTCCTGTCCCCTTACGAGACGGTCTACGCCATCATCCGCTTCGCCCGGGGTGGTGGCGACGGCGATGAGGAAGAGGACGAGTCAGGGGAGAACAGCGGGGGCCGCGGCGGGCTGCCCGACGTCGGCTACTGGCCGGGGGCGCTGCTCCTCTTCGGCTTCGTGGCCCTCGAGCTCCGGGTCTACGACCGGGCCACCGAGCCCCGGGTGCTGGCCACCGCCATGGTGGTCTACAGCGTGGTGGTCGCGGCCGGGACGGCCCTGTGGGGGCGGCGCTTCCTCCGGGAGGGGGAGGCGTTCGCCGCCTTCTTCGGGATCCTGGCCCACATGGCGCCGCTGTACCGGGACGACGACGGCCGGCTGCGCCTGCGCCCCCCGCTGACCGGCCTGCCCCACCTGCGGCGCCGGCCGGGGCTTCCGGCCGTCATTCTGGTCGCCCTGGGCACCACCAGTTTCGACGGGCTCACCCGGACCCTGTTCTGGCAGCAGATCGTGACCGGCCAGACCCGGAGCGAAGCCCTGCTGTCCAACCTGCTCGGCATGGCCTGGATGGTGACCTCGGTGACCATCCTGTACGTCGCCGCCATGCGGGTGACGGCCCGCATCACCGGCGAGGAGCCCGAGGAGCTCGTCCTCGACTTCGTCCATTCCCTGGCACCCATCGCCCTGGCCTACTCGGTGGCCCACTACTTCTCGTTTCTGGTCTTCGAGACCAACCGGTTCATCGGCCAGCTCTCCGACCCCCTGGGACGGGGCTGGGACCTCATCGGTACCGCCGGCTGGGTCGACAACCTCAGGATCCTCTCCCCGGGGACGATCGCCTACGTGCAGGCCGGCTCGATCGTCGCCGGTCACATCGCCGGGGTCCTGCTGGCCCACGACCGGGCTGTGGCCCGCTTCGGTGGGAGCATGGTGACCAAGAGCCAGTATCCGTTGCTGGCCGCCATGGTCGGCTACACGGTGGGCGGATTGGCCCTCCTCCTGAGCGGGTGATCCGGTGTTGTTTTTGATGTGGATGAGCCCCGTTGTGGCTCATGGGAGCGGGATCGACGAGCTCGCTTTCGTCGCTCTTCCCATCGTCGTCTTCCTCACGCTGCAATGGCTCAGCCGGAGGAAAGCGCGCCGGGAGCAGGACATTCAGGGTCGCGGGACGAACAACCCAGACGGCCAGTAGACGGGGCAACCCGCGGTGGTAAAATCTGCCCACTCCCCGTAAAGTTCTCGTCACGTATGTTGCTAACGTGCGTGGATAGGGAGGGGTTGTTCACCCACCGTGCGCTTCGTGATCGCCCCCCGATTGCTGAAGGAACGGATCATGCGTAACAGTGCCCACACATGGAGCACCCGATTCCGTAAGTTTCTCGGAATTGGTGTCTCGACTGTGGCATTGTTCCTGGCCAGCAGCCTGACCCTGGTGGCCCGCTCCCCCGAGCCGGCGGGAGCCGCCCTCACCTCCGGCTACTGGCTCATGGGCACGGACGGCGGTGTCTTTTCCTTCGGCAAGGCCGGGTTCTTCGGGTCGACCGGCAGCGTGCCGCTCAACCAGCCCATCGTGGGCACGGCCTCCAGCCCCAGCGGCCGGGGCTATTGGATGGTCGCCGCCGACGGCGGCATCTTCGCCTTCGGCGACGCCGGCTTCTATGGCTCCATGGGCGGCAAGCCGCTCAACAAGCCGATCGTGGCCATGGCCCCGACCAAGACCGGCAAGGGCTACTGGCTGGTGGCCGCCGACGGGGGCATCTTCAGCTTCGGCGACGCCGGCTTCTACGGGTCTATGGGCGGCGAGAAGCTCAACAAGCCCATGGTGGACATGACCGCCACTCCGACGGGCCGGGGCTACTGGATGGCGGCCACCGACGGGGGCATCTTCAGCTTCGGCGACGCCGGCTTCTTCGGCTCCACCGGGGCCATCAAGCTGGAGAAGCGGATCCACGCCATGTCGGCCACGCCCAGCGGCCGGGGCTACTGGATGGTGGCGGGCGACGGGGGCATCTTCGCCTTCGGCGACGCCGGCTTCTTCGGTTCGGCCGCCGGCGGAGGAGCTGAGAAGCGGGTCATCGACATGGCGCCCTCGGCCAGCGGCCGGGGCTACTACGTCACCACCTCCGAGGGCCAGGTCCTGGGCTATGGCGACGCCAAGCACTACGGCGACACCAAGGACGTCAAGCTCAACAACCGGATCGTGGCCATGACCGCCATGAACGCCAACGATCCCCCAGTGGCGGTCGACGACGTCCTGTCCGTCGACGAGGACGGCACCGGGTCCCTCGACGCCCTGGCCAACGACCGGGACCCCGACGGGGCCCCCCTCACCCTGCGCTCGGTGGGGGCGGCGGCCCGGGGGACGGCCACGGCCGTGGGCAACGCCGTCGTGTACAAGCCGAACGCCGACATGAACGGCGTCGACTCGTTCTCCTACACGGTGGCTGACGCCGGGGGCGAGACGTCGACTGCTCGGGTGAACGTCACCATCAAGTCGGTCGACGACAAGCCGGCGGCGGTCGACGACGCCGCCCAGGTTCTGGAGCGGGCGGCCACCGGCGTGGCGGTCCTGGCCAACGACACCGGCATCGGCGATGGGATCAAGTCCGTGTCGGTGACCGGGGCGCCGGCCCACGGCAAGACCCAGGTCGGCACCGACCAGACCATCGCCTACACGCCCAACGCCGACTACGCCGGCGACGACAGCTTCGAGTACAAGGTCACCGACAACGACGGCGACACCTCAACGGCCCGGGTCCGGGTGCAGGTCGTGGCCGTGGACGACATCCCCGTGGCCAACGACGACAACGTGAGCACCCCGGCAGGCAAGGCGCTGTCGGGCATCGATGTCCAGAGCAACGACGTGTCGCCCGACGGCAAGCGCGCCACCTGGCCCGTCGACCCCGCCACGGGACAGGCGGTGGACAGCAACAGCTCCTTCTCCACCGAACTCGGGGGGACGTTCACACGGAGCAAGGGCAAGCTCAACTACGTGCCGCCTCGGGGTGTGACGGGCACGGACAGCTTCCGCTACGTGCTCGTCGACGGCCAGGGGGCCGACGACCCCTTCGGCGGTGACGTCTCCAACATCGCCACCGTCCACGTCAACCTGGGGGCGAACGGAGCGCCGCGCATCGTGCGGGACGCTGCCTTCAGCGTGGTGCAGGGAGCCACCGTGCGCTGCGAGCGAGTGAGCGAGTGCCTGGCCCAGGTGGTCGAGGACCCCGAAGGCGACCGGCTCAACTTCACCCTGCGCCGGGCGCCCGCCGCTCCCATCGACCTCAACTCCGACGGGACCTTCACCTACGGTCCGGCGGGCGGGCCTCCGGGCGACTCGTTCACCTTCGTGGTCGACGACGGCAACCAGGAGTCTTCGGAGGGGACGGTGAGCATCAGCATCACCCCGCCGCCGGCTCCTGCCCAGGCGCAGAGCGAGCCAGCCTCCACCACCACCACGACGGCCGTGCTCATTCCCTTCGGGCCGATGGCAGCCGCTGAGCTAGCCCGCCGCTTCGGTCGCCGCCGGGGCCGCTAGCACACAGCGCCGCACGGCGACTCCAGCCCTCACGTCATGTGCAAGGCGGAGTGTCAGGCCACCGACAGATCCTGCGTAAGCCTCACGTGGGACATCACTCCGTCCCAAGGACATGCTTCTCCTGATGGACGTCATCGCCACCATCAGGACGACGGGAGCCGGCCGGTACTTCAAGCCTGACGCCGTCCCCGACGCGGTGCTGGAACGGCGGCAATGAACGCCGGGGAGATGCTGACCACGACGGCGATCAGCTATCCGGATCGGTTGGCGTGGATCTGGGACGACGGCTCCCGAACGTACGATGAGTTCAACGAGCGGGTCGACTCCCTGGCCTTCGCCCTGGGCGACCTCGGGCTCGAGCGTGGCGACCGGGTCGCGCTCTACATGCAGAACTGTCCCGAGTTTATGGAGGCTTTTTTCGCCGTCCTCAAAGCGGGAGGAGCCGTCGTCCCCCTCAGTTTCCGTTTTACCGCCGACGAGCTCGAGTACCACCTCCGAGACTCCCGTGCCCGGATGCTCGTCGTCGGCGAAGAGAATGTCGACCTAGCCGTCAAAGTGCGGGACCGCCTCGGGCTGGTTGGGCACGTGATCCAGGTGGGCGGGACCCTGGCCGAAGGTAACCTCGCCCTCGAGGACGTCCTGGCGTCCCATCGCGGCGAGCGCTTCGTCTCGGTCGATGTCGACGATGACGAGCTCGCCTGGCTCGCCTACACGTCAGGGACAACCGGACGGGCGAAGGGCGCCATGCTGACGCACGGCGTCCTCGTCTTCGAGTCGCTGTGCGCCGCCGCCGACTGCATGCGGGTCGACGTGGGGGACGTCGGTATGCACGCCGCCCCTCTCACCCACGCCTCGGGTCACAACGCGTTGGCGTTCACCATGAAGGGCTGCACCCAGGTACTGCTGTCCCGCTCCGGCTTCGACGTCGACAAGTTCCTCGAGTGGGTTCCGAAATACAAGGTCAACACCGTCTTTTTGGTGCCGACCATGATCAAGATGGTCGTCGATCATCCGAGGGCGAAGGAGACGGATCTCTCCAGCCTGCAGTGCATCCTCTATGGCGGCGCACCGATGTACGTCGAGGACCTGCGGAAGGCGCTCGACCTCGTGGGGCAGGTCTTCGTGCAGATTTTCGCCCAGACTGAGGCCCCCATGGTCGGCACGATTCTGCGGGCTCAGGAGCACCAGCTCGACGGCCCGTTCACCCAACGCCTGGCGTCCTGCGGCCGCCCCCGATCGGGTGTGCAGATACGGATCCTCGATGACGAGGACCGTCCCGTTCCCCCGGGGGTGAGAGGTGAGATCTGCATCCGGGGCGCGGCCGTCATGAAGGGCTACTGGGAACGCCCCGAGGCCACCGCGGAGGCGCTGCGCGGCGGATGGCTCCACACGGGCGATGTCGGGACGATGGACGAATACGGCTACGTCTACATCCTCGACCGCACGAAGGACCTGGTGATCTCCGGGGGCCTCAACATCTATCCCCGTGAGGTCGAGGAGGTGCTCGTCACCCACCCGGCGGTGTCGGAGGCGTGCGTGTTCGGCGTGCCCGACGAGCGCTGGGGAGAGGCGCTCAAGGCCCAAGTCGTCCTCCTCGAGGGCCACAACGGCGTCACCGATGCCGCCATCATCGCCTTCGCCGGAGAGCGTCTGGCGGCCTACAAGAAGCCGAAGTCGGTGGACTTCGTCGCCTCGTTGCCAAAGACGGCCTACGGGAAGCTGGACAAGAAGGCGGTGCGGGCCCCGTACTGGGCCGGCCAGGACCGGATGGTCCGCTGAGGAACACTGGAGCGGCTCAGCCCAGGCATGCTCTGGCTTTGCGGGCGATCAGCCGGCGATCAGGCCGGTGACCCCGTAGCCGGCCTCGTCCACGGCACCCCGCACCGCCTCCTCGGAGGCGGCACCCTCGACCCGGACCGTCTTGGCTTCCACGTCGACCTCGACCCGGTCGACCCCGGCCACCTTGCCGACCTCACCCTCGATGGCGGCCTTGCAGTGCCCACAGGAAATGCCTGGAACCAGGTAGAGGCGCGTTGTCATTGCCCCATTCTACGGGGGCTCCCGGCCGGGGCGGTCTGCCCGCCGGCCACTAACCTGCGCTGATGGCCAGGATCGCCGACCTGCTCGCCGCCGGGCGCTGCGTCTCCTTCGAGTTCTTCCCGCCGCGCACCGAGGAGGCCGAGGCCCAGCTCCAGAAGACCCTGGCCGACCTGGAGCCCCTGGGGCCCTCGTTCGTGTCCGTCACCTACGGGGCGGGCGGCACCACCCGGGAGCGCACCCACGACATCGTCGTCGACGTGCTGCGCCACACGACCATGACCGCCATGGCCCATCTCACCTGCGCCGGTCACACCCGGCCGGAGCTTGCCGGGATCCTGGAGCGCTACCGCGACGCGTCGGTGGAGAACATCCTGGCTCTGCGGGGCGACCCTCCGGCCGAGCTCGGCCTGCCGCCGGGGGACCTGGGCTACGCCGCCGAGCTGGTGGACCTGGTGCGGGAGATCGCCCCCTTCTCGGTGGGTGTGGCCGCCCATCCCGAGGGCCACCCCGCCTCCCCGGACATGGAGAGCGACCGCCGGCACCTGGCCGCCAAGCTCCGGCGGGCCGACTTCGCCATCACCCAGTTCTTCTTCCGGCTCGACGACTACCGCCGGCTTCGGGACGACCTCGCCGCCCTGGGCGTCGACCGGCCGGTGGTGCCGGGGATCATGCCGGTCACCAACGTGGCCCAGGTCGAGCGCTTCGCCAAGCTCTCGGGCGCCGAGTTCCCGCCCGAGCTGGCCGAGCGCCTCCACGCCGTGGCCGACGACCCCGCCGAGGTGCGCCGCATCGGGGTGCAGGTGGCCACCGAGCTGTGCCAGGACCTCCTCGACGAGGGCGCCCCGGGCCTGCACTTCTACACGCTCAACCGCTCCTTGGCGACGAGGGAGATCTACGCCAAGCTGGGCCTCGGCTCGGCTGAATCCGCCAGCCCCGGCTGACGGCGGAGGGAACGGGGTGGGGATTGAGCGGCGCCCAGTCTCGGGAGACCCGAACCATCATCTTCACCGATGTCGAAGGGTCCACCGCGCTCCGGACCGAGCGGGGTGACGACGTGGCTGGCGAAGTCCTTCACGCCCACGAGACCATCGTGCGCGACCAGGTGGCGCGACACGGTGGTCGGGAGATCAAGGCTCTTGGAGACGGCTTCATGCTGGCCTTCGCCTCCGTCCGCACCGCTCTGGCCTGTGCGGTGGCGATCCAGCGGGGGCTGGCCCGGCACAACCGCGAACATCCCCAGCATCGGCTCCGGGTCAGGGTGGGACTCAACTCCGGGGAGGTGATGGAAGAAGGCGGCGACCTCTTTGGCGAGGCGGTGAACGCCGCCGCCCGCATCGCCGCCCTGGCCACCGGCGGCGAGATCCTCGTCTCCCGGGTCGTCAAGGAGCTGGCGGGGACGATCCCCGCCCTGTCCTTCGTCGACCGGGGGGAGGTGCCGCTCAAGGGTTTTCCCACTCCCAGCCACCTCTACGAGGTGTCGTGGCCCGACGAGCCAGAACCCTAGGTGCTCACCGTCAGGCTCCTGGGCGAAGTCGACCTCCGCCTGGGCCGGGAGCGCGTCCCCGGCCTCGACTCGCCCCGGCTCAAGTCACTCCTCGCCTATCTCCTCCTGCATCGCCATGCGCCCCAAGCCCGCTCGCGCCTGGCCTTCCTCCACTGGCCGGATTCGACCGAGGCCCAGGCCAGGACCAACCTCCGCCAGCTGCTCCACCACCTCCGCCGGGCCCTACCCGACGCCGACCGGTTGCTCGAAATCACCCCGGGCACCGTCCAGTGGCGACTCCAAGCTCCCGTACACCTCGACGTCGCCGACTTCGAGCAGACGGCGGCGGAGGCGGCCGGGGCCGTCACCGAGGCGGAGCGCCGGGCGGCACTGGAACAGGCGGCGGCCGCCTACGGCGGCGAGCTGCTCCCCGGCAGCTACGAGGAGTGGATCCTCCTCGAGCGGGAGCGTCTCCGGCAGCGCAACGTCGAGGTCCTGGAGGAGCTCGCCTCCGGGCTGGAGGACACCGGCGAGTACGCGTCCGCCATCCGCTACGGAGAAATGCTGCTCCGGTGCGATCCGGTCCACGAGGCGACGTACCGGCGCCTCATGCGGCTCCACTCGCGGAGCGGCGAGCGAGCTCGGGCTCTGCGGGTGTTCCATACGTGCTCGACGGTGCTGGAACGTGAACTGGGGGTCGAACCGGGCCCGCACACACGGGAGCTCTACGCCGAGCTGCTCAGACTGGAGCCGGCCGGAGAGGGCTTGGGCGCAAGCGGCGCCCCGACCTTCGCCGCCGCACCGCTGATTGGGCGCCACGCGGAATGGCAACGCGCCGTCGGGGCCTGGCACGACGCCACTGCGGGACGGGCGCAACTGCTCGTCGTCACGGGCGAGGCGGGCCTGGGGAAGACCCGACTGGTCGAAGAGCTCGAGCGATGGTGCGCCCGGCAAGGGGTGGCCACGGCTCGCACCCGGGCCTATGCCGCCGAGGGCCGGCTGGCCTACGCGCCGGTCGCCGATTGGCTCCGGTCGGAGACGCTGCGACCGGGCTTGGCGAAGTTGGAGCCGATCTGGTTGAGCGAGATCACCCGTCTGTTGCCGGAGCTGCTCTCCGACCACCCCGACCTGCGCCGCCCCGAGCCCCTGTCCGCCGGCGAGCAGCGCCAGCGGCTCTTCGAGGCTCTGGCCCGGGGAGCGCTTCGTGGTGCTCACCCGCTCCTCCTCGTCATCGACGACCTCCAGTGGTGCGACCAGGAGACCCTCGAGTTCCTCCATTACCTGGTGCGCTTCGACCCGGGGGCGCCGCTGCTCGTGGCCGCCACCGTGAGGTCGGATGAGATCGGACCCCAGCACGGCGCCACCGCCCTCCTCGCCGGGCTCGGCGGCCTCGAGAAGCTGGTCGAGATCAGCCTGGTACCCCTGGACCCGGCCGACGTCAGCGCCCTGGGCGAACAGCTGAGCGAGAAGCCGCTCCCGCCGGAAGCCGCCGAACGCCTCTACCGGGAGACCGAAGGCATCCCGCTGTTCGTGGTCGAGACCGTTCGGGCCGGACTGCTCGTCGCCCCCCAGGAGGGCCCGGTCGGGACGGCCACACCGCCGGCCCAGCCGGGCCCGTCAAGGCTGCCCCCCAAGGTGCGCTCCGCCATCCAGGGGCGTCTCAGCCGGCTCTCCCCCGAGGCCGGCCAGCTCGTCTCGGTGGCCGCCACCGTGGGACGGGAGTTCTCCTCCGAGGTGCTGGCTGCCGCCAGCGGGCTGGCCGAAGACACCGTGGTGGCGGGTCTCGACGAGTTGTGGCGACGCCGCATCATCCGAGAGCACGGTCTCCATGCCTACGACTTCAGCCACGACAAGATCCGGGAGGTCGCCTACGGCGAGGTGGGGCCGGCGAGGCGCCGCCAACTCCACCTGGCCGTGGCCGGGGCGTTGGGCGCCCTCCACGCCCGGGACCTCGGTCCGGTGAGCGGGCGGCTGGCGGCCCACTACGACCAGGCGGGCCGGCCCGAGCCCGCCGTCCTCCACTACCAACAGGCGGCCGCCGTGGCCCAAGGGGTCTTTGCCAGCCAGGAGGTGGTACCGCTCCTGACGCGGGGTCTCGGCCTCCTCGAGCAGCTTCCGTCCGGGGTGGCCCGGGACGACCAGGAGCTGGCCATGCGCGAGGCGCTCGGCGTGGCCCTGGTGGCGCTGCAGGGCTACAACAGCCCGGCCACAACGGAGAACTACACCCGCGCCGACGAGCTCTGCCTCCAACTCGGGCGGTCCTCGAGCCCTCCGGTCCTGCGGGGCTTGGCCCTGGCCGCCATCGAGTCGTGCAAGTTCGACCGGGCCATCGAGCTCGGGGAGCGCCTACTTGATTTGGGCCGGGACGGCGGCGAGATCTACCTCGAGGTCGAGGGCCGGTACCTCCTCGGGGTCACCAGCTTCTGGAACGGCAATCTGGCGGCCTCCCGCCACCACCTCGAAGCGGCGGTCGCCACCTACCGGCCCGAGGACCATCGCCTGCATGTCTCGCGCTTCGCCCAGGACCCGAAGGTCATCTGTCTCTGTCGTCTTGCTCTGACACTGTGGTATCTCGGTTGCGCGGCCGAATCAGCGGCGGCGATTGAGGAGTCCCTCACGCTCGCCGAGCAACTGGGACATCCCATGAGCCACGCGTACGCCCTCTCGTTCGCCTCCTGGCTGGCCGGGGAGCGGGGCGATCTCGACGCCACCGAGCAGCACGCCCAGGGACTGGAGACCGTCTCGCTGGAGCACGGCTTTGTCCGCTGGGCCCCGCTGGGGAGGATCTGGCTGGCCTGGACGGAGGCGCGGCGGGGCAAGCCCAAGGCCGGCGTCGAGCGCCTGCTCACCGGGTTCCAGCAGATGGCCGAGGGCGGGATGCACACCGACCGCAGCTACTTCCTCCTGCTTCTCGCCCAGGCCGAGGCTCTCGCCGGCCATCCCGCGGCCGCTGAGGAAGCCATCACGGAAGCGCTGGAGCAAACCGCTAGGACGGGCCCGTTGTATCTCGAAGCGGAGTTGCACCGGGTGCGGGCGGAGCTGCTCCTGGCCAGCGGCGCCAACGACGGTGACGCCATCACCGAGGTGGAGGCCGCCTTGCGGAAGGCCCTCGCCGTGTCCAGGCAACAGGGCGCCAGGCTGTTCGAGCTGCGGGCCGCCACCAGCCTGACCCGGTGGCGCACCGCCACGGGATCGCCGGAGCAGGCGGCCAAGGCCCGGGCCATCCTGGAGCAGGTGCTGGGGTCGTTCCCGGACACCTTCGGCACCTCCGACCTGGACGAGGCCCGGCAACTTCTCCGGCCATCGACGGCCTGGACCGGATCCACCGACAAGCGGTAACGCCCCGTCGAACGCTTTCAGAACGCTGCCTCGTGCACGCTGGGTGGACAGGGCACGGTAGCAACGAGGAGGAGGTCGGGTGATGGCAGCCACCGATCCGCAGCAGCAGAGCTCGCAGCTCTTCACCGTGCGGCTGTGGGCAGAGGACACCGGGGACGGCATCGAGTACCGCGGCGAGGTCCGGCATCTGTTGAGCGGCTCCACCCGTCACTTCCGGCGCTGGGAGGAGCTCGGAGCCTGCATGGCATCCGTGCTCGAGGAGGCTCGAGAAGGAGGGGGTCATGAGAAGGCTGCCGATCCACTGGCTCACGGCCCTGCTGGGGCCGGTGCTGCTTGCGCTCCCACTCGGCTGGGACGGACATAACTCCGCCGGCGCCGACGGCAACGCGCCGGATGACGGGCAACCGGTGGCGCTTCCGCATCGCCCCCTGCCGCCGGACATGGTGGAAGGCTTTGGGGAGGGTCGGATCCTCGCCTTCCACTACCACCTGTCGTACTACTGCGCCACGACACCCGGTTCCGACGTGGACGGCCCCTTCGGACACGGGGACGGGCACCCGGAGTCCGAGGATCCCAAGGAGTACCAGGTGCCGCCCTGCTTTTTCGGCGACACGGGCACGGGGTCGATCCTGCCGCCGGGGTTACAGATCGCCGACTCGCCACCGGTGCGCAAGCTGTTCGGCATCGCGCCGAACTTCGGCGGCTCCCCCTTCTTCACCAACAACACCGCCACCGATGTGCAGACGCAGTGCAGTCAGCCCGGCCCGCCCGTCACCCAATTCAGAGGCCCCCTGGGCACGTGTCTGATGCATCCGTCCACGCTCCGCATGGCCCAGAACCCCGATGACCCCGCCCGTCAGACGCCTGATCCGTTCCCCCTGCCCCAGCACAGCCACGTGATCGAAGGCACGAGCCATCCGGCGGGCTGGTGGAACGCCATCGGCGTGAACATCGCCGACCGCTCGATCTGGCCCGACAACGACGGCCATTGCCCGGCGGGCCCGCCCCATTGCGTCACCTCTGTTGCCGCCCTGCGGGCCGCCCAGGCCAAGGGCTTGGCTTCGCCCGATATTCCGAGCAACCTCTACCTCTTCTTCTCGGTGTCGCCCGAGGCCGGCGGAAGCTAGACGGTAGCGAGCGAGCCTCATACCGCCGAGCACATGGGCGCGCGCCACGAACGCTCAAATCGGCTGGTCCGCCACGGCGAACGCAGCCGGGGCGCCTACTCCAACAACGTTGCCGACTGTCAGGCCGGCGGTAAAGCCACATAGTGGCTGGTCGCAGGCTCGCGAACCGGAGGGGCCCACGTGGACGCTACACCTCAGCTCGGCCACGAACTTGACCTGACTGTGAACTTCATGTCGGGCAAGTGGAACTAGCGAGCGAGCCTCATACCGCCAAGTAACAAGACAGCGTGACGGGGTCGGTTCCGCGGAACCGCCCCTGTCGCGTCGGTCGTAGCCTCCGGGTTGCTCAAGACCCGTGGAGGTTGCGATGACCGATTACGTGACCCTACTGCGGGACCACGTGACGCTCACTTGCAGGTCGGTCGACCGGATCTTTCTCCAGGCGTACCTGCCCAAGTTGCAGTCGGTGGGTCTGGTGTGCCGGTTCTTACGCTGGCAGCGCCGGTTCTTCATCCCGTCGTCGGCGGCGTTCGGGAAAATCGGCGACGGCTATGTGGCCGCCGTCCACCGCTTCGCCAAGCGCAACGGCATCCCGGTGGTCCACTTCCAGAAGGGGGAGAACAAGGAAGCGGTGGCCCGCCCGCTCATCGACGACGCCGCCCGGGAGGGTGGCGATGGGAGGGTGGTGCTGATCGGGATCGCCCAGGAGAAGGCGTCGGTGTGGCGGTCGTGGGTGGCGAAGGGCCAGCAGAAGCTCCGACATCCCCACATGGAGTGGGGTCGGCAGATGGCGTTCGTGAACCACTTCTACTTCTACCTCTGGGACCCGGATTGGGGTGGGGCGTTCTGGAAGACGAATGCCTGTGCCCCCCGGCCGATCTGGATCTGGCTCAACGGACACGAGTGGGCCAAACGCCAACTGGACAAGGCGGGCATCTCCTATGAGGCACTCGACAACGGCTTCCGGTCCTGTGAGGACCCGCGGGCTCTGCAGCGCATCTGCGACCGGGTCGGCCCCGGGGCGGTGAAGAGCTTCTTCTGGCGCTGGGTCCACCGGCTCCCCTCTCCGTTCACGAGATCGGATCTGCGCGCCGGCTACACCTACGAGCTCGCCTTCCGGCAGTTCGAGCTCTCCGACACCCGGGTATTCGACCGGCCCCCGGCGGGCCGGGCCTTCTTCGAGGGCGTCATCCGCGACCATCTCGACGTGGGCCGCCCCCAGTCGGTGGCGCTCATCTTCGACCGCAGGATCACCCGCAAGACACCGGGGACTTTCCGCACCAAGGTCATCACCAAAGGGGTCGACCCCGAGGTGTGCTGCTACTACCGGTCCGTCCGCCTCAAGCAGTACTGCAAGGAACACCGGGCGTTGCGCACCGAGACGGTGATCGGCGACACCCGAGACTTCGGGATCGGCAGGCGCGTCAATGCCGAGAACTGGCATGCCCTCCGGGCCGTTGGCGAGCTCGCCAACCAGCGTCTCTGCGACGCTCAAGCGGCCGACGCGCAGCCCGCTCCCGACGTGGTCACCTTCAACCAGGTGCCCCGGCCATCCGACCTCGATGGCCTCCACGCCCCTGGCCTGCGGTTCGGGGACCCCCGCGTCATGGCCGCCATGGCCGCCGTCGTCGGGTTCCCCCACCTCGTCGCCGGATTCAACAACCGCCCTCACCGACCTGGTCGCCACTCTCCTCGATGCGCCCTACACCCGCCGCCAAGCCACCTACGACCTGCGCCGCCTGAAACGCAAACAGCTCATCGAACGGCTACCCCACTCCAACCGCTATCAGCTCACCGCCCTCGGGCGGCGGGTCGCCGTCCTGTTCACCAAAACCCACGGACGGGTCCTCACCCCGGACTCGTCGCCCTCGACCCCCGCCTACCCGACGACATCGCCCGACGAAGTCCCCTCGCCCGCGCCTGGCGGCAACTCGACCGACGCCCTCGACGAGTTCATCGCCCACCAGCTGGTCACGGCCTGAAACGTGACCTGATTGTGAACTTCGTGTCGGGCAAGCGGAACTAGAGAGCGGTGGGATGAGGGAGCCCCCGGCCAGAATCGTTGCAAACGGCTCAGACGTCAGGTAGGCGAGGACCGGACTTGGGGGTGGGACCGTGCGGAGAATCGACGCGGCGCTGGTCATCGCCGGCCTCGGGGTGCCGCTCAGCGCCGTCGCAGCCGTGGCCACGGCTCCTTCGGGCGTGTCCCGCGAGGCATCAACGGCTGGCACAGCCACCCGGGACCCGTCTTCGTCGCCGTGAAGTCGGGGGCGGTGATCCTCTACGCCGCCGACGACCCGGAATGCCGGGGGCGCACCTACTCGGCGGGCCAGGCGTTCCTCGAGAAGACCGGCGATGTGCTCGTCGTCCGAAACGAGGGAAAGGCGGTTGCCGAGCTGGTGGCGACATTCGTGGTGCCCGCCGGGAGTGCCGAACGGATCGACGAGCAGCAACCCGCCAACTGCCCGTTCTGACGCCGCGCGCTGGACTCCCGACCAGACTGGGCGTCGTGGGGGAGGGGGGGCTCGGGGCTCGTGCTCAGCGGCGCATGCGGAACAGCATGCCGATCGTCTGCATGAGGGCTTCCCCAGCAACGGGCGCCGGAAGTCCCTGGGCGGCCTGCTTCCGCCACACCCGGCGGGAGGCGAGCTCGTCGGCTGGACGATAAGCGGGATAGGCGTCGTAGAAGCAGTTGTG
>JBIOUX010000010.1:0-26948 GCA_044867425.1 Acidimicrobiia bacterium | reverse complement strand
GGACGCGCTCACCCCCGCCGGCGCCGGCTCCACACCAGGTCCGCTCCCCAGCTGATGCCGGGAAAGAAATCGTCGAGGGTGGCGCCCGGGGCCTCCGCCGGTCGGGTGGTCAGGCGCCATCCGGCGAGGAGCTGATCCCGCCAGCGGGAGGAGGGGCGGCCCGGCTGGCGTTCGGCCGTCCCGCCCGCACCACCCCGTTGGCCCATCACGCACCTCCATCCGATTCGCAGGGCGAGCCTGCGACGCCGGGGTGGGCCCCGTTTAGGGGCGAAAGTCCCTTTCTGGCGGGACTTTCGGCCTATGAGGTTCGCGGAGGATCGGGCAGTGCCGACCGTCCTCCGGGGCTAGGGCCGTTCGACCCTGGTGGCACGACCGGCCATGCGTTTGGCTGAAGGGCAGTCCCCCAAGGAGGTTCCACCATGAAGGTCGGAGAGGTCATGACCACGTCCGTCATCACCGTCGGGCCGGAAGCCACGTTCAAGGAGGTGGCGGAGCGGATGCTCGACGGCGGCATCAGCGGCATACCGGTGGTAGACGACGAGGGCTTCCTGCTCGGGGTCGTCACCGAGGCGGACCTCATCAGCAAGCCGGCTTTCGGCACCCGCCGGCACCGTTCCCTTGTGGCGCTCGTCGATCTCCTCACCGGCGACGCCCATTGGGTTGCCAAGGCCACCGCCCTCACCGCCGAGGAGCTCATGACCACGTCGGTCATCACGGCCATGCCCAAGGAGAGCATCCGGGCGGCGGCTGAGCGCATGCTCGACCGCCGGGTCAAGCGCCTCCCGGTCCTCGACGGCGGCCGCCTGGTCGGGATCATCTCCCGCCGGGACCTCCTCCGGAGCTTCCACCGCTCCGACGCCGACATCGCCGCCGAGGTGAAGAAGCGGCTGGGCAGCGCCCGCTACGCTCCCGAGGACCACGCCGTCACCGCCACGGTGGAGAACGGCATCGTGACCCTGGACGGCATGGTCCGGCGCGACGACGACCTCCCGCTGGTCACCGGTCTGGCCCGGAACGTCCCGGGCGTCGTCCACGTTGTCAACCGGGTCGGTTTCCGCGAGCTGGCCCCCCACTGAAGCGGGAAAGGATCCCGGCGAAACTGCCTTTCGGGGGCGGCGGCGCCGACGATCCCGACTTCAGGAACCTCGTCCTGCCGAAGGGCATCACCATCGACGACGACAACCCGCAGACTTGCCATTCGTAGTGAGTGACGGCCGGTGACCATCTCGCCGACGTGGCCCCAGACCATCGGCGGCGCCGTCCACCCGGTTCCGGTCAGAGCTCAGCGGCGGGCCAGTGCGGTGCGGTTGAGGAGGAGCAACTGCCTCAAGCGCGACAACCGCTCGGGGGTGCACATCGAAATAGCCAGAACGGGCTATTGGATGTGACCGGCGCCAGGCAGTTACTAGACGCTGATGCCGACTTTGCCGCGATTGTCACGGGGCCATCACCGACGCGCGGGCACCGCTGCGGCCGGAGAGGGACGCCGACGCCCTTCCTCGCCACGGGCAGGAACGGGACAGTTGACTCCCGTGCTCGACACGGCGACCCGGGAACGGGAGGCGGGACGCGCCCGGCAGGCGGGGTGGCTCTTTGTGGCCGCCGGTTTGTTCACGATCGTGAACGACTACCTCCCGGGGTCGGAGCATCTGGACACCCGGGTGCTCGACGCTGTCGGCCTCGCCGCCATCGCCATCGGCCTTCTCGCCCGCGTGCTCCCCTGGCATCGCTGGCCGGGAGAGGCCGCCCTCGTGTTCGCCCCCGTGGCCTTCGCTCTCATTGCCGTGGCCAACCGCTTTGGGGGCGTCAGCGACTTCAGCTACGCGACCTATTTCGTGGTGGTCTTCACCTGGATCGGCCTTGCCTTTCCGCCCCGGACCAGCCTGCTGCTCGCTCCCCTGGCCACCGTCGCCTACGTCGTCCCCGGGCTCACCATCCCCGACCCGCCCGCCGGTTCGGTGTCCTCCGTGACCGTTGCCATCCCCGTGTGCGTGCTCGTGGCCGAGACCATCTCCAGGACGATGCGCCGGGTGGGTGTCGCCATGCACGACGCCAGTGAGCAGGCGAGCGCCTTGCGGGAGGCCGAGGACCGCTTCCGGCTGGCCTTCGTCAACGCCCCCATCGGCATGGCGCTGACCAGCCTCGACGGGCACTTCCTCCAGGTCAACGGGGCACTGTCCGAAATGCTGGGTCGCCCCCCCGAAGTGCTGGTGGGGGCGACGGTGCCGTCGCTCACCCACCCTGACGACCAGGCCGCCGACCGTGCCGCCATGCAGGCGATGCGCGAGGGCCGGCAGAGGACCTTCGCCACCGAGAAGCGCTACCTGCGCCCCGACGGAGGACCGGTGTGGGTCAAGCTCCAGGCTGGGGTGGTGCTCGACGATGACCGCCGTCCCCTCTACTTCGTCTCCCAGATGGAGGACATCACCGAGCGCACGCGAACCGAGGCGGCGCTGCGAGCCAGCGAGGAACGCAACCGGCGCATCCTCGAGACGGCGGGCGACGCCTTCGTGGCCCTCGACGAGGACGGCCGGATCACCGACTGGAACCGCCAGGCGGAGCTCACCTTCGGCTGGAGCACCGACGCCGTCCTGGGCCGGCGTCTGGAAGACGTGCTCATCCCCCCCGACCTGCGGGAGGCGCACCGGCGGGGCCTGAAGCACTTCCTCGCCACCGGCGAGGGGCCCGTCCTGGGCCGGCGACTCGAGCTCAAGGCGTTGCACCGGGACGGCGGCGAGATCCCGATCGAACTGGTGGTCTGGGCGCTGCGAGAAGGGGATCACTGGAGTTTCAACGCCTTCCTGCGGGACATCTCTCAACGCAAGGCCATGGAGGCGGAGCTCCAGCGCCTGGCGCTGGTGGATGACCTCACCGGTCTCCGGAACCGCCGGGGCTTCCTGGCGGTGGCCGAACCGCTCACCCACGTGGCCCAGCGCAACCACCGGGACCTGGCGCTGCTCTACATCGACCTGGACAACATGAAAGACCTCAATGACCGGCACGGCCACCGGGTGGGCGATCACGCGCTGATCGAGACCGCGGCGCTGCTCCGAAGGACCTTCCGCGAGTCGGACATCGTCGCCCGCATGGGTGGGGACGAGTTCTGCGTCCTGCTCTCCGACGACGGCACGGACGCCAAGGCGGCCATCGACCGCCTCGTCGAGCAGGTCCCGGTCCAAGGGGACATCGGCCTCGAGGCCCTCATCTCGCTCAGCGTCGGAGTGGCCAGATATCAGTGGGACGACCCCTGCCCCATCGAGACGCTGATCGAACGAGCCGACCTCGCCATGTACGAGGACAAGGCACGCAAGCGCCAGGTCGTCGAAGTCCCATAGAGAGGTCGGCCCGCTCGTGGGGGAGGGTCGGCCTGGGAGATGCCGACGCTGAGGCAGGCGGGCGGTGTCCCCTGCGCTGACAGTGCGCAACCTCCTGTTGTTGTTGGCGCGATGAAGGAAGGGTGGCACCAGTAGCACCGAGGCCCGCAACCGAGCAGCGGCCGCACAAAAGGGACAAAAGGCCCGCAACTCACGTGCTTTCGACCCGCCGGAGTGGGGCCGAACCGCTCATGACGGGCCACCGCCAGAAGCGGAGGATTCAACGCAACACCCGGGGCGGGACACGCCCCACGACAAGAGGAGGCGTCCCATGCCCCGCCTGATCCGCCCGTTCCTCGTCGCCGTGGTGGCGTTGCTGGCCGTCGTCCCCGTGCCCCCCGCCGCCGCCGCCGAGACCGAGATCTCCACCGGAGGGACGCAGTTCCTGCCCGCCGTCATGCAGGTCTCGGCTGCGACCGGCGTCGCCTGGGTGAACAAGGAGGCGACCAACTACCCGGTGCTCATCGGGAACCACAACATCGTCCCCGACACCAACGCCGGCAGCCTGCCCGACACGAAGCCGTTCCCCACCAGCTCGGATCTGATCGCCCCCGGCGGCCGCTGGGCGTGCCCCGGAGGCCCCGGCGGCCCGACCTGCACCGGCATCGACGGCACGCAGGTCCAGCTCACCCCCGGCCGCTACGCCTACATGTGCGGCCTCCACCCCAACCAGATGCACGGAATCCTCGTCGTCTCCTGACCCTGGACCCGCGCCCGACAGCCGACCCACTCACCATCGAAGCAAAGGAGAGTCCGATGAGAAGGATGCGACACTGGCGCTGGGTCATCGCCGTCCTCCCCGTCCTGCTGGTGGCGGGGGCCGGATTCCGGCTTCCCACCTCCCTGCGCTCGGAAGCCCACGCCGACCAGAACGCCTTCGACAGCGGCAAGACCGTCCACGTCGACCTCAACATCCAGGAGAAGACGATGGACATCCTGGGCGTCCCCACCACGGTGTGGACGTACAACGGGACCGTTCCCGGGCCCATCGTGCGGCTCAACGTGGGCGACACGCTGGAGATGACGCTCAACAACACCCACAACCTGCCGCATGCCCTGCACACCCACTTCATGGACTACGCCCTGTCCTCGGACGGCTCGAGCATGACGGCGCCGTTCCCCTTCGTCCCCCACCAGAACGACGACACGGTGGGCGCCGGCGCCGGCGGGATGGTCCCGGGCGTCGGAGGCGTGACCGGGCCCCAGGCGGGCGTCAATCCCGTCGGTCCCTACCAGCCCCGCACGGACGAGGACACCCCCCGCCCGGGCCAGAGCTACACCTACCGCTGGCGGATGCTCGACGTGGGCTCGATCTGGTACCACTGCCACGTCATGGAGGCCACCAACCACATCGCCAAGGGCCTCTTCGGGATGATCGTCGTCTACCCCAAGGGCTGGACGTGGGAGGAGCTGCCCCCCGACGAGCGCAACGGCAACACCAAGGCCTACGTCACCAACGCCAAGGGTGAGCGGCTGCGGGAGGACGTCGTGATCATGTCGGAGAAGGTCCCCGGGCCGTCGGGCGAGGGTGACTCGACGGTGGGTCTGGCCGCCAACGGCGGCGCCGCCGGCGGGGTCAACCTGGCCAACTTCCGGGGCTGGAACGACCCCTACCAGATCGGACCGTTCAAGCCCGGTGAGAAGGGCCTCATCCACGTGGGCAACATCGGCGAGAGCGGGAAGTCCTGGCACCTCCACGGCCACCACTGGTATCGGCTGTGGCAGATCTGGCACCCCTGGCAGGGTTACCCGGCCTGGACCCAGACCAACGACACCGAGGTGACGCCCGACGGCACCAAGGCGAAGGACTTCGACCCCGTCCCCTTCACCCCGGTGGCCGAACTGGCCCACACCCGCTGGGTCTCCTCGGGCGAGATCATGCCCATCTCCATCCGGGCCGGTCAGCCGGGCGCCTGGTTCGGCCACGACCACGTCGTGCCTCAGGCTTACCTGGGCATGGTGCCGTGGCTGATGGTCGAGGACCCGGCGCAGGCGTCCGAAGCGCCGGCCCAGCCCGCCACCCCGGCCGCGCCGGCGGCCCCGGCGGCAGCGCCGCATCAGCACTAGCGCAATCCAGCGAGGCCGGGGCCGCCTTCCGGGGCGGCCCCGGCCGATGTCCCTGTTCACCGCTTCATTCCCGGAGGGGATCCCATGGCCGCCCGTTGCCGCTTCGCTTTCCTCTTCCTCCTCGCCGCCGTCGCCTCGCTGGCCATCCCGGCCACCGTGGGCGCCACCGCCACCGCCGCCCGGCCCATGGCCGAGGACGCGCCCCCGGATGTGACGGTGCAGATCGTCGCCCTGCGGATGGTTCCCGACCGGGTCGAGATCACCACCGGGACCACGGTCACCTGGGTCAACAACGAGGCGGCCGACTACCCGGTGGCCGGCGGGGTGCACGAGCTGGCGGCCGACGACGGCTCCTGGACGTCGCCCCGGATCGCACCCGGCACCCGCTGGAGCCGGCGCTTCGATCTCCCCGGGACGGTCAGGTACCACAGCACCGGTCACGCCACGGCCACGGGCGAGCTGGTCGTCACCGGCGACCCGATCGTCGACCGGCCCGTGGAGCAGGAGGTCACCATCACCGAGGACAACCCCGACGACCCGACCTCGTGGGGGTTCCGCCCTGCCGATCTGGTCATCGAGGCGGGGACGACGGTCGTGTGGCGGAACAACGGCAAGAACGTCCACACGGTGAGCGCCGACGACCAGAGCTTCGAGTCGGGCGACATCGCCCCCGGCGCCACCTGGCGGCACACCTTCGAGGCTCCCGGTGCCTTCGCCTACCACTGCACGCCCCATCCCTGGATGAAGGGCCAGATCCGGATCGTGGCCCCCGGCAGCGACGCGCCGCCACCGCCCGTCGCCGCCGGCCGCGACGGGCACTCCGCCCCGCCGGCGCCCCGGACGGCGAGCGCGGCGCCCGAGCGGGTCGGGCAGGGGCCCGTCCGCCACGAGATCGCCATCATCGAGCCGGATCCGGCCAAGCCCTTCGACTGGACCTTCGATCCCGCCGCCCTCGACCTCAAGGTCGGCGACACCGTGGTGTGGCACAACGCCGGCAGCGTCGAGCACAGCGTCACCGGCGCCGCCTTCGACTCCGGGCTCCTCGAGCCCGGGGCGGCCTGGGAGCGGACCTTCGACGCCACCGGCGTCTTCGCCTACCACTGCACACCCCATCCCTGGATGAAGGGAGTGGTGCGGGTCAGCGAGCTGGCGGCCGTCGACCTGCCTCCTCTGGCCGTCGCCTCCGGATCGGCGAGCGGCGCCGGGACGTCCCCCACGCGGGCCACGGAAGCGATCCGCACCGGCGACGGGCCGGTCCGGCACGAGGCGCTGATCCTGGAGCCGGACATCACCCAGCCGATGGAGTGGAGGTTCGATCCGCCGACGCTGGACGGCCGCGTCGGCGACACCGTCGTGTGGCGCAACGCCGGCACCGTCCAGCACACCGTGACCGCCGACAGCGCCACCTTCGACTCCGGCCTGCTCGACCCCGGTGCCACCTTCGAGTTCCGCTTCGACCAACCGGGCATCTACGCCTACCACTGCACCCCGCACCCCTGGATGAAGGCGGTGATCCGGGTGACCGACGCCACCGGCGCCGAACCCCAGGTCGTGGCCGCCGTGGGACGCGGCGAGCAGGCCGGGCCCGGGAACCCGCCGGACGCCGTGACGGCGGGGCGGATCGGCCGGGTCACGATCCCGCCGGGGCCCAACTACCGGCCGAGCATGATCCTGCCCGAGGCGCTGGCGATCTCCTTCCTGATCATCGCCGTCACGGTCTTCCTGGCCGGGGCGCCGTGGGGCCGGAGGGCAAGAGAACGCCACGCGAATTGACCCTTAAGAGATCTGGAACTTCTTGCCGATCAAGCCCGACGGGGCCGAGAATCCAGGAGTCGACGAGGAGGCCAGATGCGTGACGTGGTTGACTTTCGCGACGCGCCGGCCAGACCGGTCAAGGCTCCTTCCGGTGCTTTGACCGAGGAGTTGGCGGCCTGTCTGGAACGCTTCCTGGACGGCACTGCCGACGAAGGGACCATGTCCCGGGCGCGGCGGGCCATGGACGTCTGGCACGCCACTCACCACGGTGGCCCGGTTGCCGCTGATCCGCGGCTGAGGGCCACGTAGCGCTCCGGAGCAGAATCAGGCGGCCGCGGTCCGGTTGGACGGGTGCCGCCACCACGACCGGAGGAGGGCGCAGGCCTCCTCGAGGGCCGGGGCGAAAGCTCGTCCCGTCCGAGTCTCCAGGTGGTGAAGAGCGGCGGCGACGGCACGCTCGTCGGTGAGACCGAGGCTGCGGGCGTAGTCCCGCACCCGGGCCTCGACGTCGGAGTCCGAAAGGGTCGTGTTCGGCATCGTGTCGCTCCTTGATCGAACCCGAGGGTCGGGGTCGACCCTACGGTTCCGATCCCGCCGGGGACGGCGGCAAAAGTCCTGAACCGGCAGGCCGGAAGTCACCTAGGCCGGCTTCGTGAACCCGAAGCACCCGGGGCAAAGCTCCCGCATCTCGTCCCCCCGTCTGGCGCCCTCGCCTTCGGGCCCTCCGGCGGGAGCCTCGGGTCCAAAGACCCTGGGCGGCCGACTGATCCCGGACGACGATTAGTTCACAATCATCCGTCGAACGGGGAGCAGACGAATGACGGACCACCGGCCGGCTCAGCTCGAGTGGTGTCCCGGATGCGGGAGCTCGAACGTGCGGGCCGTCGTTGCCGATGAGGACGTCAACGTCCTGTGCCGGGAGTGCGGATGCTGCTGGCACCGGGAGGGCGATGAGTTCCGCGCCGTCGATCCCCGCGCCTGTGCCGGCTGCCCCTCCCGGCCGGTGTGCATCCGCCGGCTGTGGGAACCGCTCCGACAGGCGGCGGCCGGCGGCCACGACGACCGGTACGACGGCGCTTACCACGATCCTTGGCGCTGAGCGGCGAGGAAGAAGGGGTCATGGAGAGGAGTTCTGACCTTCGGCCCTGGCCCCGGCGCCCGAACGGCTGGCGCTGGACCTTCCCACCGCCGTGGACACAGGCCCACCACCACGTCCCGCCGGCCGAGGTGCGTTAGCGTCGCAGACGTGCTGCCCGTGTCCTGGGCCACCATCCGCGTCTTCCTGCACGTCGCCGCCGCCACCGTGTGGGTCGGCGGCCAGCTCACCCTGGCGGGGCTGGTGCCCGGCCTGCGTGCCCTCGGCCCCGACGCGCCCCGGGCCGTGGCCCGGCGGTTCAACCGGATCGCCTGGCCCGCCTACGGCGTGCTCGTGGCCACCGGCGTGTGGAACATCGTCGATCTCGACCCGGACTGGGACAGCGCCTACGGCGCCACCTTGATGTTCAAGGTCGCCGTGGTGGCCGCCTCGGGGGTGAGCGCCTTCCTCCACGCCCGGGCCCGTGCCCGCCCCGCCCTGGCCGCCTTCGGGGCCGCCTCGGGGCTCACCGCCCTCGGGGCGCTCTTCCTCGGCGTGCAGCTGGGCTGACAGTGGGCGGGCACGGCAACGTCAGGCCGGTTCGCCACCGGCGGCGCCGGGAACGACGAGTCGGCGCACCCCCACGGTGACGAGGGCGGCGGCGAAGGCGGCGATGCCGATCAGCACGCCCCACTCCACCCACGTCGGCAGGTAGATCTCGTCGGGGCGGAAGGGCTGCCCGGGGCGGCCGCCGGGGATGCCGGGGGCCAGGCCCACCAGGGGCTCGAACATGCCCGGCAGCAGGATGTTGATCCGCTTGAAGAACACGCCGAGCAGGGCGAAAACCGAGGCCCCGACCAGGAAGGCGGGCCGGGCCCGCAGGCGGGCGTGGGCGAAGATCACGAAGGGGACCACGAGGCCGAGGACGATCTCGGTCCAGAACAGGGGGGCCAGGCGGCCGAAGAGGACGACGTCGAGCTGGTCGAGGTGCTCGGGCTCCCGGGACGTGTAGGCGGTGAGGATCTCGGCGCCGAGCAGGAACCCGTCCACGGCCACGAACCAGGCCAGGAGCCGGCCGAGGTCGGGGAGGACGTGGGCCGGGGGGCGGAAGGAGGTGCACCGCTGGACGATCCGGGTGACGACGAGCACCAGGGCGGTGCCCGACACGAGCGCCGAGGAGATGAACAGCGGGGCCAGCAGGGCCGTGTTCCACCACGGCCGGGCCACCATGAGACCGAAGATCCACGCCGTCACCGAGTGGACGAGGACGGCCACCGGCAGCGTGACCATGGCCATGAACTTCAAGGCCCGGGGGCGGGGGTGGGGGCGGGTGAGGATCCACAGGTCGATCCCGGCGATGGTGAGGTAGGCGGTGATCACCGCCATGTCCCACACCAGCGGCGAGGTGGGGTTGCCCTGGACGATCATCTTCCAGATCAGCTGGGGCCGGCCGATGTCGGGCAGGATCGACAGGGCGGCGCCGGCCACGGCGGTGGCCGAGCAGATCACGGCCAGGCGGTTGAGCGACTCGAAGCGCCGGCTGCCCACCAACTCGGAGCCGGCCACGACGATGAGCCCGCCGGCGGAGACGCCGACCAGGAACATGAAGGCGATGATGTACATCCCCCAGGACACCGTGTTGGACAGTCCGGTGACGCCCAGGCCGTGGGTCCACTGGTAGAGGAAGCAGCCCGCACCCAGGGTCATGCCGGCGGCGAGCAGGCCGTACCAGCGCCGGATGGGGGTGAGGCCCAGCCGGGGCCGGACGGGGACGGGGGCGGCGATGACGCTCACAGGGGCCTCCGGCGGCGGGGTTCGAGGTAGAAGACCTTGGGTTTGGTGCCCTTCTCCTCCATGAGGCGCTGGCCCCCCCGGGCCTCGATGAGGCGCACCAGGCGGCCGTCGGGATCGTCGAGGTCGCCGAAGGTGCGGGCCTGGGCCGGGCACGACCACACGCACGACGGCACCTGGTTCTCGGCCAGGCGGTGCACGCAGAAGGTGCACTTCTCCGCCGTCCCCACCGGGCGGGCCTCGACCATGCCGTGGTCGAAGTCGACCGGGCGCTCGGCCTCACCCCAGTTGAACACCCGCACGCCGTAGGGGCAGGCGGCCATGCAGTAGCGGCAGCCGATGCAGTCGGCGCTGTCGACCAGCACCACTCCGCCCTGGTAGGTGAACGTGGCCTGGGTGGGGCACACCTTGAGGCAGGGGGGGTCGTCGCAGTGCTGGCAGGCCAGCGGCACCCAGTGCATGGCCAGGCGCCCGTGCTCGTCCCGCTCGGGGCGGTCGAGGTGGTCGCCGGCGGTGAGGATGCGGTTCCACCACATCCCGAGGGGCACGTCGTTCTCCGACTTGCAGATCACGGCGCAGGACCAGCAGCCGATGCAGCGCTCCAGGTCCACCGCCATGCCGTAGCGGGGGGTGTCGCTCACCGGGCCGATCTCGCCGTAGCGCCGGCTGGCCTCGGGCAGCGCCGCCACCGGCGACACCCGGCCCGGCGCCCGGTCGGGGAGCTCAGCGGGCACGGCGCACCTCGCAGCGGCAGTCCTTCCACCCCGTCGACGGGGACCACATGTTGGGAACAAAGTGGATCTCGTGGATGGGGTTGACCTCCGATGAGGTCAGTTCGTTCACGCCCTTGCCCGCCCGGAAGAAACGGGGCCACCACCCCTCGGGGAGGGTGGCGGTGCCGGGCCGGGCGGCCTCGGACAGGTCGGCCCACGCCTCGAGCCGGCCCCGGCCGTTGAACACCTCGATGGCGTCGCCCTGTCCGATGTCGCGGTCGGCGGCGTCGTCGGGATGGATCATCACGGTGGGCTTGCCGCCGTGGATCTCAGCTAGCCAGGCGTTGTTGCCGTAGGTGGAGTGGATCCGCCACTTGGAGTGCGGCGAGAGCAGGACCAGGGGGAAGCGGCCGGGGTCGTGGACGCCATCGTCGTGGGGCTCCTTGTGGGTGGGGACGGCCTCGCCCCGCTCCAGGAACCGGTCCTCCTCCTTGTAGAACTCCATCCGGCCGGTGGGCACGAACACTCTGGTGGCGTCGAGGGCGGCGGGCAGCGACCGGGGCGGGAAGGGTATGAGGTCCTCGATCTGGGCCCGGAAGGGGATGTCGGGGTCGCCCACCTTGAGGCGGACCGGTCCCTCCTTGAGCTGCTCGAGGGTGATCCCCTCGGCTGGGCCGCCGGCGGCCAGGATCATCCGGATGGCGTCCTCCTCGTCGACCTCGAAGTACTGGGCGGCGAGGTCGGGGGCGAGGCGGCGCATCAGCTCCCGCCACATCCACAGCTCCGAGCGGGACTCGCCCACCGGGTCGATGGCCGCCTGCTGGAGCTGGAGGAAGGGGTGCAGGGGCGTGGCCGTGAGGTCGGTCTTCTCGTACCAGGTGGTGGCGGGCAGGACCACGTCGGCGTGGCGGACGGTGTCGGTCATCTGGTGGTCGGCGACCACGATGAGGTCGAGCCCGTCCAGCGTCTCGTAGAGGCGGTTCAGGTCGGGCGACTGCACGAACAGGTTGGCGAAGGTGCACACCAGGGCCTTGAAGCCTGCCTTGGGGTAGGGGACCTTGGCGTGCATGGTGTCGGTCGGGCCCCGCAGGAAGTAGATGGACGGGACGACGGGTGCCTTCTTCCCGCCCGGGTTCCACCATGGCGCCGGGTCGACCCGCACCTTGTACTGGCCCACGTAGACGGAAAAGCCGCCGCCGGAGCGGCCGATGTTGCCGGTGACGGCGGCGAGGAGGGCGTAGGCCCGACCGGTGAGGTCGCCGTGGTACCAGTGGTTGGAGCCGCCGCCCATGAGGATGGCGGCGGGGGACTCGGCGGCGTAGGCCCGGGCCACCTTGCGGATCATCCCGGCGTCGGCACCCGTCACCTCCGCCACCCGCTCCGGCGTCCAGTGGGCCACCTCGGCCCGCACGTGGTCGAAGCCCGGGGCCACCTCGACCTCGCCGCCGCCGGCCAGGGCGACGGTGAAGGTGCCGTCGAGCGCCGGGTCGACACCCTCGGGCACCCCGAGGCGGTCGGTGCCCACCACCACCGGAGCACCGGCGCGCCGGTCCCACATGACGTAGCGGTCGGGGGCGCCGCCGGCCCGCATGTCGGCCTCCCGGAGGCGCTTGCCGGTGTCAGCCCGCACCAGCAACGGCCCGTCGGAATAGGCGGCCAGGAAGGCCGTGTCGGCCAGGCCTTCGTCCAGGATGACGTGGACGAGGCCGAGGGCGAAGGCGGCATCGGCGCCGGGACGGACCTGCACCCAGGTGTCGGCCTTGGCCGCGGTGGAGGAGTACACGGGGTCGACGACCACGATGCGGGCGCCCCGCTCCGCGGCGTCGAAGAGGAAGTGGGCGTCGGGGATGCGGGTCTCGAGGGGGTTGGACCCGACCAGGAGCAGGAACCGGGCGTTGGCCCAGTCCTTGGCCTCGTGCTCGGCGTTCTGGACCCCGAAGGTGATGGGCATCCCCATGGGCAGGTCGCCGTTGAAGTCGAAGCTGGTGCCGTGGCTCATGCCCAGGAGGGCGCAGGCCCGGTAGTTGGCGCCCTTCTGGATGTAGCCGGACCCCGGCACCTGGCCGAAGACGTGGATGGCGTCCCAGCCGTGCTCCTCACCGATCTGCCGCAGGCCCTCGGCCACCCGGTCGAGCGCCTCCTCCCAGGTGGCCTCCCGGAACTGGCCCGAGCCCCGGGGGCCGGTGCGGAGGAGCGGCGTCATGATCCGGTCGGGGCCGTGGACGTGGAGGTGGTAGGACAGGCCCTTCATGCAGCCCCGGGGCGAGTAGACGGGGTCGGGGTAGTCGGCCGCCTGCTGGATCTTGACGATGCGGTTGTCCCGCACGAAGGCGAGCTGGCCGCACGAGCCGGTGCAGTTGGGCGAGCACGTGGTGCGCACCACCTTGTCCACGGGCCGCGACGGGTCGGGCTCGTAGCCGGCGGCGGGCCGGGCGGCGATGCCCGCGCCCACGGCCGCGGCCCCGGCGGTCGCTCCTCCGACCTTGAGGAAGGTGCGCCGGTCCATCACACCAGACCCCGGGGCCGGGCTGGACAGAGCGGGGCGAGCATGGCGTGGCCGCTGGCCCCGCAGGCGGCGCAGCGGGTGGCGCTGGTCCCGTCGGCGGCGGGGCGGCTCCAGGCCCGGGGCAACATGCCGGAGAGGCGGTGCGCCAGCACGCCGACCAGTGGCACGGTGGCGAGCACGCCGAGCATTCGACGGCGGGTGGTATCGGCCACCGTCCTCCTCCTTCACAGGTGTGAGCAGAGTCTCGATCCCGCAGCCGTGACGGCGCCCGTGCCATTGGTCCCATTTTGGGGGTCTGAAAGTCAGCGCATCCGCACCGGCAGCGAGCCGGCTTTCAGGCTGATCCGCCGGCCCGTGATGGTCTCGGGCATGATCTCGATCCAATGGCCCTTGTCGCCCGGGGCGAAGGGCGTCAGCGGAAGCAGCCGGCGGAACTCCGAGCGGGCGTCGAGCCCGTTGGTGATCTCGTAGCCGTACCCGTGGACGACAACGCTCCAGCCCGTGCCCGCCGTTTCGTCGACGTCGTCGATCTCGAATGCGACCTTCCGGAGCGGCGTCCCGGACAACTTGAGGCCGGGGGCGCTACGAAACACGACCACGTCGCCGTCGATCAGGTAGTTGACGGGAAAGATGTGCGGCCGGCCGTCCCGGACCACCGCCAGCCGGCCCACCCTCCGGGTCGCCAGCAGCGAGAGGCATTCGGTGCGTGGAATCTCGGTGATCGCAGTGTTCTTGGCCATGTCCAGAGGATGAGGCATGGGCACGCGGTGCGACGAGGTGCATTCGTCACACGCTTGAGGGGCTTAAGTCCCTCTGTCGGCCCGTCTCCCCGGTGCCCAGGAGTGGAGGGTGCGCCGGTAGTTGGCCCGCTCGAAGGCCGAGGGATCGGCGGTGGTGGCGTGGCTCACGCTGCCCCGCAGCTGGCTCACCGACTCGTAGCCGTGCTCCTCCATCCACGCTCTCAGCTGTTCGGTGACGGTGCGCACGTGCCCGGGGCCGTGACGCAGCAGGGCCGAGGTCATCATGGCCACGTCCGCCCCCACCAGCAGGGCCTTGGCCACGTCGGTGCCGGAGTGGATGCCGGTGGTGGCCGCCAGGGACGCCCGGTCGGCCAGGAGCGGATGCAGGATGGCCAGCCACCGCAGCGGCAGGCGCAGCTCCCAGGGCTGGCTGAGGTCGACCTTGGGCACCACTTCGAGCGTCTCGAGGTCGAGGTCGGGCTGGTAGAAGCGGTTGAAGAGCACGATGCCGCCGGCGCCGGCATCGACCAGCCGACCGGCGAAGTGGGCCAGCGCCGTGTAGTAGGGGCTGACCTTGACGGCGAGCGGGATGGACACGGCCGCCCGCACGTCGGCCACGAGGGCGAGATCGGAGTCCTCCATGTCGGCGGCGCTGCGGGTGGGGTCGGCGGCCACCCGGTAGAGGTTGAGCTCGAGGGCGTCGGCGCCGGCGGCTTCGATGAGGCGGGCGCAGCGGACCCACCCTCCATTGGTGGTGGCGTTGAGGCTGGCCACCACGGGGACCGGGACACTGGCCCGGGTGCCTTCCACCAGTGCCAGGTAGCGATCGGCCACCGACTCGAAGCGATCCACGGCGGGGAAATAGTCGAGCGCTTCGGCGAAGTACCCGGCGCCCGCCTCCAGCGCCCGGTGGAGCTCGACCTCCTCGTGGACGATCTCCTCCTCGAAGAGGGAGGGCAGCACCACCGCCGAGGCTCCGGCGGTCACGATCCGTTCGGCCGTGGCGGGGTCACCGGTGGCCGGTCCCGCCGAGGCGACGACAGGAGAGGTCAGCTCGAGCCCGAGGTACCGCGTGGTGAGGTCCATCAGGCGTCGGCCTCCTTGCCGTTGTCGGAGCCGTGGTCGGAGCCGTTGCCGGATGCGTGGGGGATCGTGCGGGCCATCCCTGCCAGCTGCTCGTAGTAGCGCCAGCGTTCGTCCACATCGGCTTGAGCGAGCCTCAGCAGCTCCTCGGCTCGTTCGGGATGCGTCCGGGCCAGGATGGCGAAGCGGGCCTCCTCGGCCACGAAGTCCCGCACCGGGATCGACGGGGCCTTGCAGTCGAGCTGGAAGGGGTGGCTGTCATCCACCTCGGACGGCCGGAAGCGGTACAGCGGCCAGTAGCCGCTCTTCACCGCGTCCTTCTGGTGGCTCATCGACCTCGACATGTCGATGCCGTGGGCGATGCAGGTGGAGTAGGCGATGACCAGCGACGGGCCGGGCCAGGCGTCGGCCTCCATGAGGGCCTTGGTGGCCTGGAGGTCGTTGGCCCCCATGGAGATCTGGGCCACATAGACGTTGCCGTAGGCCCGGGCCATGGCGCCGATGTCCTTCTTGCCCGTCGCCTTGCCCGAGGCGGCGAACTTGGCCACCGCCCCCCGGGGCGTGGCCTTGGACGCCTGGCCGCCGGTGTTGGAGTACACCTCGGTGTCGAGGATCAGGATGTTGACGTCACGGCCCGACGACAGCACGTGGTCGAGGCCGCCGAAGCCGATGTCGTAGGCCCACCCGTCGCCACCCACGATCCAGACGCTCTTGCGCACCAGGGCGTCGACCACGCCGGCGAGGCGGGCGGCGTCGTCTCCTCCCACCGCAGCCAGCCGCTCCTTCAGGCGGTCGACCCGGTCGCGCTGGAGGCGGATTCCCGCCTCGGTCGTCTGGTCGGCGTCGAGGATGGCGCCGGCCAGATCGTCGCCGACCTGACCGGCGAGGCGGCCGAGAAGGATGCGTGCCAGCTCCATCTCGGCCTCGAGCCCGAGCCGCAGCCCGAGCCCGAACTCGGCGTTGTCCTCGAAGAGGGAATTGGCCCACGCCGGTCCCCGGCCCTCGCCGTTGATGGTCCAGGGCGTGGTGGGCAGGTTGCCGCCGTAGATCGACGAGCAGCCGGTGGCGTTGGCCACGATGATCCGGTCGCCGAACAGCTGGCTCACCAGCTTCAGGTAGGGCGTCTCGCCGCAGCCGGCGCAGGCGCCCGAGAACTCGAACAGGGGCTGCAGCGCCTGGGCGCCCTTCACCGAGTCGTGGGGCAGCAGGTCACGGTCGAGCTCGGGAATCTCGAGGAAGAAGTCCCAGTTGGCCAGTTCGGTGTCCCGGTGTACGCCCGCCGGCTCCATGTTGATCGACTTGTGGCGCACCTCGGTCTTGGACTTGGCCGGGCAGATGTCGACGCACACCCCGCACCCGGTGCAGTCGTCGGGCGAGACCTGGATGGTGAGGCGCTGGCCGGGCAGGTCCTTGGACCGGAACTCCTTGGTGAGGAACGTGGCCGGAGCGCCGTGGAGAGCGGCGGGGTCGTAGACCTTCATGCGGATGGCGGCGTGCGGGCAGACGGCGGCGCACTTGGCGCAGTCGATGCAGATGGCCGGGTCCCAGATGGGGATCTCGGCGGCGATCGCCCGCTTCTCGTAGCGGGTGGTGCCGGTCGGGAACGTCCCGTCGACGGGCAGGGCGGAGACCGGCAGCCGGTCGCCGTCGCCGGCCATGATGGTGGCCGTCACCCGCCGGACGAACTCGGGTGCGCCGGGGGGCACAGTGGCGTGGCGGGTCCGGGTGGCCGTCACCGACGCCGGCACCTCGACCCGGGCCAGTGCCTCGAGTGACCGGTCGATGGCGGCGAAGTTCGATTCAACCACCGTCCGGCCCCGCTTCCCGTAGGCCTTCTCCACCGATGCCTTGATGTAGGTGATGGAATCGTCGGGCGGCAGCACGCCGGACAACTGGAAGAAGCACGGCTGCATGACGGTGTTGATCCGGTTCCCCATCCCGGTCTCGGCCGCCACCCGGTAGGCGTCGACCACCCAGAAGTCGATCCCCTTGGCGACGATCTGCTCCTGCACCTCGCGGGGGAGGCGGTCCCACACCTCAGTGGCCGGGTACGGGCTGTTGAGCAGGAAGGTGGCGCCCTGGCGGGCGTACTCCAGCACCTTCATCCGTTCCAGCAGGCCGAACTGGTGGCAGGCCACGAAGTCGGCGTCCTCGATCAGGTAGGTGGAGCGGATGGGCTCCGGTCCGAAGCGGAGGTGCGAGACGGTCACCGAACCCGACTTCTTGGAGTCGTAGACGAAGTAGCCCTGGGCGAAGAGATCGGTGTGCTCGCCGATGATCTTGACCGAGCTCTTGTTGGCTCCCACCGTCCCGTCGGCGCCCAGCCCGAAGAACATGGCCGCCACCTCTCCGGCGGGGCGCCGGGGGCGGAAGCCATCATCGACGGGCAGACTGAGCCAGGTCACGTCGTCGGTGATGCCCACGGTGAAGCGGCGCTTGGGCCGCCCGGCGGCCAGCTCGTCGAAAACCGCCTTGACCATGGCGGGCGTGAACTCCTTGGACGACAGACCGTAACGGCCGCCGATGACCCGGGGGCGGTGGACGAACGGGGGCTCGTCGGCCTCCATGGCCTCGGTCAGCGCCGCCACCACGTCGAGGTGGAGCGGCTCGGCGGGGGCGCCGGGCTCCTTGGTCCGGTCGAGGACGGCCACCGAGCGCACCGTCGGCGGGAGGGCTCGGATGAGCTGGGCGGCGGGGAAGGGCCGGTACAGGCGCACCTTGAGGAGCCCGACCGGCTCGCCCCGGCACAGAAGGGTCTCCACCGCCTCCTCGGCGGCTCCCGCCCCCGAGCCCATCAGCACCACCACCCGCTCGGCGTCGGGGGCGCCGATGTAGTCCACCAGCCCGTACTGGCGCCCGGTGCGCGCCGCGAGTTCGTCCATCACCTCGGTCACGATCCCGGGCACGGCGTCGTAGAACGGGTTGGCCGCCTCCCGGGCCTGGAAGAACACGTCGGGGTTCTGGGCGCTGCCCCGCAGCACCGGGGCGTCGGGGGTGAGGCCCCGGTCCCGGTGGGCGGCGACGGCGGCCTCGTCGATGAGGGCGGCGAGGTCGTCGGCGGCGAGCAGGGCGATCTTGTCGACCTCGTGGGAGGTGCGGAACCCGTCGAAGAAGTGGAGGAACGGCACCCGGCTCCGCAGGGTGGCGGCATGGGCCACCAGAGCGAAGTCGTGGGCCTCCTGCACCGACGAGGCGGCCAGCATGGCCCAGCCCGCGCTCCGGGCGTGCATCACGTCGGAGTGGTCCCCGAAGATCGACAGGGCGTGGGTGGCGATGGTCCGGGCGGCCACGTGGATGACGGCCGGGGTCAGCTCGCCGGACATCTTGAACATGTTGGGGATCATCAGGAGCAGGCCCTGGGAAGCGGTGAACGTCGTGGCCAGGGCGCCCTTTTGCAGGGCGCCGTGGAGGGCGCCGGCCGCCCCGGCCTCGGACTGCATCTCCACCACCTCGGGGACGAGCCCCCACTGGTTGGGCAGCGCCTGCGCCGCCCACTCGTCGGCGTACTCGCCTATGGGCGACGCCGGGGTGATGGGGTAGACGGCCACGACCTCGGAGAGGGCGTAAGCGACCCGGGCGGCCGCCTCGTTACCGTCGATGCAGGACCACTTCACAGGACGCTCCGTTGCCTTGATCGGCCTGCTCGGGCACCGGCCGTCCTCCCTGTGTACGGCAGGGGAAGCCGTCGCCGGTAGGGACTTTCGTCCCCAACCAGCGGGTCGTTGTGCGGCGGCTTCCGGGGGCGGGAGAAGAAGAGCCGAAGGTCCCGTCCGAATGGGGTCCAGCGGCCCTCAAGCCAGAGGGACGAACGGGAGCATGCTGAAGGTGAACCTCCAGAGGTGCGAAGGAGGTGAGGACATGAAGCTCATGCTCATGCGACCTGATCGGCACGGTTGGTTCGAGCCGTTCTCGGGTCTCCTCGAGTGGCCCGAGCCGATGCTGACCCGATTCCCCAGGCCGATGCGAGTGGAGGAGTTCACCGAGGACGGCACCTTCGTCGTCAAGGCCGAACTGGCCGGTCTCGACCCCGACAAGGACGTCGAGGTCGAGGTGCTCGAGGGCACGCTGCGCCTGCGGGCGGAACGCCGCCACGAGAAGAAGATCGACGAGGACGGGTACTTCCGGACCGAGATGCGCTACGGCACCTTCCAGCGGTTCATTCCGCTGCCCCCCGGGGCGACGGAGGACGGCGTGAAGGCGACCTACAAGGACGGGATCCTCGAGATCCGCGTCCCCGTGGTGCCCGAGGCGCTCCCGGCGGGAGCCCGAAAGATCCCCGTCGTCCACAGCTGATGCTCCCCAACCGGCAAGCCCCGCCTTGTTCCCCGGGGCGGGGGTTTCCCATTCGCCGCCCCTCCGTCAGCAACAGGACATGCGGCCGTAACCATCCAGGACCAAGGGCTCTACAGTCCAGTCACAGGAACGGCTCACGATGGCACGAACAGCAGGCGACCAGGAGCGAATGATGGACCGCAGCCGTGAGCGCCGGACGGGGACGGAACGGAGACGCCGCGCAGAGGTCTACCTCCCGTGGCAGGAGCCGGACTGGGTCCCGGGGTGGGACGGCACAGAGAGTCGCGGGGCCGAACGGAGGACCGCCGCCGACCGGCGGCATCCCATCACCGCCGGCGCTGACCCGCAGTGGTACTCCGACGACTGGGCTCGGGCCCGGGGTGCCCGCAACCTCTGCGAATGGCTCGACCGCTGCGCGCGCCAGGCGCCGATCGGTCTTCCGGGAGACTGGACCCCGGCGGCCTGAACCACGCCGGGATGGAGGAGCGGGTGCGGTCAGCCCGCCCCGGCGTGCTCGAAGTGCTGGATGACGGCGTCGGGTCCGGGGAAGAAGAGCGTCTCGTGCCCGTTGTCCTCCCAGCGGATCACATAGGGAGGGCCGCCGTCGTCGCCGCGCACAGCGAGGATCTCGCCGTCCCGGTCGGGCTCTCCCTGGCGGTGGCTCTTGACGATCAGACGGTCACCGATGGCAGCTTCCATGGCGTCTCACTCCTTCCCTTCATCGACTTCATTGTCGTCTCCGGCGGCCCCGGCCCCTAGGGCCATGGGTCGCAATGGGGTGTGACCTTCGTCGCTGCTGGTGAGCGCTAGGCCTGCCGCCGGTCCGTCCAGTCCACCCAGGCCGTGTCCGTGGCGGCCACGTAGGCGGACACCGCCGTCCCCAGAGTAGGGAAGAAGCGGTCCGGCCCGAAGCGGCGGTCCAGTCCGTAGGCGGCCAGGCGGTCCTTGACCGGCCCCTTCATCTCGGCGAAGACCAAACGGACCCCCTGGCGTTGCAGGTCGTCGTCGAGGGCGATGAGGTCGTCGGCAGCGGTGGTGTCGACGTCGGTGACCGGTTCGGCGGCCAGGACCACCCAGCGCACGGGCTCGGGAGCCTCGGTGACCAGCCGCCGGACGAAGTCGCCGAACAGGTTGCCGTTGGCGAAGAACAGGGGAGCATCGAACCGGGCGATGACCAGGCCCGGGACGCGCCGGCCCCCGGGGTGGCGGTTGACGTCGTGGTAGCCCTTGCGCCGGTCGACCCGAACCAACTCGGTCATGTAGGGGCGCCAGGCCCGGGCCACGAAGGCGGCGATCGACAGCGCCACCGCCACGCCGATGCCCCGGAGGACACCGAAGACGGCGACGCCACCGAAGGCCACGAGCGCCAGCCAGAACTCCGAACGCCGGATGCGGCCGAGGCGGGCCACGCCGCCCACGTCAGCCAGCGACAGCACGGCGGCGACCACCACCGCCGCCAGGACGGCGGAGGGGACAAACCGGGTGGCGCCCGGGAATGCGAGTCCGAGGACGGCGACGAGGCCGGCAGCGACCGCACCGGTCACCTGGCTGCGGGCGCCGCTGGCCCGGGCCACCGGGGTCCGGGAGGCGCTGCCCGACACGGGAAAGCCGCCCAGGGCGCCGGCGGCCAGGTTGGTGGCGCCCAGCGCCGCCATCTCCCGGTTGGAACGGGCGGGTTCCCCGTCGGTGTCGGCCAATGACCTCGACAGGACACCGGTGTCGGCGAAGGCGACCAGGGCGACACCGAGGGCGGCGGGGAGCAGAGCGGTGACGTCGGCCCATCCCAGCCCGCCCAGATCCGGGGCCGGGAGCCCACGGGGCAGGGCGCCGACCACGGGCACGTCGAGATGGAACCAGGCCACCACCGCCGAGGCGCCGATGACCGTCAGCAGGAGCCCGGGCACCCGGGGAGCGAAGTGCCGCAGGCCGAGGATGGCCGCCAGGGCGCCCACGCCGATGACGGCCGCCGCCCCGTTGATGCTCCCGCCTGCCAGCCCGTCGAGGAAGCCGCCGAGTCGTTGAAAGAGGCCGTCACCTTCGACCGGGAACCCGAAGAGCTTGGGGAGCTGGCTGGCCATCACGGTGAGGGCGACGCCGTTGAGGTATCCGAGCCGGATGGGCTTGGAGAGCAGGTCCATGGCGAAGCCGAGGCGCAGGAGACCCCCGGCCAGCAGCACGGCTCCGGTCAGGACAGCGAGCAGACCGGCGAGTGCGACCGCCCGGTCGGCGTCGCCGGTTGCCAGCGGGGCAATGGCGGCGGCGATGACCGGCGACAGCGAGGAGTCGGGCCCGATGATGAGGGTCCGGGTCGGCCCGGTGAGCGCATAGGCCAGCAGGCCGGCCACGGTGGCGTACAACCCGGTGACGGCCGGGAGCCCGGCCGCCTCGGCGTATCCCATCCCGGCGGGGATGAGGAGGGTGGTGAGGACGGCGGCGGCGACGACGTCGTGTCCGAAGCCCAGGCGGCCGTAGCCGGCGGGCAGGCGGGATGGCGTTCGATCGCTCACCGGCCGGAACCGGTTCAGCGGTGCGGTGGGGATACCGGCAGTGGCAACGCCACCTCGGCTGCTGGGAACAGGTCGTACTCCTCCTCCAGCTCGTGCAGGGCGTAGCCGGCGAGGAGCGACTCGACGATGGCGGCCCAGACGCGGTCGTCATGCTCGGCCGCGGCCCGGACCATGGCCCGGCGGGCCCGGTCGTGTTCGCCCCGCAGGCGGGCGATGGTGGGAGCGAACTCATCCATCGCCGCCAGCGTGGCGAAGATCCCGTGCTCCTCGTCCGCCATGTGGCCCTCGAGGTCAGCACCGAAGCGCTCGAAGGCCCGACGGGCACCGGCGATGTCACCCTTACCGATCCGGCCCCGTATCAGGGCGGCGTCGGCCCGGAGGTGGTCGTGGCCGTCGGAGAGGGCGACCAGGCGGGTGTCGTCGTGGCTCACGGTTCGGACGTTCCCTCAGGCGGCCCGGGGGACGACGACCACCGGGCAGGGAGCGTGGTGGACACACTGCTGGCTCACCGAGCCGAGCAGAAGGCCGGAGAAGCCGCCCCGGCCCCGGGACCCGACCACCAGCAGATCCGACCCCTCGGACATCTCGATCAGGGTCCGGGCGGCGGTGCCCAGGATCGCCTTGGTGGTCACCGTGACTTCGGGAAAGGCGGCGGCGGCCGGCTCGACCTCTTTGCGCAGCAGCTCCTCGGCTTCGATCTCGCTCGACTCCTGGTGCCGGAGGACGACATCGTCGGCCAGGTAGGGCAGCGGCGAGTAGGCCAGGACAACCTCGACCTTGGCGCCCCGCAGCCGGCCTTCCTCCAGGGCGAACAGCAGCGCGGCCCGAGCTTCGGCCGAACCGTCGACTCCTACGGTGATGCGGCTCATCTCCCACACTCCTTTGTGATCGACTGGGCGAGGACCTCCTCTCGCCGTACCGATCCTTCCTTGATGACACCCCCGCGGCCTAGGGGCGGAAGTCCCGTCCCCGGGGGCCCTTTGTCGCTGAGCACGCGAGAGGGGCGCCCGGCGGCTCGGGCGCCCCACTCGGTGTCGGGGGAAGGATTCGGAGAGGCGGGATCAGGCGTTGGTGGCCACCGGCTCGACGTGGAACCTGCGGCTGAAGGCGGGGATGGCCAGCCCGGCCAGGGCCACGCCCACACCGGCCACGGCCAGGCCCAGGGCCAGGAGGAGGACGCCGAGTCCGACGACGAGGTCGGCGACCCCGAAGGCCATGACCGAGGTGAGGAGGCTGGTGCGCAGGGCCGAGGCCTGGAAGGCGGTGTTGCGCAGGGCGTTGGCCACCGGCTTGCCGTCGGCACCGATCACGGCGTCAGCGGCGTTGCTCGTACCCTCGGGGGCACCGTCCTTGGCCATGAAGCGGCCCATCTCGGAGTAGGTCTTGCCGCCGGCCGCCTCGCGGGCGTGGTGGTCGATGATGTCGGCCATCGACTTGGCCGTGGTGGCGTCGTCGACCCGGACACCTGGGATGCTGGCGTCCTCGGGGGTGGTGATGTTCTGGGCGATCAGCTCGGCCTTGATGTCGTCCTTGGCGTCGAAGCCCCGCGCCAGGGTGTAGCCGCCGCCGGCCAGGAGGACCACGCCGAAGAGGATCAGGGCGAGGGGGAATGCCTTCTTCATCGAAGCTCCTTCGATTCGATGCGGGGGACGTTCCCGCCGCTGATGTGATCATCGGTCAACCCAGGGTGGCGAGCGGAGAGGCGAAGGTCGCCGGCCCGGGGGGCGAAGGTCGCCGGCCGTCCAGGCCGAAAGTCCCGAGAGGGTCACTCAGCGCAGGCGGCGCAAGTCCCGCTCAGGGTGGCGCTCGACGGGGACGAGCCGCACCCGCCAGTCCACCGCCACCACACCCGAGGGTGTGGCGATGGCGGGGTTGAGGTCCAGCTCCGCCACTTCGGGAAGCTGTTCGCCGAGGAAGCTGAGTCGCAGCAGGAGGTCCTCCAGAGCGGCGACGTCGACCGCAGGCGCTCCCCGGTAGCCGAAGAACAGCGGCGAAGAGCGGAGGCCCCGGACGCTGTCGGCCGCGTCGCGTTGCGTCAGGGGCGCGACCGCCAGTGTGCGGTCTCCCACCAGCTCCGTGGCGATCCCTCCGAGCCCGAACACGACGAGCGCCCCGAAGGCGGGGTCCCGCACCACACCGGCGATCGTCTCCACGCCCGGATCGGCCATGGGCTGGATGACGGCGCCTTGCATCTGGTCGCCCAGGCGGGCGGCCATCTCGTCGAAGGCGGCGGCGGCGGTCTCCGGGGTGGCCAGGTTGAGACGGACGCCGCCGACGTCGGTCTTGTGCAGGACGGCGCAGGCCTTGAGCGCCACCGGCGTCCCGATCCGGGCGGCGGCCTCGCCGGCGGCGGCGGCGGAGTCCACTGGGACCAGCGGTGCCACCGGAATCCCGAAGGCGCCGAGGAGCCGGCCGGCGACGGGCAGGTCGAGCCATCCCCCTTGGGGACAATCGGCCAGGGCCTCTTCCACCAGCCGGCGTCCGGCGCGGATGTCGATGCCCTCCAGGCGTGGCACCTCAGAGACCGGCCGCGCTCGCCACTCGGCATACCAGGCGGCCCGGGCCAGCGCCCGGGCCGCCGTCTCCGGGTACGGGAACGACGGCACCGACCGGGCCACCCTAGCCTCACCGCCGGCGCTCCCGTTGCCCCGCAGGACGTTGGGGATCACCTCGGTGGTGACCAGGTTGGCCACCACCGGCTTGGCCCACGCTTCGGCGGCCACGGCGGCGATGCCGTCGGCCACGTCCTCCAGCCGGGTGACCAGCGTCGGGGTGTACACGACGATGACGGCGTCGATCTCGGGATCGGCGAGCAGGAGCCGCAGCGCCTGCTGATAGGTGCGGGCGTCCGCTGCCGCCATCATGTCCACGGGATTGCGGACCCCGGCGGCGGCCGGCAGGCAGGCGCGCAGTGCCTCCTGGGTGGCGGCCGACAGCTCCGGCACCTCGAGGCCGGCGGCCTCGCAGGCGTCGGCGGCCAGCACTCCCGGCCCGCCCGAGTTGCCGACGATCGCCACCCGGCGTCCCGGCGGCAGCGGCTGGTGGGCGAGGACGGCAGCCGTGTCGAAGAGCTCCTCCATGGTGTCGACCCGGATCACGCCCGTCTGGCGGAAGAGGGCGTCGACGGCCATGTCCGGGCTGGCCAGGGCGGCCGTGTGGGAGGAGGCGCCGCGGCTGCCGGCCTGGGACCGTCCGCTCTTCATGGCCACGATGGGTTTGCGGTGCGACACCCGACGCGCGATGCGGTTGAACTTCCCCGGATTTCCGAACGACTCCAGGTAGAGGAGCACCACGTTGGTATCGAGGTCGTCCTCCCAGTACTGCAACAGGTCGTTGCCGCTGACGTCGGCCTTGTTCCCCACCGAGACGAAGGTGGAGATGCCGACCCCGAGGCGGGAGGAACGCTCCAGGGCGGCGATGCCCAGGGCGCCGGACTGGGAGCAGAACGCCACCGAGCCCGGCAGGGGGGCGACGGGGGCGAAGGTGGCGTTCATCGACACCTCGGACCGGGTGTTGATCACGCCCATGCAGTTGGGACCGACGATGCGCATCCCGTGGCGGTGGGCCAAGCGGACCAGGTCCCGCTCCACCCCGGCCCCCTCCGTGCCCGCCTCGGCGAACCCCGCCGTGATCATGACCAGCCCGCCGGCGCGTTTCTCGGCGCATTGACGCACGACGTCGGGGGCGGCCGAGGCAGGCACGCAGATCACCGCCAGGTCGATGTCGTCGGGGATGTCGAGGACGGACGGGTAGGCGCGTACGCCGCCGACATGGGCCGCCTTGGCGTTGACCGGGTAGACGGGCCCGTTGAACCCGTTGAGCAGGAGGTTGCGGAACACCTCATGGCCGATGCCGCCTCGCTGCTGGCCGGCGCCGATCACGGCGATGGAGCGCGGAGCCAGCAGCCGGTGCACGGAGCGGGCCTCGGCCTGGTGCTCTCTGCGGGCGATGGCCTCGGCCAAGGCCTCCGTGGCGGCCACCGGGAAGCGGACGTGCACCTCGCCGCCGCCCACGATCCTCGTCGACTCGAAGCCGACGTCGCGGAAGACCGCGATCATCCGCTGGTTGTCCCACAGGGTGCTGGCGTAGAACTCGGTGATGCCGGCTTCCCGGGCGGCGGTGGCCAGCCACTCCAACAGCACGGTGCCGATGCCCCGGCCGTGGTGGGCGTCCTCCACCAGGAAGGCCACCTCGGCGTCGGTGGTGCCCTCCTTCCCCTCGTAACGGGCAACGGCGACGAGCTCGTCGCCCAGCACGGCCACCAGCGCCAGGCGCCACCGGTAGTCGACCCCGGTGAGGAATGCGATCTCAGCGTCGGACAGGCGGGGATGGGGTGAGAAGTAACGCAGGTAGATGCTCTCGGGCGACAGCCGGCTGTGGAAGCGGGCCAGCGCCGGCCCGTCCGCGGGCCGGATCGGTCGGATCAGAACCGTTCCGCCGTCGGCCAGGACGACGTCCGCTTCGAAATGGGACGGATAGCCCGGGGGTAGCGGGTCGGGCTCGGGTCGCCAGAGGGCTGGGTCCACAGGATCTCCCAGGCTAGGTCAGCCGTGCCGTCAGCCGCCCAGGGCCCGCACCAGGAGGGGGCGGAGCAGATCGCGCACCGACACCATGGCCTGCACCTCGCCGTGCCGGTCGATGACGGGGACGTGGCGGATGCCCACGTCGAGCATGTCGATGGCGGCGTCGTAGAGGGTGTCACCGGGGCGGAGGGAGACGATGTCGCTACTCATGGCGCCGGCAGCCGTGGCCGTGTCCGGGTCAGCTCCCAAGGCCAGGGCGGTGGCCAGGTCGCGCTCCGAGATGATGCCGGCGAGACCGCGCGGTCCCCGTACCAGCAAGGCCCCCACCGAGCGTTCCCACATGATCTGGGCGACGCGGCGCAGCGTTTCGTGGGCCGACACGAACAGCGGGTCCTGCGACGCGACGCTCTCGACGTCGGCCCATACCGGCGATGCCATGACGCCTCCTGGTCAGTCCCAGCGCGAGGTGCAGGCGAAACGCCACTCGCACCCCGGGCAGGTGTCCCGGTCGACCTGGTGGA
>JBIOUX010000009.1:0-6695 GCA_044867425.1 Acidimicrobiia bacterium | reverse complement strand
GTGGCGCCGGGCTTGGCGAGGACGGCTTCGGCGGTGGCCAGGCCGGGTCCCGCCTGCCCGGAGAAGACCAGGATCGCCGCCCGCAGCGCGGCCAGCTCGCCGCGACGGGCGCCGTCGGTGACCTCCGCCTCGGCGGTCGTGAGCACCGCCTCGGCCTCCGCCGGGCGGCCCAGCCCCCAGCACCGGGCCAGGGCCCGGCGCTCGGCCACCAGGGCCCGGTCGGTGTCGGCGGCGAGGAGGCCGTCGACGCCGGCGAACACGCCTTCGACCTCGGCCACCCGCCCCTGGGCGGTCAGCGCCTCGGCCAGCAGCAGGCGGGAGCCCACCCCACCCCCGGCGGTGATGGCCGCCCGGGCCAGCCGCTCGGCCACGACCGGCTCGCTGGCGCCCTGGGCCCGGCGGGCGGCGGCGGTGAACAGCTCGGGGGATCCTCCCTCGCCGGTCTCGAGGTGGCCGGTGGCCACCACCAGCAGATCGTCCCGCCGGCGGGCGCCGGCCCGCTCGAGCGCGGCGGTGATCCGGCGGTGGATGTCCCGGGCGACCAGGTCGGGCATCCCGAGGCGGACCGCCTCGCCGTAGAGGGGGTGGGCGAGGCGCACCGAGGCCCGGCGGCCGTCCCGCTCGCTGGTCACCAGCCCCCGGCGCCCGAGGCGCTCGAGGGCGGAGGAGGGGACGAGCGCCCCGACGAGCTGCTCCCCCACCGGCTCGCCCACGGCGAGGACCTCGACGAGGTCCCGTTCGTCGTCGTCGAGACGGGCCAGGCGGGCGTCGATGACCTCCAGGAGGCGGCTGCTGAGCGCCAGGGAGCCGCTCCAGGTCCACACGCCGCCGGCCGGGCGCAACGCCCCGCTCTCCAGCCCGCTGAGGATCAGCTCCCGCAGCAGCAGGACGTGACCCTCGGTGGCCCGCCACAGCCGGGTGAGGGTGACTCCTTCGACGTGGCCGCCGAGCACGGTGGCGGTCAGCTCGGCGACGTCAGCCTCCGACAGGGCTGCCAGGTCCAGGCGCTGCGCCAGCCCGTCCTTCCACAAGGTGAGGACGGGGTCGGGCGCCGGCTCGCCCGTCCGGATGGTGAGGAGCACGGCGCCGGCGGCGGTGACGGCCAGCTGGTGGACGAGCGTCGCCGACGCGTCGTCGAGGAGGTGGGCGTCGTCCACCACCACCACCAGCCGCCGGCCGCCGGCCCGCTCCACCAGCGCCCGGGCGGCCCGCTGGAGGAACCCCAGCCGGCTCACGCCGGCGCCCTCCACCTCGGGCAACAGCGCGGCGAACGCGCCCAGGGGAATGGAGGCCGCGGCCCGGGTGGCGGTAACCCACTCGGTCGCCCAGCCCTCCGCCGCCATCCGGTCGACGACCTCCCGGGCCAGGCGGGTCTTGCCGACTCCGGCCGGTCCTGCGAGGACCCATGCCGGGGAGCCGGCGGCCAGCGACGTGCAGACGAGGTCGAGCTCGCCTGCCCGGCCGACCAGGGGCCAGGCGGCAGTGGGGGCCAACGACGGCCGGCTGGGTGACGGCACGGTCCCGCCCTCCCGGAGTTCGAGACGCCGGTGGTGGATCACGGCCGCGGATCTCCGTAGTCCACTACCGAAGACGTCGCCAGCGGGCCACCGTACCGTCGGGCCCTCGACCCGGCCAACCCCCTGGCCGGGTCCCGGAGCCAAGGAAAGAGAGTGACGATGACCCGCGTGCTGCCTTCCTTCATCGCTTCCCGGCGCGCCTTCCGGGCGGCCCTTCTGGCCCTGGCCCTCGCCGGCGTGGTCGTGCCCGCCGGGCCGGCTGGGGCCGACACCCGCAACCCCACCTTCTACGGCGGTGCCGCCAGCGTGTTCGAGACCCACCGGGACGAGGGCGGCGGCCAGGTGGGGATGTGGGACGTCGAGGTCCGCAGAAGCGTGTTCGGGCCGTTCAGCCAGATCTGCGACTACCAGGCCAAGCTCACCGTGCGGATCCCGAACGGGGTCACCTACGTCGAGGAGTCGCCGTTCGAGGGTGGTTGCCGCTTCTGGGGTGTCCCCGCCCGCCGGTTCCTCGACCAGTTCGGCGACGAGGCCCGCCACGACAGCTACCCCAAGGGCAGCGTGGTGACCGGCTACTGGAAGGACAACCACACCGACGGCGAGTACAAGGAGATCGGCCGCTTCACGCTGTAGCGCTGGTGTGGGGGTGTGTGCTCGGGTCGGACCATGCGCAGGTGGGCAGGCGGGCCGTGCCCGGCCCCTTGTACGGTTTGGCCATGCGAACCCTGTACATGACCACGAGTGGTTCCGCAGACCCGACCCGAGCATCCATTCCCCTCCATCTGGCCGTGAACGGCTCGCTGGAGGTCGGTCACCAGGTCGGCGTGGTGCTCGCCGGCGACGCCACCGAGCTGGTGAAGGCCGACGTCCGCGAACGGCTCGAGGGTGTGGGCGTCCCGGCGATGCGCGACCTGCTCGCCAAGGCCCGAGACCACGAGGTGCCGCTCTACGTCTGAAAGGGCTGCGCGGTCGCCCGTGGGGCGACCGACGAGGACCTGGCGACGCTGGGCGGGCAGTGGGTCACCCCACCTGACGTCGCCCGTCTCATCGAGGAGGCCGACCGCTTGGTCAGCATCTGACGGTCAGGGGCCCCGAAGCTGACGTCGCCTAGGGCGAGGCCGCCCGGCACGGCCAGTCCCGCCGCCCCCGCCGGGACTGGCGGTCGACCGCCTGCTGGATGGCCACGGCGCAGCCGACGGTCGGCGGCAGCGCCGAACAGGGCCAGCCCCCGTCACCGAGGGTCTTGACCTCCTCGCCGCCGTGGCGGACCAGCGCCTCCCGGAGGGTGGCGATGTGGCCCCGGCGCACCTCGTCTACCCGCCGGCCGTCGCCCCACTACCCGCCGGCGGGGACAACGCCGCCGGCGAGGTGCTCAAGCGCCCACCGGTAGGCTCGGTACACGGGGTCGATGGTGTCGAGGTCGATGGCCTCGTCGACGGCGTGGAGGTTGCGGTAGGCGACGCCGAAGCCGGCGGTGGCCTCGATGCCGGCCTCGGCCAGGAGGTTGCCCACGTTGGACGGGCCGACGACTTCGAGCTCGGGCCGGCGGCCGAACGCCGCCTCGGCGCCGGCCTGGAGGACGGCGGCCAGGACCGAGCCCGGCGGCAGCCGGTAGGCAGCCTGGGTCATGAGCACCCGCACCTCGGTGGGACGGGGGCCAGGCGCCTCCCGATCGACGTCGGCCGCGGCGCGCCGCAGCAGCGCCTCGGCGGCGGTGGCGTCGAACCGGGGCGTGAGGCGCACGTCGACGAAGACCCGGCACCGGTCGGGCACGACCGAGAAGCCGTCGCCGCCGGCGATGCCGGTCACCGTGACCTTGGGGCGGAGCGGAAATACGGGGTCTTCGTCCGCGTCGGGAGCCGCACCGTCGAGGCGGGCAACGAGATCCGCTGCCCGGCGGATGGCGTTGGCGGTGACGGACCGGCGGGAACCGGAATGCGCCGACTCCCCGGCCACGTCGAGGTGGGCCCGCAGGAATCCCCGGCTGCCGATCACGACCTTGTCGGGGCCCGGGTAGCCGATGAAGGCGCCGGCTGTTCTCCGCCGGAGCGTCTCGTCGGCGAGGAAGGCCCGGATGCCGGCGAAGCCGCCGGTGTGCTCGTCGGCGTCGAAGACGGCGACGAGCGGGAGCCGGAGGTCGCTGCGGGCCGCCGCCTCGGCCACGAGGTGGGCGAAGAGGGCGACGCCGGCCTTGCAGTCGGCCGTCCCCCGGCCGTACATCCAGCCGTCTCCAATCTCGGCGGCGGTCGGCGGGTGCGTCCACGCCGACTCGTCGCCGAACGGGGCGGTGTCGACGGTGGCGTCGAGCATGTACCACGGGCCGGTGCCGGCGGTGGGCGGGCGGGCGACGAACGCCACCGTCGCCCCTCCCGGTCCTGCCAGTTTGCCGACCGCGACCCCGTGGGCGGCAAGCCAGTCCTCGATGACAGCGAAGACGGGCTCACACGGGTCGATTCCGGCGCGGGTCGGGATACGCACGAGCTCCCCGATGAGCTCGATGATCGACTCCGTGGGGGCGGCGCCGGACACGGCCGGTCAGGGACACCCGGAGAGCAACCCGACGGCTCGCCGCTCGACGTTGACGACGCCCAACTCCCGGGCCGTGGCCAGCGCCTGGCCGAGGAGCTCTCGGGCCCGTTCGGCGTCGCCCGGCCGGCGCCGGTCGAGGAGCATGCGGGCTCGCTCCAGGCGGGTGGCCGCCAGCCAGTGGGGTGCACGGTCGGCCAGGATCTCGAGCAGGGGATGGTCATGGTCGAGCTCGGTGTCGCGGTAGGTCCCGATGACGAGCAGCCGCGCCGTCTCCGGTGACCGCACGACGTGACGCAGGAGGAGCAGCGTGGGCTTGGCCGCCCACTGGAGGTCGTCGAGCACGAGCAGGAGCGGCGCCTGGGCGGACGCGCTGGCGAGCCAGACGGCCACGGCGTCGAAGAGGCGGTAGCGCTCGGTCTCGGGGTCGGATCGCAGCGCGGCCGGGAGGTCGGGCAGTCGCTCGGCCAGCTCGGGAACCAGGCGCACGAGCTCGCCGCCGTGGCGGCCCAGGCCCTGGCGAAGTTCGCCCGTCGGGGTGTGGGCGATGTAATGGCGCAGGGCCTCCAGGAACGGCTGGTAGGGGACGCCCAGATCCTCGTCGCAGCGACCGGCCAGCACGGGGGCGCCGTCCTCGTGGACCCGAACGGCCAGCTCGGCGGCCAGACGGGTCTTGCCCACGCCCGGCTCGCCGGCCAGCAGGGCCACCCGGCGCTCCCCCGCCGTCGCCTCCTTCCACAGCTGTCCCAGCCGGTCGACCTCCCCGTCCCGGCCGACGAAGATCCGCCCCACGTCGGTAAGGAGGTTGGGCAGGGGCAGGGGCGAGAGCGGCAGGGGGTCCCAGGTCACCTGGCACACCGGGACCGGCTGGGGCAGACCCTTGAGCTCGACCGGCCCGAGGTCGGTGAAGGCGGCGTCGGAGCGTCCACCGGCGACGACGGCGACCACCGAAGTGGCCAGGATTTGACCGGATCGGGCGGCGGCCACCAGCCGGGCGGCCTCCACCACCGGTGTCCCGAAGACGTCGTCCTCCTCGAAGCTGACGTCGCCCAAAGCGAGCCCGACCCGGACCTCCAGACCCGCCGGCCCCCGCCGGGACTGGCGGTCGACCGCCTGCTGGATGGCCACCGCGCAGGCCACGGCGTCGGCGGCGGCGCCGAACACGGCCAGCACACCGTCGCCGAGGGTCTTCACCTCCTCGCCACCGTGGCGGACCAGCGCCTCCCGCAGCGTGGCGAAGTGGCCCCGGCGGACCTCGTCGAAAGCCGCCTCACCAAGGCGCGACAGCAGGTCGGTCGAGCCGACCAGGTCGGTGAACAGCACCGTGGCCGTGGCGCTTGGGCGTCCCCCCCTCACACCCCCGCATGGTAGGCACCCACCGGCAGGAGCGACTCCGTACCAGTACGGAACCCACGGCGGCCGGCTGTGCTTGCCTTGTCGAGCAAGGCGGGACCCCTGGCGCGTGGCGCGCCACGCCCCCGCACCGTCCGGGGGCGGGACGGGCGGGGGCGCCGGCTCTGTCCGAGCGAGGTCGCGGCCTCGCTGATGGAGGGGGGTTAGAAGAGGACGCCGAGACGGCCGAGTAGGAAGTCGCCTCCGAAGAGGCCACCGAGGAGGCCGCCTCCGCCGTGGTGGTGGTGTCCGCCGGAGTCACCGATCGCCGTACCCAGAACGGCCACGGTGATGTCGTTGAGGAAATCGGCCTGGCAGAGCAGGTTCCCGGCCACATCGAGGTTGTTGCCCTGGAGCGCGATGTTGTTGAGGTTGATCAGACCGCTCTGGGTGCTTGCCCCGGTGGCGTTGTCCGAGTCGTTGTCCTGACGAACCGAGCAGCTGTCGGCTTCGTGGTCGCCGTCATCGCCGTTGTCGTGATCGCCGTCGTCACCGTTGTCGTGATCGCCGTCATCACCGTTGTCGTGATCGCCGCCCTTGCCATTCCCGCCGCCGTTGCCGTTGTCGTCGTCAGGAATGTCCCGGCCGGGGCAGTCGCCGTCGGCGTCGGGGAAGGTGTCGCCGTGGCGCTCGTGGGCGTCGAGGGCGCGTTCGCTGATGGTGATCTTCACCCAGGGGTTGCGTTCCGAGTGGGTGCGATGGCAGATGGTGACCTTGTCCCGGCCCCGGCCGTCGCCACCGCCACCGCCACCGCCGTTGCCGCCACCGTCATCGTCGCCGCCGCCCCGGTTCGCCATCGCCGATGACGACCCGAGGGCCAGCATGGCGACGGCGAGGAGCATGACGGCCGTCTTCTTCGAGAGTCGCACGTTGAGTCTCCTTGGGGGAGCACGGCGGGGGTCGCCGTGCCGGGGGTGAAATCGCTCAATCCGGAGAGAGCGGCTGGAAGGACCCAGCACCCCCCAATTCGACTGACGTCAACCAAGACCTGCGAGGCGGACAAAACCTTACAAAGACTTAAAAAAGCGGCTCTTTGCGCTCGGACGCCGGCGTACGCCCGCTGGCGCGAAGGTCCGCCTCACAGGGGACGGCCGAGAACCTGGACCTCCATGGGCTCCAGGGTCGCTCTCAAGGTCCGCAGCGGCCCGCTGCCCAGGCTGCCGTCGACCTCGGCGACGGCGACGCTACCGCCGGGCTTGTCGGAGACGGCCCCGGGCGGCGTGGCCGCCGCCTGGTTGGTGAACAGCACCGAATACTTGG
>JBIOUX010000008.1:0-2193 GCA_044867425.1 Acidimicrobiia bacterium | reverse complement strand
CCCCTCACCGGCCTGCCCATGGACCCGGCCCGGGCCGGACGGCCGGTGCTGGTGGTCAAGGTGGACAACGCCCCCAAGGCCCGGCCCCAGGTTGGCCTGAACCAGGCCGACGTCATCTTCGAGGAGGGGGTGGAGGGCGGGATCACCCGCTTCGCCGTCCTGTTCCACTCCAAGGACTCCGATCCGGTGGGTCCGGTGCGCAGCGCCCGGTCCACCGACATCGCCCTGGTCAGCCCGCTCAACCACCCGCTCTTCGCCTACTCGGGGGCCAACGAGGTGTTCAAGGAGTACGTGGCCCGGGCTCCGGTGGTCGATGTGGGCTATGACGCCCACCCCGAGCGCTACCACCGGGAGGCGAGCCGCCCGTCACCCAACAACCTGTTCTCGACCTCCCCCACACTCTTCGACCTCACTCCGGAAGGCAGCCGGGCGCCGCCCCCGCTCTTCCCCTACCGGGCGCCGGGCGAAGCCGCCGGTGGTGCGGGAGCCAAGCCGGCCAACCGGGCCGAGGTGTGGTGGCGCGGGCCGGTCCGGGAGACGAGGTCGGTCTGGGAGTGGGACACCATCGCCGCCGGCTGGCGTCGCACCCAGAACGGGGAGGCCCACATCGACGGCTCCGGCCAGCAGGTGGCTCCGGCCAACGTCGTCATCCAGTACGTCACCTACAAGGACACCGGCTTCGTCGACTCCACCGGTTCGCCGGTGCCCGAGGCCGAGGTGGTGGGCGAGGGTGAGGCCGTGATCCTGACCGGCGGGCGGTCCATCGCCGCCCACTGGTCCAAGCCGTCTGCCTCCGAGGTGACCCGCTACTTCGACCCCGGAGGCGCCGAGGTGCGCCTCACCCCCGGCCAGACCTGGGTCGAGCTCGTCCCACCCGGCCAGAGCGACATCTCCTAGGCCTCGTCTCAACGGACGGCCGTCGCCGGCCGATACACCAGGAGATGGAAACGAGAACCTGTGCCCGTTGCGGGGCGCGCTCGGAGCTGGACTACGGCTACGTCCGTCAGGTCCGGAGCGGCCGGATGCTGTGCGCCCCGTGCTGGGAGCAGGAGAACGTGCGGGGGCTCGGCCTGTTCGTGCTCATGCTCCTGGCCTTGCCCTTCACGCTGGGGCTTGTCGGCGGGCGCATGCCCGCACTCCTCCCCGCGCTGGCGCCGGTGGCCGTCCTGCCCGTCGTCTTTCTCCTCGTCGCCGCCCACGAAGCCGGTCATGCGCTCGTCGCCCGCCTCGTCGGCCTGCGGGTTCCGATGGTCTCCATCGGGGTCGGGCACAAGGCCCTGTCCTTCCACCTCGGCCGGACAAGGATCGACCTCCACGTCGTGCCCCTGTCGGGCTTCGCCATGGTCGGCCACGCCGGCACGCGGGGGCTACGGTGGCGCCGGTCCCTGGTGGTGGCCGCCGGACCCCTGGTGAATCTCGGGCTGGCCCTGGCGGCCGTCCGCTTCGGGCTGCCCGGCGTCTTCGTCCACCTCAACCTGCTGCTCTTCGGCGTCTCGGTCCTGCCCTTCCGGGCGCAGACGCCCTACGGGCCCCAGCGCACGGACGGCCTCGCCCTGTGGTCCCTGCCCCGGGCCACCGCCGCCGAGCTGGACGAGCTGGTCATGGGCAGCTACGCGGTGGAGGCGACCGTCGCCTACCAGGACGGCCGTTACCAGGAGGCCCACCGCTGGGCCACCGAGGGACTGGCCCGGGAGCCCGGGTCCCACGTCCTCTCCGGAATGCTGGGCGCCGCCCTCATCGGGCTGGGCCGCTACGGAGACGCCGTCCGGCTCTACTCGGCCGAGCTGGAACGTGACGACGCCGCGCCGCAACACCGGGCCATGCACCAGAACAACCTGGCCTGGGCGGCGCTCATGAGCGACGACCCGGACCTGCTCCCGGTGGCCCTCGAGGCCTCCGAGGCGGCCCACCGGGCGCTGTCCTGGCAGGCCTGCGTGAACGGGACCCGGGGCTTCGCGCTCATTCTGGCGGGTGACATCACCGCCGGGGCGGAACTGGTCCGCAACGCCTACGGCCGGGAAACGGACCGCCGCAACCGGGCCACCATGGCCTGCGAGCTGGCCATCGCCGCCGGCCGGCTCGGAGCGCTGGCCGTGCAGGGAGTCTTCGACTTCGCCAAGGCGACCGGCGGCGGCACGGCGCTGGCGGCCGGCACGACGGTCTACTGGGACGATGCCGCCAACGTCGCCACGG
>JBIOUX010000007.1:0-5759 GCA_044867425.1 Acidimicrobiia bacterium | reverse complement strand
GCCGCGCCCGTCGTGCGCGTTCGACGACCGGCGCCCTACCCCAAGCTCAAGCACAAGGACGCGCACTACGCCACCGAGAACACTGAAGGCTCGCGCGACCTGCCGCTCATCCTTCACGCCGGCGAGCAGGCCGTCGCCCAGGGCAAGATCGCCTCGATCGACCTGTTCATGATCAACCACTTCGGCTGGTCGCAGGCCGACGTCGACAAGTACGTCCACGCCAAGCAGAAGGCGCTCGTGAGATACATCGAAGACCCCACCGAGCGGGAAGCGTTCGAGCTGCACTGCGGTGCCACCATCACCCAAGGCCCAGCCAAGACTGTCTTCGACACGACCAATATGTTCTCCAAGCACAGCCTCAAGGGGTTCGGCATCTTCGTGATGTCCAAGCACGGGCGGTTGTACGCCGACCAGCACAAGGTCGGCCTGTTCCACCACTCGTCGTTCCTGGCCGGCGGTGACGTCGCCGCGGCCGGCGAGCTCAAGGTGTTGGCCGGCACGGTGCGCCATGTCACGAACAAGACCGGCCACTACAAGGCCGGTCCCGACGAGCTCTGGCAGCTGCTCCACCAGTTCCGCCTCAGCGGTACGAGCCTCGGGCCCATCGAGGTCACGCTCCTCGGGGACGCCGGACCGTACCCCGGCGGGGCCCGCAAGTTCTACGCGGACTACAAGCCGGCGTGGGTCCGCTAACTGTGGCCGGCCCGCTCTACGACGCCACCGTCGCCTACCTGCGCGGTCGCGACCTCGACCTCGACGAGGATCCCGCCGAGGACACGGTGTCGTTCCCCGTGTCGTTGCCCGACGCCGCGTGGCACGTCTACGCGTGGGCGCGGGACGATGCGAGCGAGCTGCTCGTGCACTCGGTGCTCCCGTACCACGTCCCGGTCGAGCGTCGGACCGAAGCGGCGTTGTTCCTCACCCGGGCCAACCTCGGCCTGTCCCTCGGCAACTGGGAGCTCGACCTCGACGACGGCGAGGTGCGCTTCAAGACGTGCCTCGACTTGAACGCCGAGTCCCCGGTGCCCGGGCTCATCAAGCCGCAGTTCGACGCCAATCTGCACACCACCTACCGCTACCTCGCCGCGTTGGCCGCAGTGGTCGGCGGCGTCGACGCCGCGGCCGCGATCAAGCTGGCCGAACCCTCGGCCAGTGCGGACCGGCCGCCCTCTGCGGAAGCAGTCGAGTGATCCGCGGCCGCCAGCACGGACGTCGTACACACTCGTAACCTGACAAGCGAACGAGTCGGAGTCTGCGCCTGATGCCGTCTGATCGCATCAGTCGATGGGCAGGTCCTCGACCTGCCCCAGGGCCATGCGCCGCCGCGACCGGAGGCCGGCCAGCAGCCCGGCCAGGGCCAGGCCGCCGCCGCCGGCGGCCGCCAGGGGCCGGACCGGTACCTTGAGGCCCTTGTCGGCTTCCGGGGGCAGGACGGCCACCGTGGGCGGAGCCACCGGTGCGACGGAGCCACCGCCGTCGGTGGGGACGGTAATGGGCACCACCGGGGCGGCGAGATCCTCCGGCGTAGATGCGGGTTGGGGCGGCGTGACCGGCTTGATCTCAACCGGCGGCGGGGGGGGTGGTGGCGGCGGCGGCGCCGGGGGAGTCGGCGCCGGCGGGCCGGTCTCCGTCGTGGGATCCACGTCGGGCTTGGCCTCGTCGACGGGGCGCACCACGATCGTCACCTCGGCGGTGGCGGCGTGGCCTTCGGGGTCCTTCACCTGGTAGGTGAACCGGTCGGTGCCGGTGAAGTCAGGCGCGGGGGCGTAGAGGAGCGAGCCGTCCTGGTTGATCTCGAGGGTCCCGTGGGTGACCCCGGTGACCACCGACAACGCCAGCTTGTCCCCGTCGGGGTCGACATCGTTGGCCAGGACCCCGGGGGCGGAGACGGTGAGGCTGACGTCCTCCTGCAGCTGGTAGCGGTCGGCGGTGGCGATGATGCGGCCGCCCTGATCACCGACCAGGATCAGGACCCGTCCGGTCGAGGTCTTCCCCGACTGGTTCGACACCTCGTAGGTGAACAGCTCGGTTCCGTTGAAGCCCGGGTTCGGCTGGTAGGTGAAGCTGCCGTCGGGATTGAAGACCACCATCTTCCCCCGCGTGGGCGGCGCGGCCAGCCGGACGGTGAGGTCCCCCTCGTCGGGATCGGTGTCGTTGGCCAGGAGGCCTTTGTCGGCGCTCACCGCCAGCTCGGTGTCGAGCGGGGTGAAGTAGGCGTCGTCGCTGGCTACCGGCGTGTCCTCGGCCGCCCCCACCGTGATGGTGACCTGGGCCACCTGGCCCGGTCCCGGAGCCGGCTCAGGCGGGGGGTCCCCGGGTGGCTCCGACTCGCCGAGGAGGGGAGCGACCGGTGCAAGGGGGCCGGCGGGCGGTGGACTTGAGCTCGGCGGCGGGGCCTTGTCGACGGCGTAGTAGGTGAAGGAGTCCTCCCCGTTGAAATCCTGATTGGGCCGGTAAGTGAACGACCCGTCCTCATTGAAGGCGAGCGTCCCAGACTTCGTGCCCTCCTGGAGCCGGGCGCTGACACCGCGGTCCGGTTCGCGGTAGTCGTTCTCGAGCACGCCGGGGGCGGGGACGGCGAGCTCGATGTCCTCGGCGGTGAAGTACTGGTCGTTCCCGCCCCGCGGTGCGTCGACCACGCAGCTGACCTCGATCTTCGCCTCCCCCGGCGCCGACTCGATCGTCCCGTCCGAGGCCACGTAGGTGAACTGGTCCTTCCCGCAGAAGTCGGCGGTGGGCAGGTAGGTGAAGGTGCCGTCGGGGGAGATGGTCACCGCACCGCTGCCGGGTTGGTCCTTCAGGCTGGCGGTGAGGGTGTCCCCGTCGGGGTCGGTGGCGTTGTCGTTGCCCAACAGCCCTTTGGAGGGGTCGGACACCACCAGCTGCGTGTCCTCCGTGGCGCTGTACGGCCCATCCGGCACCGCGGTGGGCCCGCCATCGTTGACGGACTGGATGGTGATCACCACTTCGGCGGGCCCTGTCGACTTGAGGTCGCCGTCATCGGCCCGGTAGGAGAAGCGGTCCTGCCCGTTGAAATTGGCGGTGGGGGTGTAGTCGAACGTGCCGTCCTCCCTGAGGTCGAGCACCCCGTTGGCCGGGTTTTCCGTCGTCGAAGCGGTCAGGCGATCCCCGTCGACGTCGACATCGTTGGCCAGCACGTCTCCGCTGAGGATGTTGTCCTCTTCGACGGTGTAGGCGTCGGCGGTCACGTCCGGGGCATCGTTGACGGCGAAGCGGCGCACGAACACGTCCGAGTCATCTCCCGGACCCTGGAAGGCCACGGTGTAGTCCCCCTGCGAGTTGCCAGCCACGGCCGGGTGGCGCTGTTGACCGTCGGTCGTGGTGTTGACGGCGATCTCGGTGGTCACCGGCTGCAGGTTCACCCGGGGATCGAAGCGCCGGGCGTGGACTCCGGAGGTGTCGACGCCGCCGGCCCCGTCCCAGGCCACGGTCACGACCCCGGTGCCGGAGACGGCCGCCGCCGGATGGCGCTGCGCCCCTGCGGTCGTGCTGTTGACCAGTACCTCTACCGCTATCTCCCCAGTGGACCGGTCGAGAGGAGCGAAGTAGACGCCGTTGCCGTCGAGCGCTCCGGCTCCGGACCACACGGCCACGAAGTCGTTGGCTGCCCGGGCCACCACCACCGGCTCCCCCTGAAGACCGGCGATGGTGGTGTTGACCCGGAACGCCTCGGGGTTGGCGACGAGACCGGACACGGTGGTGGCGTAGATGCCCTCGGGGTCGTCCGAGCCAGCCCCGGACCAGACCACCATCACCGTGGACCCGGAGGCCGCCACCGCCGGGTCCTGTTGGTCGCCATCGGCGTGGGAGCTGTTCACCCACACCTGCTCCGGATCGGTGGTCTGGCCCGTGTACCGCAGGAAGATCCCCTGGCTGTCAGAGACGGGATCGGGCGGGGGGGCCGGTTCCTCGGGCGGCGGGGCTGGTTCCTCGGGCGGCGGGGCTGGTTCCTCCGGCGGCGGGGCCGGCTCCTCGGGCTGGGCCGGGTCCTCCGGCGGCGGGGCCGGCTCCTCGGCCTGGAGCACCTCGACGGGCGGCTCGACGGGAGACTCGACGAGCGGGGGCACCTCGACGGGAGGCTCGACCGAAGGAGGTTCTACGGGCGGCTCGACCGGGGGCTCGATGGGGGGTTCTTCCGGAGGAGCCACCGGAGGCTCGACTGGAGCCGGCGGCGACACCGGGGCGGGAACGACCAGCAGCTCCGCCCCGCTGCCCTGGAAGGCTACGGCGAAGCGCCCCACCCCCACGGCGGTGACCGCCGGGTTGGACTGGTCGCCGCCGGTGTGGAGGTTGAGGACCTCCTCTCCCCGCAGGGGACTTCCGGTGGCGTCGAACAGGCGGGTGAAGACGTCCTTGGCTCCGCCCTCCGCCGCGCTGGGACCGGACCAGGCCACGAGGAAGTTCCCGGTCGAGTCCGCCGCCACCGCCGCCTCGCCCTGGGTGCCCTCGGTCACCTCGTTGACCAGGATCTCCGTCCCGAACCCGGTGGCGGCGTCGCGGATACGGGCGAAGACGCCGGCCGTATCACCGGGGCCGGCGCCCTCCCACACCACCACCACCTTGCCGCCGGGCAGGGTGGCGATAGCCGGCGCCGACTGCGATCCCTCCGTGGTGGCGTTGGCCACGACCTGGACGTCGTCACGGGGACCGCCGCCCACCGCCAAGGGGAGGAGGGCGGCAGCGGCGGCGATCCCCGCAAGCCACGAGAGGGCCATGGTCCGTTGGGTCCGGCTCCACCGCCGCCCGCCCCGGAACACCCGCCGGGGGAACTCGATGACGATGTCGTCCATCACGGCACCAGGGTGGTGAACTGGCCGGGGAGCATCACGGTGACCACCCCTCCGTAGGCGCAGATGCACTGGGAGGCGTTGGACAGTGCCGGCTGCCCGCCCACCAGCACGGTCGGCGAACCCGGCACCCACGGCGCCGGGATGGCGGGCAGGCACGGCATGGGGGTGAGGACGCCGAGGGCGGCGGCCGTGGCCGCCGCCACCATGGGATTGGCCAGGCTGGTGCACATCCCGAAGGTGGCGATGTTCACGAACGGCTTGTTGTCCATGATGGTGGCGGCGGGCCGGCTGGTCACCATGATGCGGCTCACGGGCAGCACATTCAGGACCGCGGGAGCGGCGCCGAAACTGCACATGACCTGCGCCCCGCTGCAGAGGAGTTGGCCCACCGCTGCCCTCCCGCCCTCGTCGTCATCGTACGGCTCCCCCCGAAGGCTCGGGCGCCGTCTTTGGGGCAGGGGCGCCTGCACGAACGGCCATCCGGTGTGTGCGGAGGGGCAAGGGGCGGCCCATCCGGTCCTCGGCGGGGGTGCAGTTCGATGTCCCAACGGACGTTGTCTTCGGGCAGCGGCCGATGTTCGCTGGGCGACATGACGAGCGCAGCGGGTACGGGGGCGGTGCGGGTCTGGGTCGACGACCGTCACCCCGTCTTCCGGAGGGGGCTCGCCTCCCTCCTCATCGCCGACGGTTTCACCGTGGCCGGTGAGAGCGCGGCGCTCGATCCCGCCCCCGATCCGGACGCCACCGACGTGCTGGTGTTCGAGGCGACACCGGCGTCGTTCCGGCGGGCGCTGGCCTCCACCGGTTCCGCCGGCGTGCGCTTCGTGGCCGTCCTGCCCGTGCTGCGCGAGCAGCTGGTGTACGAGGCCCTCGACTCGGGCGTGGCCGCCGTGCTCCTGCGTGAGGAGCTCCAGGCCCCGGTGCTGCTGGCCACCGTGCGGGCGGTGG
>JBIOUX010000006.1:0-43718 GCA_044867425.1 Acidimicrobiia bacterium | reverse complement strand
CCCCGCCCGGCGGCCGAGGTGGCCGGGCTCTACGACCGCTACGAGGCGGAGAAGCACCGCCGGGGGGTCATCGACTTCGACGACCTGATCTGGGGCCTGGCCGAGGCCCTGGAGGAGGACGCCGCCTTCGCCGCCGCCACCCGCTGGCGGTTCCGCCACGTCTTCGTCGACGAGTTCCAGGACGTGAACCCGGCCCAGTTCCGGCTGCTGCGGGCCTGGCTCGGCGGGCGAGCCGACCTGTGCGTGGTGGGCGACGAGGACCAGGCCATCTACGGCTTCACCGGCGCCGACGCCTCCTACCTGGTGGGCTTCGCCACCCACTTCCCCGGGGCGGCCGTGGTCCGCCTGGAGGCCAACTTCCGTTCCAGCCCGCAGGTCCTGGCCGTCGCCCACGCCGTGCTGCCCGCCGGCAAGCGGTCCCCCAAGCCTCTTCGGGCCACGCTGCCCGACGGCCCCCTGCCGGCGGTGGCGGCCTACGCCTCCGACGCCGCGGAGGCGGCGGGCGTCGCCCGCGCCCTGCAGGCGGCGCACGGACCGGGGGTGGCCTGGTCCTCGATGGCCGTCCTCTACCGCACCAACGCCCAGTCGGCCCGGCTGGAGGCGGCCCTGGCCGCCGCCGGCATCCCCCACCGCGTGCGGGGCGCGGCCCGGTTCCTGGAGCGGACCGAGGTCGTGGGTGCCCTGGCCGAGCTGCGCCGGGCGGCGGCCACCGCCCCCGGCGTCGGTCTCGCCCACCATCTGCGGGGCCTCGAACTCTGGGCCGGCGACGCCCCCGACGAGCAGCGGGGACACGTCGCCGAACTGGTCCGCCTGGGGGACGAGTACCTGGCCGGCGAGGACGGCCCCGGTTCCCTGGCGGGCTTCGTTGCCCATCTCGCCGCCGCCCTGGCCGACGGCGACACCCCCACCGACGGCGACGCCGTGGAACTGCTCACCTTCCACCGGGCCAAGGGTCTGGAATGGCCCTGGGTCTTTGTCACCGGCCTGGAGCGGGGGCTCGTACCCATCGCCTACGCCGAGACCGCCGCCGCCCGGGCCGAGGAGCGCCGCCTCCTGTACGTGGCCCTGACCCGGGCGGAACAGCACCTGGTCCTGTCCTGGGCGGCGGAGCGGACCCTCGGCGCCACGCCAGTGGCGCCGGGAGGTGGGGCAGGGGCCCCCACCCGCACGACCCGCATCCCGGATCCGCTCGCTGGCACGCCCACCTCTGAGCAACGCATGAGCCGTCAGGCGAAGAGCCACCAACACAGGGCCCGGGCCATGGCCCGCCACAAGAGCCCCTACCTGGCCGAGATCGAGGCGGCGCTGGCCGCCCTGGCCACCGGTGGCGACGGCGACTGGCGGAAGGCGGTGGCCGCCGAACGGGCCCGCCTCAACGGCCGGCGGCCGGCGGCCGGCAAGCCCCTCCCGGGGGCCGGCGCCGATCCGCGGGTGCTGGCCGAGCTGGTGGAGTGGCGTCGGGGGCTGGCCCGGGCCTCGGGCGTGCCGGCCCAGGTGATCTTCCACGACACCACCCTGGCCGTGGTGGCCGAAGCCCGGCCCGCCACCCGCGACGACCTGCTGGCCCTGCCCGGCTTCGGGCCCATGCTGGTCGAGCGCTACGGCGCCGAGCTGCTGGCGCTGCTGGCCCGTCACGCCTCCTGAGGGACGCGGCTCAGGCCAGGCTGGAGGGGCGCCGGCGGAGCACGGCGTCGAGGGCGGCGACGGCCCAGTCGGCGGCCAGGGCCAGGAGGGCGGTGAGGGTGGCGCCGACCACCAGGATGCGGTCGCGCTGGTTGGAGATCCCCACCTGGATGATGTCGCCGAGCCCGCCGGCGCCCACGAAGGAGGCGAGGGCGGCCGTGCCCACATTGACCACCGCCGCGGTGCGGACGCCGGCCACGATCACCGCCCGGCACAGCGGAAGCTCCACCCGGAGGAGGACCTGGGCGGGGCTGAGGCCCATGCCCCGGGCCGCCTCCACCACCGCGGGATCGACGGCGGACAGGCCGGCGATGGTGTTCCGCAGCACGGGCAGGAGCGAGTAGGCCCACAGGGCGAGCACCGCGGTACCGAACCCGAGGCCGGTGACGGTGAACATGAGGGCGAGGACGGCCACGGTGGGGACGGTCTGGCCCAGGTTGGCCACGAACAGGGCCGGAGCGCGCAGACGCCGCAGCCGCCGGCGGGTGGCGGCCACCCCGATGGGGACGGCCACGGCCACCGCCAGGGCGGTGGACACGAGCGAGAGGCGGACGTGCTCCCCGGCCCGCTCCCACAGGTTCGAACCGGCCAGCACCGCCGCTTCTCCCGCCCCCCGGTCGCCCCCGTGGCCCCAGGCCACCACCCCCGCCGCCGCGGCCAGGAAGACGAGGGGCGCGGCCACCAGCCAGGCGCGCTTCACGGGGCGTCCGCCCCGTCGGAGGCACCGGCCACGGGGCGGCGGAGCGCGGCCTGGATGGACGCCAGCGTCACCACGCCCAGCCGGCGGTCGCCATCCACCACGGCGACGGAGGATCCATCGGCCCGCAACAGCGCTTCGGTGGCCTCGGCCAGGGTGGCGCCGGCGTCGACCTGACCACCGCCGTCCGCCGGCGCTCCGGCTTCGACGGCCAGGGTCACGGGCAGCAGGCCCAGTCGTTTGAGGGTGGCGCCGGTGCCGACGAAGCCGGCCACGAACTCGCTGGCCGGTCGGGCCAGGACCTCGGCCGGCGTCCCGTGCTGGGCCAGGCGGCCGCCGTCCGCCAGCACGGCCAGGTGGTCACCCAGGCGCAGCGCCTCGTCGATGTCGTGGGTCACGAGCACGACCGTCTTGTGCAATTCGTCCTGGAGGCGGACGAACTCCTCCTGGAGCCGGCCCCGGGTCACGGGGTCGACCGCTCCGAACGGTTCGTCCATCAGCAGGACGGGCGGGTCGGCGGCCAGGGCCCGGGCCACCCCCACCCGCTGGCGCTGCCCCCCGGAGAGCTGCTCGGGCCGGCGGTGGGCGAAGGTGGCGGGGTCAAGGCCGACCAGCTCGAGGAGCTCGTCGACCCGGGCTCGGATGCGGGCCCGGTCCCACCCCAGGAGGCGGGGCACGGTGGCCACGTTGGCAGCCACGTCGAGGTGGGGGAACAACCCGACCTGCTGGATTACGTAGCCGATGCCCCGCCGCAACGCCACCGGGTCGGCCCGGGCGACGTCCTGGCCGCCGACCACCACCCGCCCCGACGTCGGCTCCACCAGGCGGTTGACCATCTTCAGGGTGGTGGTCTTCCCGCACCCCGACGGGCCGACGAGCACGCAGGTCTCGCCTTCGGCCACCTCCAGGGACAGCCCATCCACCGCCACGGCCCCCGGGCCGTAACGCTTGGTGACGTCCTCCAGGCTGATCACGACCGTGCCCATGGCTCTTCGCCTGGCGGCTCATCGCGACGTCGGCGGGGACCCCAGCCCCGCCTCCCGGCGCCCCTGACGTGGCGCCCCTGCCGGCGGCGGAGGAGGCGCTCCACCAGCCCGAGGGCACCGTCGATGCCGAGGGCCAGCACCACGATGGTGAGGGTGGCGGCCAGGGTCTTGGTCCGGTCGCCGGCCTGGAGCCCCTCGAACACCGAGACCCCCAGGCCCCCGGCCGCCACCAGGGCGGCGACGGTGGCGATGCCCACGGCCGTCACTGCCGCCACCCGCACCCCCGACACCACCACCGGCAGGGCCAGGGGCAGCCGCACCCGGCGCAGCATCTGGGCCTCGGTCATGCCCATGCCCCGGGCCGCTTCGACTACGTCGGCGGGCACCTCGGCGAGGCCGACGACGGTGTTGCGCAGCACGGGCAGGAGGGCGTAGAGGGCCAGGGCGGCCACCGCCGGCGAGGTGCCGATCCCCAGGGGCACCACGAAGAGCCCGAAGAGGGCGAGACTGGGGATGGTGAAGATGACCCCGGCGATCCCGATGGTGGCCCCCGCCAGCGCCCGCCGGCGGGCCACTGCCACGCCCAGGACCACGGCGACGGGCACGGCCACCGCCAGGGCGGTCCCCACCAGGCGACCGTGCTGGACGGCCTGTTCCGTCAGTTCGTGCCGGTGGTCGACGACGAAACGCCAGAGCTCGATGGCGCCACGCTAGTGGCGCCGGGAGGCTGGGCTGGGGCCCCCGCCGACGCAGCGATGAGCCGCCAGGCGAAGAGCCATGGACAGGGCGGACGTCAGCCCTTGCTCAGCAGGCGGCGCGAGCGGAGGAACTCCTGGGCCACGTCTTCGGCCGGTTTCCCGTCGATCTCCACCTGGGCGTTGAGGGCCGTGATGGTGGCCGTGTCGAGGGCGGCGGTGAGACCGGCGAGGTCCTCGGCCAGCGCGGGCCACCTGCTCAGTCGCTCGGTCAGCACGGTGGGCGCCGGGGTGTAGGCGCCGAAGGCCTTCTTGTCGTCGTCCACGACCCGCAGCTTGTGCTTCACGATGAGCGCCGAGGTGGAATAGACGATCCCCACGGCGCACTGGCCGTCGGCCAGCGCCGGCGGGATGAGCGACTGCCCGAGCTGGCGGACGTTCTTGAACTCCAGCCCGTAGGTGTCCTTGACGACCGGCAGGACGTCCTCCCGGAACCCGCCCTCGGGATCCACGCACAGGGCCGTGTCCGGCTCTGCCTGCACCTGCGCCGCCAGCTCGGTCAGGCTGCGGGCGGCGACCGGGCCGCCGTCGGCCACCGCCAGGGCGTAGGTGTCGTTCATGGTGGCGGCGGGCAGCCAGGTCACCCCGTTGGCGGCGTCCAGGCGCTTGGCCGTCTCGTAGGCCTGGACCGGGTCGCCCACCGGTGCCTGCTTGAGGATCCCGAGGCCGGTGCCGGTGAACTCCCAGTAGATGTCGATGTCGCCCGCCAGCAGGGCCCGCCGGATGAGGTCGGTGGACCCGAGGCGGATCTTCTTCTGCACCTCGTAGCCGCGGTCCTCGAGCACGCCGCCCATGAGATGGGCGAGGAGCTGGGCTTCGGTGTCCAGCTTGGAACCGATGGTGATGCGGGGCGTCTCCTGCGCCTGGGATCCGCTGTCGCCGTCGCCTGCCGAAGCGCAGGCCGAAAGGGCGAACAGGACCAGGATCAGACCCAGGAAACGAGGGGGGCGCACGATTCCAGCCTAAACAAAACCTGGAAACGCCAGGCCCCGGCGGGCCACCTTGCGATATCGCGTGCCCGAACCGTCATAAGCGCCGTCAGCCGGTTGACAGGCGGAGTGTCACGGCAAAGGATGGGGGTGAGCCCCGAGGAGGACGACGAATGACCGTGGCCCGTGGCAACCACCGGTTCCAACCGTCCGATGAGAGTTGGCCCTACCCCGACGTGGAGGGTGAGCTGGCCGACGATGAAGACCTCGACCTCGATCTCTTGGAATTACGGGCTGATCCCAGGGCCTACTCCGACCTCACCCCCGGGGAGCGGCAGGTCCTGTTCCTGCGCTTCGGTCTGAACGACGGGGTGGCCCACTCGATGAAGGAGATCGGCCACACGCTCGACCTGACCCACTCCGAGACCCGCGACGTGCTCGGCCGGGCCATCGACAAGGTGCGCCACCGGGTCCTGGGATAGACCGGCGGGGCTCTGAAGGTAGGTACCATCGGGCGGTTGTCACCGCTCGCACGCTCCCCACAGTCCCCGTCCTGCTCGGCGCGCCTCCAGCTCGCGCTCGAGCATGGTCCGGCCGTGGGCGCCGTTGGGGGGGATGACCAGCAGGGTGGCGTACCCACCGGCGAGCAGGACGTCGTTGAAACGCCACCCGTCCACCTCCACGTAGGCCAGGAGCCGGCCGTAGGTGTCACGCCGGACCCGGTCGAAGGCGAGGTGCACGGTCCGGCCCAGCAGGCGGGAGTGGGTGAAGGCGGACGCCTCCGGCCCGAAGCACTCCACCGGGCGGTGCGGGTGCACGGTCTCGGGAGTGTCCACGCCGAGGAGGCGCACCGTTTCCCGACGGCCGGCAACGGCCACCTCGATCGTGTCGCCGTCGACGACGCCCACCACCCGGACCGGCCCGGGGCTGTCATGGCGCGCCATCCCCAGCCACCACCCCCCGAGCGAGGCGGCGGCCACGACGGCCACGAGCCGGCTCGGGAGAGCCACAGCCCCGGAGTGTACCGGTGGTGATCCGGCGCCCGGGGGGCTGGCTGGTGCGGGTCGGGGTGTTGTTCGTCTCCGCCGTGGTCACCGGGACGGTGGTCCTCGCCCTCGGCAGCCGCGGCGACCTCGAGCAGGCCGGTGACCGGGTGGACGCCGCCTGGGCACAGCTCCGCCCGGGCCTTGACCAGCGGTACGACTCCCTGGGCCGGGCCGGCGACGCCGCCCGGGAGCGCCTGGGGGACGACCCCGGCCTCCTTTCCGACCTCGCCGGGGCGCTGGAACGTTGGCGGGAGGGCGGCCGGCAGCCGGTCGAGGCCCAAGCGGCACTGGCCAATCGCCTCGAGGGGTTCGGGGCCCGGCTGCAGGCCAGGGTGGAGGCCACCCCCCGGCTGCGGTCCTCCGACGCCGTGGCCGGCGCCCTGGCCGACATGGACGAGGCCGACCCCGCCGCCGAACGCACCGCCTACAACCAGGCGGTGGACGGCTACGAAAACGTCCGGGGGGGCTTCCCCCGCCGGCTGGTGGCCGGCGCTCTCGGCTTCGATGCCCGCCGGACACTCGAGTTCCCGGCCTGAGCCAGCAGGTAGGTTCTTCTGTCATGAAGCTGCTCGTGACCGGAGGGGCGGGATACATCGGTTCGGTGGTGGCGGCCCAGCTGCTCGACGCCGGCCATGACGTGACGGTGGCCGACAACCTCTCCAAGGGCCACGACTGGGCCGTGCCGCCCGGTGCCGGGTTCGTGGAGGTGGACGTGCTCGACACCCCCCGCCTGGCCGAGGTGGTGGCCGGCGGCTACGACGGGGTGCTCCACTTCGCCGCCCTGTCCCTGGTGGGCGAGTCGGTGGCGGAGCCGGTGCGCTACTTCCGTACCAACGTGGGGGGCACCCTCAACCTCCTCGACGGCATGCGGTCGGCGGGCGTGGGCCGGCTGGTGTTCTCCTCCACCGCCGCCTGTTACGGCGAGCCGGAGGAGATCCCGATCCTGGAGAGCGCCCGGGCGGTACCCACCAACCCCTACGGTGCCTCCAAGCTGGCCGTCGACGCGGCCATCGGATTCGAGTGCGCCGCCACCGGCCTGGGGGCGGTGAGCCTGCGTTACTTCAACGTGGCCGGCGCTTCCGGCCCCTACGGGGAGGTGCACGACCCCGAGACCCATCTCATCCCGCTGGTCCTCCGGGCCGCCGCGGGCTTGAGGGAGGGGATCCAGATCTACGGCACCGACTACCCGACTCCCGACGGCACCGCCATCCGCGACTACATCCACGTGGAGGACCTGGCCCGGGCCCACCTGCTCGCCCTCGACGCCTGCGCCGAAGGTGGCCACCGCATCTACAACCTGGGCAACGGCCAGGGCTTCTCCGTCCGGGAGGTGGTGGAAACGGCCCGGGCGGTGACTGGCAGGCCCATCCCGGCCACCGAGGTGGGGCGCCGGCCCGGGGATCCCGCGGTGCTCGTCGCCTCCAGCGACCTGATCAAGGCCGAGCTCGGGTGGGTGCCGGAGAAGCCGGGCCTGGACGAGATGATCGGCGACGCCTGGGACTGGACGACGGCCAACCTGCACCGCCACTGACCGGGTCCGCTACCGGAATTCCGTAGCAGTACGGAGCCGAGGTGGGAAATCCGCCCCAGCTCCGCTCAGGGCGCCTCAGGGTGGACCGTGAGGTAGAAGTAGACGTTGGACGGCACGTCGATCGACGCCTGGCCCGTCTTCTGCGCCGCCCGCAGCGCCGCCACCGACGTGATGCACCTGCTCCGGCCGGCGGGGCAGTTCCCGTCCAGGTCGGGCCAGAGGGCACGGTCGTAGATGGCCACACCCCGCTGGTTCCACCATCCCGCCGGCGACGACGTCTCGGGCATGAGGTGGCTGTGCTGGGGCAGGACGACGGGGTCGGGCGGCTGGATCGCCGGATCGTCGAAGAGGTGGGCGAAGCGCAAGGTCGAGGGGTGCATCAGACAGGTGCCCCGGTCGCCCTGGCGTTGGGTGAACGGGGGCCCGGGTTCGCTGCACTGCGTCTGGATGTCGCTCGCCGGGCTGTTGGCGTCCCCCAGGGCGGTCCCGAAGTACGGGGCAAGGCCGAAGAAGCTCTTGGCCCCGGGAAAGGCGCCGGCCTGGAGGTCATCGGGAAGAACCGATCCGGTCCCGGTGTCACCGAAGAAGCAGTTCGGCGTCTGGTACTCACTCGGGTCCTCTGACTCGGGGTGCCCGTCGCCCTGTCCGAATGGCGGCTCGAGATCGGAGAAAGGGGTGGTCGGGCAGTAGTAGAGCTGGTGATACTCCAGCGCCACCACCCCGCCTTCGGCGTAGGCCTCGAGCATGTTCGGCGGGATGGGCCGCCGCACGGGAGCGGGTCCCGCTTCGCCCGCCCCCGCCACCCTCCCGGGAGGGGACGACAGGGCGAGGACTCCGGCGGTCAGTAGGGCCGGGACGGCGGCCAGCACCAAGCCGGTGCGAGGCAGTCGCATCAACCGCCTGAGGAAGGGGTTTCCGGTCATGACAGCTCCCTCTCGCTCACGACGCGGCAGCGGGGGCGGACCTGATCCGCCCCGCTGCCATCGCCTCTCCCGTCTGGTGGTCAGTTCAGTCTGGCCCGACTCTCAGCCGGTCATGGTGCCGTCGAGTTTGACCGTGCCCTCGGTGACTGGGCCGGTGACACAGTCGCCCTTGGTCGGCGTGAAGGTGAAGGTGCCGGAAAATCTCTCGCCTTCGAACTTGCCGTTCACGAGGCCACCGGACAGCCCGCCGAACTCGATCGTGATGGTGTTCTTGATGTTGTCGCTGCCGATGGTGAAGGACTGGACGCCCCACCCCTCACCCCCCGTCGAGCAGCTGTCGGGATCCTTGGTGCCGTATCGGCCATCGACGCCGGCCGTCCCCTTGCCCCCGCCGTCGCAGGTGATCGTTCCCGTCTCCCCGCCGCTGTGGAAGACACCGGAGGTCGGCTCGGAGCCGAAACCCGGGTCCAGGCCGATGACGAACTCCGCCGTGCAGTGGGTTCCCTGCTGGGCTTCGGCGGTCGCCGTCATCCCCATCAGGATCATGGCCAAGGCCAGGAGTCCTCCTCGCATACGCATGTCTCCCCCTTTGACTCGCGCCGGAGTGAGCGTAAGTCGACGGCGACCGACCCACCTCCGTACCAGTACGGATACGGGGCTTTACCCGACCACGGGGAGCCGGGGATCGGGGTGCTCGCCTCGGCCAGAGGCGGCCCGGATGAAGGCCAGGTCGTCCCCCACGAGGTCGGCGGGCCGGCCGGGCACCGCCATCCGGGCGACGATCTCGTCGAGCAGCTCCGCCACGATGGGCGTCGCCTTCGGCATGACAAGCGGGGCCCGGCCCAGCGCATCGGTCAGGTCCAGGCCATGAATCAGCGTCTCTCCGACCCGGGTGGCGATGAACTCGTCGAGCCGGATGAGGGCGCCGGCCCAGCCGGGCCCGACGGTGTCGGGTGGCGAGGTCCGGGCCACCTCGAGCGTGTTCTTGGATGCCTGACGGACGGTGTCGAGGACGGTGGCCGGAGTGTGCCCCTGGACGTAGTCGAGCATGTAGCGGTAGACGACCGGGGCCACCAGGCTGCGGTCGGCGACCGAGATGCAGAAGCTCGCCCGGTCCCGGGCCGGCGGGGCATCCTGAGCACCACCCACCAGGGCGCCGGTCATACCCAGGAAGGCATCGAAGTGGAGGGCCAGGGTGAGGACGTCCCACGGCGGCGCCTCAGGATCAGGGGGCTGCAGGAGGGTTGGGCGTTCCCAATCCGCCTCCGAGAGATCGGCCAACGTGTCCTCCACCACCCGGAGCCCCTCGGCCAAGGCCTCCACCATCTCGTCGTAGGTACGTGTCTGGGGGACGAGAGTCATGTTTCACCCTCCTTACGGGTCCAGCAATCACGCCAATGCTGGCCACAGTAAGGACGAAGCCGACCACCGCACCTCCGTACCCGTACGGATATCCCCACCGCTTGAGCCGGGACTCGGCTAGCCGACGACGGGGAAACGGGGATCGGAGTGGTCGCCGCGTCCAGCGGCGGCCCGGATGAAGCCCAGGTCGTCGTCCACGAGGTCGGCGGGCCGGCCGGGGACCGTCACGCGGGCGAGCACCTCGTCGAGGATCTCCGCCGCCAGGGGCGTGGCCTTGGACATGGCCAGTGGCGCCCGGCCGAGCGCGTCGGTCAGATCCAGGCCATGGACGACGGTCTCGACCAACCGGGTGGCGACGAACTCGTCGAGCCGCATGGGGGCGAAGAACCCGGGGCCGACCGTGTCCGGCGGTGTGGTCCGGATCGCGTCCATGGCGTTCTTGAACGTCTGGCGGACGGTGTCGAGGATCGTCGCCGGGGTATGCCCCTCGGCGTGGTCGACCACCTACTTGTAGATCGCAGGTGCGACCTCGCTGCGGTCGGAGACCGAGATGCAGAAGCTGTGCCGGTCCCGCCCCGGCTGGGCGTCCGTGGGCTCCCCCACCAGGGCGAGGGTCAAGCCCATGAACACATCGAAGTGGGCGGCCAGGGTGAGGACATCCCAGGGTAGGGTGTCGGGCGTGGCGGGCCGCAAGCGCGTGGGGCGTCCCCAGTCCTCCTCGGAGAGACCCGACAACGTATCTTCCAGCGCCTGAAGACCTTCGCTCAGGGCGTCTGTCATCTCCCCGTAGGTCGGTGTCGACGAGGCCGTCATGGCATGCCCTCCCGTGCGGTGGGCGCGGTACCCGCGCCCCCGCGATCGTAAGTAGCCACCGTCGCCGGCACCTCCGTATTTGGTACGGACTTCGGGCGGTCAGGCGGCGGTCCCCGGCCACCAGAGGGTGACCAGCTGGCGGGGGCCGGACACGAAGTCCTTGTCCAAGGCGGCGGCCACCTCCGGGTCCCGCTCGGGTGGCAGGCACAGGCGCTGGCGGGCGAAGGCCACCAGCTCCTCCCGGGGGGCCGTCTCCCAGCGGCCCGGCGCCTCCCAGCGCTCGACGCCGACCTCCAGGCCGAGTTCGACGAGGACGGCGAGGGCGTCGTCGGCGGTCGGATCTCTGGGCCGGTCGAGACCGTGGAAGCGGTGCCACAGCGGGTTGAGGGAGGCCTGGGGATGGGCGGCGGTGAGCTCGACGACGACCCGCCGGCGGGCTTTTCGGGTGAGGGCGGTGACGAAGGGCTCGAGGTCGGGAACGTTGTAGAAGACGTGGGCGCAGACGACGACATCGGCCGGCTCCACCTTGCCCGCCACCTCCGGCCAGGAGCCCTGCACCTCGGCATGGTCAAGGCCCCGGCGGGCGGCCAGGCCGGCGAACGCCTCCAGCATCCCGGCGCTCTCGTCGACGGCGGTGATGACGGCCGCCGGCGGGGCCAGGGGCAGGCTGGCGGCCCCTCCCCCGGCGCCCACGTCGAGCACCGTGCCGGCGTCGGGCAGCACCTCGGCGGCCCGGCGCGTCGTGGGCCTCAGGCCGGCGTCAGGAGCCACCGCCTCTTCGGCGGCCCGGGCGAACAGCGCCGTCGGGCAACCCCAGGGCTTGGCCGGCGCCTGGTCGAGGATCTCGGACGGGATGGCCCAGGCCGCCAGCGCCTCGCCCCAACGCCGCGCCTTCACGGGTTACCTCCGATCATCAAAGGTCTTCGGGGGTCACGGTGTCGATTCTGCCTCCCCGGGCACAAGCCTATGGAATGCCTCCGTGCAGCTACCCGCGGACCGCGTGCGGCCCCACCCGGAACGCCTCGACCCGGCCACCCCGGGCTACGAGGAGGCGATGGCCGCCCACGAGGCGGCGATCCGCCGGGGCCGGCCCCGGTACCACGACCCCATCACCGGACTGTGGGTCATGACCGCCATGACGCTGTGGGAGCGGGGCTTCTGCTGCGAGCTCGGCTGCCGGCACTGTCCGTATGTCGAGCGGTGAGCACGCCTCGGGCCGACCGCCACGACAGGAGCGAGCCGAGGCTGGCGGCGGACAGGATGCTGGCCAGGCTGGCGAAGGACCCGACGGAGAGGATCGAGCCAGCCGAGCCGATCGACGCGATCGACAGCACTGAACCGACCGAGCCGATGGAGAGGACGGACCCGATCGAGTTGATCGACAGGACGGACCCCTGGGATCGGATGGACAGAACGGAGGCACTCAAGCCGAGGCGCCCAGCATGCCCTCGTGGGCCCGCTCGATGCGGGCCACCTCGTCGACCGGCGCCACCCACCAGAAGTAGCGCAGGGTGGCCTCCCAGTCGGCCAGGAGGGCGGCGGCCAGCGGCGAGCCCGTGTACTCCCGGTGGCGCTCGACCAGGAAGCGGAGCTCGGCCGACTGGGCGTTGTTGGGCCGGATGGCCTGGACCAGCTGGGGGTTGAGCCGGTTCCCGAGCCGCCCGTCGTGGTCGTAGATGTAGGCCTCTCCCCCGGTCATCCCCGCCCCCAGGTTGTGGCCCACCGGGCCGAGGATCACCACCGTCCCGCCGGTCATGTACTCGCAGGCGTGATCGCCGGCGCCTTCCACCACCGCCGTGGCCCCGCTGTTGCGGACGCAGAAGCGCTCCCCCACCGCGCCGGCGATGAACAGCTGGCCCCCGGTGGCGCCGTAGAGGACGGTGTTGCCGGCCAGGACGGGGTCGCCGGCGTCGTCGGCCGGCGGGCGGATGATCACCCGGCCACCGCCCATGCCCTTGCCCACGTAGTCGTTGGCCTCGCCGGTCAGCTCCATGATCACCCCGTCGGCCAGGAAGGCACCGAAGCTCTGGCCCGCCGCCCCGGTGAAGCGGGCCGTGACCAGCCCGGGGGGCAGGCCCTCGCCCCACTCCACGCCGATGGCCCCACCCAGGGTCGCCCCCACGGTGCGGTCCGAGTTGGTGATCTCGTAGTCGAGGGTGATCTCGTGGCCCTCCCACAGGGCGTAGAACGAGTCATCGGCCAGCTGGTGGCCGAGCTCGCCCCGGGGCCGCTGGATGGGCACGCCGGCCACGAAGCACCGGGGCGCCTCCGGATCCGCCGGTGGCACCAGGAGAGGCGACAGGTCGAGGGCGTCGGCCCGGGGATCCCCGGTCTGGCGCTGGCGCAACAGCTCCACCCGGCCGATGGCCTCGTCGAGGGAGCGCAAGCCGAGGCCGGCCAGGATGGCCCGGGTCTCCTCGGCGATGAAGCACAGGTAGGCGGCCACGCCTTCGGGGGTACCGGTGAACTTGGCCCGCAGGTTGGGGCGCTGGGTGGCGATGCCCGTGGGGCAGGTGTCCTTGTGGCAGGCCCGCACCATGATGCAGCCCTCGGCCAGCATCACCGCCGTACCAAAGGAGTACTCGTCCGCCCCCAGCAGGGCGGCGGCCACGATGTCGCGGCCGGTCTTCATGCCCCCGTCGACCCGGAGGCGGACCCGGTCCCGCAGCTCGTTCTCCACCAGGGCGGTCTGGGTCTCGGCCAGGCCCAGCTCCCAGGGCATGCCGGCATGCTTGATGGACGACAGCGGCGACGCCCCCGTCCCGCCGTTGTTGCCCGAGATCGGGACGACGTCGGCCAGCGCCTTGACCACCCCGGCGGCGATGGTGCCCACGCCATCCTCGGCCACCAGCTTGACGGACACGTCCGCCATCGGGTTGACCTGCTTCAGGTCGTAGATGAGCTGGGCCAGGTCCTCGATGGAGTAGATGTCGTGGTGGGGCGGCGGGGAGATGAGCCCGACGCCGGGTTGGGTGTGGCGCAGCCGGGCGATCTCCCGGGACACCTTGTGGCCGGGAAGCTGCCCGCCCTCGCCGGGCTTGGAACCCTGGGCCATCTTGATGTTGAGCTCGTCGGCGAAGGCGCAGTACTCGGGCGTGACCCCGAAGCGGCCGGAGGCGATCTGCTTGACCCGCGAGTTCTTGTCCACGGCGGTGCCCCGGGTGCGGTAGCGGTGGCGGCTCTCGCCCCCCTCGCCGCAGTTGCTTCTCCCGCCAACCAGGTTGAGGGCGACGGCCAGGCACTCGTGGGCCTCGGCCGAGAGTGCCCCGTGGGACATGGCGCCGGAGGAGAACCGGGCCGTGATCGCCTCCACGGGCTCGACCTCCTCGAGGGGCACGGGTGGACCGGCGGCGACGCATTCCAGGAGGTCGTGCAGCTCGGTCGTGGGCCGCTCGCTGACCAGCTTCGAGAACGCCTCGTAGAGGTCGGCCCGGTCCTGGGCGATGGCCCGCTGGAGGAGGTGGGCAGCGGCGATGTCGGCCGGGCTGGCGGCGCCCGCCGGCTCCCGATGGTCTTCCAGGAAGATCACCTTCGCCACGCCGGCTGGTTGTCCGTTGCCCGTGCCGTTGCCGGCGCCCTTCTTGCCCTTGATCTCGACGGGGATGCCCACCGTCTGGTGGAGCAGCTCGATGGCGTCGGGGTCGTTGGAGTGGTACTCGCCGCCCTTGCGGTGGCGCACGAAGCCGGGCGAGTCGAGCACCACCTTTTCGGTGCCGAAGGCGTCGGCGTGGCGGCGCAGGGCGTCCCGGCCCAGCTCGGCGAAGCCGAGGCCTCCCACCTGGGAGGCGGTGCCGGCCAGGCAGGCGTCGACGACCTCGGGGGCCAGGCCCAGGGCCTCGAAGATCTGGGCCGCCCGGTAGCCGTCGACCGTGGAGATGCCCATCTTGGACATGATCTTGAGGACCCCGTCCTCCACGGCGGCCTGGAAGCGGGTCTGGGCTTCGGCCGAGTTCGTCTCCCCCAGCTGGTCGGTGTCGGCCATGGTGGCCACCGACTCCAGAGCCAGGCGGGGGCAGATGGCGTCGGCGCCGTAGCCGAGCATGCAAGCCACCGAGTCGACGTCGCGGGCGTCGCCGGTGTCGATGACCAGCGAGGCGGCCGAGCGCAGCTGGGCCCGCACCAGACGGTGGTGCACGGCACCGGTGGCCAGCAGGCCAGGGACGGCGGCCCGGTCGGGCCCGATCCCGGCGTCGGAGACAACGACCAGCGCCCGTCCCTCTCGGACCGCGGCCTCCGCTTGGTCGCCCAGGCGGGCGATGGCCGGCCCCAGGCCTACGGGACCGTCGGCCACGGGGAAGGTGGCGTCGAGGCGCACCGACGGGAAGGGGGCCCGGTCCTCGTCGAGAAGACGTTCCACGGCGTCGGGATAGAGGAAGAACGTCGGCAGCTCCAGGAGATGGGCCGCCCGGGGACCTTCGCTGAGCAGGGGCTGGCGGGGCCCGAGGCAGGTCCGCAGGGACATCACCAGCCGTTCCCGCAGGTGGTCGATGGGCGGGTTGGTGACCTGGGCGAAGCGCTGCTTCAGGTAGTGGTGGACGGGCCGGGGCCGGGAGGCGACGGCGGCAAAGGGCACGTCGTCGCCCATGGAGAACGTGGGTTCCTTGGCGTCGGTGGCCATCGGCTTGAGGACCATGGCCACCTCCTCCTTGTTCACACCGAAGGCGGCCTGGATCTGGGTGAGGTCATCCTCGAAGGGGGGCTCGGCCACCGGCAGTCCGGGCGGGAGGGGCCGCAGGCCCTCGTAGGCCCAGGCGGAATACGGCGCCCGCCCCCCCAGCCAGGTCTTGATGGCGCCGTCGTCCTCCAAGCCGCCCCGCTCGGGATCGACGCAGAGCATCTCGCCCGGGCCCAGCCGGCCCCGCCGCACCTTCCCGTGCCCGGCCACCGGCACCGCCCCCACCTCGGAGCAGGCCACCACGAACCCGTCGTCGCACACCTGGTAGCGCAAGGGCCGCAGCCCGTTGCGGTCCAGGGCGGCGCCGATCCGCACCCCGTCGGTGAAGATCAGCCCGGCGGGCCCGTCCCAGGGCTCGGACAGGCAGGCGTGGTAGCGGTAGAAGTCGCGCACGTCGGCGGGCAGGTCGCGGCTGCCCTCCCAGGCTTCGGGGACGAGCATGGCCACGGCGTGGCGCAGGTCGCGCCCACCCCGGAGCAGCAGCTCGACGGCGCAGTCGAGCTTGCCCGAGTCGGAGTCGGAGGGGTCGAGGATCGGGCGGAACAGCTCCTCGGGTCCGAGGCCGGCCGCCTCGGTGCCGAGCCGCCCCCGGGCCGCCATACGGTGCTCGTTGCCCTGCAGGGTGTTGATTTCGCCGTTGTGGCACAGGAAGCGGAAGGGCTGGGCCCGCTCCCACGCCGGGGTGGTGTTGGTGGAGAACCGGGAGTGGAAGACGGCCAGCGCCACCTCGAAGTCGGAGGCGGTCAGGTCGGGGAAGAACCCGGCCAGGCGGTCGCTCATGACCAGCGCCTTGTAGACCACGGTGGCGAAGGACCAGCTGGCGAAGTAGTGGCGGACGCCAGCGGCGGCACAGGCCGCTTCGGCCCGGCGCCGGGCCCGGTAGCCGCGCCGTTCCGCCTCGGCGGCGTCGACGCCGGCGGCTACGGCGATCACGGCCTGGCGGAAGAAGGGGGCGGAGCGCCGGGCCTGGTCGCCCAGCTCGGACTCGTCGATGGGCACGTCCCGCCACCCGACCAGCTCGATCTCCTCGGCCGCGCAGGCCTGACCGACGGCCACCTCGGCGGTGCTGCGATCGGCGGCATCGTCCCGGTCCAGGTAGGCCTGGACCAGACCCAGCCGGACCCCGCCGGCGCCGGCCGGGGCGCCCCGGCTGGCCGGCCCGGCGCCCGGGCCGGGCCGCAGCCCTTCGGCCACCAGCCGGGTGGCGAAGGCGGCGGGGATCGGGAGGAGGAGGCCGGCTCCGTCCCCTGAGATGCCGTCGGCGGCGATGGCCGAACGATGGCGGACACAGGCCAGGCCGGAGAGGGCGGCATCGAGCAGCGCCCGGCTGGCCTGCCCGGAGGCGTCGGCCACGAACCCGATACCACAGGCGTCCCGATCTTTGCTGGCCGGAGGTGTCGGGGGACACCCCCGAACCCACGGAGGGCGCGTCGATCTGGTTCTCATCGGACCTCTCGTCGCTCGTGGTCGAAGTCGAGGGACGAGCGCGAAAAAAAGCGCCGCTCCCGGCCTCTCGGTTGGAGCGACGCCGCTGTCGCAGACCCGATATTAGCGGTTCGGCGCCGGGAGGCTGTCAGGCGAAGACGGCCGGGCGTGGGGTTGGGGTCCCACGCACCGGAGGAGCCTGGGGATGGGGCCCCAGGCGGGGCGGCAGAGCCGCCAGCTACACGGCATCAAAGAGGGCGGCGAAGGAGTCCCGGAGGCAGCTCATGAACGCCTCGGGATCGGTCACCGCCGCCGGGTCCAGGTTGATCCCCAGGTCGAGCTGTTCACCGCAGGCCAGCAAGGTGAGATTGGCGGCGCAGCCCACCCGGGGACCGAGCGGCCAGCTGGCCAGCACCCGGGCGCCGGCCAGGAAACGCTCCGCTCGCAACCCGGGAACGATGGAGGTGGCGAAGTCCACGGTGGCCGCCTGGGACCGCAGGGCGGGAGCCAGCAGCGACGCGGGCAGGAGGCTGATGACCCCGGAGAGCGGCACCGCCAGGTCGAAACCCGGCTCCTCGGAGAGCGCTTCCAGGACCTGCCGGGTCAGCGTCAAGCGCTTCCCCGGGTCCTTGGGGGCCAGGGGCATCACCACCCGGGCGGGAGCGAAGTGGTTCCCGCCCACCGGCCCAGTGCCGGCCCGCAGGCTCATGGGAATGGCCATGCGCAGTGCCTCGCAGGGCGCTCCCAGGCGTTCGTGGTACGACCCCAGGGCGCCGGTGACGCCGGCCACGAACACCGTGTTCCGGGACCCGCCCAGGGCCCGCCCGGCGGCCCGCACCGCGGCCAGATCGAGCGAGAAGGTCTCGTAGCGGCGGGCCAGGGAGCGCCCGGAGAGCAGGGGCGAGAGCGCCCCGCCGGCCACCAGCACCTGATCAGCCACGGACCGCGCCGTCCGCGTCGCCCGATCGGCCACCGCCCGCAACTCCTCGGAGGTCAGTCCGGGCAGGGAGGCGGCCAGCTCCAGGCCCCGGCGGGCGGCCGTCATCCCCTGGTTCAGGCGGTAGGCAAGGGCCCCGGCCAGGCCTCCCAGCGGGGCCCCCCGGGCCGGCCACTCGCCGGAGGCGACCGGCGGAGAGGCGAACCGGGGGGCGGGCGGTTCCTCGGCCGGGTTGTAGATGTCGGGGTGGCGCCACACCTCACGATTGGGGGCCGTGATGCCGGCCGGCCCGGTGGCCGTTCGATCCAGCAGCCGGCGCAGCAGCTTCATCCCACCCATCCCGTCGGTGAGGCTGTGGTGGACCCGCTGGAGGACCGCCGCTCGGCCCCCCTCCAGCCCCTCCACGACGGTGAGCTCCCACAGCGGCCGCGAGCGGTCGAGGGGCGGAGCGGCCAGGACGGCGGCGAGATCCAGGAGTTGGCGGTGCGACCCGGGCGGGGGGACAGCCAGCCGGCGCATGTGGTAGTCGAGGTCGAAGTCGGGGTCGTCGGCCCAGGTGGGCGGAGCCAGGCCCAGAGGAGGCCGCACCACTCGCTGGCGCAAGGGGGGGTAGGCGGCGAGGACCTGTTCGACACCGGCCCGCAGGCGCCGGGGATCGGGGCTCGCGTCGAGGAGCATGAGGTTCATGAAGTCCGACCGGAGGAAGGGGTCGGATTCCACTGCCCACATGATGGCCTCGGCGTCATTCATCCTTGCGCCCATGGCCCGCCGATTGTGCCACTGAGGTGACTGCGGTCAAGCGTGCGGGGGTGAACGGCGCGTGAAACTGGTTCGCATGGGCTAGTTGGAAATGACGCTGGCGGGCCATTGAGTACCGGCGGCCCTTTCCAGCACACTCGCGTGGAGGTCCCGCCTCGGCGGCCTCAGGGCGAAGCGATGACCCCCGGACCGCATCTGGTCGCCTGGTCCGGCGGTGAGCGAGTGGCGAACCCGGCGCCCGGTCCAACCGTGACCCAGGAGCGCCCGATGACTTCGCACCGCTTCGTTCGTTCCTGGTGTCTGCGGCAGGGAGGCGTCACCCGGCGTGACGCCGCTCTGCAGGTCGTGCGCGCAGCCGCTGAGGGGCAGGTTCCCTAGAAAGGGGGCGCACGCGTTGACGCCCCGGGGACGCGGCCCCGGGGCGTCGACGCGTCTGGGGACTGATCCTGTCTAAGCCGCCCGGGTGGAGCGCTTGGCCCGCAGCGCCTTGACCTCTTCGGCGACGGCGTTGGGCACCGGCTCGTAGGTGGCGAACTGCATGGTGAAGGCGGCCCGGCCCTGGGTCTTGGAGCGGACGTCGGTGGCGTAGCCGAACATCTCGGCCAGGGGCACCATGGCCCGCACCACGCGGGCGTTGCCCCGCAGGTCCACGCCCTCGACCCGACCCCGGCGGCTGGACAGGTCGCCGACGACGTCGCCCAGGAAGTCCTCGGGGGTGACGACCTCGACGGCCATGACCGGCTCGAGCAGCTGCAGCCCGGCCTTGCGCACCGCCTCCTTGACGCCCATCGCCCCGGCCAGCTCGAAGGCCATCTGGGACGAGTCGACATCGTGGGAGGAGCCGTACACCAGGCTGACCTTCACGTCGATGAGCGGGTAGCCGGCCAGGACCCCGCCGGTCAGGGCATGCTCGGCGCCCTTGTTCACGGAGGGGATGTACTCCTTGGGGATGACCCCGCCGGTGATCTTGTCGACGAACTCGTAGCCGGCGCCCGGGTTGGGCTCGACGTCGAGGACGATGTGGGCGAACTGGCCGCGGCCCCCACTCTGCTTGACGTGGCGGTACTCCACCTTGGCGGCGGAGCCGGTGACGGTCTCCCGGTAGGCGACCTCGGGGCGGCCGACAGCGGCCTGGACGCTGAACTCACGCTTCATCCGGTCGACCAGGATCTCCAGGTGCAGCTCGCCCATGCCGGAGATGACGGTCTGGTTGGTCTCGCCGTCGGATGCGACCCGGAAGGTGGGGTCCTCTTCGGCCAGCGCGGCCAGGGCCTTGGACAGCTTGTCCTGGTCGGCCTTGGAGGCGGGCTCCACGGCCACCGAGATGACCGGCTCGACCCACTCCATACGCTCGAGGATGATGGGAGCCTCAGGGGCGCACAGGGTGTCGCCGGTGGAGGCGCCCTTCAGGCCCACGACGGCCACGATGTCGCCGGTGCCAATCTGATTGATGTCCTCCCGGGTGTTTGCGTGCATCCGGAGGATGCGGCCCACCCGGTCCTTCCGGCCCGTATTGGCGTTAAGGACGGTGTCACCGGAGGAGAGCGTCCCGGAGTACACCCGGACGTAGGACAGGCGGCCCACGTAGGGGTCGGTCTGGACCTTGAACATCACGCCCGAGAACGGCTCGGTGTCGTCGGCGTGGCGCACGACGGGCTCGCCGGCCGGGGTCTCGCCCACGGTAGCGGTGATGTCGGTGGGGGCGGGCAGGTAGTCGACGACGGCGTCGAGGAGGGGCTGCACGCCCTTGTTCTTGAAGGCGGTGCCGCACAGGACGGGGACGATCTTGCCGTTGACCACGCCGGTGCGGAGCCCGGAACGGATCTGGTCCTCGGTCAGGCCGTCGTTCTCGAAGTAGGCGTCCATGAGCTCCTCGGACGTCTCCGCCACCGCCTCCACCAGGATGTGGCGGGCGGCGTCGGCCGCGTCGACGAGGTGGGCGGGGATGGCCTCGGTGCGGAAGTCGACGCCGGTGCCGGCGTCCCACACCAGGGCGCGCATGGCCACCAGGTCGACGACGCCGGTGAAGGCGTCCTCGGCCCCGATGGGCAGCTGGATGGCCACGGCGTTCACGCCCAGGCGGTCGCCCAGCATCTGGAGGCAGCGCTCGAAGTCGGCGCCGACCCGGTCCATCTTGTTGACGTAGACGATCCGGGGCACGCCGTACTTGTCGGCCTGGCGCCACACGGTCTCGGTCTGGGGCTCGACGCCGGCCACGGCGTCGAGAACGGCCACGGCCCCGTCGAGGACCCGCAGCGAGCGCTCCACCTCGACGGTGAAGTCGACGTGGCCGGGGGTGTCGATCAGCTGGATGGTGTGGTCACGCCACTCGGTGCTGGTGGCGGCAGAGGTGATGGTGATGCCCCGCTCGCGCTCCTGCTCCATCCAGTCCATGGTGGCGGCGCCGTCATGGACCTCACCGATCTTGTGGCTGCGGCCCGTGTAGAAGAGGATCCGCTCCGTCACGGTGGTCTTGCCCGCGTCAATGTGGGCCATGATCCCGATGTTCCGGGTCTTGGCGAGGCGGGCGGCGGTGCTGGTCACGGTCTCTCCTCGGGCGGGCGCGCGGCAAGGCCGGGCGCAAATGTCGATGGAGTGGCTAGCGAGTTCGGTCTGTTGTCGGCCGCTTCCTCGCCGTCAGGACAAGGTGTCGGCAGATTTGCCCCGGCCCTTAAAACATTTGACCCGAACCGGGAAGACCGAGCATTGGTAAAACCGGCGGAGCCAGCAAAGCATTCCCGGCGCCGCCGTCCCGCGGCGGGTCAGCCGATGGCCCCCACCGAGCGCAGCTTGGCGATCTCGTCCTCGGCCAGGCCCCAGTCGGCCAGCGCCTGGGTGGTGTCGGCCCCGGGCGGCGAAGGCGGGCGGCTGATCTGCGGCTCGGTCCGGCTGAAGCGGGGCGCCGGGGCGGGCTGGACGATGCCGGCCACCTCCACGAACGTCTGGCGAAGCTGGTTGTGGGGGTGGTGGGGCGCCTCGGCCATGGAGAGCACGGGGGCGAAGCAGACGTCGCTGCCTTCCATGATCCGGCACCACTCGTCCCGGGTCCTGGTCTTGAAGACGGCGGCCAGGCGCTCCTTCATGGCCGGCCAGGCGGCCCGGTCCATCTGGGCGGGCAGGTCCGGCTCCCCATCCAGGCCGGTGAGGCGCAACAGCTCGGCGTAGAACTGGGGCTCGATGGAGCCGATGGAGACATAGCCCCCGTCGGCCGTCTCGTACACGTCGTAGAAATGGGAGCCGGTGTCGATGATGTTGGTCCCCCGCTCGTCGGCCCAGAAGCCCATGGCCCGCATCCCGTGCATCATGGCCATGAGGACGGCGCTGCCGTCGACCATGGCGGCGTCGACCACCTGGCCCTGCCCGGAACGGGAGGCTTCGAGCAGGGCGCACACCACGCCGAAGGCGAGCAGCATGCCGCCGCCGCCGAAGTCGCCCACCAGGTTGATGGGAGGCACGGGCGCCTCGCCCCGCCGCCCGATGTGGTGCAGGACACCGGCCAGGGCGATGTAGTTGATGTCGTGGCCGGCCATGCCGGAGTAGGGGCCCTCCTGGCCAAAGCCCGTCATCCGGCCGTACACCAGGCGCGGGTTGCGGGCCAGGCACACGTCGGGACCGAGCCCGAGGCGCTCCATCACGCCCGGCCGGAAACCCTCGGTGAGGGCATCGGCGCTCTCCACCAGCCGGAGCACCAGCTCGACGGCGTCGGGGTGCTTGAGGTCGAGGGCCACCGACCGCCGGCCCCGGTCCAGGACGCTGGCGGGCACGCCGCGCGGGCCCCGGCCGCCGCCGACCCGGTCGAGGCGCAGCACCTCGGCGCCCATGTCGGCCAGCATCATGGCGGCGAAGGGCCCCGGCCCGATGCCGGCGACCTCGAGGATGCGAACGCCTTGGAGTGGTCCCATGTGAGCGACGCTAGCCTCACCGGTGATGCGTATCGCCACCTGGAACGTCAACTCCCTCAAGGCCCGCCTCCCCCGTGTGGAGGAATGGCTGGAGTACGCCCGGCCCGACGTGCTGTGCATGCAGGAGACCAAGCTGGCCGACGAGCAGTTCCCGGTCATGCCCTTCTCCGCCCTGGGCTACGAGGTGGCCTTCCACGGCGAAGGCCGCTGGAACGGTGTGGCCATCGCCTCCCGGGTGGGGATCGAAGACGTCATGGCCGGCTTCTCACCCGAGCCTGAGGAAGGGCTGACCGAAGCCCGGCTGATGTCCGCCACCTGCGGGGGGGTCCGGGTAGCCAGCCTGTACGTCCCCAACGGCCGGTCGATACCGTCGGAGCACTACGACCGCAAGCTGGAGTGGCTCGACCGGGTCGCCCGCTGGGTGGAGGAGCACCACCAGCCCTCCGACCCCCTGGCCCTGTGCGGCGACTTCAACATCGCCCCCGACGATCGCGACGTCTACGACCCGAAGAAGTTCGTGGGCGCCACCCATGTCAGCCCGGCGGAGCGGGAGGCGCTGGCCGAGCTCTGCCGCTTCGGGCTGGTCGACGGCTTCCGTCAGCTCTACGAGGAACCCCGGCTCTTCTCCTGGTGGGACTACCGGGCCGGCGACTTCCATTCCGGACGGGGGATGCGCATCGACCTCATGCTCCTGACCGAGCCGCTGGCCAAGCAGCTCACCTGGGGCCTGATCGACCGCAACATGCGCAAGGGCCCCAAGGACCGCCCGCCCTCGGACCACGCGCCCCTGTTCCTGGACTTCGATCTGTAACGCGTTCTCGCCGTAACGCGTCGCGCGACGCCGTCAACGCCAGTCGGGATGGCGGTAGCAACTGGCCAGGATGTGGCGCTAAGAGGCTCCAGTACTCCCGAACGTGGCCCCCGGCCGCAAGCTAACGGGTCGGCAGCGGCGAGGACGAGTCGGGGCCTGTGGGGGCGTGGGGCCCCCGCCCGCGCCTGATCGGACGGTTACCTGCCTGGGCGGGTCAGCCCGCGGAGGATGAGCACTGCGGTCAAGGCGCTGAGGATGCTCTGACGACGTCGAGCAGCGATCCAGGCTCTATTCTCTGCCTCCTGTTCAGCTTGGAGGGCCGTTGGGTGTGGGGCCGGTCGCCTGGACGTCGCCTGGAGGGGCGGCGTCGATGGGGTCCAGGGCGAGGACGACTTCGCCATTTGTGCCGTACCACCCTCGAAGTGCGCCGTCCTCGACCTGGGCGTGGGGGACGGCGATCCCGGCGCTGCCTGGGGCTGGCGGCCACGCCTTGTGGAGCTGGTCGACGATCTCGTCTTGGAAGTCGCTGAGGACTTGCCAGAGCACGGCGCGGAGGTCTTCGGTCCATGTCTCGGGTCGCCAATCGGGGGCGTTAGCGAGGTCGAGGCTGCGAACACCGACGTAGTCTCGTACGAGGATGACGCTGGTCCCGTTGGCGATGCAGGTGAATCCGTCGGGGAGGACGGCATTCATCACAGAGGCCAGTGCTGTAGCGATATTCGACACCGCGGCGAACGGAAACACGCCCTAGTTGCGGGGTCGCTTGACTCGCATCATGGGACGAAGCACTCGTTGGTGACACCGCACCCCGTCCCGTCAGCCTGCTGATCCAAGCTCCTCCGCGGCCTTCATTTCGATTGATATGGAAGATTGGTTCATCTTGTTCGGTTCGGCATGTCCCACACCAAATTCATATGCAATGAGTTGGGCACAGTACTGACAGACCAAAACTCTATTGAACTCAAGTATTCGCCGTTCTGCTTCCTCGGCACCGCCACACAAACTGCACTGTCTGTGGTGAAGCTGCTCGCCACTTGTGGGTGCCATCTATACAACCTCAATAAGACCGCTGTTCAGTTGACAGATCACGCTATTCGGCCCTCCAAATTGACACCCCTCAGGGAGACTCAGTAGAAGTAGAGCCGCTGGAAACTCTACCAAGAATACAGCATCCGTCTCCCAGGCACCTGTGCAAGGGCTGCATCCCAATGGCAATACGCTCCTCACATTGCGACATCGCCCGTCCCGCGCGAGCTCGCATTCCCCGACGGGTCCTGTTCCTGCTGTCACAGCGTTGTGATCTACCGTCGCTTCGGCACTCATCGACAACATGTCCTGACTGCAGATCGCTTGCGCAAGTCCCGTGACCGTGCCGGGTCCGGCTACTTGACCGAACCACATGATGCGCGCTGTGAGGTCGCAACGTGGGCGAATGTCTGGCTCTTGATACAGATGCAGAGTCCAACTCTCCTCGTTCAGTACATCTGCTCTTGGCTGCTCGGCTCGCACGCTTGGCTGGAAAGAAGCGGTCAGCATCGTGAGAATTAGCGCGGCTCTCAAGGGCATCCTCAGTCGAGAGTGCATCAGTATCCCTTCGTTGCTGCCGGCCTCTCTATTCGTAGTCAGCTATCCAGTTTCTCGGTCCGTGTTGCCGCCGCTCCGCCAGGTGAGGCCCTGAGTCGGCCACAGTGCTCGGGTCCGTGTCCCCAGGGGCAAAATACCTGACCGGTAGGTGGCTCTGGTGCGGTGGTGACCTGCTCGCGCCTCGACGCTGGGGGACGTGCGGCGAAACACGGGGAGTTCCGATGCCCGGCTCGGGTAGTTCCCTCGGACTCGGGCACCATGGCGTGATGTCGGCCGACCCCGAGATCACCATCGACGAGGCTCTGGAGAAGTTCCTCGACTTCCAGGCCCGCTTGGCGCCTCGGACCTACCGGCGCTATTGCGACGTGGTGGGGCTGCTGACGCACAACTGGGCGGCCAGGCGCTGCAGCGCGCGGGCTCCGGGGCGTTGCTCAGCTCGTCGGGCACGAAACGGAGCCAGGCAATACCGCCATCCCCAGTCGATCGAGACGACCGCCACCGGCTCGGAAAAGCCCTTCAGGCTCACCGGGCGAGGCGCCGAGCAGCGAATCCCGGCGAGATCCACCAGCGAAGCCTGGCTGGCGAGGATCTCACCGCCCTCGGCCAGACCCCCGATCCTGGAGGCCACGTGGACCCCTCTCCCCTGGTAGTCGTCCCCCTGGCGGGTGGCTTCCGCCTGGTGGATCCCGACGCGCACCTGAGGAGCGAATCCGTGGTCCCAGCGGTGGTCGGCCAGCGCTCGCTGGATGGCGACGGCACAACGGATCGCAGCCTCGGATTGGTCGAAGGCCACGAAGAAGCCGTCGCCTATCCGGTTGACCTCCTCGCCGGCGTGCTCGGCAAAGAGGTGCCGCAGCGAGCTCGACGTCCTCGACGAGCTGCTCGCTCCGGACTGGACGACCAACAGCTTTCCCGTCTCGGTCATGGATCAGACGGTCGAGAACTTGAAGGTCGTCCAGGGGATGCTCCTGGAGGCGGTGCCCGACCTTCACTACACGACCGAGGCACTGATCGCCGAGGGCGACCACGTCGTCCAGGTGTGGACCGCCCAGGGAACCCACAAGGGGGAGATGGCGGGGCTGGTGCCGAGGGGAAACCACCTCGAGCTCGGCGGCATCAGCGTCTTCGAGATCCGCGACGGCAGGATCGTGCACCACCACGCCGTCCAGGACGTCATCGACTTCGTGCACCAGTGCGGCGGCGAGGTCCCCGCCGAGTGGATGGCCTTCGTCCATCGAGCCCATTGAGGCCTCTGTCCTGGGGCACTCAGGACGGGTCGGCTTGGCGGGCCACCCAGGCGGCGATCTCGGCCCGGGAGGACATGCCCAGCTTGGCCAGGATGTTGGAGACGTGGACCGACGCCGTCTTGGTGGAGATGTAGAGGCGCCGGCCGATCTCCCCGTTGGAGAGACCCTCGGCCACCAGCGCCGCCACCTCGCCTTCCCGGGGCGTGAGCAGGTCGTCCCGGGCCGCCTTCTCGCCACCGCCCAGCCGGCGCAGGAGCGTCTCGGCCTCGGCCCGGCGCCATCCCGGCCAGCGCTTCAGCAGGTCCAACGCCTCCTGCCCGTGGTCCCTGGCCTCCGCCCCCCGACCCAGGGCGAGAAGGCAGCGGGCCAGCCCCTGGTGGACGTCGGCCACCAAGGCCGGCGAGCGGTGGCGGCCGTGATCCGCCAGGGCCTCGGTGTAGGCCTTGACTGCCGCCTCCGGCTCGCCCTCCACTTCCCACATGGCGCCGTCGAGGTGGGCCGGCCAGGCGGGGTCGGCGTTATGGTCGTCGGCCACGCGGGAGGCGGCCACGCCGGCGGTGAAGCGGCGGATCACCTCGGGTGCGACACCGCCGGCCAGCGCCGCCCGCAGGCTGCGATAGGTGGTCTCGGCACACCAGTCCCAGTGCCCGGGCTCGTCCGACTCCCAGAGACAGGCCATGGCCTGGGCCAGCCGGTGGGTGACCTCCGCGGCGTCAGCGGCCGGGGCAGCCATTTCCACCGCCAGCATGTCGATGCTGAACCACTCCTCTTTGTTGCCGGTGGATCCAGCCCGCTGCCGGGCCAGCTCCAGCAGCTCCGCCCCCTCCGGGTCTTCGACCTCGAAGGCGAGGCGGGCGCCGTTGAGCAACATCCACCACTGGACGGTCCCCGTCGTCGCCTCGTGGTGCAGACCGGCGAGGTGGTCACGGGCCGCCACCAGGTCACCCTGCACATCGGCCGCCAGCGCCGCCCGCCAGCCGGCCACATCGATGGCCCAGTCGAGGCGGCCGGAACGGGCCACCACGGCCTCCATGCGCTCGATGTAACCCTCGGAACGGGCCGGAGGCCAGGAGAGGTAGCCGGCGTCCAGGATGTTGTTCAGACCCCGGAGGGCGGCGACCGCATCCCCCTGGTCGACGGCGGCGTCGATCGCCTGCTCGAGCCGGTCGGCTCCTTCCTCCCACCGCCCGGACAGGTCGGCGATGGCCGAACCCTCGTTGACCAGGATCGCCGGGCGGAGATGCATGGCGCCCGTCTCCTCAGCCAGGGCCAGCGCCCTCCGGGCCCAGCCGATGGCATCCTCCCCCCGGTAGTTCAGCATGGCGGTCTCCGCCACCAGGTTGTAGGCGGCGGCCAGCTCCTCCGAGGGCCCGAGGCGTTCGGCCACTTCGAGCGCTTCGGAGGTCAGCCGGCGCTGCTCGGCCCGCTGGCCCTCCTCCCAGCGGAGCCGGGCCAAGAGCCGCAGAGCCTGGAAGAGGGACCGGTCATCCCCCGAGGCGTGGGCCAGGCGGCGCCACTGCTCGGCCCGGTCGATGGCGCTGCGGCGCAGCCGGACCGACCAGGCCGCCCGGGCCGCCAGCTCGAGGAGCTCGAGGTCCCCGCCCGCCTCCTCCAGGCCCAGCTCGGCCAGGGCCAGGGCCTGGAGGGTGGCGCCCGCCCTCAGGTAGGCGCCGGCACCGGACCGGGCGGCGAGCACGAGATCGTCGAACCGGCCGGCGGCGGCGGCGTGGTGGGCCAGGGCCGACCAGTCGTCGCTGCCCGCCTCCCGGAGGGCCTCCAGGGCCCGTTCGTGGAGGCGCCGGCGCTCGCGGCCGAGCAGCCGGCCGGCCACCGCCTCCCGGGTCAGGGCGTGGCGGAACGAGAACACGTCGGGGAGGGGCTCGACCAGCAGGCCCCGTTCCACCAGGGCCCGGAGCACGCCGATGAGGGCGTCCTCGTCCAGGCTGGTCAGGGTGGCCAGGGTGTCGAAGCGGATGCGCTCCCCGAGGACGGCGGCGGCGTCGACCGTGCGGCGCTCCTCCGCCTCGAGGCCGTCGAGGTGGCCGACCACGGCCTCGGTGAGGCTGGCCGGGAGGGGCAGGCGGGCCAATGACGACGGGTCGGTGTCCCCCGCCACCATCAGAAGCTCCTCGACGAAGAAGGGGTTGCCGCCGGTGCGGTGGTGGACGGCCTCCACGCCGGGCAGGGGCACGGCTCGGCCCGTGACGGCCGTCAGCATCTCCCCCACCTCGCCGCGGGCCAGGGGCGCCAGGTCGATCCGCTCCACCGACCGCCGGCGTTCCAGGTCCGACACCAGCCCGGCCAGCCGCCGGTGGTCGAGGTTCTCCGAGCGGTAGGTGCCCAGGAGCAGGAGGGGGAGGCCGGGGGTGAGGGCGAGGCGGGTGAAGACGGCCAGGCTGTCGGCGTCGGCCCACTGCAGATCCTCGAAGACGGCCACCGCGCCGTCCGGACGGGCCAGATGGCCGACCAGGTCGACCACGGCCCGCAGGAGCTCTTCGGGGCCGTAGTCCCGCTCGGCGGCGACGCCGAGGCGGGGCGCCACCGGGGCGAGGAGGAGGCGGAGCGGGTCGAGGCGGGCGGCCAGCTCGCCGGGTACGGCCTCCCAGTCGGCCACCCGGACCTCCACGGCCTCCAGGAGCAGGCCCCAGGGGCGGCCTAGCGCGCCCTGTTCGGCGTGGCCCCAGAGGACGGTGGTGGCGGGCGGGAGCTGCGTCAGCAGCTCCTGGACGAGCCGGGTCTTGCCGACACCGGCCTCACCCCCGATCAGAGCGACCTGGGGGTCGGTGAGATCGTCCACCAGCCGGCGGACGAGAGCGAGCTCCGCCGCCCGTCCCACCATTACCGAACTCAGACCGGCGCGCGTCAGGGCCACGCCCGGGAACGGTACCGGGCGCCGGCCGGGTTCATGTCCGGGTTTTGGCTCGTGCCGGTCGACGCACTACGTGGCCGCGGGGTGGACCCGACCCGATGGTCGCCACCTCCGCCGGGAGCGCCGGGGGGTCGCCGGGCGGGGATCAGGCTGGTAGCTGGCCCGCAGGGTGCGCAGCCGGTCGGCCACCAGCACCCGGGTCACGTCCTCGTTCCACATCATGGCGCCTCCTCCGGCGATCTCGGAGACGAGGCTGCGCCTCTGAGGTAGGCGGCCACATCGGGCGTCCGCCTGATCCCGGCACCGGCCGCCACCTCAGATCCGGGGCGGCTCCTAAGGTGGGACCGTGGTCGACGAGGAGCTGCGCCGGCGGGCGGAGGTGGCACCTGTCGCCCGGCTGGGGACGGTGGACGCCGGCGGGCGGCCCCGGGTGGTGCCGTGCTGCTTCGCCCTGGACGGCGACGTCGCCTACTCCGCCGTCGACCACAAGCCCAAGCGCTCGGCGCGCCTGGCCCGCCTGGACGACATCCGGGCCCATCCGGCCGTCAGCCTGGTCGTCGACCACTACGAAGATGACTGGGCGAAGCTCTGGTGGGTGCGCCTCGACGGCTCGGCCCGGGTGGTGGAGGCCGGGCCGGAGTGGGAACGGGGCATCGAACTACTGGTGGCCAAGTACCGCCAGTACCAGGAGCGCCGACCCACCGGTCCGGTCATCGTCATCTCGGTGGAGCAAGCCCGGGCCTGGTCGGCCTCTTAGCCCCCGACGGTGGCGTCCGAGCCGGCCGGGGGGTCCCAGCCGAGGAGCTCCCGCTGGGCCCTCCAGAGCTCCTGGCAGGCTTCGTCGAGGGCCAGCTGAGCCGCCTCGAGGGCCTCGGCGGGCGCCGGCGTGGGCGTCCAGCGGCCTTTGACGGGCTCGATGACCGTCAGGGCTTCGAGCGCCTGGGAGGCGTTGCGCAGGCGCTGATGGGCGCGGTGCAGCCGCTGGCGCTCATCCTCCGAGAGGTCCTCAGGGCGGCGCTGCTCCTCCATGCCGTCTTCGTCAGCCGAGCAGGGCCACTCGGATGGTGGCCACCATCTCGTCCCTGGTCTGGCTGGCCTGGTCGACGCCGGCGATGGACCGCTCGTCGGCCAGGGCCTGGAGCTCTTCCACCGTCATGGTGTCGAGTCTCTCGGCCAGGGCGCGGCGATGGGCCTCCGCCAGCTGGTTGATCCTGGCGTCGACCTCGGCCAGCTCGGCCTTCATCTGAGACAGGTCCTCGGAGGCTCCCTCACGGGGGGCGTGGGCCTTCTGTCAACAGCCTGGCTCGCCGGGGTGCCCGCAGCAGTCGGACAGCGTGGTCAGCTTCTTCAGGTTGTTGGTGACGGCCTTCCTGATCTTCTTGTCGAGCGGGGCGTCGTACTCGTCGAAGTTCCTGAGAAAGGAACGGAAGCTGGGGCGGGCCATGGCGGCCCAGGTTAGGAGATGGGCGGCCGGCGGGCCGGAGCGGTTGCCTCCTCCTGATAGGCCTTGGGGGCATAGGACCGGGGATAGAGGCGGGCGTAGAGCGCCGCTAGCTCCGGGTGCGTCTCCCCCAGCCAGCCCAGGTAGTGCTCCCGGACACCGGGCCGGAGGTGGAGGACGATGGGTGACACCGACACCGCCCCCGCCTCCCTCGCCGCTTGGGCCACGGCGGCGACCTGCTCGGGAGCATCGGAGAGCCCGGGCAGGATGGGCGCCAGGAGCACGCCGGTCGGCACGCCGGCCTCGTTCAGGCGGGCCACCGCCTCCAGGCGCTTGCGGGGATGCGGCGTCCCCGGCTCCGTCTCCTTCCACACCCGGTCGTCGAGCGTGCCCACCGAGAAGGCGGCGTGGACCCGGGTGCGTCGCGCCGCGTCCTTCAGCAGATCGAGGTCCCGCAGGATGAGCGTCGACTTGGTCAGGATCGAGAACGGGTTCCGCGCCTGCGAGAGCACCTCGATGATCCCCCGGGTCAGCCGGTACCTGCCCTCGCAGCGCTGGTAGGGGTCGGTGTTCGTTCCCATGGCGATCGAGTCCCCGCCCCACCTGGGCGACGCCACCTCCGCCCGCGTCCGCTCCACCGCGTTGATCTTCACCACGATCTTCCGGTCGAAGTCCTCGCCCGAATTCAGCCCCAGGTACTCATGCGTGGGGCGGGCAAAGCAAAAGGGCAGGCATGCGAACACCCCCGGTAGGCGTTGATGGTGAAGCGGAACGGCATCCGGGAGGCGGCGGGGACCTCGTTGATGATCCGCTTGGCCCGGACCTCCAGGAATTCGAGGCCCCGGAACGCGCCGTGGCCGGCGCGCCAGCCGCTGGGCTCGTCGAAGAGGCGCTGCTGGCCGTCGTCCTCCTCCGCGGCCAGGCGCCAGCGCAGCTCGGTTCGCTCGCTCCCGCTCATGCGGGCAGGCTATACGAACATACGTTTGAATTACAAGGGCGTTATCCGGACTTGTTGGGACCGGCCCGGTCGACGGAGATGCGGATCAGGACCCGGCGCTCCTTCTCCATGGCCGCCCGGTACTCGTCCCAGTTCTCGTGCTCGCCGGCCACCCGCCGGTAGTACTCCACGAGCCCCTCCATCGCCTCCGGGAGGGAGACGATGGCGGCCCGGCCGTCGACCTGGACCCATGGGCCCCACCAGCCATCGCTGAGGGCGATGACCGCGGCCCGTGGGTCACGGCGCAGGTTCTTCATTTTCATGGCCGTCTCCCGGCTCGAGACGACCACCATGCCCTCGGGGTCGACATCGGCGATGACAGGCGACATCTGGGGGCTGCCGCCAGCCCGGTAGGTGGCCAGGACCGCCCGGTGGTTCTTGCGGATGAACTCGCGTGCCTCGTCAGCATCCATGGCTGGGCACGCTAGCTTGCGGCGCTCCTGTGCAACGCACGGCCGTTGCAGAGGAACGCCGGTGTTGTCCGAGCCAAGCAGCTCGACCTAGAACTCGGTGAGCGTCCCGTCCTTCATGGGGGCGGTGGTGGGAGTGTTGAGGTTGCGGACTCCGGAGGCGTACGGGTCCCCGTTTCCGCGGTGCTGCAGCTCGGAGACCTTCCCCTGGACGGTGTCCCACGGCTTGCGCCCGGCCCGGGATCCGGCCAGGAACCCGATGCCGAAGATGGCCAGGGTGGTGGGCTTGAGCAGCTTCATCTGCACTCCTTGTGTCAGGCGACGTCTGGGTCAGGCCACGCTCTCCTTGCGGACCCAGGCGTTGTAGGCCAACAGGACGATCACTGCGCCGACGACCGAGCCGAAGAGGCCCACGGCCTCGTCGTCGAAGATCAGGTTGGCCAGGAAGCCACCCACCAGCGACCCGGCCAGGCCGAGCAGGAGGGTGCCGGCCAGCCCCATCGGGTCGCGACCGGGCACGACGAAGCGGGCGATGGCACCCGCCACCAACCCGAGGATGAGCCAACCGATGATGCCCATGCGTGTGCGCCGCCTCCTGTGCCGATGGTGTCTGCCACGAGGATTCCCGTCCGATGGGGACCGGAAACGCCTACCAGCCGCCGGCCAGGCCTTCGGCCCGGGGGTCGCTGGCGCCGGCGAGGCCCGTATCGTCGACGACGATGGCCTGGGCGTGGCCCATCCGCTGGTCCCAGCGGTCGGCGGGCCGGGCGTCGTGGCCCCGGCGCAGCAGGCCGTCGACCACGGCCGGCGGGAACCGGCCCTCGAGGTGCAGGTGCCAGCCGTCCACCTCCACCAGGAAGCGGGGAGCCGACACCGCCACCTGGACATCCTCGCCGTCGTCGATGAGCCGGGAGAGCAGCTGGACGTGGGTCTGGGCCTGCCCGTCGCCGCCCATGGCCCCGAGCACACACCAGGGCCGCCCCTGGCGCAGGGCCATCGCCGGCATGAGCGTGTGGAGCGTCCGCTTGCCCGGGGCGATGACGTTGACGTGGGCCGGATCGAGGCTGAAGTAGGCCCCCCGGTTGTGGAGGTTGACGCCCCAGCCGGGGATCGTGATCCCGGAACCGAAGCCCAGGTAGTTGGACCCGAGCAGGCTCACGGCCCGGCCGTCGGGGTCGACCACCACTACGGCGGCCGTGCCTCCGGGGGCGGGACGGCCGGCGGATGGACGGGCGGCGTGGTCGCGCAGCTCACCGGCCCGGGCCCGGGCCCGGGCGGGGTCGGAGAGATACGCCGGATCGACGGGCATGTGCCCCGGGTCGGTGAGATGGGCATCCCGCTCGACCAGGGCCAGCTTCACCGCCTCGACCAGGAGATGCTGCCGCTCGACCGGATCGGTGGGCAGCACCGCCACGGCCGCCTCGACCACGTTGAGGGCGAAGTGCACCACCGTCCCCTGGCTGTTGGGCGGATGCTGAATCACTTCGACGCCGCGGTAGGGCGAGGACAGCGGCGTCACCCACTCCCCCCGGTGGGCGGCCAGGTCGGAGACGCTGAGCAGCCCGCCGGAGGTTTCCACGCATCCCGCCACCGCCTCGCCCAGCTCGCCGCCGTGCAGGGCGTCCCGACCGTGGGCGCACAGCGCCTCCAGGGTGCGAGCCAGCCCGGCCTGCACGAGCCGTCCCCCGGACGCCGCCTTGCCGTAGACGGCATGCCATTCCCCGGGCTGGCCGGCGGCGGCGGCCGCCCCGGCGGCGATCCGGGAGGCCCCCTGGTCACTCAGGGGGAAACCCTGGGCCGCATAGCGCCGGGCCCGGTGGGAAATCTCGTCGAAGCCCTTGGTCCCGAAGCGGTCCAGGAGGGCGAACCAGGCGTCGATGGCGCCGGGCACGGTGACCGTCAGCGGTCCCCGCTGGGGCATGACCGCCTCGCCGGCCGCCGCCCGGACCGCCTCGAGCGTGGCCGCCGCCGGTGCCGGACCCGAGCCGTTGTAGCCGGAGAGGCTCTGGCCGTCCCACACCAGGGCGAAGCAGTCGCCGCCCGGGCCGGAGGTGTAGGGCGCCACCACCGCCAGGGTGACGGCGGCGGCCACGGCGGCGTCCACCGCGTTGCCCCCCTCGGCCATGGTCGCCAGGGCGGCGGTGGTGGCCAGGTGGTGGGGGGTGGCCACGGCGGCGGAAGGGAAGCGCCGGGCCTCGGCCCAGGGTCCCAGGGTCATGCCGGTCCGCTCAGGCGTCGGGCACCCGGTGCAGCTCGGCCGTCAGATGGACCTGGAGGGGCTGGCCGGCGGCGGCCATGGCCACCTCATATCGGAGCGTGTCGGGCCCGGTGCGCTCGAAGGTCCGGGCCAGGCCTTCGACCTCCTTGGCGCTGCCCGTGCGCCCGATCACGGTGGCGGCGAGCTCGATGCGGTCCTCCCCCACCGTCCCCTCCTGGATCTCGGTCACGCCGGTCGGGTGGGCCAGCACCACCTCCAGGCGACCGCCGGGCTGGGGCCGCCAGTAGCCGGCCTCGGCGTGCAGCGGCCGGCCGTCATCAAGGGCCCAGGTGCGCTGCGTGTAGGCCAGGAAGGGCTTGCCCACCTCGCTGAAGCGGACCTCCTCGCCGTAGGCGAAGCCGGTGATGGTGGGATAAACGCCCGTGCCCTCGCCGCGCCAGGTCCCGAGCAGGAAGGCGATGGGAGCGAGGTCGGGGTGCACCGCCTACGAATCTAGGCGGCGGCGGGTGTCTAGGCGGCGGCGGGTGTCTAGGCGGCGGCTTCGAAGGTGCACACCAGGGCGCAGCGCTCCTCGCCCTCGAGCATGCAGCGGGGCTGGACGATCCGCACCCGCTCGCCGTACCAGTCGGCGGCGCCGGTGACGAACCCCTCGGCCAGGGCGCACAGCCGCTTGCTGGAGCGGTAGCCGAGGACCAGGTCGGCGTCAGGACCGCTCTCGAGCACCTCCAGGTCCAGGGGACCGCCCTCGACGCCGGGAGGCGGGCCGCCCGGGTGGAGCAGCTGGTTGAGGGTAAGGAGGAACGACTCGGCACTGCGGTGGGGAGCGAAGATCATCGGGTAGCGCTCCGCCAGCAGCGGCACCGCCGCCCGCCCGAACCAGCGGAGGCGCTCGGGCGCGTTGGTCTCGATGTCGACGGGGAGGGCCTCGAGGAGGACGAAGAGGTCCTCGTCGGGGTACCGGTCGAAGGGCAGGTAGCCGGACGAGCCGACGTGGGCCAGCATGGCCGCCCACGCCTCGGGCCCGTAGCGCCGGACAACGGCCTCCTCGAGCAGGTTGAAGATAATCCCCGTCACAACCAGCCCTTTCGACGGGAGCGAAGGGGCTCCCTCTTGGCCGGCACGCGTTTTGCCCCACCTCTCGGAACCCAGAGAGGGCGAAGCCGGCACGAAAGAGCCGCTCGAATCCACGGCCTCGATACTAGGTAAGAAGGCCCTTATGTAAGCGGATCTGCGCCGACCAGCTCAACGAGGTGCCCGTCCGGGTCGGCCACGTAGGCCGTCCGCTGGCCCCAGGGCTGGTTCACCGGTGGCCGCACCGGCCGGGCGCCCCCGGCCACCAGCTCGGTGTAGGCGGCGTCCACGTCGGGCACCTTGAAACCCACCTCGAAGGCGGGGGCGTTGGGCGCTGGCGCCTCGAGCGGCCATCCCAGCGTGGCTCCCATGGCCTCCCGCTGGTAGAGGGCGAGGCGGGTGGTGCCGGTGTCGAGTTGGGCGTAGGGGCCGGAACGGTGTCCCAGGGGCAGGCCGAGGAGGCCCGTCCAGAACCGCAACGAGGCGTCAAGGTCGGCCACCACCAGGACCACGTAGTCCGGGGCGGAGAGCTCCACCGTGGCTACCTCGGGCTCACCCGGGTCCGGGCTTTCAGCTCCGGTTCTGGAGGGCCTCGATGAGCTTGGGCATGACCTTGTGGACGTCGCCCACGATGCCGAGGTCGGCGATGGCGAAGATGGCCGCCTCGGGGTCTTTGTTGATGGCGATGATGTTGTCGGAGCCCTTCATGCCCACCATGTGCTGGGTGGCACCCGAGATGCCGGCGGCGATGTAAACCCTGGGCTTGACGGTCTTGCCCGTCTGGCCCACCTGGTGGGAGTAGGGCACCCAGCCGGCGTCCACGATGGCCCGCGACGCCCCGGCCGCACCCTTGAGCAGCTTGGCCAGGGATTCGACCAGCTTGTAGTTCTCCGCGGCCCCCAGGCCCCGGCCGCCGGAGACGACGACGGTGGCGTCCTCCAGCTTGGGGCCCTCCTGCTCGGCCACGTGGCGGTCGAGGACCCGGGCCTCGCCGGCGTGGCCGGTGTCGACGGCCTTGACCGGGACCACCTGGGCCGGACCGCCCCCGCCCGGCTCGGCGGTGAAGGACTTGGGGCGGAACAGGGCCAGATGGGGCTTGGACGCCTTGAAGGCGGCGTCCACCAGGGTGTTGCCCCCGAAGATGGCGGTGCCCACCTTCACCGTGTCCCCGTCGAGCTCGAACGACATCCCGTTGGAGAGCACGGGGGAGTCGAGCCGGGACGACAGGCGGCCGACGACGTCGCGCCCGTCGTAGCTGGCGCCGAAGAAGATGGCCTCGGGCTGGTGCTCGCCGATGAGCTCGGCCAGCGCGGCAGCCGCCGGTGGGCCGACCAGGGCGTCGCCCGTGTCCAGCGCGTAGAGGGTGGTGGCGCCGTGCTCGCCCACGGGGCCGGCGATGGACTCGGCGTCGGAGCCGGCATAGAACGCCTCGACCGTGTCGGCCACCTCCCGGGCCTTGGTGAGCAGCTCGCAGGTCATCGAGGTGGCCTTCCCGGGGGCGTCGGACTCGGCGAAGACCCAGACTTTGGACAGACCCATGGTTCCCAAGCCTCCTAGATGACTTTCAGCTTCTCGAGAAAGGCGACGATCTGCTCGTGGGCGGTGCCGTCGTCCTCGATCTTCTCCCCCGCCTGGCGCTCCTCGGCCTGGCGGACGTCGGTGATCTCCTGGCGGGCACCACCCCAGCCGACCTGGGAGCCGTCCAGGCCGAGGTCGGCCGCCCTCACCTCTTCCACGGGCTTGTTCTTGGCCGCCATGATCCCCTTGAAGGAGGGATACCTCGGCTCCACCACCCCGGCCGTGACGCTGACCACGGCGGGTAGGGGCGCCTCCACCGTGTCGTAGCCCGCCTCCGTCTGGCGCTGGATGGTGACCTTGCCGTCGCCGATCTCGACGTGCTTGGCGAAGGTCAGCGACGGCCACCCCAACAGCTCGCCCACCTGGGCGGGAACCGTCCCGGTGTAGCCGTCGGTGGACTCGGTGGCGGTGAGGACCAGGTCGACCTCACCGGCCCGCTTGATGGCGGCGGCCAGCACCTTGGCCGTGCCCAGGGCGTCGGTGCCGACCAGGGACTCGTCGGAGACGAAGATGGCCTTGGCCGCCCCCATGGCCAGGGCGCTGCGCAGGGCCTGGGCTCCGACGGCGGGAGCCATGGAAACGACCGTGACCTCGCCCCCGCCGGCCTTCTCGGCCAGCTGGAGACCCATCTCCACGCCGTAGCTGTCGGACTCGTCCATGATCAGCTTGCCGGCCCGGACGAGCGTCTTGGTGTTGGGGTCGAGCTGCCCCGGCATGGCGGGGTCGGGAATCTGCTTGACGCAGACGACGATGTTCATGGGACTCCTTGGAGTCGTCGCGTTCGGCGGCGATCGGGGCGCCGTGGTCCGCCCCGGTTCAGGTGGCGGCGGGCCAGATTCTTGCCGCCTCGTCCCAGCGGAGTCGAAAAGAGATGAGGGGAGCGCTACTCCCCGCGATCGAAGAACTGCTCATCGTCACAGCCGTGGGGGAAGCTCGCTATAGGGGCGCAAGCAAGAAAGCCGTCCTCGAGTTGGACGGTCTGGCGACGCTCTCCCACCCGGTAATCCACGAGGACACGCCGGAAACCGAACTGGCCGGGCTGGTTCACGCGCAAGCCGAAGACGATTTCGACGCCGGCAGAGGCAAGCGGCGGTACCTCTGATCCGGGAAACGGGTGAACGTACGCTGCCAGCAGGGGCGGAGGGAACTCCGCGTGTGTCCCGACGTAGCCGACTTTGCGGTCGCCACCCGCCACCTTCACCTCGACCAACTCCATGCCGGACCCGAGGGGGGGCTCGAAACGGAGGGCCTCGAGGACCGCCGGCTGATCGCCGGAGTTTTCGAGGACGATGCCGCCAAAGGTGAAGACCTGACCGAGATCCACGGCGAAGCTGGTCCCCGTTCGTGAGCCCGACTTGACCGGCCCGCTCCTGTAGTCGTGGACCGTCCTGCCCGAGGACCGGATCTTGTTGACAACGGCCGTGGTCAGACCAAGCCCGAGGATCACGACCACAGTCAGAAGGAGCAGTCGCCGTCGACCGTGACCACGCTCAACAGCAGGTTCAATCGGGCCTTCCACCCATGCGAGCTTAGGGCCGGCGACGCAACCGTCCGCCGAAGTCATGCCGAGGGTCCAGCAAAGATCTGGGTGGCCGTCGCCGGCTTGCCGTTGTCACCACAAAGCAAGTGGTCGTCGGAGCCGGTGCCGAACTTCCAGCCGGCGCGGACATACCGCGAGTACCCGCTCCGCGCGCTCAAGGAGACGCCAAAGACCTCGGCCGCGCCCTCCCAGCGCGTCGCCCGTTCTTGTTCCCTCTTGAAGCCGCTCCTCGACCCGTAGTGTCCGAGTCGGCTCTCGGGGGCGAGCCCGCAGCCACGAACTGAGGTCGGCTTCGGGTGGACATCACCGAACCACTCGCGAGGTACGACCTTCTCTCGTCTTCCGCTCGGGCAGAAATACTCGTACTTGTCGTAAACAAAACGGCTCTGCACCAGAAGGGAGGTGCTCATTGCTCACCGCCCACTGAGTGACCTCAGCGGCTTGGGCATTGGCGATGTGATGAGACCCCGAGACAGACCACGGACCATCGGCGGCCCGGGCCGCCACGGAGATCTCACTGTCGGCCTTCCTGCCATAGACAAAGCTGGCGGTCTCAGTGTCGGGTGGTGTGCGGAGCTCGCCGATCACGGTGTCGCCGATCTGGCTGTCGACCACCTTCAACCCCCAGCACCCACCCTGCATGGGCAAGGTGGGGTTGTTGACGGAGAGAGTCCGGGTGCCGCTGCTTGGCTTGTCGAAGCGGAGGGCGACAGGTTCAGGGGCTTCGTCCGGCGCGGCCTGCCAGGCGATGCCGTGGTCATTGGCGCTAGGTCGGGCGGAGAAGGAACGCGCGGAATCCTGCCTCAGGTAGCGGGAGAGGTGGGTTTCCTGCACGAGGCGGCCGGAGAGGGCGCGCAGCTCGAGGTTGACGTAGCCACCATTGATCTCTGCCAGCGAAGCGAGCTCCGGCGTGGCATCCGAACGCACGGCGAACCTCCCGTCGGACGTGGTCCGGACCCGACCGACGGGTCGCATGGGGCACCTCCGGAGACGCCGAACTGCTGACATCGGGAGAAAAGGCGCAAACCGGTCCCCATGACGCGCTTCGGTCGTAACAAGCCGTGAATTCCCGCCGGGGGCCTCGACCCGGACGCGAGCCGGCCCGGGGCGATCCCCGGGCCGGGCGGACGTGCTTGATGAGGGTGGCCTCAGACCGAGGACTTGAGGCCGGAGACGATCCCCCGGCCCAGGTCCCGGGCGGCCTTGAGGTCGCCGCGGGCGGAGCGGAGCGCTTCCCGGGCCGGGGTGAGGACCTCGTGGTCGGCGTTCCAGTCGGCCGGGGTCAGGTCGAGGATGTCGCCGGGGACGCCGTCCGCCGTGGTACGGGCTGAGTCGATCTCGCTCCGCATGGTTTCCAGGTCGGCCTTGGCCTGGGTGACGTCCTTGCCCGCGGCCTCGGCCTTGGCGATGGCCTGCTCGATCCGGTCGGCCGCCTGGTCGAGACGGTCGGCGGCGGCAACGGCGGTGTCGGAGGAGACGACCAGCCGGGTGCGGGGCAGCACCAGGGCGAAGACGCGGTGGTCCTCGAAGATGGACCGGCAGTGGGCCTTGAGGGCCTCGGCTTCGGTGTCGGCGGCGATCTCGCCATCCAGGGCGGTGAGGCTGGCGGCCGTGTCCGAGATGATGCCGGCGAGGATCTCCTCGTGCTCGTCGGTGACGTGCCTGGCCTCACCCAGGCGGTTCGACGCCGTCTCGAGGGCAGTGAGCCGCTTGGCGATCGCCTCCCGGCAGCGGGCCTTCAGGACCTCGGGATCCCGGGTGGCCTCAGCGAGGGCCGGTCGGGTCCGGTCCCGGGGGCGGGTCGAGTCGGAGTCGGCGGCCAGGGCGGTGGCGGGCAGGGCGAGGATGAGGCCGGCACCGACGGCGGCGGCGGCGAGGCGGGTACGCAGGGGGTTCATCAGAAGTCTCCTTCGGGGGTGGCGAGGTCGCGGTCGGCCTCGGAGAGTTGGGTGTCGAGTTCGGCCAGGTCGGCGTCGACCTGGTCCAGGTCGCTGGTCGCCCCGGCGTTCCCCACGGCAACAGCCGCCGATGGGGTCCCGGAGTCGGCCCCGGTCGACGGCGCAGAGGCAGTCGCCGTGCCGGAGGTCACCTCCAGGACGGGAAGCGGGTCGGTGGTGTCGGGCACGGAGTCGCCGGCTGGGGTGACCGTCGCCGCCGGACCGGAGAGGGGCTCCCGGTCTGCCCCCACCCCGCAGCCGCCGGCGAAGGCGACGAGAGGAAGGGCGATGAGGGCGGCGAGGCGGTGGCTGGGGGGGCGGGTGCGTGTGTTCACGTCCTGATGGTCGGCCCCGAATGTGAGGGGTTTGTGAAGCCGCCATCAGGCGGTCGTGAGGGGTCCGCGGTACCGTCCGGAGGCGATGGCGGAGACGGTGGACGTCCTGGTGGTGGGGGGTGGGCCGGCGGGCGCGGCCGCCGCCATCACCGCCGCCGTGGCCGGGCGCTCGGTGCTCCTGTGTGACAAGGTGCCTTTCCCCCGGGACAAGACCTGCGGCGACGGGCTGACGGCCGACGCCCTGCGCCGCCTCGAAGCGCTCGGGCTCGGTCCCGAAGAGGTCGACGGGTTCACGCCGGTGCGCGACGTTGTCGTCCGCTCTCCCAGCGGCCGTGTCGTCGAACTGCCGCTACCGGCCGACGGCCTCTACGCCGCCGTCGCCCCTCGGGCAACCCTCGACGCGGCCCTCTTCGACCTCGCCGGGCGGCAGGGGGCGGCCCGGCGCGCCGGCGCGGCGCTGGCGGATCTGGCGATGCATCCCGACGAGGTCCTCGCCCGCCTGTCGGACGAGACCGAGATCCGCGCCGGGCACGTCATCGCCGCCGACGGCGTCTACTCGACCGTCCGCAAGCTGCTCGGCAACGGCGCCATCAGCGCCGAGGGCACCCGGCCGTACCTGGGTGAGTGGCACGCCTTCCGCCAGTACTTCACCGGTGTGGACGACCAGCGCTTGTGGGTCTTCTTCGAGCCCGACTTGCTCCCCGGCTACGCCTGGGTCTTCCCCCTCGGCGAAGGACGGGCCAACGTCGGCTTCGGTCTCCCCCGCCGGCCGGGCGTGTCCGTTCGACCCATGGCCGCCACCTGGCGCGACCTGCCCCACCGCCCAGCACTCCAGTGCGTGCTGGGCAGCGCCGTGGCCGAGGGAACCCACCGGGCCTGGCCCATCCCCGCCGATCTGCGCCGGGCGCCGCTCACCGCCGGGCGCGTGCTCTTCGCCGGCGACGCCGCCGGCGCGACGGACCCTATGACCGGGGAAGGGATCGCCCAGGCGCTGGCCACAGGCACGATGGCCGCCGAGGCGATCCTGGCCGGCGGCGGTCCGGGCGAGATCGCCCGCCGGTACGCCGAGGCCGTCGAACGCCACCTCGTCCCGGACCTGCGCTTCGCGGCCAATCTCGGGAAGATCCTGCGGTCACCGCTCGGCGCCCGGGCGGCGATACGGGTCGCCAGCCTGTCGGGATGGACCCGGCGCAACTTCGCCCGTTGGCTGTTCGAGGACTATCCCCGGGCCCTGGTACTGACTCCGCGGCGCTGGCGCCGGGGCGCCCTGAGCGCTCCGGGGGCCTATGTGACCACCAGGTAGGCCCTTACGGGCGATGTTCACAGCTCTTTTCCGAACGGTTCGCGTCACGATGTCCGGTTTGGGCCGTTTCTGGATCGTCACCACAGGTCCAAGGAGGCCCCCCATGCTCCGCCCCCGACTCTGGTTCGTTGTCATGGTTCTCGCCCTGCTCCTCATGGCGCCGACCGCCGCGGTCAGCGCCTCCGAACCCGTCCTTCCGCTCCTGTGGGCGGGACAGGTCCAGGACGAGGCGGGCCAGCAGCGTTCAGGGGTAGAGGTCGTCGCCTTCGCCCGCCCGCCGGTGCAGGACCTCAAAGCGGGCGTCCCGTTGGCCGAAGTCGCCCGGACGACGACCGGTCGCGACGGCCGCTTCGCGCTGCGGACGGCCCCGTCGGCCGCCATGGCCGGCAACGCCGACCCCGCCGGCTGGACGACCCTGATGGTCGCCGCCTTCAGCCCCGAGGGCATGACCCTGTCGGTCGACTCCGTGGCGTGGGAGGAGGGCCGGGAGTTCGGTACCGCCGGTGGGCGCTGGGTCACGAGCCCGGCGGAACGGGGGCGGGCCGCCCGCTACATGAGCGCCCATGACGTCGGGTCCCTGACGTCCAACGAGCGACCCTCCGTGATGGTCCTGGAAACCACCGCCCCAGCCGCTTCCGGACCAAGACCCTACCGCCGGCCCAGCGAAGTGCGGGGGTGCTCGCTGTCCAGCTCCAAGGAGGTCGGCCGGACGAACGTGCCGGTGGGAGAGCTGCACCTCGACAACCATTGGGGCGGCTTCTTCGACTACACGAACACCAAGAGCACCAGCTTCCAGATCGGGTTCTCCAAGGACGGGAAGCCGTGGAAGGTCGCCGGTTCCATCTCGATGGACCGTTCTCGGTCCTCGGGTCAGGGCAAGCTGGTGCCCGTGGCCGAAGGAGCCCGCCTGCACACCTACGCCCTCGACATGATCTTCAAGGACCTCACCTGGTTCTGCGGATCGGAGTATCAGTACTACTTCGCCGACACCCGGGAACCGACCGACTGGACGGGAGGCATGGACGAGAAACTGGGCGGCCGGCCTCCGAGATGCGTCAACGACAGGTACGCCGTGCGGGTCGTGCCCATGGGTTACTACCGCCGCGCTCAAGGCGCGAGTGTCACTCTCAACGGCGCGATCAACGTCGGCGGTTTCGAAGCGGGAATGACCTCGGCGATCTCGAACAGCGTCGAGCACCGTTACGACAATGGGGAGAACCGCCACCGCTTGGTCTGCGGCGAGAGGGCCTTTCCTCCCGAGGACACCCGGATCGTCTCGATCGCATGAGGCTTCGCTCGACAGTTCTGGCGGGAGGATTCCTCTTGGTCAGCATCGCCGGAACGGCCTGCGACCGTGAGCCCGGCGACGGCCCGCTCGACGCCTCAGGCTCCGGAAGCGGCTACTCCCAGATCATCGACGTCGGGGAACGCTTCTCGATCGGTCTCCCCCTCATCGGCAACCTCGGCAAGAAGGACGCAGTCATCGAGCAGGTTCGGCTCGTCGGCGTGACCGGCCCACTCGAGATCCTGGGCCTCCGAACGAGGCCGTTCCCGGACGACAGCCCTTTCCACCTCTCCTTTGGTATGTATGGGTTCCCGCCAACGGAAGAGCCCTCTCACGACCCCTCGAAGGTGAATGTGGTGATCGGATCACCGAATCTCACTCCGGCCGGGACTCCCGAGGACGTGCTTCAGCTCATCATCGGCGTGAAGGCCACCGCCCCTGGTATCGCCGCCAACCGGGGAGTCGAGGTGACCTACCGGGTGGGGAGCGAGCGGTACCGGGAGGTGTGGAACGACGTCTTTGAGCTGTGCGCTCCGAAGGCGGACTTCGTCGACCGCGCCGCCGACTGCCCGCCCCGGGACTTCAAATACGACGACCGAGTGGTCGAGGTGCCCTTCGCCTAGCGCGGGCACGGTCAGCCTTCCCCTGCGATCGCCTGGAAGTGGGGGT
>JBIOUX010000005.1:0-55700 GCA_044867425.1 Acidimicrobiia bacterium | reverse complement strand
TCCGAACCGGCGTTGCTTACCGCCGCATACCGGCGGTGAACAGAGCCAGTTCGAGGAGCACGCCACTTACGGACCAACCGGCGTGTCTCACCGCCGCATACCGGCGGTGAACAGAGCCAGTTCGGGGACGGCATCGCCACCGGCTACCCGGGGACGGGTAGGGGCGAAACTGCGGGCCGGCAGATTCGGTGTCGGCGTCGCCCTGGCCGGGAAGAAACCGGGCATGGACGCACGACCAGGACCTCTCGAGCCGGAGAAGCGCACCGATGATGCCGAGGGCGAGGTGCAGCCCCAGGCGGCCGAGGTCGAAAGCGCCCGACTGCTGGCCAACGACGCCAGCCCCGAACTGAAGGCGCGGGGACTCGACGACGAGCAGATCCGCCGCCTGGCCGACGAGTTCATCGCCCGGGACCGGGGCGAGGCGGTGGGCGAGTTCGTCGCCTGGGCCCAGGACCGGGAGCGCCACCACGGCGGGAAGCCGCCGCCGCCGTGATGCTGGCGGCCGTTCTCTAGGCGGCCGGCCGCCAGCCGTGCTCTAGGAGGCCAGGCGCCGGCGCTGCGCCTCCAGCCGGCGGCGGGCCGGTTCCAGCGGACGGGCCTGGCCGGCCATGTTCTTCCACGGGTCGGGCTTCCGGCCCAGGCGCCGGAAGAGGTTGTGGACGGTGTAGCGCCGGGGGTCGAGGTAACCGTGGCCCAGCTCCTCCCAGTCGAGCGGCGTGGCCACCGGTGCACCGGGCCGGGCCCGTACCGAATAGGGCGCCACCGCCGTCTGGGAGTAGCCGTTGCGGAGCACGTCGACGAACACCCGGCCGCCCCGCTTGGCCTTGCGCACCTCGGTGGTGAGCCGATCCGGATCTCCGGCCACCACCAGGACGGCCACGTCCCGGGCGAAGGCCCGGGTCTCGTCGTGAGTGGCGTCGCCCGTCAGGGGGACGACGACGTGCAGTCCCCGTGACCCTGTGGTCTTGAGGAAGGGCACCAGGCCCAGCTGGTCGAGGATCTCCCCCAGGTGACGGGCGGCGGCGCGCACCGCGTCCAACTCCCCGGCGGGCGGGTCGAGGTCGAAGATGAGCTGGTCGGGGTGGTGGATGCGGGCCGCCTTGGCCAGCCAGGTGTGGAACGTGAGGGCACCCTGGTTGGCCAGGTAGACGAGCGTCTCCTCGTCGTCGGCCACAGCGTGGGTGACCGTCCCACCCTCCTTGGGCACCTCCACCCGGTGCACCCATTCGGGGAAGTGGGCCGATGCCTCCTTCTGGTAGAAGCTGGGGCCGTCGATCCCCTCCGGATAGCGCTCGAGCATGAGGGGCCGGCCCCGGAGGTGAGGGACCATCACCGGCGCCACCCGGCAGTAGTAGTCGACGATGTCGCCTTTGGTGATGGCCTTGCCGCCGGTCCCCTGACCCTCCGGCTGGTCAGGGAAGATCACCCGCTCCGGATGGGTGACCCCCAGCGTCATCAGGCGTGGGAGTGGGCGTCGGCCAGCCGGCGCAAGGCCCGCAGCTCGGCCAGCCGGGTGACCAGCCACAGGGCGGCGATCCCGCCGGCCCAGGGACGCCAGACGCCGGTCTCGATGGCGCGGGAGATCTGGCGGCTGAGGTCGTCGGCGACGCCCTCGGGCAGCAGCCGGATGACCGTCTGGGTCGCCTCCGACCCGGACTTCTTCGCCTGGGCCCGGGACTTCTTCGCTCTGGCCTTGCGGATGACGAACCACAGGACGCTGCCGCCGACGCCGCCCCCCAGGGCCACACCGGACAGCTGCTTGGCCCAGCGGGCGGGGGCGGGGAGGCGGCGCTCGAGCTCCCGGACCTCGCCGTCCAGCCGGTCCCGCAGGCTCTCGATCTCCTCTACCGTTTCAGCTGCTCTTTCGCCCACTCGACGTCCTCCTTCACGGTCCGCTTGGTCTCTTCGGGGGCCAGGGCGGGGCGCTTGGCCCGTTGGGCGCCGTAGGCCAGGGCGCCGATGGCCACCACGGCGTAGGCGCCCGCCACCACCAGCCGGGACGCCCACGGCCGCATCACGTTGTCCAGGGCCGCGGTCGCCGCCAGGCCGAGGAAGGCCAGGGCCAAAAGGGCCAGCACGCCACCGGTGGCCGCCGCCATGGCGGCCTTGATGCGGGCGCCGACCGCCTCCACGATCTCGTGGCGGGCCAGCTCCATCTCCTTGCGCACCAGGGTGGAGCTGTCGGTGGCGATGGACCGCAGGAGCTCCACAGTGGACTGCTCCCGCAGGTCGGTGACGTCCACCTCGGAACGGTGGTTGTCAGCCATGCCTCGCTCCCTTCGCGCCCGCTCGCTTTGACGGTGTTCCCGTTCTCCTACCCAGGGAGCGGCAGAACCGAAAAGCTCGATCAGCAGGCGGGGAGCGCGTCGGGCCGCTGACGGAGCCAGTCCAGCACGGCCCGGTGGCTGTCGGGGGCGTTCGTGTGGAGGAACAGGCTGTGGCCGGCCCGCCCGACCACCGTCATGGTCTTGTCGGCGGCGCCGGCGAAGAGCGCCAGCTCGTCCTGGGCGTGGGCGGCGGGGAAGATGTAGTCCTGCTCTCCCAGCAGGAGCAGCACCGGGACCCCGATGGAGCCCATCACCGCCCGCGACGGCTGGCTCATCATGGTCAGGATGAGGCCCGACGGTGAGTTTTGCGACAGGGCGGTGTCCTTTTTCACCACGGTGGTGTCCGCCAGCCGGGTGTCGTACATGTACTTGGCCCGCCGTTCCGGCAGCCCGCCGAAGTAGGTGTAGGGCTTCCCGACGGTCTGGGGCAGCTCCCAGGTGGCGTAGTCGCGCAGGAACTCCCGGGACGGGAAGTGCGTGTAACCCGTCCCCACCAGAACGGCCACCTCGGGATCGTCGGCCGCCACCAGCTCCGCCACTTCCGTGCCGATGCCGGCGCCGACCAGTCCCACCGTCCCGAACCGGGGAGCCGGCTGCCCATCGAAGGTGCGGTAGTTCCCGGCGCGCAGTTGGCTGATGACCTGGGCGGTGACGTCGGCGTAGAGCGCCACATGGATCCGGGTCCCGTCGCCGCCGTCCGTGCTGCCGTGGCCGGGCAGGTCGACGGCCACGGTCGGGTAGCCGGCGGCGGCCAGGATCCGGGCCATCGAGTACCGCTCGGGTGCGTAGGGGAAGTCCCACTGGTAGGTGGCATAGGACACGTCGTGGAGCAGGAGGAGCACTGACGACGTGCACGACGGTGGACCGGCCCCGCCGGCGGCGCCCGGCCGGAAGAGAAAGCCCCACACCTTGTCCCCCTGGTCCCGGGGGTCGAAGGCGACGGGAAACGACACCCGCTGGGCGGTCACGGCGGGGGCCTCGGCGACGGCTTCGACCCGGGCGACGGGAACCCAGGCGGCGGGGACGACCAGGGCGCCGAGCAGGACTCCCGTCAGGCGGCGCCGCCTCATTCGGCGCTGCCCCGGAAGACGGCCGGATCGCCCGCCGGCCAGTCGCCGGGGCGGTAGCGGCGCCCGGGGTTCCGTCTCCACGTAGGCGCCCTTCCTGTCGTTGACGGCCGATGTCCGGTTGCGGTCCCAGGCGAGGAGCGGCCCGTAGCCCCGCAGGATCCGCGCCGCCGGCGCCGGAGCACTCACCTCTGCCATCCCCCCTCTAGTGAACCGACGTTCAAGGGTACCGGGCGCGCCGGGCGCCTTTCCCGTCACAGAGTGCCCGTCAAGAGTTGACTGGCACCCTGTGACAGATTTTCCTAGGCTGCCGGTCATGACGACAGTCTCCGTAGACCACCGGCCCCAACCCGAGGACGCCTTCGCCGAGGGGCTGGACGGCGCCACGCTGGCCCGGGCCGATGCGGTGCTCGACCGGCTCATGACCACCCGGGAGGGGAACGACGATCCCTACCCCCTGTACCAGGAGCTGCGAGAGATCGCCCCCCTGTACCGCAGCGGCTGGGACGGCCTCTGGTACGCCTCGCGCTACGACGACTGCAAGGCGATCCTGCTCGACCCGCTGGCCGGCCGGCCGCCGGCGGGCATGCGCCGGCGCCACGGCATGAGCCCTGTCTTCGCCGAGCGGTTCCGCCGCCAGATGCGCCACAACATGCTGACCGCCAACCCGCCCGAGCACACCCGGCTGCGGGGCCCGGTCAGCCGGGCCTTCACCCCCCGGCGCATGGCTGCCCTGGAGGAGTCGATCACGGCCCGCATCGACGCCATCTGCGACGAGATGGCCGAGGCCGGCGAGGTCGACCTCATGACCGTCATGGCCTTCGCCCTGCCCGTGGCCGTCATCGGGGACCTGGTCGGCGTCCCCCTGGACAACCGGGAGCGGTTCCGGGTCCTCTCCCGGGTCATGCAGGCCGCCGCCGAGCCCGACGCCACCCCGGAGATGCACGTGGCCGCGGAACAGGCCATGGAGGCTCAGCAGGCGTTCTTCGTGGAGCTGGTGGCGGAGAAGCGCCGCCGGCTCGGCGACGACCTCCTCTCCGACCTCATCGCCCAGCGCGACGCCGGGGGCCCGCTGTCCGAGGAGGAGATGGTGTCCACCGCCCGGCTGCTGTTCGGAGCGGGGTTCGTCACCACCACCAACCTGATCGGCAACGCCATGCTCACGTTCTTCCGCCACCCCGACCAGATGGCGAGGCTGTGGGCCGATCCGTCGCTCGCCACCACCGCGGTCGAGGAGGTCCTGCGCTACGAGAGCATCGTTCAGTCCAACGGCCGGGAGGTGCTCGAGACCACCGAGCTGGCCGGCCAGCTCCTGCTGCCGGGCGACTTCGTGGTCACGCTCATCGGCGGCGCCAACCGGGACCCGGCCCGCTTCAGCGACCCCGAGACCTTCGACATCGCCCGCGCCGAGGAGGTCCCCCTCAGCTTCGGCTGGGGTGTGCACCACTGCCTGGGCGCCCCGCTGGCTCGCCTGGAGGGCAAGCTCGTCTTCACCCGCTTCGCCGAGCGCTTCGTCTCCATGGAGCTGGCCGGCCCCGAGCCCCCGTGGAGCCGCTCCTTCCTGCGCGGCGTGGGCAACCTGCCCGTCCGGGTCAAGCCCCGTTGAGGGGCGGACGGGGTAGGCGTCGCCGGTCTTAGTTCCGCCTCTCCCTGAAGTTCGCCACGCCCACGAACCGTTCCCCGGACTGGGGAAACTCGAGGATCGCGTCCTCGTGGTAGATCTCGTGGGCGACGTCCTCGTCCCGTCCCGAGTACTCCCAATGCCGCTCCAAGGCCGCCCTGCGCTCTGCGTCATCCATCACCGGCAGGAGGCTCTTCTTTCCGAGCCTTGAGCAGGGTACGAGCTGCGACTACGAGCAGGAGTGCAGTGGCTCCGGCGCCGGCATAGAACGCCGGCCGAACCTCGGTTCCGTACCGAACGCCCCCTCCGGCGGCGATGATCTCCTCGGTCTGCCGGCGAAGCTCCTCCTGGGACGGCTCCGGCTCGTCACCCAACCGGGCGGTGAGGATACCGACCTCAGTGAAGACGACCGTTCGGGCCCGATGCCACTCCCTGATCTCCAGGCCCAGCGTCCCAACGAGCATCACGACGGCGAGGCCGGCCGCGCCCCGCGCGTTCCGGGACCGGTAGGCGAACAGCAACAAGGTGGCCAGTAACGCCAGCACCACGGCTTCGGACAAGCGCCGGTTCGTCCAGGCGTCGAGTCCGGCATCGGAGCGGTCACGTGGGGCGGCCGCCGACCAGGGCTTGAAGCTGACGAACAGCAGCGCGCCGGCAGCGCAGCCAACGATCCAGTCCTGAAGACCCCAACGCCTACTCGGTAGCGAAACTGCCAATACGGTCCTCCCAGCCCGCCAGCGACCAGGATCGCGCACAGACCACCTAGGGCGGGAGGGGAAGCTCGCCTTCGCCAGGCGGTGGTGAGGGTGGCGGGATCCAGACCCAGTGGCCGGGTCCGCCGGTGAGTTGGGCGCCCTGGTGGGTGACCTGGGAGTGGTGGAAGCGGCAGAGGCGGGCGAGATCGTCGAGTTCGGCCCGTTGGCTGTCCTTGTAGGGGATCCGCCAGTGATGGATCTCCAGGCCGTGGCGGGCGTCACAGCCGGGCACGACGCAGGTCGGGTCACGTTCTTCCAGGGCGGTGCGGATCCGGGCGGGGATGTTGCGGCCGGGATGGGACACCAGCGTGACGTCGGTGCCATCGGTGACCAGGGCTTTGAGGATGGCGTCGTCACCCAGACGCCGGGCCACCGCCACCGGGATGGGCCCGACCCCGGGGACCTCGCACAGCTCGCCTTCCAGGGTGTGGCCCCGCACCCAGGCGTCGTGATCGACGCGGACCTGGATCGTGGCCGCCGGGCCGTCGGGGTTGGTGGCCAGATCAACCAGGGCGTCGGCGGCACAGGCGTCGAAGGACTCCTTGCGGCCCCCCGCCCGCGCTGCCCGGAAGATCCGCTGCCGGCGGATATCCAAGGCCGCCAGCACCCGGGCGCCGTCATCCGGGGTCAGCCTGCCGTCCAGGCGGAAGGCGCCGTCCCGGTCCGTCCAGTGCCGGAGATACCGGCCCTTGCGAATCCGCTCGTAACGATCCACCTCGTCGTCGCTGGCCGCGGCGATGCCCCGCCTGCACTGTTCTCGCAGGGCAGTCACCGTCTCGGTGGCCGCCGCCTGCAGGAGCTGGCCCTCCGCCTCGGGCGCAGCGGCTGCCGCCGACGCGATCTCCCGGGTCTGGGTCTCGGACAGCTTCCCGGCCCGGAACGCCTCCTCGGTAGCCGGCAGCTCCTCGAGGCGCCGGGCCGTCTCCAACGTGTTCACCGCCTGGCCCACCGACTCGCCGGTGTGGGCCGCCACCCAGTGCGCCGCTGACCGGAACCCCTCCCGCCGCCAGGCATTCGTCTCCTCGACGCGCCGAGCCACGATGGCCTTGCCCGCCGCGCACATGCTCTCGGCCTTCGCCAGGACGTCCACAAGGCGAGTGGCGCCCGGCCCGTCAAGGCACTCCGGCCGCAGCTCCGCCAGCGCCGATCCCAGCGAGTCGACGATTCCTTCGATGTGTCCCAGCACCCTTGCAGCATAAGGAAGAGGTGTGACATTTAAACGCTCCCCAGCCCACGAACTTTGAAAAAAATCTTGGCCTCAACGCCGGGCTGGGAGCAGATCTACCACGGACCGCTTCAGGTTGCGTGGTGGAACGCGTGTCTTCGGCGCGCCGTGTAGCGGCAACCCCCGGCGCTCAGCACCGTCGAGACGAACGACGTTTCGGCCCGTGGAGCAGAGGCGAATACGAGGGTCATCGGTACTCGTCGAGGGCGGCGATGATCGCTGCAGGTTCCATGCGGGTGCGAAAGTCGGCAAAGACGTGGGCGGCACGGACAACTCCGGTGCGGTCGATGACGAAGGTGGCGGGCACGGGCAGGCGCCAACTGCCATCGGCGGTGTGAGCCCGCAGATCGATATGGAAGACGTTGACGATGAGGTCCCGTAGATCGGTCGGCGCGGTGAATTGCAGGTTGTAGGCCTTGATGACTTCCTGGTCCACGTCGCTCAGGACCTCGAACGCGAGTCCAGCCTTCTCGCTCGTCGAAAGGGTGCGGTCCGGAGCCTGGGGAGTGATGGCGAGGAGCGATGCACCCTTGGCTTTGATCTGGAGAAGGGCTTCCTGGAGGGCCCGCAGGTGGGCGTTACAGAACGGGCACCATTCACCCCGGTAGAACACGAGCACGGCCGAACCAGTGGCCAGGCGCTCCTGCAGCGACACTGGACGCCCAAGCTGGTCAGGCAAAGCGAAGTCGGGGGCCGTGTCGCCCACCGACAGCCCTGGCGCGGTCCCCGACGCTTCGATCTCTTTGATCGCAGCTTCGATACGATCGCGTACCGGAGCCGGAACCTGCGCGCTGATCTGATCGAGCTGGGCCTGCAAGGCCCCTGTTAGACGAGCGGTGCTGTGGTCTGCCATGTTCAGGGTCGGCGGGCCGTGATGATCCAGGCCGCCGAGGGGTACAGGACGCCCTCGTCGGTCTCATGGGCGACGGTCGTGGCCCGAAGGGCGTCCATGGCGCGCTCGCGCCCGTCGTCGTCGAGACCCGAGAGCATGAACCTGGTGAACCCGAGGCCGCTCACGAAGCGGTAGGACTCGTCGGCGTTCTTCCCGAAGTACATGAGCTCGCTCACCCCGTCGAGGGCGATGCCGGCGAACCCGGCGGCCGACAGGACGGTGTGCACCCGGTCGGGGTCGGCGAGGGACAACGGCCCCGGCGCCCCCGGAGGTGGTGCCGGCATCTCCCGTCCGGCGGCGAGGGCCTGGGAGAACTCGAGCAGCCAGTGGTTCTGGGCCAGCGACTGCCACACCAGCAGGGCCAGCCGGCCGTCCGGGCGCAGTGCCCGGGCGATGTTGGTGAAGGCGGCCGCGGGATCGCCGAAGAACATCGCCCCGGTGCGGCTGATGGCGACGTCGAAGCCGCCGGGCTCGAAGGGGTGGATCTGGGCGTCGGCCTGCTCGAAGCGGGCGTTGTCGATGCCCTCCTCGGCCGCCCGCCGGCGGGCCTGGGTGATCATGCGGGACGACAGGTCGACGCCCAGCGCCGACCCCGATGCCGCCCGGCGGGCGGCGTCCCGGGTAGTCCGGCCGTTGCCGCACCCGATGTCGAGCACGTGGTCGGTGCCGGCGATGGCAGCGGCATCGAGGAACGGGCCGTGGTACCGGGCCACGGAGTCGTCGAAGATCGCCTCGTTCTCGGTCCAGTAATCGCCGTCGCCACCGTCCCACGCCTGGAAGGCGGCGGCATTGGACGGGTCGACCTTCGGAGCGGTGATGCCGGTCATCGTACGTCCTTTCGGCTATACTCCCCTTGGGAGTAAGATTGTACTCCCAAAGGGAGGGTCATGGCAAGCGGCCCGGCGATGACGACGACGTCGTATGCGATCCTCGGCCTGCTGGCGGTCAAGCCGTGGACGACGCACGAGCTGGTGCAGCAGGTCGACAGGAGCTTGCGGCGGTTCTGGCCGCGCGCCCAGAGCAAGCTGTACGAGGAGCCGAAGAAGCTGGTGGCGCTGGGCTTCGCCCGCGCCTCGGAGGACTGGGTAGGAAAGCGGCGCCGCACGCGGTACACCATCACACCCCGGGGGCGCCGCGCCCTGGCGGCGTGGCTGGAGACACCGGGCGACGGGCCGGTGCTCGAGTTCGAGCAGCTCCTCAAGATCCATTTCGCCGACAGCGGCACGAAGGCCGACGTGGTGGCCAACCTGGCGGCCACCCTCGACTGGGTCCGGGAGCGCAACGAGGAGAACCTGGCGACGGGACGCGCCTACCTGGCCGGCGAGGGCGCCTTCCCGCAGCGGGCGGCGCTGAACCTCCTGGGTGGGCGCTTCCTCACCGACTTCTACGCCATGGTGGCGAACTGGGCCGAGTGGGCGACCGGCGTGGTCGAGGCCTGGCCCGACGACGTCCGGCACGCCGCCGTCGATCCCACCGACATGGAAGAGAGCGTGCGTCGCGCCGAGAGCATCGCCGCCACCAGCCGCACCTGATCACGAGCCTCCCGGGCCCGCCCGCCAGGGCGCCCGCCACTCGGGCGGGTCCCAACCCTGGGTGACGTAGACCGCCTCACGGGCGACCTTGTCGCCGCGGAACTCCAGGATGCTCACCGTGAGGTTCCAGGGGCCGCCGTCGTAGCTGATCGAGTTCTCGGCCACCCAGAAGTCGCCCCCGCCGCGGATGCGCCGAACCTGGAAGTCGAGCGAGGCGGGATAGTTCCGCCTCCACTCCCTGAAGTTCTCAACGCCCACGAAGCGTTCTCCGGACTGGGGGAACTCGAGAACGGCATCGTCGTGGTAGATCTCGTGGGCGACGTCCTCATCGCGCCCGGAGTACTCCCAGTGCCGTTCCAGGGCCGCTCGGCGTTCTGCGTCGTCCAATGCTGCCTCCCGATCAGGTCGATACTCGCCGGTGCCTCGATCAGGCCGGCGCCACCCGGACGATGTAGGTGCGGACCTCGGCCTGCTCGCCGCCGGCGCCGGCGTAGACGCAGGACAGAGTGGCAGCGCCGGCGCCCTTCGCCGCCAGGCGGATGCAGTGGCAGGGGATGTCGCCCGGCTCGAACTGCTCCTCATCGATGGTGAGCAGCTCGCCCATCAGGTCGAAGCGCCAGGCGAAGCCTGCTCGGGACGTGGTGGGGAGCCGGAGGTCGAAGGTGGAACCCGAGGTCACGGTGAGGAACTTGAGCGCCTGGTCCGCCCCCGAGGGGGCGACGGCCATCGGGGCGCTGACCGCCGGCGCCTGCGTCGGGGCCTCCTGCAGGGCCGGGTCGTAGGACTCGGGCGGCGGCTTCGGTTCCGGGTCCAGCCACACCCAGCCGTCGCGCTCGGCGACCTCGAAGCAGGGTAGGTATCCGGGCTTCAGCTTCCAGAGGTCCTCGGGCCGGTTGTCCCGTGCCGGCAAGACGTTCTCCCCGGACAAGGCGTCGTAGACGTAGCCGTGCTTGGGACAGCGCATCCGCCCGTCGGAGATGGTGGCGTCGTCCAGGGGGGTGACCTGGTGGGGGCACCGGGGGGCGAAGGCCACCACCCGGCCGTCGTTCAGGCGGGCCAGCAGCACGTGACCCTCCCCCATCCGGACGCGCCGGATCTGGGTGTGGACGCCCTCCCCCGCCTGTAGTTCCTCGCTCCTCAGCGCCCGGAACATCGAAGCCAGTCTACGGAGCGGCACGCCCACGCCTTCCGGCGTTGCCCGACGGGCCGGCGCATTTAGAGTCCCTCCGTGGCCCTCACCTCGGACGAGTGCTCCGTGACGTCCGGTGACGGAGTCCGCCTCTGGACGGCGCGGGCCGGCGCGGGCCCACCGTTGGTGCTCTGCCACGGGGGTCCCGGGTTGTGGGACGCCTTCGAGCCGCTGGCCGAGATGGTGGATGACCTCGTCACCGTGCACCGCTGGGATCAGCGGGGAAGCGGCCGGTCGGAGCGGCAAGGGCCCTACACCGTGGCCCGCTTCGTGGCCGACCTCGAAGATCTCCGGTCCCACTTCGGCCACCCCGCCTGGGTGGTGGGTGGCCACTCCTGGGGGGCGACGCTGGCGCTCGCCTACGCGCTCACCCACCCGGACCGGGTCCGTGGCCTCGTCTATCTCTCGGGTTCCGGCATCGGGCGCGCCTGGCACGGGCCCTACCAGGCGGAGGTCGACCGCCGGCGGACCCTCGGACAGCGGCAGCGGCTGGGAGCGCTGAGGGACTCTGTGCGGAGCCCGGAGGAGGAAACGGAGTACCGGGCGCTGCGCTGGACCCCCGACTTCGCCGATCGGGACCGGGGGGTGGAGCTGGCCGGTCGCCTGGCTCGGGTGGCGTTCGAGATCAACCACGAGGCCAACGCCGCCCTGGGAGCCGAGGTCCAGACCTGGGACGAGGCCGACCTTGCCGGCCGTTGCCGGGCCCTCAGCACCCCGGCCCTGCTGGTGCACGGCGCCGGCGACCCTCGGCCGGCTGAGGCCATCTCCTCGCTGGCCGAGGCGCTGCCTCTCGCCTCCGTGGCCGTGTTGCCCGGTGTCGGCCACTACCCCTGGCTGGAACGCCCCGAACTCCTGAGAACCGAACTACGTCACTTCCTCGCCTCCATCCCCTGAGGGTTCCGCCACCAGGCCGTGGAGGACGAGATCGGCGACGGCGTCGGCGAAGCTCTCCACCGCCTCCTGGCTGACGGCCTCCTCGCCCAGGACCCGCTCGATGACCGGGGCCATGAGGAAGAAGAAGGCGGGGATGGCGGCGAAGGAGTACACGAGCGCCCGTGCATCCACCTTGCGGAAGGCGCCCGAGCGCACCCCCTCCTCCACGATGGCCTCCACCGATTTGACGTAGGACAGGCCCAAAGCGCCGATATAGCGGTCGGCGGTGGGGCCCCGCTCGAGGAGGATCTGGCCGATCACCATGCGGGGCAGGTGCCGGCGCTCGCCCAAAGCGAGGATGGGGTCCCGCACCAGGGCGCGCATCCGGTCGGCCAGCGGTCCCTCGTGGGTGGTGGTGGCCTCCATGACCTGGCGGACCTCGGCCAGGGCGTCGTCGAGGGCGGCGGCCAGCAGGCCGTCCTTGCTGCCGAAGTAGTAGTTGACCAGGGCCACGTCACAGCCGGCCCGGGTGGCCACTTCCCGCACCGTCAGCCGGCCGGCGGGACGGGCGGCGAGGATCGCCTGGGCCGCCTCCAGCAGGGCCCGGCGGGCGTCGCCTTCCGGCCGGCGGCCGCGGCGGGGCGGAGGAGTCTCGGGCGTGGCCATCGGCCGTCACTGTACGGGACGGCCGCATCCCGGTTGCGGCCCGTATCGTTTGACGCCGTCCCGCGACTCAACATATGTTGAACAAGGCGTGAGGGAAGGACGCGATGGCGTGGAAGCCGCTTCGCCGAGCTCAAACGGGAGGGAACAACCAATGGCCAAGCGCAGGCGAGGCAGGCGCAAGGACATTCTCGACTGGTGGCAGGCGGTCCTGGACGAGACCAAGGACTTCGTCGACGACACCATCGACCGGGTCCGGGACGATGATGACGACGACGACCTGGCCGACGAGGTCGACGGGCTGAAGCAGGCCGTGGCCGAGCTCAACGCCAAGCTCGACCGCCTGGCCTCGGAGCGGGCCGGGACGTAGCCACCCGCCGGAGCAGACCGAGGCGCCCGCAGGGTCAGGAGAGCCGCTTGCGGCGGTGGTCCAGCCACAGGGCCGCCGCCCCGAGCGCCAGCAGCGTGCGGCGCATGGCCTTGGCCCGGGCGTCCTCCCGGGCCTCGTGGATGACGGCGGTGTCGTCGCGGGTCCGCAGCACGTACTGCCCGTTCATGACCGCCTGGGCCAGGTAGCGGACCTGCTCGGGCAGGGAGTGGGTGGCCTGGAAGGCCTCGTTGGCCACCCGCAGCAGCTCGTCCTGCGAGGTGAGCTGGCCGGCCTGGTCCCGCAGGATGCCGCCCATCACGTCCCGGAACACGTCGAAGGTGTTCAGCTCGGGGGCGGCGCAGCGAGCCCTCCATGTTGGCCGACGCCTTGCCGAACAGGGCGATGCCCGGGTTGACGGCCCCCCGGCGGGTGCAGAAGACGAGGAACTGGTTGAAGTTGGTGCCGAACTCCATGTCCTTCAAAGCCACGTTGGCCACGGTGGGGATGTAGCGCTGCATGTCCCCCAGGAAGCCGGGCACGTTGGAGCGGGCCGTGAGCGAGCCCAGCTCCAGGGCGGCCCGCCCGGCCACCTCGCCGTCGTTGACGGCCATGGCCACCATGAACCGGGTGTAGCCCAGAGCCGTGCGCCGGTCGATCTTGCCGATGATGCCGTAGTCGATGATGGTCGCCGGCTCGCCCGGCGCCACGAAGATGTTCCCGGGATGGGGGTCGGCATGGAAGATGCCGTCGACCAGGAAGCCCCCGAAGAGCATCTCGAAGATCTGGCGCCCGATGTTCTCCCGCTCGTCGCGCTTGAAATCGGCCACGTTGCACTCCCGGATGGACACCCCGGGAGCCCTGGACATGATGAGCAGCTCTTTGGTGGCCTTGTACACCTCGGGCACGGCGATGTCGTCGTAGCGCTCGAGCAAGTCCCGGAAGTCGTCCATGTTCTTGGCCTCGACGGTGAAGTCGATCTCGGGTCGCATGGCGGAGAAGACGACCTCGAGCATGGCCTCGGGCTGGAAGATTTCGGCGATGTCGGGGGTCCGCTTCATGACCAGCTTGACCGCCTGGGCCAGGATCTCCATGTCCAGCCGGGCGGCGGCGGCCACGCCCGGGCGCTGGACCTTGACCGCCACCTCCTTCCCGTTGCGCAGCCGGCCCCGGTACACCTGGGCGATGGAGGCGGCACCGATGGCCGTCTCCGTGTCGAGCCCCCGGAACCGGTTCCGCCACGACGTCCCCAGGTTGGCCACCAGCACGGGTTCGAACTCCGAGAAGGGCCGCTTGTTCACGTCCTCGTGGAGATCCTGAGAGCGTCGATGACCTGCTGGGAGACGATGTCGGGTCGGGTGGAGAGGACCTGGCCGACCTTGATGTACAGCGGTCCGAGCTTCTCCAGGGTGCGGCGCAGGGTCAAGGCCCGCATCTGTTCGTAGATCTCGGGTCGGCCTCGCCGTTGCGGCTCCGGCGCCAGCGCAGCCGGGCCTCGTCCCCCAGCAGTTCGCCGAGGACCCCCGCCACTTCCATCACCCGATGGCTCTTCTTCATCAGGAGTTGAGCCTACGCCCTGTGGGTCCACCGTTTACGGCCGCGCCGCCGGTACCTTGGTCCCCGGGCTCACCCAACGGACAAGGGAGACGCCGGAATGAACAAGAACGATCTGGTCAAGGCGATCGCCGAGGAGACGGGTCAGACGAACAGCGCCGTAGGCGAGATGCTCAACGCCTTCGAGGCCTGCGTCACCAAGGCCGTCGCCGCCGGCGAGAAGGTGCAGCTGCCCGGCTTCCTCACCTTCGACCGGGCGGAGCGCGCCGCCCGCACCGGCCGCAACCCGGCCACGGGCGCCGAGATCAGGATCCCGGCGTCGACCGTGCCCCGGGTCAAGGCGGGCAAGAGCTTCAAGGACGCCGTCGCCTGACGCGGCCTGCCCGCCGCCCTCAGTCGGGGTGAGCGGGCACCTCGACCTCGAACCGGGCGCCCCCCAGCGGGCTGGCGGTGGCGAGCACGGTCCCGGTATGGGCGGTGGCGATCTCAGCCACGATGGCCAGTCCGAGTCCGCTGCCGCCGGTGTCCCGGGAGCGAGCGTCGTCCAGGCGGACGAAGCGCTCGAAGATCCGCTGGCGCTCGGCCTCGGGTACCCCGGGGCCGTCGTCGTCGACCCGGAGCACGACCGTCCCCGCCGGCGTCTCCCGCAGCGAGAACCCCACCTTCGTCCGAGCGTGACGGGCGGCGTTGTCACCCAGGTTGCGTAGCAGGCGGCGTAGCTGGGCCTCGTCGCCCGCCACCCGGCCGGCAGAGACCGAACTGGTGTCGATCCGCAGCTCGGTGGCGGCGCGCAGCTGGGTGGCCACTTCGAACACCAGGTCGTCGAGATCGACCGGATGCCGGTGGGTGGCGAGGGTGCCCTCGTCGGCCCGGGCCAGCAGGAGCAGGTCCTCCACCAGATGTTGGACCCGGAGGTCCTCGTCGAGGACAACCTGGGCCAGCTCCCTGGCGGTGACCCGCTCGGGATGGGCCAGGGCCACCTCGGCGTGCTGACGGATGGAAGCCACCGGGGAGCGCAGCTCATGAGAGGCGTCCGAGACGAAGCGGCGCTGGCGGGACTGGGCTGTCTCGAGGCGGTCCAGCATCCGGTTCATGGTGGCGGCCAGGCGGGCGATCTCGTCCCGCCCCGACGCGTCGCCCACCCGGCGGTGCAGCTCGGCGGCGGAGATGGAATCGACCTCGGAGCGGATGGCCTCCACGGGGGCGAGGGCCCGCCCCACCACCCGCCATGTGGTGGCGCCCACCACCAGCAGCAGCAGGGGGCTGCCGGCGGCCAGCAGGGTGCCTACCTTCCTGGTCGACTCCTTCACGTCGTCGGTCGACCGGGCCACCAGCACCGTGAACGTCCCCGCCGGGCTCACCGAGGCTTCGGCCACCACGATGAACGGCGCGTTCTCGATGGGGGTGCGGGCGACCCGGCGCGAGCTGCCGGGCTTGAGGCGGGCCACGGATGACAGGCCGATCACGTTGGGGCTGGAGGCCACCACCTGGCCGGAGGCGTCCAGGACCTGGATGAGGGAGTCCTCCGGGTCCTCCACCGCCAGGCTGCCCGGACCCGACCCCGCCTTGAGCACGGTGGCCACATCCCGGGCCCGGAGCCGGGCGGCGGTGCGCACGTCGCGCTCCAGCGCCTTGCGCAGCAGGTCGGTCATCATCAGGCCGCCGATGACCAGGGACAGGCCGACCACGACCACGGCGGCGGCCGTGGTCCGGACCCGGATGCTGCCCGTGTGGCCCCGCAGCCGCCCCCCGGGGCGGCCTTCCCCGTCAGCCCCCATCGGGAGCCAGCCGGTAGCCGGCGCCGCGGATCGTCTCCACCGACTCCCGGCCGAAGGGCCGGTCAAGCTTGGTGCGCAGGCGCCGGATGTAGACCTCGATGATGTTAGGGTCACCCTCGAATTCGTCGTCCCAGACGTGGGCCAGGATGTCCCGCTTGGAGACGACCTCGCCCCGCCGGCGCAGCAGGTACTCGAGGAGCGCCGCTTCCCGGGCGGTGAGGGCGATCTCGGTGTCACCCCGCCACACCTGCCGGGAGGCGGGATCGAGCCTCAGGTCGCCGGCGTCGAGCACGGCGGGACGCTCCTTGGCCCCCCGGCGCAGCAGGGCCCGCAACCGGGCGACGAGGACCACGTAGGAGAAGGGCTTGGTCAGGTAGTCATCCGCCCCCGTGTCCAGCGCCTCGGCCTCGTCGAGCTCGCCGTCCTTGGCCGTCAGCATCAGGATGGGCGTCCAGTTGCCTTCCTGGCGCAGGGCGGCGCAGACCCGGAACCCGTTGAGGCCGGGCAGCATGATGTCGAGCACGATGGCGTCGTAGGGGTGCTCGCGCGCCATCCAGAGGCCGTCGGTGCCGTCGAGGGCGACGTCGACGGCGAAGCCTTCGGCTTCCAGGCCGGTGCGGAGACCGGCGGCAAGTTGCTTCTCGTCTTCGACGACGAGCACACGCACGGGCTGCTCCCCTCTCAAACCGCTCTGTAACGAGAGTCCCGTCTGAAACTGAACCTCACCTGAATCACACTGCTCACACCCCTTTGTCCGGAAATGTGCAAAACGAGTTAATTCATGTTGCTCGTGTTCAGGCGAGGTTCAGCGTGCCCCCTCCACTGTCGCACCTCATGACCAGCCGAGTCCTCAAGCTCATCGTGCTCCCCACCATCCTGGTCGTCCCCGCCTTCATGGCCGGGCTGATGGTGGGCTCGGGCGATGACAGCCGGGTCGCCGCCTCTCCCGGGATCGACTCCCAGGAGTTCACGACGGAGGTCGACAACCCCTTCTTCCCGCTGCCCGTGGGGGCCCGCTGGGTCTACGAGGGCCAGGGCGAGGAGGGCACCAAGCGGGTCGTCATCGAGGTCCTCCCGGACACCCACAAGGTGGTGGGCGTGGACACGGTCGTCGTCCGGGACACGGTCACCATCGACGGGGCCCTCTTCGAGGACACCTCTGACTGGTACGCCCAGGACCGGGCCGGCAACGTCTGGTACTTCGGCGAGGCCGTCAAGTACGAGGACGGCCGTCCGGTGGCCGACGAGGGCTCCTGGACGGCGGGCGTGGACGGCGCCCGGCCCGGCATCCTGATGAAGGCCGGCCCCCGGGTGGGCGACCGCTCCGACCAGGAGTACTTCGACGGCCGGGCCATGGCCGCGGCAGAGGTCCTGAGCGTGAACGCCCACCTCGAGGTGCCCTACGGGACCTTCGCTCCCGTAGCGTCACCGGCCAGGGTTGTCAGGTGGTCGCGCTTGACCCCCTGACAGGGGGAGAAACGCGACCACCTTCACCGCAGGGCGGCTAGGCGGCGTCCTTGCCGAGGTAGGCGGCGCGGACCTCTTCGCTGTTGCGGACCTCGTCGGGGGTGCCGGCCATCAGGGGCTTGCCGAAGTCGAGCACCTGGATCCAGTTGCAGATGTTGAGGACCAGGCTCATGTCGTGCTCGATCATGAGGATGCCGATGCCCCGCTCGCCCACCAGGCCGGCCAGCAGCTGGCCGAAGGCGGCGCTCTCGGCCACGTCGAGGCCCGAGGAGGGCTCGTCCAGGAGCAGGATGCGGGGGCGGCGGGCCAGGGCCCGGGCCAGCTCGATCAGGCGGCCCTGGCCGGTGGAGACCTCGCCGGCCAGCTGGTCGGCCACCGGCGTGAGGCCGGTGGCGGCGAGCAGGTCGTCGGCCACGGCCGCCACCATGTCCCGCACCTTGCGGCCGCCGCCCACCAGGCCGAGCTGGGTGAGGGGATCATCGGCCACGTGGAGCGACTCGGCGGCCAGCTCCACGTTCTCCCGCACGGTGAGGGACCGGAACAGCTCCATGCGCTGGAAGGTGCGGCCGATGCCGAGCCGGGCCCGGCGGGCCGGGCTCTCCTTGGTGATGTCGACGCCGTCCAGGCTGACGGTGCCCTCGTCGGCGTGCTGGAAGCCGCAGCAGACGTTGAACATCGTCGTCTTGCTCGCCCCGTTGGGGCCGATGAGCCCGGTGATGCGCCCCGGGGGCGCCTCCACGCTGACCCCTTCGAGCGCCACCAGGCCACCGAAGCGGACCACCACGCCGTTGGCTACCAGACCGTCCATCCCTTACCTCACCGTTCTGTCCGGACCGCGACCGCCTCAGTATACTGAATGAACATTCATCCGGCTAGGGGCGGGCGGCCGGCACCGGGTCCGTCGTCGGCGGAGCGCCGGGCCAGGTGAGCCTCGAGGCGCTCCATCAGGTGGGCGAGCAGGTCGGGATTGTCCGCCACCAGCGACTGGAAGGATTCCCGGGGCACGATCATGAGCTCGCTGGTCTCGAGGGTCCGGGCGCTCTTGGAATGGACGGAGTCGAGCAGCAGTGAGTGCTCCCCGAAAAAGTCGCCGGGATCGACGGTGACCACCTCCCGCTCGTGGCCGTCCACCGACTCGAAGATCCGGACCCGGCCGGAGAGGACGACGTAGAGACCTTCGGTCGGGTTGCCGGCCTCGAACACCGTCGATCCCGCCGCCCACTCCAGATTGGCGGAGGCGCCGACGACGGTGAGCAGGGTGCGGTCGTCGAGGGCGGCGAAGTCCGGAACTCCGCGCAGGGCCTTGACCAGGCTGTGGGTGATCGGTCGCGCCCCGGTCATCAGGGACCTCCTCGGTTCCTTATCCTAGGAGCCTCCTGACGCTGTCCAAGGAGGGCGCCATGCACCTGGTGGATATTCCACTGCGGGTGGCCCAGATCAGCGACATCCACTGCGGGGAGGTGAGCTTCCAGCCCCAGCTCATGCAAAGCGTGGTCGACGGGGTCAACGCCCTGGAGCCGGATGTGGTGGCGGTGGCGGGCGACCTCACCGCGGCCGGCTACGAATGGGAGTTCGAGGAGGCCGCCGGGTGGCTGGCTCAGATCGATGCCCCCAAGGTCGTGGTCCCTGGCAACCACGATTCCCGCAACGTGGGCTACGTCCACTTCGAGCGGCTCTTCGGCGACCGCTTCTCGCGGTTCCGGCGGGCGTTCGAGGCCGAGCGGGCCGAACGGCTGCGGGCCACCGGCTTCACGGTGGTCAGCGTGGACTCCTCCGATCCCGACCTCAACGAGGGCCACATCGGCCGCGAGAAGTACCCCTGGATCTTCCAGCAGTTCGACGAGCCCGGAGACATCAAGATCTTCGTGCTCCACCACCATCTCGTCTCCATCCCCGGGACCGGCCGGGAGCGCAACATCATCACCGACGCCGGCGACCTGCTGGCCACCCTGACCCAGGTCGACATCGACGTCATCCTCTCGGGGCACAAGCATGTGCCCTTCTTCTGGGGCCTCAACGGGATCCTGGTGTGCAACTCGGGAACGGCCGCCACCAAGCGGCTCCGGGGACTGACCCCCCCGTCGTGGAACGAGATCCGCATCGACGCCACCACCATCAAGGTGTACACGCACTACGGCGACGGCCGGCGGGAACTCTCCCTGATCCGCAGCCGGACCACCCGGTCCCTGATCCGTGAAGCCTTCTACCTCACCGACGACTTCCTGGCGTCGAATCAGATCTTCAGCACCTGACCAGGTCGAACACCTGTTTGTAGTCATTTGTGACTACCGGGCCTAGTCATTCGGGACTACCGGAAAAATGACGCGAACGTGCCATGTACGACAAAGCCGACATTCTTCACTCTTAGGAGGACAGCAGAAGCGCAGAACAACGACGTTCCAGGAGGCAGAGATGAGCGAGAAGCTGCTGACCCCCGGCGAGGTTGCGGAACTGTTCAAGGTCAACCCCAAGACCGTCACCCGCTGGGCCCGCGCCGGCAAGATCACCGCCATCCGCACCCTGGGCGGCCACCGTCGCTTCAGCGCCGACGAGATCCGCGCCATCCTCGACAGCGCCCACGCCGCCGCTTAGCCCTGTCCGAATGGCCCCAAAGGTGACCGGCGGGGAATACTCGATGTGTGCGCCGTGCGCCCTGCCCGGGCTGTGGGAGGCGGGTCCCGGAGGGCATCGCCACGTGCTTGGCCTGCGGCGCCGAGGCCGGTGACCGCCTGGCTCCACTGTCGGTGGGCCGCCAGCCGGCCCTCAGCGCAGCTGCCGCGCTGACCACCGCCCCCGGCGTCCGCCGGCGTCCCGCCCTCCTGCTCGCCGCCGGTCTGGCCGTCATGGCCGGCCTCAATCTTCTCCCCACGGCCGAAGACAGCCCGACGCCGCCGGCAGTGGCGGCCACCCCCTCGATGGACATCCCCCACCCGCCGGCCGCCGGCGTGCTGGCCCGGGCGTCTCACGCCGCCAACCAACCGGGCGTGGTGTGGCCCCCGCCCGGCCCGCTGCGGGACCGCCAGGAGTACACCACGGTGTGGACCGGCACCCACATGGTGCTGTGGCGGGGTCCCGAGTCCGGCCGGCCTCTGGACGGTTCCGCCTACGACTCGGCCACCCGCTCGTGGCGCTCGGCCAGCCCGGCCCCCATCGAGAGCCGGTCACATCCCGCCGCCATCTGGGACGGGCGCGAGGTGCTGGTGTGGGGGGGCCTGTCCGCCACCGGCGTGCCCTTGGCCGATGGCGCCGCCTATGACCCCGCCGCCGACCGCTGGCGGGACCTTCCCGCCGCTCCCCTCGGAGCCCGCGTTCCGCTGGTGGCCGCCTGGACGGGCCGGGAGGTGCTCGTCGTCGGAGCCCGCCCCGGGACGGGCCGGGCCCGGTGGGGCGTGGGCACGACCGAGGCCGCCGCCTATGACCCCATCGCCGGCCAGTGGCGGCGGCTGCCCCGAATGCCGGTCAGCCTGGCCGAAGGGGTGGCGGCCTGGACCGGCAGCGAGCTCCTCGTCTACGGCGGCCTGGCCAACCCGCCGGGCGGGACCGATCCGGCCAGCGGCAGCCGGCGGGCCCGGGGCGTGGCCTACGACCCGGTCCGGGACCGCTGGCGGCTCCTCCCGGTGGCCCCCCTGACCAGCCCCTTCCTCACCGCCGCCTGGACGGGCCGGGAGTTCGTGGCCTGGGACGACGCCCAGCGGGCGGCCGGCTTCGATCCCCGCACCAACCGGTGGGGCACGGTGGGCGGGATCGCCTCCCACGACGCGCCCCGCTGAGCCACATCAACCCGGCTGGTTGGCCGCGTGCTCCGGAGGGAGCCACACCAGCGGCGCCGGCGGGCCCAGGTCGATGCCGGCCTCGTCGAAGGCCAGCTTGATCCGGAGGCGCAGCTCCCGGGCCACGGCCCACTGCTCCCGCGGGCGGGTGGTGATGACCGTGCGCACGGCCAGGGACGTGCTGTCGAAGCGTTCCACGCCCCACACCTCGGGTCGGCTCAGGATCCGGCTGGCCCATTCCGGTTCGGCGGCCATCCCGTCGATGACCCGGCGGATGACCTCGATGGCGGCCAGTACGTCGGCGTCGTAGGGCACGGGCACGTCCAGGAGGGCCCGGGACCACTGCTGTGACTTGTTCCCAACCCGACGGATCTCGCCGTTGGGCACGTGCCACATCACGCCGTCGACGCTGCGCAACCGGGTGCTGCGCAGCGACAGGCTCTCCACCGTGCCCGTGGCCTCACCCGTGTCGATCACGTCGCCCACGCCGTACTGGTCTTCCACCAGCATGAAGATGCCGGAGAGGAAGTCGCGCACCAGGGCCTGGGATCCGAAGCCGACGGCGACGCCGACCACGCTGGCGCCGGCCAGCAGCGGCCCCAGGTTCAGGCCCAGCTGATCCAGCACCATGAGGCCGGTGACGGTCCAGATGACGGCCCCGGCCACCGAGGACAGCAGTGTCCCCAGCGCCTCGGCCCGCTGGGTCCGCCGGGTGGTGGCGAGAACACTGGCCCCGCCGTCGTCATGGACCCGCCGGACCAGCCGGCGGATCCCCCGGCGGGCCAGGCGGTGGAGCACCCAGGCGACCAGCAGTATGAGCGCCACCGTCAGGGGGCGGGCGATGAGCACGTCGGCCGCCCGGGCCAGGCTGGACTTGCCGGTGGCGGAGTAGACCAGCTCGCAGAGCCAGCTGGCTTCCTCCGGGGGGCCGCAGGGAGAGACGGCCCCCGGCGCGAGCAACTCAACAGGGAACATGGGACTCACCGGAGGGGGACTGTGGGATCGGGACCGCTCCCTATTACCCGTTCTCGCGTGAGGGATTCATGACGCGATGAATCCCCTGGTCACCCGGCTACACGTCGAGGGCGCTGGGGTCGGCGGGGACGTCCACGGCGTGCTGCTGGAGGGCCTCCAGCGGGATGATCTCCAGGGCCCGTTCGTGCGTCGAGGCCAGCACCACCGGCGCCGCCACGCCGTCGCGGTGGGCCCGCAGCCAGTTGCCCGCCGTCACGCACCAGCGGTCACCGGGAACCAGCCCCGGGAAGCGGTACTGGGGCATCGGGGTCGAGAGGTCGTTGCCGATGCGGCGCTGGTGCTCCAGGAACTCCGCCGTCACCACGGCGCACACCGTGTGGCTGCCGAGATCCTCGGGTCCCGTGTTGCAGCACCCGTCGCGGTAGAAACCGGTGACGGGGTCGGTGCCGCAGAGCTCCAGCTCACCGCCCAACACGTTGCGTTCAGTCATCACTCCTCCGGACGGTGCGAGAAACCGTTCTTCTTGTGGGTGCCGTCGCAGTGCGGCTTGTTGGACGAACCCCCGCAACGGCACAGGGTGACGCGGTTGCGGGTCTCCAGGGTGCCTCCCCGGCTGCTCTCCACCGTGACCCCGCCGGTCACCCACAGGGGCCCGTCGGCCACCACGTTCACCTTGCGGGCCAGGTCGGGTTCCACGTCGGCGGCCCCGGGGACCAGGGCGTAGGTCAGCGCCCCGGACGGGCAGCGCTCGATCATGGCCACCACCTGGGCCCGGACCTGGGTATCGGCGGTGTCCCCCACCATCTTCCAGACGTTGGTGAGCCGGTTCCCGCAGAACCCGGCATGCTCGCAGATGGACCGGTCGTCCTGGACCACGATGCCGGTGCCCTCATACGTCTTGACTCGTTCCGGCCGGGGACCGGCGTCGGCCGTTTCGGTCCCGTCGAACCCGTTGCGATTGTGGGTCCCGTCGCAGAACGGCTTGTTGGCCGACCCGCCACAGCGGCACAGCGGGTAGATGGTGCCGGGGGGCTGGAGCGCCGGCCCGCCCTGCCAGGCGATGGGCTCCCCGTGCTCGGTGTGCACCGGCACCTTCCAGGCCAGGGGCACCCCGCCCTCGACCACATAGGGACCGTCGGGGAGGATCCGGATGCGCATTTCCGTGACGCCATGAGACATGACCGTCCTCCTCCACCCCGACGGACCCCGGAGCTATATCACAAGGACACGACACCCGTCCCGGCGTAGCCTCACCGCCGTGGATCCACTGGAGGAGATCGACGAAGGCCTGGTCCTCGCGGGGAGCGGCCCCGGTCCCGCGTGACGATCCTCGGCCCCCGCCTGGTCATCGGCGGTACCCATTCGGGCGTGGGCAAGACCACGGTGGCCACCGGACTGCTGGCCGCCCTGCGCCGGGCCGGCCACCGTCCGGCGGGAGCCAAGGTCGGCCCGGACTTCATCGACCCCGGCTACCACGCCGCCGCCTGCGGCCGGCCGCCCCGCAACCTCGACGCCTGGCTGTGCGGGCCGGAGACGATCCCGGCCCTGGCCGGACGGGCGGCGGCCGGGGCGCGCCTGCTGGTGGTGGAGGGGGTCATGGGACTCTTCGACGGGGCCGCCGACAACACGCCGTCGTCCACCGCCGACGTGGCCCGCCTCCTCGACGCCCCCGTGGTCCTGGTGGTGGACGCGGCGGCCATGTCCACCTCGGCGGCGGCCGTGGTCCACGGCTTCGCCACCTTCGAGCCGGGTCTGCGGATGGCCGGGGTGATCTTCAACAGGGTCGGCTCCGACGGTCACGAGATCCTGCTGCGGGAGGCGCTGGAACCCAGCGGCGTGCCCGTGCTGGGGGCGCTGCGGACCGACGACCGTCTCACCTGGCGGGACCGCCACCTGGGGCTGGTCCCGGTGGCGGAACGACCGGCGGAGGTGGAAGGCGCCCTCGACCGGCTGGCCGCGGCCGTGGCCGAGCGGATCGATCTCCCGGCCGTGGTCCGCCTGGCGGAGAGCGCCCCTGAGCGGGCCGTGGGGCCGGTGCCGCTTCCGGCTCGGGGACCCCGGCCGGTCCGGGTGGCGGTGGCGGGGGGGCCGGCGTTCACGTTCACCTACACCGACACCCTCGACGCCCTGGCGGCCGCCGGGGCGGAGCCCGTCCCCTTCGACCCGCTCCGGGACGAGGCCCTTCCCGAGGGCATCGACGGGCTCCTGGCCGGTGGCGGCTTCCCCGAGGTCTACGCCGCCGAGCTGGCCGCCAACCAGCCGCTCCTGGCCGAGGTCCGCCGCCGGGTGGGCAAGGGCCTCCCCACCTGGGCCGAATGCGGCGGGCTGCTGTGGCTGGGCCGCAGCCTGGATGGCCATGACATGGCCGGCGTCCTGCCCGCCGACGCCCGGATGACCGACCGCCTCACGCTGGGCTACCGCCAGGCGACGACCGTCCGCCCCTCCCCCGTGGGTCCCGCCGGGGCCGCCTTCCGGGGCCATGAGTTCCACTACTCCACCACCGAGCCGGCGGGCGACGCCCTGGTCCTCTCCAGCCGCTTCGGGGAGCGGCCCGAGGGCTGGGCCACCCCGGACCTGCTGGCCACCTACGTCCACCACCATCCCGGCGGGGACCCGGGCCCCGTCGGGCACTTCGTCGCCGCCTGCGCCCGCCAGGGGCCGCGGGTGGCAAGCTGAGCGGCATGGACTTCGCCCTCTCCCCCACCGCGGCCAAGCTCCGGGATGAGCTGGCCCACTTCATGGCCGAGCGGATCATCCCCGCCGAGGCGGTCTACCGCCGCCAGCTGGCCGAGGGCGGCGATCCCCACGGGCACCCTCCCATCATCGAGGAGCTGAAGGCGGAAGCCCGGGAGCGGGGCCTGTGGAACCTGTTCCTGCCCCACAAGACCCAGTGGACGGACGGGCTCTCCAACCTCGACTACGCCCACCTGGCCGAGATCATGGGCCGCTCCCCCATCGCCTCCGAGGCCTGCAACTGCTCGGCGCCCGACACGGGCAACATGGAGATCCTCACCATGTTCGGCACCCCGGAGCAGCAGGAGCAGTGGCTGCTGCCCCTGCTCGAGGGGCGGATCCGCTCCGCCTTCGCCATGACCGAGCCGGCGGTGGCCTCCTCCGACGCCACCAACATCGAGTGCCGCATCGAACGGGACGGCGACACCTACGTGATCAACGGCCACAAGTGGTGGACGTCCAACACCCTCCACCCGCGGTGCCGGATCTTCATCGTCATGGGCAAGACCGACCCCTCCGCCCCGGCCCACCGCCAGCAGTCGATGGTGCTGGTCGCCAAGGACACGCCGGGGATCACCGTGCACCGCAACCTGGAGGTGTTCGGCTTCACCGACCGGGAGGGTCACGCCGAGGTCACCTTCACCGACGTGCGGGTGCCCGTCTCCAACCTGCTGGGCGAGGAGGGTGGCGGGTTCGCCATCGCCCAGGCCCGACTGGGGCCGGGCCGCATCCACCACTGCATGCGCACCATCGGCGTGGCCGAACGGGCCCTGGAGCTGATGGTGGACCGGGTGAAGCACCGGGTGGCCTTCGGCAAGCCGCTGGCCGAACAGGGTGTCATCCAGGAGTGGATCGCCGACTCCCGCATCGACATCGACCAGGCCCGCCTCTACACGCTCTACACCGCCTGGCTGATGGACGCCAAGGGCAACAGGGCGGCCCGCACCGAGGTGGCCGGCATCAAGGTGGCGGTGCCCAACATGGCGTTGCGGGTGATCGACCGCGCCATCCAGGCCCACGGCGGCGCCGGGGTCAGCCAGGACTTCCCCCTGGCCGAGATGTACGCCCACATCCGCACCCTGCGCCTGGCCGACGGCCCCGACGAGGTGCACCGCCGCACCGTCGCCCGCCAGGAGCTGGGCCGGCACGGGAACACCCCCGCGGACTAGCCGACCATTGCGTACCTGAATTCCGTACTTGTACGGCAGACAGGAACCGGCTCACTGCTTACGTTCAGAGCCATGAAACGACATGTGTCAGTGCTCTTGCTGGCCGCTTCGATGGCCGGGTTGTCCGCCTGCGACAGCTCACTCTCGGTGGCGACTCCGACGGCGATGACGGACCAGAACGCGGTGACGGACTGGGCGGCGATCGTCCAGCCCGCCATTCACAACGCCAGCGAGCCGCGACCCCCGGCGAGCTCGGAGGTGCTGCACACGATCGTCCACCTGGCCGTGTACGACGCGGTGGTGGCGATCGAGGGCAGCTACGAGCCGTACACCACGGCCATCGACGCCCCGGAGGGCGCAAACGTGCAGGCGGCGGTGGCGACCGCCGCCTACCGCGCCGCCCGCGGCCGGGTGGCCGCATCGCAGTTCGCCTATCTCGACGGGGAGTACGGCGCCTACATGGCCAAGATTCCCGACGGCCCGGCCAAGACTGACGGCGTCGGGGTCGGTGAAGCCGCCGCGGCGGGAATCCTCGCCCGGCGTGCCGACGACGGCTTCAGCAACGCGGTGGCCTACCGGTGCAGCGCCAATCCGGCCCCGGCCGGCGAGTTCGAGCCGAACGGCGGCTGCGGCACCGAACCGGTGGACGCCAAGATCGCCCAGGTGAAGCCGTTCACCTTCCGCGACCCGGCCCGGTTCCGGCCCGACGGCCCCGACCCGTTCACCTCGGACCGTTGGGTCGCGGACTTCGACGAGGTGAAGGCCTACGGGCGGGCGGACAGCTCGGTCCGCACCGCAGAGCAGACCGACCTCGCCTACTTCTGGTCGGAGCACGCCTACGCCCACTGGAACCGCAACCTCATCGGCCTGGCCGTCGCCCGGCACCTGGACGTCCCGGAGACCGCCCGGCTCTTCGCCATGGTGCACACCGCCGCCGCCGACGCCGCCATCGCCGGCCTGGAAGCCAAGTACTCCTACCGGACCTGGCGTCCCCGCACCGCCATCCCGCGCGCCGCGGAAGACGGCAACCCCAAGACCGTCCCGGATGCCACCTGGACCCCTCTGCTCACCGTCAACCACCCCGAGTACCCATCGGGACACGCCTTCTTCTCGACCGCGCTGACGGACGCGGTGGCGGCGTTCTTCGGAACCCACGACGTGGAGTGGACGATCGCGACCAGCAAGGAGGCCGTCCCCCAACTCGTCCAGACCCAGCGGACCTACAAGAGCCTCAACGCGCTGTTGGACGACGTCGACAACGCCCGCGTCTGGGCGGGCCTGCACTACCGGAACTCGATGCACGAGGGCGCCGCCCTCGGCCGCCCGATCGCCCAGAACGTCCTGGCCGGCCACTTCCGCCCTCGCCACTGATCGCGGCCTACCGGATGGTGCCATGCAGACCAGCGTCTCGGAGACCATCTGTCAACTGAGGTCTACGCTGCCATTGGGCGCAGGCTCGGCGGACTCCAAGGAGGCGTGGTGACGCAACAGCGGAGTCCCGACCACCATCTCAGCCGCCGCACCCTGCTGACGCCCTGCGCCTGAAGGAAGCCGGCCTCATCAAGGGCACCCCCGACCAGCTCATCAAAAACGGCACCGACTTCCACTACCTGGAGGAGCTGAAGAAGGAACTCAAGGAGGCGTGATGAGAGAGCCGCGACTCGAGGACCTCGACGCTCACCATCTCAGCCGGCGGGCACTGCTGCGGGGAGCGGCCGGGCTCGGCCTGGCCGCGGCCACCGGCACGCTGCTGCCCGCCTGCTCCTCGGGGGGCAACGGCGATACCGGGGGCGCCGCCGTCAGCAAGGCAAAATCCGAGCCGCCGCCGGAGACGACCACGATTCGGCTGCACATGGCCCCGCCCGTCTCCTGCATCGCAGCCCAGGCGATGGCCGAGCCCTTCCTGCGAGAGGAGGGGTTCACCGACGTCCAGTATCTCAAGCTGCTCCCCACCAACCTCGCCGGCCCCCTCTCGGCCGGAGAGACCGACTTCACCATGGGCTACGCCGCCGCGATCATGCTGAGCATCGACGCCGGCGAGCCCCTCGTCATGTTGAGCGGCGTCCACGTGGGCTGCTGGCAGGTCTTCGGGACGGGCGGGATCAAGTCGATCCGCGACTTCAAGGGCAAGACCATCGCTATCAGCGGGCCGACCGGCCCCGACGGCGTGTTCATGGCCACCACGCTGGCCAACGTGGGCATCGACATCCGCAAGGACGTCCAGCTGGTGAACCACGCCCCGGCCGAGGGCGCGAAGGTCCTCTCCTCAGGCGAGGTCGACGGGCTGGTGGCCTTCCCGCCCATCTCCCAGGATCTCCGGGCCAAGGGCATCGGCCAGGTCATTCTCGACTCCATGACCGACCGGCCCTGGTCGGACTACTTCTGCTGTACGGCCAACGTGAACCGCTACTGGATGGACAAGCACCCGGTGGCCACCAAGCGGGCGCTGCGGGCCCTGCTGAAGGGGGCCGACATCACCGCCAAGGAGCCGGAGCGGGCGGCCCGGGCCTTGGTCGACCTGGGCTTCACGCCCGACTATGACCTCGCCGTCCAGAACCTCAGGGAGATCCCTTATGACATCTGGCGGGAGTTCGACCCGGTGGACAGCATCCGCTTCTACGCCCTGCGCATGAAGGAAGCCGGGCTGATCAAGAGCACACCAGATCAGATCCTCAAGAACGGCACCGACTTCCGCTACCTGGAGGAACTGAAAAGAGAACTGAAGGAGGCGTGATGAGAGAGCCGCGACTCGAGGACCTCGACGCTCACCACCTCAGCCGCCGCGCCCTGCTGCGGGGAGCGGCCGGGCTGGGCCTTGCCGCCGCCACCGGCACCCTGCTGCCGGCCTGCTCCGCGGGGGACGAGGGGGAGCGCCGGGCGGAGGGGACGAAGCCGGGGGAGGACCCTCCGCCGGAGACGACCACCATCCGCCTGTCCAACCTCTTTCCCGTCTCCTGCATCGCCGCCCAGGCCGTGGCCGAGCCCTTCCTGCGGGAGGAGGGCTTCACCGACATCCAGTACCTCAAGGTGCCGGCCACCGCCGTCGCCTCCAGCCTGGGATCGGGAAACCTCGACTTCGCCATGGGCTTCGGCGCCCTGATGATGGTGCCGATCGACGCCGGTCAGCCCATCGTCATGTTGGGCGGCGTCCATGTGGGCTGCTGGCAGGTGTTCGGGACGGGCGACATCAAGTCGATCAGCGACTTCAAGGACAAGACCATCTCCGTCACCGGGCCTACCGGTCCCGACGGCCTGTTCATGGCCGTGACCCTGGCCAACGTCGGCGTCGACCTGCGCAAAGACGTCAAGCTGGTGAACCACCCGCCGGCCGAAGGCGTCCAGCTTCTCTCTTCCGGCCAGGTCGACGGGTTGGTCGCCTTCCCGCCCGGCTCCCAGGACCTGCGGGCCAAGGGGGTCGGCCGTGTCATCGTCGACTCCATGAGCGACCGGCCCTGGTCCGACTACTTCTGCTGCACGGCCAACGTCAACCGGAACTGGATGGAGCAGCACCCGGTGGCCACCAAGCGGGCGCTGCGGGCGCTGTACCGGGGGGCCGACGTGGCCGCCAAGGACCCGGAGCGGGCGGCCCGGGTCATGGTCGACGGCGGCTTCACCGACAACTACGAGTACGCCGTCCAGAACCTCAAGGAGATCCCCTACGACGTCTGGCGGGAGTACGACCCGGCTGACACCATCCGCTTCTACGCCCTGCGCCTGAAGGAGGCCGGGTTCATCAAGAGCACCCCCGAGCAGATCATCAGACAGGGGACCGACTTCCGGTACCTGGCCGAGCTGAAGATCGAACTGAAGGAGGCGTAGCCATCGGCGTCAGGACGGGTTCCGAACGCGCAAGGCGAAGCGCCCTGGTGCGCCTCGTCGCCCGGGCCCCTGTTCCCATCCATCGCAAGCTGGTGGTGGCCTTCGGGGCGGTGGTGGCGCTGCTCGTCACCATCGGAGCCATCGGCGTGAACGCCCTTGGCCAGGCCAACGCCCGCACCGAGAGTCTGGCAAACCTCCAACGCAAGGTGTCCGTCTACCGTCAGCTCCAGAGCGACACCAGCTTCAAGCTCTACGCCGGGGCGGCCGCCTTCTCCGACCCCGACCCCGCCGCCCTCGAAGCCGCTCTTCGCCAGCTCAACCAGTCCTACGACTTCGGCCGGGCGGAGTTCGTGGGCCGGGACGAAGGTGAGCTGTTGGGGAGCATCCAGGCCCGCTACGACGAGTTCGTGGGCGTGATGACGGAAGGCCTCGAGCTCGAGCGCCAGGGGAAGGTGGCCGAGGGTCTGGAGGTGCAGCGCGTCCGGGCCGAGCCCCTGGCCGACGAGCTCGAGCGTCTCACCAACCAGCTGGTGAACAAGGCGGAGGCGGACATCGCCAACCTCGTCGATGAGAACGAGCGGGCCTACCGAGACTCCCGGCGGGCTTTCATCGCCGTCGCCCTCGGCGGCGTCGGCCTCGCCCTCCTCCTCGGCTTCGCCATCTCCTGGTCGATCATCGGGCCCGTCACGGAGATGGACCGCCGCCTGAGCGAGCTGGCCGGGGGGGACTTCTCGGGGCGGGTCGAGGTGGCCAACCGGGACGAGCTGGGCACGCTGGCCGCCAACCTCAACCGCATGAACGACGAGCTGGGCCGGCTCTACGCCGACCTGGAGGCGGCCAGCCGCCACAAGTCAGAGTTCCTGGCCAATATGAGCCACGAGCTGCGGACTCCGCTCAACGCCATCATCGGATTCTCCGAGGTGCTGCTGGAGCAGATGTTCGGGCCCCTCAACGAGCGCCAGGCCGACTACCTCTCCGACATCCTCTCCTCCGGGCGCCACCTGCTCCTGCTCATCAACGACATCCTCGACCTGTCGAAGATCGAGGCGGGCAAGATGGAGCTCGACCTCACCACCTTCTCGCTCCCGGCGGTGCTTTCGAGCGGCGTCACCATGGTGCGGGAGCGGGCCACCCGCCACGGCGTCGCCCTCGAGCTCGACGTCGCTCCCGAGGTGGGGGAGATCGAGGCCGACGAGCGCAAGGTGAAGCAGGTGGTGTTCAACCTGCTCTCCAACGCGGTGAAGTTCACCCCCGACGGCGGACGGGTCGACCTGAGCGCCCGGCTGGTGGGCGACTCGGTGCAGGTGGGGGTGACCGACACGGGCATCGGCATCGACGCCGCCGACCAGCGCCGGATCTTCGAGGAGTTCCAGCAGGCGGGCCAACGGGAAGGGTCCGGCCTCGGCCTGCCCTTGGCCCGCAGCTTCGTGGCGCTGCACGGCGGAGCCCTGTGGGTGGAGAGCGAGCGGGGAGCGGGCAGCACCTTCACCTTCACCCTGCCCGTCCGCCAGACGGCACCGGTGCCGGAGTCCCGGACTCCGCACCCGACCGGCGGGCCGACCGTGCTCCTCATCGAGGACGACCGCCGGTCGGTCGAGCTCCTCACCCTCTACCTCGAGGGGGCGGGCTTCGAGGTCATCACGTGCGGGGACGGGGAGGTGGGGTTGGAAACCGCCCGCCAGCTGCGCCCGGCCGCCATCGTCCTCGACATCATGCTGCCCCGCCTCGACGGCTGGGACTTCCTGGCCCTGGCCAAGGGCGACGAGGCCACCGCCCACATCCCGGTGGTCATCGTCTCCATGCTCGACGAGCGGGGCAAGGGCTTCGCACTGGGCGCGGCGGACTACCTGGTCAAGCCGGTGAGCCGGGACGACCTGCTGGCCACGCTCCGCCGGCTGACCGCCGCCGTCCAGGGGAACGGGTCGTGCACGGTGCTGGCCATCGACGACGACCCCCTGGCCGTCGAACTGATCGAGACGGTACTTCGAGCCGAGGGCTTCACCGTGGTCGGCGTCCTGGGTGGCGAAGACGGTGTGGCCGCGGCCAAGGCGCAGCGACCCGGCCTCATCATCCTCGACCTGCTCATGCCCGGCGTCGACGGGTTCGAGGTGGTGGACCGGCTGCGAGCCGACCCGGCCACGGCCGACATCCCGGTTGTGATCCTGACCTCCAAGACGATCGAGCCGTCGGACCGGGAGCGCCTCGCCGCCCACGTGGCCCACCTGGCAGCCAAGGCGTCGTTCTCCCGGGCCGAGTTCGTGCAGCTGGTGCGGCGCTTCTGCGACCGCGAGTTGGCGTGAGGTGGCCATGACCGGAGACTTGATCCTGATCGTGGAGGACAACGAGAAGAACCTGAAGCTGGCTCGGGACCTCCTCCAATACAAAGGCTTCCGCACGCTGGAGGCCAACAACGCCACCGCGGGGATCGCCCTGGCCGAGCAGCACGCGCCAGCGCTCGTGCTCATGGACATTCAGCTGCCCGACATGGACGGGATCACCGCCCTCGGGAAGCTCCGGGGGTCGCCGGCCACGGCCGAGATCCCGGTGGTGGCCCTCACCGCCTTCGCCATGGCCGCCGACCAGGAACGGTTGCTGGCCGCCGGCTTCGACGGCTACCTGTCGAAACCCATCGACATCCACCACTTCTCCGACCAGGTGCGCCGGTACTGCGAGCGATCGTGAACCAGCCGGCCCGGATCCTGGTGGTGGACGACACCCCGGCCAACGTCAAGCTGCTCGAGGCCGTGCTCCTGCCCCGGGGCTACGAGGTTCTCTCCGCCGGCTCGGGCGAGGAGGCGCTCGACATCGTGGCCAAGGAGCGCCCCGACCTCGTGCTCCTCGACCTCCTCATGCCGGGCATGAACGGCAACGAGGTGAGCCGGCGGCTGCGGGGTGACCCGGCCACCGCCGCCCTGCCGGTCGTCATGGTCACGGCCAGCGGGAGCGGGGAGAAGCTCCAGGCCCTCGAGTCGGGGGCCGACGACTTCGTCACCAAGCCCTTCGACCAGGCCGAGCTCCTGGCCCGGGTCCGCTCCCTGCTGCGGGTGAAGGAGTACCACGACGTCATCGAGACCCAGGCCGCCGAGCTGGCCGATTGGAACCGGACGCTGACCGCCCGGGTGGCGGACCAGGTGGGAGAGCTCGAGCGCCTCGGCCGGCTCCGGCGCTACCTGTCCCCCCAGGTGGCCGAGCTGCTGGTGTCCTCGGCCGACGACACCGTGACCCGGAGCCACCGCCGGGAGGTGGCCGTGCTCTTCTGCGACCTGCGGGGGTTCACCGCCTTCTCGGAGCGAGCCGAGCCCGAAGAGGTGATGGCCGTCCTGGCCGAGTTCCACGAGGCGGTCGGGCCGGTCATCAACCGCTTCGGGGCCACCGTGGGGTTCTTCGCCGGTGACGGGCTGATGGTCTTCTTCAACGACCCGCTGCCCTGTCCGAACCCGTCGGAGGCGGCCGTGCGGCTGGCGGTGGCCATGCGGGAGGCGACGGCCGAGCTGGTCCGGGGCTGGAGTCTCCTCGGCCACGGACTCGGCTTCGGCGTGGGCGTCGCCTTCGGCTTTGCCACCCTCGGGGAAGTCGGCTTCGACGGCCGTTACGACTACACCGTCGTGGGCAACGTGGCCAACCTCGCCGCCCGGCTCTGCGACGAGGCCGCCCCGGGTGAGATCCTCGTCAGCGGCCGGGTCCGGCTGGCAGTGGAACAAGTCGCCCTCACCGAGCCGGTCGGCGACGTCGCCCTCCGGGGCTTCCAGCGACCGGTGGCCGTCCATCGCGTGAGGGGGTTGAAGGAGGCCGAAGTCCCGGCGCCGAGCAAGGGCAGCGCGGGGACGGGCCTGGGGCTCGGCGCGCTCACCGCCCGGGAACGGGAGGTGGCCCGGCTGGCCGTCCGGGGCCGGACCGCCCCCGCCATCGCCCGCGAGCTGTTCATCGGGGAGCGGACCGTCGAGAGCCACCTGGGCCGCATCTACGCCAAGCTCGGCGTCGACTCCAAGCTGGACCTCATCCAGCGGGGGGCGGAGCTGGGCCTGGCGGAGTAGGCGCCCGCGGGACCCCTCCCCGGGCTGGGATTGACTGGTTCGCCACTCGAGGACGTGCAGCACGGCCCCGGGGTGGGGCATCATCCTGGGCTTGGGAAGAGAGGCGGTGCCACGATGACCACGGTCGGCCGGGCTGAACATCGGATCGAAGACCGCCAGCTGCTGACGGGGGAAGCGCTCTACGCCACCGACCTCGGGCTGGGCTGCGCCGAGGTGATCTTCGCCCGGGCGTCGACGGCCCATGCCATCATCGGCGTCGACGTCAGCGCCGCCCGCAAGGCGCCCGGGGTCATCGCCGCCTACGCCGCCGAGGATCTCGCCCTCCCCGACCGGCCGGCCATGCCGCTGCCCGGTCACGCCTTCGCCGTGGAGGGTCTCAGCCGCCCGGTGCTGGCCCGGGACCGGGTGCGCTTCGTGGGCGAGCCCCTGGCCGCCCTGGTGGTGGAGAACGCCACCGCCGGCTTCGACGCCCTCGAGCTGGTCACCGTCGAGTACGAGCCGCTCCCGGCCGTGGTCGATCCCGAGGTCGCCGCCCGGGACGAGGTGCTGCTCTTTCCCCACGCCGGCACCAACATCGTCGCCTCGGCCGACTTCGGGGGCGACGAGTGGGAGGGCTTCGAGGGTTGCGAGGTCGTCGTCACCGAACGGATCGTGAACCACCGGGTGGTGGCCGCCCCCATGGAGGGGCGAGGGTGTGTGGTCCAGTGGCGGGAGGACGGCGGCGTCGAGATCTGGCTGTCCACCCAGGCCCCCCACATGGCCCGGGCGGGCTTCGCCGCCTTCCTCGGGCTCACCGAGCAACAGGTCCACATCCGCCCGGCGGCGGTGGGCGGTGCCTTCGGGGCCAAGGGTGCCCCCGTGACCGACGAGCTGCTCGTGCCCCACCTGAGCCGCCTCCTGGGCCGGCCGCTGCGGTGGGTGGAGACCCGGCCCGAGAACATGCAGATGCTGCACGCCGGACGGGGCCAGACGACCACCGTCACGGTGGGGGCCGACCGCAGCGGTCGGGTGCAGGCCGTCGAGCTCGACATCCTGCAGGACTGCGGCGCCTACCCGGCGCTGGGTCCGTTCATGCCCAACATCGGCCGGCTGGTGGCCACGGGGCCCTACGCCATCCCCCGCCTGCGCTTCCGGAGCCGCTCGGTCCTCACCAACACCACCCCGAGCGGTGCCTACCGGGGCGCCGGCCGCCCCGAGCCGGCGCTGGTCCTCGACCGCATGCTGGACCGCCTGGCCGGTGAGCTGGGCCTCGACCCGGCCGAGATCCGCCGGCGCAACGTGATCCCCCCCGACGCCTACCCCTACACCACCGCCACCGGGACGGTGCACGACTCGGGAAACCTGCCCGGCGCCATTGACCAGGTCCTGGCCGCCGCCGGCTACGACGACCTGCGCAAGGAGCAGCAGCGGCTGCGGGACGCCGGCGGCCGCCAGCGCCTGGGCATCGGCCTGTCGGTGTTCGTCGACATCACCGGGCGCCATTGCCCGCCCGACTTCGGCGCCGTGGAGGTGACGGCCGAGGGCCGGGTCGTCCTCCGCTCCAGCTCCGCTCCCAGCGGCCAGGGCCACGCCACCGTCTGGGGGCAGATCGTGGCCCAGCGGCTGGGCCTCGAGCTGGACCGGATGGAGCTCATCACCGGCGACACCGATCTCGTGCCCGTGGGCTTCGGCACGTTCGGCTCCAAGTCGGCCCAGAGCGCGGGGACGGCCATGGACCGGGCCGCCACCGCCCTCTACGAGCGGGCCGTGCCCCTGGCCGCCGCCCTGCTCGAAGCGGCCGAGGACGACGTCGTCCTCGACGCCACCACGGGCCGGTTCCACGTCGCCGGGACCCCCGCCGTCTCGGTCTCGTGGCCGGACCTGGCCCGGGCGGCGACGGAGTCGGGCGAGGCGCTCTGCGCCGAGATCATCTCCGAGGGGATCCTGCCGTCCATCTCCTCGGGCGCCTACCTGGCCGTGGTCAGGGTCGACGTCGAAACCGGCGGGGTGAGCCTCGAGCGCCTGGTCACCTGCGACGACGCCGGGCGCATCCTCAACCCGGTGATCGCCATGGGCCAGGTCCACGGCGGCGCCGCCCAGGGCATCGCCCAGGCCCTCTTCGAGGAGCTGCGCTACGACGACGACGGGAACCCGCTCAACTCCACCCTGGCCGACTACCTGATGCCCTCGGCCGCCGAGCTGCCCAGCTTCGAGAGCACCTTCCAGCAGACCCCGACCGACCGCAACCCGTTGGGCGTCAAGGGGGTCGGCGAGTCAGGGACCATCGGTGCCACGCCCGCGGTGCTGAACGCCGTGGTCGACGCCCTCTCCGAGTTCGGGGTCCGCCACCTCGACATCCCCCTCACCCCCGAGCGGGTCTGGCGGGCCATCCAGGGCGCCGGCGGCTGACCGCGGCCCGAACGGGTCGGCCCTACTCCCCGCAGTAGGAGCCGGCGAAGAGGGCCCGGACCTTGTCGGTGCCGGCCGGGCCGGTGAGGAGCCCGGACAGGGCCAGCTGGTAGCGGCTGCCCTCCACGGTGAAACGGACGGCCCCTACCGTCTCGTCTTCGGTGACGTTGACCTTGGCCCCGTACGCCGCCTGGAGCTCGTCCCGCGTCGAACCGACGGTGATCCCCTCGCCCGTGGCGACAGCCGGCGTGGCGGGAGGATCGTCGGTGCCGTAGGTCCAGCCGTAGAGCGTCGGCTTCCCCCCTTCGTCCGGGCCGAAGAGCACGTGGAGGTCACCCCAGGACACACTGCGGGTGGCGCCGCCCGAACACGACCCCGCGGGGAGGGCATCATCGGACTCGGGGGCGCCGAAGGCCTGCGTCAGGGCGGCCCGCACCGGCGCGTCGGGGACTCCGAAGGCGAAAGCGCCGATGCCGTCGGGCCGGAGTGCGATCGGCGCCGCGCCCGGGTCCCCCTCCGGCGGGCCGGTGACCGTCGTGGACGGCGCAGCCCCGGTCGTGCTGGTCGAGGACGGCCGGTCCGCCGGTGGGGTTGCTTCCTTCTCCTCGCTGCCGCGGCAGGACCCGAAGGCCAGGAGCACCACCACCGCCACCGCCGCCCTGTGCATGGCCGCAGACGTTAGCCAGCGGGGCCCTCGGGCAGGAGCAGGGTCCGGAGCGCGGCGCGCACCGTCTCCAGCTCGGCGCCCCACGGGACGACCACCCGGCCCGGCTCGGCGCGCATGCCGTCCTCCAGCAGGCAGCACTTGAGGAGCGTGGGCTCGGGTCCCGCCCCGGCCCGCCGGGCGGGGCACAGCTCGACGTGGCCGGCCGGTTCGGTGCCGTAGAACCAGCGGTGCAGCTGGCGGGAGCGGTCGCAACCGATGAGGGTCCAGGCGGCCGGCGCGGGACGTTCGTCGAGGAACGACACCTCGCCGGCCAGCTCGACCCCGCCGCTGCGGCAGGGCAGGAGGTAGTGCTCGGCCGGCGCCGTGGCCGCCAGGGCGTGGAGGTCGATGGTCTCGAGCTCCAGGTTGACCGGGGGGAGCAACTCGTCGTAGTCGACCACCCGCTGCGCCATGTCGAAGAGCTTGGGCGGCTCCGGGGGCACGACCTCGACGACGCGCACGGTGACCGGCCGGGGCCGGTGGATGAAGTTCACGTGCTGGTAGCGGCCCTCGACCACATACACCGCCCGGTCACCGCCGGCCCGGGCCGCCGCCCGGGCCAGGGCGGTGGCGTTGGCCGTGTCGGTGGCGGGGTCGACGACGTAGACGCAGTCGTCGGGGCCGGCGATCCAGTCGATCCCGGTGATGGGGTTGAACAGCTCCTCCCGGGCGGCGCAGTGCACCCGGACCAGAGCGGTGTCCGCATCATCTCCGGGGGACACCCCCGACCCCCCGGGGTGGCGCAAGACCAGGAACTCGGTCCGGCGGTATGTCTCCCGCCCGACCAGGACGGCCCCGACGGCTTCGGGTTCGAGGGGCGTGGGCCAGGACTGGACGCTCACGCCCCGGTAGGGGCGGCAGATGTAGTTCTCCGGCAGGGCCCCACCGTGGTTGATCAAGGTGCTCTCCACCCCGAAGCCAACGTAGCCTGACCGTCATGACCAAGACCGAAGACCCCACCCTGGCGGCCGCCACCGAGGCGGTGGCCGGCGCCGAGGATGCCGGCTCCCTCAACGTGCCCGAGCTGGTGGCCGCCGGCCTGCGGACGCTCACCCAGGGCGGCAACCTGGCCCGGGCCACGATCGGCCTGTCGGCCGAAGCGGCCCGCATCCTCGCCGGGCGCTCGGAAGTGAGCGCGGCCAAGGGCGACTGGCGCTTCGCCGACCCCACCTGGGACGAGAACCCCGCCTACCGGCGCCTGAAGCAGGGCTACCTGGCCTGGTGCGGGGCCCTCAACCGGGTGGTGGAGGAGGCGGATCTCGACTGGCGGAACAAGGAACGGGCCCGCTTCGCGGCGGGCATCCTGACGTCGGCGGCGGCCCCCACCAACACGCTCCCCGGCAACCCGGCGGCGCTCAAGCGCCTGCTGGAGACGGGCGGCGGCAGTGTCGTCACCGGTGTCCGGCAGTGGGCGTCGGACGTCGTCCACAACGGTGGCATGCCCACCCAGGTCGACCGCTCGGCGTTCACGGTGGGCGAGAACCTGGCCACCACCCCCGGCGGCGTGGTGTACCGGGACGAGGTCTTCGAGCTCATCCAGTACAGGCCGGCCACGCCCGAGGTGTGCCGCCGGCCGGTGGTGATGATCCCGCCCCAGATCAACAAGTACTACTTCCTCGACCTGGCGCCGGGCCGCAGCTTCATCGCCCACGCCGTGTCCCGGGGGATCCCGTTCTTCGCCATCTCCTGGCGCAACCCCCGCCCCGAGCACGGGGCCTGGAACCTCGACACCTACGCCGAGGCGGTGCTGGAAGCGATCGACGTGGCCCGGGAGATCAGCGGCAGCGACGACGTCAACACGCTGGGGATGTGCGCCGGCGGCATCACCATGAGCGCCGTGCTCTCCCACCTGGCCGCCACGAACGACGAGCGGGTGCACAGCGCCGGCTTCGGCGTCACTCTCCTCGACCACGACACGCCGGCCATGGTGGGCCTGTTCCGCTCGGCCCGGCTCCTGGCCGTGGCCCGGCGCCGCTCGGCCCGAGCCGGGGTGCTCGACGGGCGGTCGCTGGCCTCGGTCTTCACCTGGATGCGGCCCAACGACCTGGTGTGGAACTACTGGGTCAACAACTACCTGATGGGCAAGAAGCCGCCGGCCTTCGACATCCTGGCCTGGAACGACGACAAGACGAACCTGCCCGGCGCCCTCCACGCCCAGTTCCTCGAGATCTTCGAGCACAACTCGCTCGTCAGGCCCGGAGCCCTCACCGTGCTGGGGACGCCGGTGGACCTGGCCGGGGTCAAGATCGACACCTACGTCACCGGGGGCCTCACCGACCACCTCACCCCGTGGGAGGGTTGCTACCGGGCCACCCAGCTGCTGTCGGGGCCGTCCACCTTCGTGCTCTCCCCCACCGGTCACATCCAGACCCAGGTCTCCCCGCCGGGCAATCCCAAGGCCCACTACTTCACCGGCCCCGAGCCCGGCCCCGACCCCCACGCCTGGCGGGCCCAGGCCCAGCGCCGGGAGGGCACGTGGTGGGACCACTGGGCCGACTGGATCCAGGCCCGGGGCGGCGGTTCGGTCCCGGCGCCGGCCCAGCTCGGCAGCCGGCGCCACAAGGTGCTCGACCCCGCCCCCGGCCGCTACGTCCACGACCCGGCCTGATACGGGGGTCATCCGGGTCGGCCGAACCAGGGTGGGGGCCAACCGCTGATGGACATGGCCGGCCCGTGGTGGGTCCGGCCACAGTCGCCGCCTTCGAGGTGAGCGGCGAAGTCCTCGGGGAAGAGCTCCCGGGCGGTGCGCAACGGGGCGGCGGGGAAGCGAGCCAGGGCGCAGTCGGTGGCGGTGGCGGCCGCGCTGGCCAGCTCCATGGCCTTGTCCAGATGGGCTTCCTTGATCCCCTTGTTGGCCCGCAGGCCGGCCAGGACCCGGTCGAAGAACTGGGTCTCACCCCGGCACAGCGGGCACTTCCCGCACGACTCGGCGGCGAAGAACCGTTCCACCTCGGCCACCGCGTCCACCGCGCAGCGGTCCTCGGGGAGGAGGCGCACGGCGGCGCAGCCCAGCATGCTGCCCCGGACCGCCATGGCCTCGGGATCGAGGGGCACGTCGAAGTCGGCGGTGGTCAACCAGCCGGCGGCCGGGCCTCCGACCTGGGCGCCGCGGAAGGGCACGCCGGCGGGGCCGCCACCGCACACCTCCAGGACCTCGGTGAAGGGCGTGCCGCCCGCCACCTCGTAGACCCCGGGCCGGGCGCAGTCCGATGGCAGGGTCACCAGCAGCGTGCCGGGACATCCCTGGGTTCCGAGCTCCCGGAACCATTCGGGGCCGTGACGGGCCACCAGGGCAACGTGGGCCAGTGTCTCCACGTTGCTGACGACGGTGGGACGGCCGTCGATGCCGTGCTCCGCCGGGTAGGGCGGCTTGGCCCGGGGCTGGGGTTTCTCCTGGCCCTTCTCGATGAACTCCAGGGCGCAGCTGTCCTCGCCGGCGACGTAGGCGACGGGGGCGGGCACCAGGGTCAGCTGGACCGCGCCGGCCAGGCCCGCCGCCTGCACCTCGGCGATGGCGTCGGCCGTGCGCTCCAGCGGCTGGGCCGCCTCCTCGTTGACGTAGCAGACGACGCGCTCGGCCTCCAGGGCCACCGCCGAGCACAGAGCCCCGTCCAGCACGAGGTGGGGCCGGGTGGCGAGCAGGTAGCGGTCCTTCAGGCTTCCGGGTTCGTCCTCGGCGCCGTTGACCACCACGTAACGGGGGGCGGGCCGCGACAGAGCCGCCTCCCACTTGGTGGCCAGCGGAAAGGCGGCTCCGCCCCGGCCCCGCAGGCCGGACGCCGCCACCGCCTCCCGCAACCAGCCGGCACCCCTGCCCCGCACCTGCTCGAGGCCCCGGTAACCCCCGCTCTGGCGGTAGGCGGTCAGGCTCGGCCCCCCGGTGGCCAGGACCCGCACGGCTCGCTACACGTCCCCGGGCAGCAGACCGGCTTCGAGGACGGAGAAGATGAGGTTGCGGGTGATCTTGTCCGTCCCCTGGGTGAGGCGTTCCACGGTCGTGCCCGACCGGAGGGCCTCGACAATCTCGTCGACGTCGTCGACCTGCACATCGCAGTACCAGACCTGGTCCTCGACGCAGACGACGTTCGGACCCTTCTCGCAGGCGGAGAAGCAGATGTAGTCCCGGACATCCACGTCCGGGAGCGCGCCGGCCTCCCGGCGCTCGAGGAACGCGGCCAGCACATCGGGTGAACCCCGTTCCTCGCAGTCCACGTTGACGCACACGAGGAGCGTCCGCTGTCCACTCACGACACGAACCGTAGCGGCGGCGCCGTCAGGCGGAGAGGAGGCCTTCGCCCCGCAGGACGACGACGGTCATGGGGTTGACGACGCAGTCCCCCTCGAAGGATGCGATCTCGAACGTGCCCGAGTAGGAGTCGCCGTGGAAGGTGCCGCCCATGACCTGGCCGGTGGCGATCCCGTAGCGAAAGGTGATGGGGTTGGTCACCGGCACGGGTCCGCCGGCGGTGGGGACGGTGAAGGACTGCACGGCGACGCCCTCGCCGCCGGTCTGGCACGTGTCGCCGATTGTGCCCGTCCCGTACCGGCCCTGGGCACCGAAGGGGCCGGGCCCGGTCGCGGGGCCCATGCTCAACGTCCCCTGACAGCTGATGGCGCCCGTCTGCCCACCAGAAGTGAATTCCCCCCCGCCGGGGATCACGGACAACCCGGGCGTCAGGCGGAAGCGGGCCTCGAAGCTGCAGTGGACCCTGTCCGGCGCGGCGGCGACAGGCACGGGCGCGAGCGCCAGCAGCGCCACCAACCCACCCAGCCAGGTCCGTCGCACAGCTACCAGTGCACCACGACCGGCCCGTCCGGGCCAGGCCCGACGCCTACAGCGGCGATTCGGCGAACTCGACGTCGACATCCTCGAAGCCGAGGGCACCGAGCAGGCGCTGGAGCATGGTGGCGGTGTTCTCCTCGGCCCGCTGCACCAGCCCGGCCTCGGCGGCGGCCGCCGACAGCCGCGGCTGAGCGGCCAGATAGAGGGCCCGCTCGCCGGTGGGGCTGTCGGTGAAGACGGACCCGAGGCGGTCGAGCAGCCCCCGGTCCCGGTCGACCACACGGCTCTGGACCGGATCGACCCGGGGGTCCGAGAGGCGGGCGGCGGGAAGGTGGAGGCTGACTGAGCGGCGGTCGGGGGAGACGGTGACGGCCGGGAGGTCGAGGCCCGAGAAATCGACGCCGGCATCCACGCTGCCGGTGGCCAGGAACAGGGTCCGGTCACCCTTGAGGAAGGCAGGCACGAAACGGGTGTCGTGTTCGAGGTCGATGAACACCTGGAAGGTGCCGGTGGCAGCCCGGTATTCGTGGAGATCGGCCAGGGCGGTGAGCACGGCGGGCCCGGTGCGGTCCACGCTGTGGGTGCGGAAGGGGTTGGACAGGCTGGGGAGCAGGCCGGTCAGGCGGTCGAGGCCGAGCCCGGCCAGCGCCACCACGACGAGCACGGCGGCCAGCTTGGTCCGGCGCCGCCATCTCCGCCGCGCCGGGATGCGGCGGGGTCCCGAGGGCCCCTCGTCGTGAGGCGCGGCGGCAGGTCGTTCGGGGGCGAGAACGGGCATGGCACTCCTTCCGGACACCCGATTCGACCACCGTTCGGCCGGGAGGTGACGGCCTGCCGGCGCGATTTGTCCGGCCCTGCCGGTTCGCCCTCAAGCGGGCTGCGCTTTCGTCCGATATGGCGGCAGGAGCAAGAGAGGGGAAGGGCCCAATGGTGCGCAGCGAGGTCATCCGGCCGTACCTGGAGAAGCTGCTGAGCGAGATGCTCGGCCAGGGCGTGTCCCCCGACGAGTCCGGCGCCTATCCCATCCGCACCGGCACCGGCGGCTACTTCGTCTCCCTCGACGACTCCGGCGCCCCCATGGTGCGGGTGTGGACCCCCGTCGCCCTCGACGTGCGCAAGTCGGCCAAGCTCCTCGACACCCTGAACCAGCTCAACGTGAGCGCCACGGGAGCCCGGGCCTTCTGGATCGACGGTCAGGTGGTGGTGGCCACCGAGATGGTGGCCGAGACGCTTCACCCCCAGGACCTCCATCTGGCCTGCGGCACGGTGGGTGAGGCGGCCGAGCGCTTCGGCCCCGAGCTCGCCGCCCAGTTCGGCGGTCGCACCCTCTTCGCCCTCCCCGCGCCCGCGGTCGAGGAGCGGGAGGCCGCCTCGCCGGCGCCGGCACCGCGCCCCGACGAGCCCGAGGTCCTGGCCCTCCCGGCCGCCGCCAACGCCCGTCGGATCTACCGCCACTCCGGCTACCTCTAAGGGTCCCTCTCGATCTCGAGTTCCTCCAGGAGGCCGAGGAGGGTCTCGCCGTAGGCCTCCAGCTTCGCCGGGCCGATCCCGGTGCACCGGGCCAGGCCGGCGAGGGTGTCCGGGTCCCGTTCGGCGATGTCGGTGATGGAGGCGTTGGTCAGGTAGACGTAGGCCGGTTTGCCCTCCGCCTTGGCCATGGCCGTCCGCCAGGCCACCAGCGCGGCCCGGGCCGCCTCCCCTCTGGCGCTCAGCGGGCGCGCCTCCTGGGCCGGCTCGGAGCGGTGGGCCGGGGTCGGGTCGCGCTGGAGTGGTGCAGTTGGTGGCGCCGCCACCGTGGCCGGGAGCTCGGGCGCGCTTCGAGTCAGCTCGAGCAGGAAGGGTGATGGCGCGGCGGCGTCGCCCAGGACCACCACCCGCTCGCGGCCCCGGGTGAGGGCCACGTGGAAGATCCGCCGTTCCTCCTCCTCGTCGCCGGCCAAGCGGTGGGGGAAGAGACCGGCGTCGGCGCCGAAGACGGCCACGCAGGGCCACTCCCGGCCCTTGACCCGGTGCACGGTGGCCAGGTGCACCCCGTCGGGGGTGCCAGCCTCGACGGCGGCGAGCAGCACCGACCGCAGCCAAGTCTCGAAGCTGGCCGGGTCGGGATGGAGCACCGCCACCTGGAGGAGGGCGGCGAGGTCGTCGCCGTTGGCGGAGCGGTCCAGCGTGCCCTTGGAGGCGTCCAGGGTGTCCATGGCCTCACCCAGCCCGATCGCGTCACGCACCTGGCGCAGCAGCCCGGCGGTGGTGGCCTCAGGGGCCCGGGCCGCCTCCGCCAATCCGTCGAGGTCCTCGGCGTAGCGGTGTACACGGTCGGCGGCACGGGGGAAGGCGTCCTTGTCCTCCAACCACGAGGCCAGCCCCCGGATGGAGCGCACCGAGGTGGTGGCGTCACGGGTCAGCATCTCCAGCACCCGGGGTGGGATCTTCCGGGACGGGCGGCGCACGGTGGCCCGCACGTCGGCCCGGCTGATGGCCCCTGGGTTGGTGGCCATGCGCAGGTAGGCCAGGGCGGCCGCCGTGCCGGCCCGCTCCAAGATCCAGGGGCTGACCGCCCCCCGGCACGGGACGCCCGCCTCGGTGAGGAGCACCTGGGCGGCGAGCAAGGATGAGTTCACCCGGGTCAGCACGGCGATGTCGGCGGGGTCGGTCCCGTCCTTGCGCCAGCACTTCACCACGTCGACGGTGGCCGGCCCGAGCTCGACGTCGGGGAGGAGGCGGACCTCGAGCGCGCCGGCGTCGGGAGCGGCGTCCGCCGCCGGCCGGATGGTCTTTCCGATGCGCCGGCGGTTGTGGGACAGAAGATGCCCGGCGGCGGTGACCACCGCCTCGGGGCAGCGGTAGTTGACCTCCAGGTCGTAGGCGGCCGCGCCGGGAAAGTAGCGGGGGAAGTCGATCAGGAAGCCGGGGTCGGCCCCGGCATAGCCGTAGATGACCTGATCGTCGTCGCCCACGCCGAACACATCGGCCGCCGGCCCGGCCACCAGGCGCACGAGGAGCAGGTGGGCGGGGGTGAGGTCCTGGAACTCGTCGACCAGCAGGGTCCGGGCCCCGGCCCGGACCCCGGCCCGGAGCTCCGGGTCGGCGAGGAGCAGGATGATGGCCCGGTAGATCTGCTCGTCGAAGTCAAGCAGATCGAGGGCGTCGAGGCGCTCCCGGTAAGCGGGGAACACGGCGGGGAGCCCGGTGGCGTCGGGGTAGAGCCGCTCGGCCTGCTCCGGGGTGCACAACCCGAGGCGCACGGCGGCCAGGGCGTCGAGGTAGGGGGCCAGGGGGTCCGTGTTGACCTTGCGGCGGGTGGTCACCAGGCCGGCCAGGATCTCCCGCTGCTCGCGCTCCTCGGCCACCCGGAAGCGCCGGTCGGGCTGGCGCTGGCACACGTGGAGGCCGAGCGAGTTGAGGGTGCGGATGGTGGGCCGGAACCCCTCGGTGCGCTCCCGCAGCTGCTCGGCGGCCAGCACGTTGTAGGCCACGGCGGTGACCAGCTCCGGCTCGTAGCCCCGGTCGGAGAGGAGGTGGCGGATGCGTTCGGTGAGAACCCGCGTCTTGCCCGAACCAGCCGGGGCGATGATCCGGGCCGGACCGCCGGGGTGGGCGACGGCGGCCAGCTGGTCGGGAGCGAGGTCGGCTGACGGGGGCACGTGGCGGGCAGTCGTGAGCAGGCCGGCGTCGATCGAGTCGCGGTGCACCACGCCATGGCCGCCGAGGCCGGAGTCGAGGTGGACGGGCCGGCGGGGCCCCCCGTCGCAGAAAGCCGCCCGGCCGTCGGGGAGCACGACATCGGCAGGGCCGTCGGGGCTGAGCCCGGCGCCGATCCGGGCGGCCCGCACGCCATGCCACCACACAGGATCGTCGCGGGTGCAGGCGTCGTAGTTGTTGGCCCAGACCAGGAACTGGAGCCGTTCCCGCTCGAAGGTGAAGCCGGGGTCCAGCAGATGGGGGGCGACGAGGCAGCGCTCGGGTTCTCGCAGCGCCTCGACGGGGACCGCCAGCTCGACCACCACCCGGCGGCGCTGCGTCCACGCCTCCTGGAGCACATCGGCGGTGGCGGCCGGTTCGGCCAGGACGGCATCGTCGACCACCACCTTGGTGGCGGCGGCGAAAGGCGGGGGGACGGGCGTGCCGGGGCGCACCACGAGGCCCCGCCCCAGGGCGTCGGGGGCAGGAAACGTCATGGCCGCATCATGGCCGCCGGCGGCGACAGTTACGCGGTTGGAATTCGATCGAGGAACCGGTCGAGGGCCATGGTGAACTCGTGGGGGCCCTCCAGGTTGGAGACGTGGCCCACCTCGGGGAGGACGACCAGCTCGGCGCCGGGGATGCCCTCGGCCAGGGTGGTGGCGGCGGAGACCGGGGTGAGGTTGTCGTCCTCACCCACCAGCACCAGGGTGGGCACGGCGATGTCACCCAGCCGGCCCGTGGCGTCGACCCGCGTCCGCATCGCCTCCAGGGCGCCGATCCAGCCCTCCACCGGCGTGGCCAGCATGAAGCCCCGGGCTCGGCGGATGGCCTCCTCCCGTTCCGGCCCCCGCTTGGAGATGAGGGCATCGATCAGGCCGTCGGCCAGGGAGGACCGCTCCCCGCCGCCGGCCAGGAACGTCTGCTGGTCGGCCCGGCGCTGGCGGCCCTCGTCGGTGTCGGCCTCGGCTCGGGTGTCGGCCAGGACCAGGGCCCGGACCAGCTCGGGGCGGCGGTGGACGAGGTCGAGAGCGATGTAGCCGCCCATGGACAGGCCGGCCAGGACGACCGGTCCGGTTCCGAGCGCCTCCAGCAGGCCGGCGACCTGGTCGGCGTAGCCGGGGATGGAGTAGTCGGCCTTCTCCGCCGGGACGTCGGAGCCCCCGAAGCCGAACAGGTTGGGAGCGAGGCAGCGGTGGCCCCGGGCCACGAGATGGTCGATCTGGGGCCGCCACAGCTCCGCCTCGACGGGAAAGCCATGGACGAAGCAGACGACGGGTTCACCGGCGCCCTCGTCGAGGTAGCTAACGCGCCGGCCATTGAGTTCGAGTTCAGGCATGCCCGCGAAGCTACCTGAGGTCAGGTCTGGGTTCCTTCGGGCGGAGGAGGGCCGGGCGGCGTCTTGCCGTCGAGCACGTAGACCGGAGTCCCGTCGGGGACGTGGTCGGGGAACCACTCCGCCGCCTTCATCGGGATCCGGACACATCCGTGGGAGGCCGGCTCGGGCGGGACCTGGCGGTAGCCGTGGATGGCGATCCCGATTCCCACCATGTAATAGACGGGTTTGTACATGCGGCCGAGCGGGCTCCTCCGCCAGCCCGGGAGGCGGTAGCCGACCCGGTAGGAGCCCACCGGCGTGACCGCCGTGCGGCAGCGGCCACCCTGGCAGAACCGCCGGCCTGAACCGGTGGACACGGGCAGGACGCGCAGGAGCGCGTCGTTCTCGAACAGCAACAGGATCTGTCGGGGCAGGTCGATCTCGACCCTGGTGGGTCCTCCGCCGGGGACCAGCGGGTCCGGCGCCCGGGCGGTGGTCAGGGCGTCAGCCACGTCCTGCGTGGCCCGGCCGCTGCGGGGCAGCCCGGCGGCCTTCTGGAAGGCGACCACGGCATCGGCGGTGTCCTGGTCGTAGACATCGTCGATGGTGAGCATCCCGTACTTCATGGCGGCCAGGCGATCCTCGATGACCTTGACCTGCGGGCCCCGGTCGCCCTGGCCCAGGCCCTGCGGGGGCACCGTACCCACCGCCGGTGGCGGTGGTGCGGTCGTGGTGGTGGTGACGACAGCGGTCGTGGTCGTGGTGGCCGCCGTCGTGGTGGTCGTCGGTTGCGAGGGGGGCGTTGGTGAGCCCGGCTGTCTTGACCCGGGTACGTCGCCGTCGACCGCACCACGCGCCTCGGTGTCGACCTGAACCGGCCCGCCGCTCGAGCAGGCGGTCAGGACCACAGCCATGACGACAACCGCCATGCGCAACCCGGCACGGGCCGCTCGCCTGTGCTCTGCCCCAGCTGGCACGTTTCCCCACCCTTTGTCAGTACCTGGGTGATTCGTACCTTGGCCAAAGGCTTACAAAACCTGGGTGAGCGGGAACTGGGAGCGCGACTCCAGCACGGCGTCGATCATGCCGTAGGCCCGGGCCTCCTCGGCCGTGAACCAGTGGTCCCGGTCGAAGTCGTCGATGATGCGCTCCACCGGCTGGCCGGTGTGGAACGCCAGCCGCTCGGCCGTGAGCTGGCGCATGCGGGCGAACTGGTCGGCGTGGAGGACGATGTCGCTGGCCACGCCCTGGAGGGCACCGTGGGGCTGGTGCATGAGGATGCTGGCGTGGCGCAGGGCATAGCGCCGGCCGGGAGCGCCGGCGCACAGGAGGAACTGGGCCATGGAGGCGGCCAGTCCGAGCGCCACGGTGGCCACCTCGCAGCCCAGGAGGCGCATGGTGTCGTAGATGGCGAAGCCGGCGTCGACCGATCCACCCGGGGAGTTGATGTAGAGCGTGATGGGAGCGTCGGGGTTGTCGGCCTCGAGCACCAGGAGCTGGGCGCAGACCTGTTGGGCCAGGCGATCGTCGATCTCGCCGCCCAGCATCACGATGCGGGCTTCGAGCAGGCGGCCGCCCACCACTTCCAGCGGCGGTCGCATCTCGGTGGGGGTCGGGTTCGGCGCCTCGGCCATCACGCCTCCTTGCTGAGCCGGGTATCATGCAACTTACTGGTTGCACATGATAGCGGATGTGCAACCCTGCGGTTGCACGACTGGAGGTGGAGCTTGACGGCCCGGGTGGAGCGCAGTGTGGTTGTGGCGGCGCCGCCGGACGCGGTATGGCAGGCCCTGGTCGAAGACGGGCATCTCGCCGCCTGGTTCGGCGACGACGCCGAGGTCGACCCCTTCCCCGGCGGTCAGCTGGTCGTCTCCGAAGACGGGCGCCGGCGCCGGGCGGTGGTGGTCGACATCGAGCCCGGCCGCCGGTTCGCCTTCCGCTGGCTCCCGGACACGCCACGGCTGGGGTTCCTCTGGAGCCCCGACGACGTGCCCGCCGGCACTTCGGGCGAGGTCGAAGTCACGCTGACCGAGGTGGCCACCGGCACCCTGGTCCACGTGGTGGAGACGGCCCCCGCCCGGCGCCCCGCCGCCCTGGCCCCCGCCTGATGGCCACGGCCCGCCGGCGCGACCCCCGCCAGGCCGACGCCGTCTTCGAAGCCCTCGCCGACGCCACCCGGCGCCAGGTCGTCCGGCGCCTGGCCGAAGGCGGGCCGGCCACGGCTACGGAACTGGCCGGCGCCCTGCCCGTCACCCGCCAGGCCGTGGCCAAGCACCTCGCCACCCTGGCCGAGGCCGGTCTCGTCACCTCCGATCGCCAGGGCCGGGAGCTGCGCTATCAGCTCACCCCGCAGCCCCTGGAAGAGGCGGTGTCGTGGATGGCGTCGGTGGGCGGCCAGTGGGACGACCGGCTCCAGGCCCTGTCCCACTACCTGGAGACCGGTACCCCTCGCCCCAAGCGCCGCCCGGCCGGCTTCTAGCCCCGGCGGCCGGCCTCAGTATTTCAGCGGCCGGCCAGCACCAGCGCCATGGGCAGGACGACCCAGGCCACGGCGACCACGGCCAGCCAGGCCAGGTAGACCACCTCGCCGACACTCCAGCTGGCGACGGCGTCCTCGTGCATCTCGACCTCCCGTTTCCGGTGTCCGGCACCCCTGCGCCGGACGCTCCCGGAGACCATAAGGACCGCCTATGACAAAAACTCCCGCCGCGATTGACAGGCCCGGGGGCCGGGGGGAGGCTGGCGCCGCCACCAGCCGTCCGGCCAAAGAGGGAGGACGAGATGTCGGAGCAGTTCAACGCCATGAACCCCGCCTCCAAGGAGACCCTGCTCGGGCTTGTCCGCCGCGAGGCGGAGGACTTCCTGGCCCTGGCCGAGGAGCCCGGCCGCTGGGAGGCTCCCACCGCCTGTACCAACTGGCAGGTCCGGGATGTCGTGGGTCACATGATCGACGCCACCGAGGGCTACTTCCCCGGCTTCGAGCTGGCCCGGGCCAGCCAGGAGGCCACCGACCAGCCCATCGGCCTGCAGCCCATGGCCGACCGGCTCAACGAGCGGGCCCAATCCCACCGGAGCGCCTCCCAGGGGGAGGTCATCGGCCGGCTGCGGTCCGACCTCGACAAGGCGCTGGGCATCTACGAGGGCCTCTCCGAAGACGACTGGATGGGCCTGATGGTGTTCCATCCCTACGCCGGTCCCCTGCCGGCTGCCTTCTACCCGTGGTTCCAGCTGGTCGACTACGGCATCCACAGCTGGGACATCCGGGAGACCCGCGGCGAGCCTCACGGCCTGGCCGGAGACACCGCCGACATGCTGGCTCCCCTCGGCCTGATCATCTGGCAGATCACGGCCATCACCGACAACGTGGACGAGCCCTTCACCGTCGGCATCAACAACACGTCGGGGGCCAACGCGGGCACGTGGCAGATGAAGGCGTCCAAGGAGGGCCTGGCCTATGAGCCCGGCCCGGTGGACGGGCTGGACGCGGTGATCGAGTTCGACCCCGCCACCCTGGTCCTCACGTCCTACGGCCGCATCCGGGGCGGGACGACCCGGGGCGACGTCGACGTGGCCAACCGCTTCCGCTCGCTCTTCTTCAGCATCTAGAGAGCGGCGACGACGGAGGCGGTCCGTTCGTAGAGTTCGGCGGCCTCTTCGGGCGAGTCGCCGATGGCGGTGAGCCCGAAGCGGCCGTCGACCGCCAGGCAGGACAGCATGTGCAGGACCACGCCGGCGCCCCGGGCCCGGTCGAACGTCAGCCCGGTTGTCTGAGGCGCAGTAGTACTTGGCCGGCCCGCCCGGCTCCCGGAAGGCGCCCGTGGCCGGGTCGTAGCTGCCCGGCACCAGATGGCGGAGGACGCCGAACGGATGGGTGGTCCCGCCCTTGCGCAGGGCGGCGAAGCCGGAGGCGGCGGCGTCAACCTTCATCACGTCCGTGCGTCCAGCTCGATGACGAAGAAGTCGTCGAAGCCGGCCCGCTCAGGGAACTCCCGGCCGTCGTGCCAGCCCGCCATCCGGACCCGCCCGGTGCGCCCGGCGTAGGCGCCGGTCCCCTGCTCCGGGGCGATCGTGTTGCCCCCCGGGCGGGTGGAGACGAAGAAGAAGCCGGGATCGGATGAGGCGGCGGCGAAGCGCAGCACCGCCCGGCTGACGAGATCCCCGTCGGCGAAGTGGAAGGTCATGACGTCGTCGCCGGTGTTGGGACCGGTGAAGGCGAAGTCGCGCGTCGCCGTCCCGATCCGCTCGCCGGTCATCGAAAAGAGGTCGACGGTCCGCACCAGCCGGTCCGGAGCGGACGCCACCCGCTGGCCCACGCCCCGGACGTTGACGGCGATGACCTCGGCTCTTGGCGAGGCCGCTTCCCCGGCGAACGGCGCCAGCAGGACCCCGGCGACGAGGCCGAGAACGGCGAAGCCCACAGCACGACCGGTGCGACCCATGGCGGGACCTCCTTCCCCTGATCGCATCGTAAGAAGGCCGGCGGGCCGGAGTCCTCCGTACCGGTACGGAGTTCGCGAGGGTCACACCACCGTGGCGATCACAGCTCCAGGGTGCCGGCGATGCGCACGAGCTCGACCCGGGAGCCCACCCCGAGCTTGGCGTAGGCACCGGCCAGGTGGGTCTCCACGGTGCGCTCGCCGATGAAGAGGGCGGCGGCGATCTCCTTGGCCGAGCGGCCTTCGATGGCCAGGCGGGCCACCTCCCGTTCCCGCTTGGTGAGGGCGGCGGGACCGGCCACGGCGCCGGCGGCGGCCCGGCGGCCCCGGGCACCGAGGCGGCGCATCTCCTGCGCCACCCACTCCCGGCGGACGGCCGCCCCACAGCCGTCGAACACCTCGGCGGCCCGGCGCAAGGCGTCCAACGCACCGTCCCGGTCAGCCGGGGCGGTCGCCCGGCCGAGAAGCGCCCGGGCGCGGCCATGGAACAGCCGCCAGCCCGCCTCCTCGAAGGCGGTGGCGGCGGCACCCAGCGCTTCGGCCGCCGCCTCGTTGTCCTGCCGGGCCAGAGCCGCGGCGCCGTGGGCGAAGAGAGCAACGGCCTCCAGGGGTCCCGCATCAGGGTCCGACCCGGCTTCGTCCAGGAAGCCAGTCACGAGATCGGCGGCGGCCGGGACGCCGACGTGGGTGGTGATCTCGGCCAGATCGGCGATGGCGGCTCGTCCGAACGGTCCCCGGCCCCAGTCCTCGCTCAGCATGACGCGGACCACAGGCACCAGCGCCTCCCCCGCACCGGCGCCGTCGCCGCTCAGAAAGGTGAGCACGGCCCGGGCCCAGGGCAGCGTGTCCAGTCGATAGAAGGTCCAGTCTCTGTCGGCGAAGACGCCTGAGAAGAGATCCAGGATCGACCGCGACTCGGCGAATTGACCTTGTTCGGCGGCGCACAGGGAGGCGGGTACGGCACCAAAACCCCGGCGCCGGCTCGGACCGCCGGTCCAGGCCAGCTGCTCCCGGAATGCGCCCACCCCGCTGGCGCACTCGCCGGCCAGCCAGTGGATGTGCACCGCGTAGTCGAGCAGCATCGTGTCGCGGAAGGCCGGATTGGCCGCCCGGCCCTCGGCCAGACGGGCGCGGGCCTCCCCCCACCGACCGAGGAGCGCCAGCGACCAGCCCTGCTGGGCCAGCAGGTAGCTGACCCGGTAGAGCTTGTGGTCCTCCCGGGCGATGACCAGGGCCCGGTCGATGACGGATAGCGATTCCCCCACCTCGCCCGCGTACTGCCGGAAGTGCGCCAGCCCGCACAACGCCTGCAACATCACGAAGCGGTCCCCGGTCGCCTCGGCCCGCCGGAGCACGTCCGTGGCCGCCGCCCCGAGTTCCGGATTGCTGCCCGCCAGCCACCCGAGGTAGCCGAGCTCGTTGGTGGCGAGGAGCTCGCTGCGCACGTCGCCCGCCTCGGCGAAGAGCCGGCGGGCCTCCTCGGCGAGCCGGTGTGCCGCTGCGACATCGCCTGCTCCCCAGCCCAGCAGGGCGGAGAGGTTGAAGGACACGGCGCCCCGGCGGGAGAGGTCGGTGGAACCGGCCAGGAGCGCCTCGACCCGGCGCATGGCCTCGATCCCCGTGCCGGCTCCGGCGTCGGCGCGGTGGTCGACCACCCATTCGGGCTGGACGGCCATGGCATCGAAGACGTCCAGCCAGCGGCGGTCGCCGGCGGGCAGGAGCTCGAGCAGAGCTTCGAGGAGGGTGATGGCCTCCCGGTGCAGCTGACGGGCCTCGGCCTGCCCGAGGGCATCCCGCAGGGCGTCCACGGCCTCGACATCACCGACGTCGGCGGAGCGCACGAAGTGGGCGGCGGCCGGTCCCGGGCGGCCGGCGGCCACCAGGGTGCGGGCCACATGCCGGTGCAGGGCCCGGCGGCGGGCCCCACCGATGCTCCGGTAGATGGCTTCGGCATAGAGAGGATGCGCCACCTCGTAGGTGAGGTCCCGGCCCTGCTCCTGTTCCCGCACGATCCGGAACTGCGCCAGCCCGTCGAGGATCTCCGCCAGTCGATCCAGGGGCTGGCCGCACAGCGACAGCAGCTCCGAGACTCCGACCCGGTAACCGACCACGGCCAGCACCTCGAGCACGACCCGGCTGGCGGGCTCCATCTGGCGCAGGTGCACGGCGACGCGCGCCGTCAGGTCCTCGGGCAGCACCCGCAGCTCCGGGCGGGACAGGTCGGCGCCCTCGTCGATGAGGGCGCGGAGCAGCCCGACGGCGAACAGGGGGCTGCCCTGGGACCGTTCCATCAGCCAGCCCACCAAGGCGTCGCCCGCCTGCTCCACCCCGGAGAAGCTCTCGGCCAGCTCACCGAGCTCCGAGGGTGACAGTGCCCCCAGGTGCGAGCGGACCAGGAACCCCTCCTGCTCGAGGCCGAGGAGCATCTCCGCGGCCATGACCTGGGCGGCCAGCTCGACGGGGCGGGCGGCCAGCACCAGGAGGATCGGATGGTCGGCCAGGTTGCGGGCCAGGTAGTTGAGCGCCTCCCAGGACGATCCGTCGGCGAGGTGGACGTCGTCGAGCACGATGACGAGCGGGGCGGCCGCCGTCAGCCGGGCCAGGAGGTTGGCCAGGGCCCCGAGGAGGCGGATGCGCGGTGGTTCGGCCGCCGGAGGACCGCCGCGGGCGGCGGCCACCGAAGGGAGCAGGGCGGCCAGATCGGCGGCGTCGGCTCCCACCAGGGCCAGCACCTCGTCCGGGTCGAGGATGCGCAGATGCCGTTCGAGGGCTTCCACCCACAGGCCGAGCGACGCGGTGGCACCCAGCGGGTAGGCGCGGGCGGAAAGCCCTACGACATCGCCGGCGTGACGGGCCACCAGCTCACCGGCCAAACGGGTCTTGCCGATCCCGGGATCCCCCACCAGCAGCACCACCCGCAGCCGGCCGGAGGCGGCCAGCGCCAGCTCGGCCTCGAGGATCCCGAGCTCGCCGTCTCGTCCTACCAGTCGCAGCGCGCCGGGATCGGCCCGGGCCGCCGCCGGGCCCGGCCCGGCGCGAGCCGGCGCCGGCGTCCAGCCGACCTCGCACGCCACGAGGGGCTGAGCCAGGCCCTTCAGCTCCACCGGTCCGAGCGACGAGAAGACGAAACTGCCCCGTGTCCCCACCAACCCCCGCACCAGCTCGGAGGCGAGGATCTGCCCGCCGGCGGCGGCGTCGCAGAGCCGTTTGGCCACCACCACCGGGGTGCCGAAGTAGTCGTCTTCGTCCCGGATGGGTTCGCCCACGTGCAGGCCGACCCGCACGGCCAGCGTCCGGGCCGGCCGGACCCGGTTGTGCCGCTCAATGGCCCGCTGGATGGCCACGGCGCACTCGACGGCCGCCACCGCGCTCTCGAAGGCGACCATCAGCCCGTCGCCGAGGTTCTTGACCTCGTCTCCGCCCGCTCCGACCACGGCCTCCCGCAGGATGCGGAAGTGGGTGCGCCGCACCTGCTCGCCGGCGTCGTCGCCGAGTCGGTCCAGCAGCTCGGTGGAACCGACCAGGTCGGTGAACAGGAGCGTGACGACGGCGGCCAAAGCCCGATGCTAGAGCAGACCCAGAGCGGTCTGGCCGACGATCTCGTAGGTCAGGGCGGCGTTGGCGGGATGGAATCCGCCACAGCGCACGTCGCGGTAGAGGCGCTCGAGCTCGTGGCCCCGGAACAGGGCGCCGCCGCCCGTCACCTCGAGGGCGAGGTCGACGACGCGCTGGGCCGCGCCGGTCACGTGGTGCTTGGCGGCGGCGAGCTTGGACGGCCAGTCGGGACCGTGGTCGACCCCGAGGGACCAGTCGTCGGCGATGCGCTCGACATGGGCGGTGGCCGACTCGAGTTCGAGAACCATCTCCGCCACCCGGTGCTGGACCATGGGCTGGTGGGCCAGAGATCGCCCGCCGAGGGCGAGGGAGGGGCGCCGCCGTGCCCCGGCCACGGTCAGCTCGAAGGCCCGTTCGGCGATGCCCAGGTAGATGCTGGCGAACGTGGCCTGGCCCCAGGCGAAGATCCCGAGCACGAAGTCGTCGGCCCCGGCGAAGCCGGCGGGTACGACGCGGGCCACGTGGGCGTCGGGCACGAAGGCGCCGTCGAGCACGGTGTCGTCGCTCCTGGTGGCCCGCATGCCGAGCGTGTCCCAGGTGTCGACCGTCGACCAGCCCGTGGCGTCCCGGGACAGGAAGCCGTGCACGATCAGCGGCGCTTCGGGATCGGAGTCGTCCAGGCCGTGGAGGCCGAACCGGGTCCACACCGGCGTGAGCGACCCGAACAGCTTCCGGCCCGAGTAGCGGTAGCCACCCGCCACGGGCTCGGCCCGGGTGGTGGAGAGCAGGAGTGCCAGATCGTTGCCCGCCTCGGCGTGGCCGGAGGCGAACACCTCGCCGGCCACGGCCTCCTCCAGCAGCCAGACCAGGGACCGGTCGCCGGCCCGGTAGCGGTCGGCGGCGACCCCCGTCCAGTACAGGTGCATGTTGATGGCCAACGCGGTGGCCGGTGCCCGGCGGGCCAGCCGGCGCTGCTGGGCGCAGGCCTGAGCCAGGTTCCCGCCCAGCCCGCCCAGCTCGGTGGGC
>JBIOUX010000004.1:0-4460 GCA_044867425.1 Acidimicrobiia bacterium | reverse complement strand
GCCGTCCGGCTCTTCGCCGCCGCCGAGGCGGCCCGCCGCGAGATCGGCTACCCGGTGCCGCCAGCCGAAGCCGCCCGACTCGAGGAGGACATGGCGCAGGCCCGGGCGGCCCTCGACCCGGCGGCCTTCGAGGCGGCACGTGCCGAAGGGGCCACCATGGCGCTGGACGACGCCGTGGCCTATGCCTCCCGCGGCCGGGGCGAGCGCAAGCGGCCCTCCAGTGGCTGGGCCAGCCTCACCCCCGCCGAGCAGGACGTGGTGCGACTCGTGGCCCAAGGGCTGCGCAACGCTGACATCGCCGCCCGCCTCTTCGTCTCGCCCGCCACGGTGAAGACCCACCTGGCCCACGTCTTCACCAAGCTGGGCGTGTCGACCCGCGCCGAGCTGGCCGTCCTGGCCTCCCGCCGGGGCTGAGGGGATATCAACCGTTCGGGTGATGTTGGCGATTCGGCCAGGGCGGATCCTGAAGGGGCTCGCTTCAATTCCCACCAAGACGGAGGTCCGAGCGATGGCGACCGAGGCAGACCAGGTGAATGTGGAGGCCACGAAGTACTTCAACGCGGGTGACCCCGAGGGTCTTCTCTCGATGTACGAGGATGGCGCGCTCCTCCTGCTGGAGCCGACTTCGACCGTTGAGGAGTGTCGAGACCTGCGCAGCGGCGTTCAGACCTTCCTGGACATGAAGGGAACGATCACCATCGAGGCGTCCTCCGAACTGGTCGTTGGTGACCTGGCCCTGATCCACAGCAGGTGGCGGTTCGAGGTTCCGGGCGAAGCACCTCAGGTTGCCGTCTCGGCCGAAGTTGTTCGCCGTCAGCCGGACGGTACCTGGAAGTACGTTATCGACAACCCCTACGCCGGGGACATCTTGGGGTGAGCGTGCTGCGCGGCAGCCGAACTGTGTTCGAACAGTGCGGCGCCCAGTTCCCCCCGGAGTGGTCCGCCTTCGCCCATCGGGCGTCCTGAGCTCCACCCGCCTCCCCCAGCGGGGATTCCGACCAACCCTGTTGCTTGTCATTGGTTCTGATCGTCGCGTCACGAAGAAGGCCCCCAGGTGCTCGACGGGGACAGCATCCCGAGGAGTCGGGGGCGGGCCCGCCGATGAACCCGCGAACAATCTGAAAGGAGCGCTCCATGCCCAAGCTGCCCGTGTGCATCACGACGGCGATCCTGACGACGCTCATGGCCGTGACCACTGCCGGCGCCACACCGCCCTCCGGCATCACGACCGCCTCCGACAATGCCTGGGGGGTGGCGGCCGAGCAGGGCACGGTCAGGACCCCGGCGGGGACCGGTATGGTCACCGGCGCCTACCTGCTGGCGCCGCGGGCCAGTGCCGGGTGGCGCACACTCCCCGGGACGGCGGTGCTGATTGTCACCGGCGGCACCATGAGCGTGACCAGGGCTGAGGGCTGTGCCACCCAGGAGTACGGGGCCGGCCAGGCAGCCGTGGTGCCCGCCGGGCGGTCGCTCGTCGCCAACCACGGTGACGACCCGCTCGCCGTCTACGCCGTGTTCGTGAACCTCCCCGGTGGCGCCACCGATCCCCTCGCCGGTCCGGGGGAGACGCCGGCCGACGGAGGTTGCACCGGTGTCACCGCCGCGCCCGTGGACATCTCCGTGGCGGGCCTGACCCGAGGGACGTTCGGGGTTCCCGAAGGTCATTACCACCACGGCGAGGGCCCCGCCCCTGACGCGGTCGAGCAGGAGGCCGGGAAAGCGATCTACGTCCGCACCGTCCAGATGCAGCCCGGCACCAGTGTTGGCTGGCACAGGCACCCGAAGCTCCTGGCGGTTCTCACCAAGGGCGAGCAGTTCAACTACTACCAGGGCCGCGACGGAAGGTGTGAGCGGACCGGGTCCTACCAGGCGGGCGATGCCTTTGCCCATGTGCAGGACGCCCACACCAAGGAGGGGCACCTCGCCGCCAACGAGGGCGACGAAGTCGTGGAAGCCGTCGTCGTCGTCTTCAACATGCCCCGCGAGGCCAGCCCCGTCCCGCTGGTCGGCGCCGCCTTCGTCGACCACACTCCGTTGCCGCCAGCCGACTGCCCCCGTCTGCGCTGAGGTTCGGGCGTGGCTGGCACACCGTCTGTGACGAACCCCGTCACCTGGGATCTGGGGCGACTGCTGTGCAGCGGCGCGGCGGTGGCCTCGGCGGCGGCGGCGATCCTGCATCTCTCCGCCGCCGCCGACCACCGTGCCCTGCCGGCCGAGCTGCTCCTCTTCGTGGCCGCGGCCGTCCTGCAGATGCTCTGGGCCTTCGCCGTCGTCGGCGGGTTCTCACCCGGTCTGGCCGTGGCCGGGGTGATCGGCAACGCCGTGTTCGTGGGCGCCTGGATGCTCTCCCGGACCCGGGGACTTGGGTTCGTTCCCGGGTCCGGGCACGAAGCACCCGAACCGATCGGCTTCAAGGACACGGCGACCGTCCTCCTCGAAATCGCCGTCATCACGGCCGTGGTGCTCTTCGCCCTGCTGCCCGAGAGTGGACGCCGAATCTCCCTGCCCGCGGGTCGCGCCGCCTTCCGGGGCAGCGCCTCGGCGACGGCCCTCGTCCTGGCCTTCGCACTCACACAGCATCCCTCCGGGGACGGTCACGAAGCCCACCGTGCGTCCTTCGGTGGGCCGGTGCCACACGAGGCTGGGGAGGGCGGCCACGGAGCCGTTACCGCAACCGGCGGCGGAACACCGGCGGCGGATGCCGGCAGACACGGGGCACACGCGCCTCCCCGGGGGGACCGTCACCGCGGCGACAGGACGATCCCAGGGCACGACGCCAGCCACACCGACGCCCATCGCCCCCTCCCCGCCGCTCCCGGGCATCGACGAACCACGGGGGGATCCACGCTCGGCCACACGCACCTGCCGGTGGTGACGGAGGAGCCGCAGCATCGAGACGCAGACAGCTCCGCCGCGCCGAAGCCCCATGGCCATCCGTGCGGCGAACAGCGCGGCGGCCACGGCAGTCAAGACAGGGAGGAGGGCAAAGACCCTCCCGAACGCCATTCCCCCGCACCGACCAAGCAGCAAGTCGACGATCTCGTACGGGTGGTCGAGACTCTGATCCGAGGTCTCGGAACGGTTCCCGCCACCCCCTCACCAGCGACGACGCTGCCATCTTCCTGGCCGAGGACGACGGACGTCTGATCGGCGCGGTCAACCTCACCCTGTAGAACGGCGTGGTCGACCTGGGCATGTTCGTGGCCGGCGAGCGCAGGGGCAGAGGCGTGGGGAGCGCCCTGGTGGAGGCGGCGCTGGACTGGGCCCGGCAAGTCGGAGCCCACAAGGTGTCCCTCGCCGTGTGGGCCCACAATCATCCGGCCCGCAGCCTGTACGCCAAATTCGGCTTCCTGACCGAGGGCACCCGCCGGCGCCACTACCGCCGGCGCCACTACCGCCGGCGCGACGGGGAGCTGTGGGACGCCGTGAACATGAGTCTGATCCTCGACCGGACCACGCCGGGCGGGCCGGGGGCCGGCCGCCACCAGCCACCAGCGCGGATCACGCTCGCGGCCGGCGGCATCACCGCTGGCGGCGGCCTGGTGCTGCGCACGTGGCGCGCCACCGACGTCCCCGCCGTGGTCGCCGCCGTCAGCGATCCCGAGATCTACCGCTGGCTCGACGGCATCCCCCAGCCCTACACCGCCACCGACGCCGAGGAGTTCATCCTCACCACCCGCCGCGACCTGGCCGAGGGCCGGGCGGCCGGCCTGGCGGTCACCGACGCGGGCGAGTTGGTGGGCGCCATCGGTCTGCGCCTCGACGCGGGAACCCGGGTCTGGGTGAGATCGGCTGCTGGGTGGCGGCCGCCGCTCGGGGCGGGGGGGTGGCCACCCGGGCCACCCGGGCGCTGTCCGACTGGGGCTTCGACAGCCTCGGCCTGCGTCGGGTGGAGCTCTACGCCGCGGTCGACAACGCCGCCTCTCGGACCGTCGCCGAACGGGCCGGATTCGAGTTCGAGGGCGTCCGGCGGGCGTCAAGGGCAAGGTTGTTACGCCATCCCCTTCTGATGGGCATGCGCTTTGCGCGCCAGGCGCTGCCCGCTCAGCTGCTTGTCGTCGTGCGCGTGAAGACCGTTCAGCTCCGAGCTGTCGGCACCAGATCTTCTACCGGATCTTCTACCGGATTGTCCGGGACGGGAGTCTACGCAGCGTCACCAGCCGGGACAGCGAAACCGCGAAACCGCAGGTCAGTGCGTCAAACCGGGATCAGACAACACCACTCAGCATGGCATTTATCTGACTACGGATCAGAAGGTTGGGGGTTCGAGTCCCTCCGAGCGCGCTGAACAAAAGTCCAGGTCACGGCGCTGCTGAGGCGCTTGGGGGGCTGAGCTCCGGTGTGCCGTCCCTATAAGAATCCCTATAGCTGTAGGGATGGCGACGAGTTATAGGGATGACCGGGCGTGGTCGCGCGCCTGCAGGGGCACCGAGTCGATCCGGGAGCGCTCGCCGGAGTGT
>JBIOUX010000003.1:0-16791 GCA_044867425.1 Acidimicrobiia bacterium | reverse complement strand
TCGCCTTCGCCGCTGCCGGCCCCGCCGGCGCCGCCGGTCCCGCCGGCCCGGAGGGGGCCGGGGCCACGCTGCCCCGCACCGGTCAGGAAACCAGGCGGGGCCCGTTCCTGGCCGGCGGCATCGTCCTCATGCTGGGCGGCTTCGGGTTGATCAGCGGCAACCGGAGGCCGCGGCGCCTCGGGTACCGGACGGGCTGAGCCGGCGGGGGCGGAGAGGACTAGTCAAGGGGGGTCGTTTCGCCCAGATTGCCCCCGTCGGGTGGTGACAGCCCCGGTGTCCGGGCTGGCATGCTGTGGGTGTGCGCCTAAGCCCCCTCCAGCGCTGGGTTGGGCTCGCCGCGACCGCGGCGTGTGCGCTCTATGTCTGGTTCACACTCCAGCCCGACCTCATCTTCTCCAGCACGACGGCCAACGGTGGCGATACCGGGGCCCACGTGTGGTGGCCGGCCTACCTGCGCGACCACATCCTCCCCAAGTGGCGCCTGACGGGCTGGGCTCCAGACTGGTACGCCGGGTTCCCCGCCGGGCACTTCTACTTCCCCTTGCCCTCGTTGCTGGTGGTCGTCCTCGACGTGTTCCTGCCCTACAACGTGGCCTTCAAGCTGGTGACGGCCCTCGGCCCGGTGGCCATGCCCGTCGCCGCCTACTTCTTCGCCAAGGGGATCGGGGCCCGCTGGCCCGCCCCGCCCCTGTTCGCCGTGGCCACGCTGCCGTTCCTGTTCTTCACCGGCTACCAGATTTACGGCGGCAACCTGCCCAGCAACCTGGCGGGGGAGTTCTCCTTCACCATCGCCATGTGCTTCGCCCTGGGCTTCCTGGGCGCCCTGGCCCGGGCCCTGGACGAGCGCCGCAGCCTGGCCCTGCCCGCCGCCCTGCTGGCCGCCACCGCCCTCAGTCACATCATCGTGGCGATCTTCGCCGCCGTGGGCGCGGTGGTGATCTGGTTGTTCCGCCGGCCCGTGAAGAACCTCCCGCTGGCCGTGGCCATCGGTGGGGTGGCGGCGCTCCTCACCGCGGTGTGGAGCCTGCCCCTGGTGGCCCGCCTCGGTTACACGACCGACATGGGCTGGACCAAGGAACCGCCGATGGGGCCCAACGGCAACCTCATGCCCCCCGATCTCCGCTGGGCCTTCCTGCTGGCCGTCGTCGGGGTGGTGGTGGGCATCGCCCTGTGGCGGAAGTCCCTGCTCAGCCTGTCCGTGCTGGCCTTCATCTTCGGGGTGGGGTTCGTCGTCATCCCCGAGAGCCGGCTGTGGAACGCCCGCCTGCTGCCCTTCTACTACCTGAGCGTGCTCTTCCTCGCCGCCGGCGGGCTGGCCGAGCTCTCCACCGCCCTGGGCCGGGCGGCGGCCCTCCTGACCGGCGACTCCCGCCGTCCGCCACCGGCGCCGGCGCCGGAGGGAGAGCTGGCGCCCATCCAACCGGGCGACCCGTACGCCGCAGAGGCGACGTTCGCCGCCGACCCGGCGACGACGTGGTCGCCGCCTTCGACGCCGGAGCCGCCCCTCCGGGCCGAGTGGGAGGAAGCCCCGGCCGGCGCCCCCGCCGGCGAGGAGGAGGAGGAGGAGGAGGAGGAGGAGGAGGAGGACACCTTCGCCGCCGGTGCCCAGCACCCTGACGACTGGGCCGACCTCCTCGCCCCCCCGGAACCGCCGCCGCCCCCGGAGGAGGTCCGCCGCCGGCGCCCGGTGCCGGTCATGGCGCTTCCCGTGGTGGTGGTCGTCGCCGCCCTGGTGACGGGCGTCGTCTACACCAAGGAACACCGCAAGTTCATCCCATCGTGGATCAAGTGGAACTACTCGGGCTACGAGGCCAAGCCCGCCTACCCGGAGTTCAAAGAGGTCATCGAGACGATGGGGAAGCTTCCCCCGGGCCGGGCGCTGTGGGAGCCGTCGTCGGGCATCGACAAGTACGGCACCACGCTGGCCCTCGAGCTCCTGCCCCACTTCACCGACGGGCGGATCGGCTCCATGGAGGGCCTCTACTTCGAGTCGGCGGCGACCACGCCGTACCACTTCCTGATGGTGGCCGAGCTGGCCAAGCAGCCCTCCAACCCGGTGCGTGACCTCCAGTACAACAACCTGGAGGACTTCGACCTGGGTGTGCGCCACCTGAGGCTCTTCGGGGTCCGGTACTACATGGCCCAGTCCGACGAGGCCAAGGCCAAGGCCGACGCCCACTCCGGCCTGCGCAAGGTGGCCGAGACCGGCCAGGCCGGCACGCAGCCCCAGGTGGCCCGGTGGTCGATCTACGAGGTGCTCGACTCGCCCCTGGTGGAGCCGCTGGACTACGAACCCGTGGTGGTGACGGGGCTCTCGCACAAGCACTGGCTGGAGCCGTCGGCCGCCTGGTTCGACGACCCGGAGGCGCTCGACCGTCCGCTGGCCGACGGCGGCCCCGACGCCTGGGCCCGCGCCACCATGAAGGACGCCAAAGGCGTCAAGAAGCGTCCCGTCCCCGAGGTCGAGGTCAGCGAGGTGCGCAGCGGCGACGACTGGGTGAAGTTCTCGGTGTCGCGCCCGGGCGTGCCGGTTCTGGTCAAGACCTCGTACTTCCCCAACTGGAAGGCGGAGGGAGCCAACGGCCCGTGGCGGGTATCGCCCAATCTGATGGTGGTCGTCCCCACCGAGACGGACGTCAGCCTCCGCTACGGACGGACGCCCGTCGACCTGGCCGGTATCGGCCTGACCGTTCTGGGGCTGGCCGGCCTTGTGTTCCTGGGCCGCTGGCGGCCCGCCCCGCTCCCGGCCCGGGGTCCCGACGACACCGAGCCCGCAGTCGAGCCCGAGGAGGAGTCGGCCCCCGCCCTGGTCTGAGTCCCGGCGGGTTAGCATCCCCGCCGATGCCCCGCCCCACCGACACACTCGACGCCATCTTCAAGGCCTACGACGTGCGGGGTGTGTACCCCGACGAGATCGACGAGGACACGGCCCGGCGGATCGGCAACGCCTTCGCCGTCTTCACGGGGGCTCCCCGCCTGGTCGTGGCCCGGGACATGCGCCCGTCGTCGGGCCCGCTGTCGGCCGCCTTCATCGAGGGCGCCACCCTGGCCGGAGCCGACGTGGTCGACGCCGGGCTGGCCTCCACCGACCTCATCTACTTCGCCTCCGGGCGCCTCGACGCCCCCGGGGCCATGTTCACCGCCAGCCACAACCCGGCCCAGTACAACGGGATCAAGTTGTGCCGGGCCCAGGCCGCCCCGGTGGGCCAGGACACCGGCCTGGGCGACATCAAGGCGGCGGTGGCCGGCGGCCACCTCGAGCAGGCGGGCACGCCGGGCCGGGTGTCGGAACGCGACCTGGTGGGCGAGTACGCCGAGCACGTCCGGGGATTCGTCGACCCGTCCGCCCTGCGACCCCTGAAGGTGGTGGCCGACACCGCCAACGGGATGGGGGGCCTGGTCGTGCCCCGGGTGTTCGACGGCCTGCCGTTCGATCTCACCGTGCTGTTCCCCGAGTTGGACGGGAACTTCCCCAACCACCCCGCCGACCCCATCCAGCCCGAGAACCTCCGGGATCTCCAGCGGGTGATCCTGGAGCAGGGGGCGGACGTGGGCCTGGCCTTCGACGGCGACGCCGACCGGGTGTTCCTGGTCGACGACCGGGCCGAGCCGCTGTCCGGCTCGCTCACCACCGCCATCGTGGCCAAGGGGATCCTGGAGCGGAACCCGCCGGGCCAGACCGTGGTCCACAACCTCATCTGCTCCAAGGTCGTCCCCGAGGTGATCAGCGAGATGGGCGGCACCCCCGTCCGGACGCGGGTGGGCCACTCCTTCATCAAACAGGTGATGGCCGAGACGGGCGCCATCTTCGGGGGGGAGCACTCGGGCCACTACTACTTCCGGGACAACTGGCGGGCCGACTCCGGCCTCATCGCCGCCGTGGTCGTCCTGGCTCAGCTGAGCGAGGCCGGGGTGCCATTGTCGGAGCTGCGCAAGCCGTTCGAACGCTACGCCGCCTCGGGGGAGATCAACACCCGGGTGGCCGACCAGGCTGCGGCCACCGAAGCGGTGGCGGCCGCGTTCTCCGGCTGTGCCCAGGAGCGCCTCGACGGGCTCTCGGTGGACTGCGGTGACTTCTGGTTCAATCTGCGCCCGTCGAACACCGAGCCCCTGCTCCGCCTCAACCTCGAATCCCCCGACGCCCAGACCACCGCCGCCCGCACCGCCGAGGTCCTGGCCCTGATCCAGTAAGGGAGAGCCGATCATGGCCCTCGATCCCCGCCTGCTCGAGATCCTCGCCTGCCCGAACGACAAGGAGCCGCTGTACTACTTCCCTCAGGGCACGTCCGGGATGTTGCTGTGCGCGGCCTGCCGGCGCCGCTACGACGTGCGCGACGACATCCCGGTCATGCTCATCGACGAGGCCACGGTGCTGTCCCAAGCGGAGGTCGACAGCCTCGTGGAACGGGCCCGGTCCGAGGGGATCAGCCCCACGTTCGACAAGGGGACACCCCCGGCCCCGGCCCAGGCGTGAAGGCCGTCGACTCCCTCGGCTTCGCCGAGGCCGTCGCCACCCTGCCCGAGCAGTTCTCGGAGGCCGTCGGAGCCGCCGGCGCGGTGGACCTGGCCGCCGTCTCCAACGCTCCGGTGGAGCACGTGGTGGTGTGCGGGATGGGAGGCTCGGGCATCTCCGGCGACGTGCTCGCCGCCGCCGCCTCCCACGATCTTCCCGTTCCCGTCACCGTTCTCAAGGGCTACCGGGTGCCGCGCTTCGTGGGACCGGGCACGCTGGTGTTCGCCGTGTCCTACTCGGGCGGCACCGAGGAGACGCTGGAGGCGGCCGGCGCCGCGCTGGCCGCCGGCGCCCGGCTGGTGGCGGTGTGCTCAGGGGGCGAGCTGGCCAAGCTGGCGGCCGGCGCCGGGGCCCCGGTCATCGGCTGCCCGCCTGGCTACATGCCCCGGGCCGCCCTCGGCCACCTGGCCACCCCGCTGTTCGTGGTGTGCGAGCGGCTCGGCCTCCTCCCCGGCGCCACCAGCTGGATCGAAGGGGCTGCCGGCCAGGCCGCCATCCGCCGCTCGTCGTGCCGTCTGCAGAGCGAAGGCTCCGCCAACCCGGCCCGGGAGCTGGCCCGCCGCATCGGGCGCACCTTCCCCCTGGTCTGGGGCACCGGGGCGCTGGGGGCGGTGGCCGCCTACCGGTGGAAGGCCGACATGAACGAGAACGCCAAGGCCCCCGCCTTTTGGAACGCCTTCCCCGAGCTGGACCACAACGAGATCTGTGGCTTCGGCCAGCACGGCGACGTCACCCGCCAGGTGGTGACGCTGGTCGAGCTGCGCCACGACTTCGAGCACCCCCAGCTGGCCCGGCGGGTGGAGGCCACCCGCACCATCGTGGAGGAGACGGTGGCGTCGGTCCTCGAGGTCCGGGCCGCCGGGGAGGGCCGTCTCGCCCAGCTCATCGACCTCATGTACGTTGGCGACTGGGTGAGCGCCTACCTGGCCCTGGACGCCGGCGTGGACCCCGGCCCCATCGAGGCGATCGCCGCCCTGAAGGACGAACTGGCAAAGGACTCCCCGTGACTGACAAGCACCACATCGCCGACCCCGCGCTCGCCGGCCTCGGCCGCCAGCGGGTGGCTTGGGCCGACGCCCAGATGCCCGTGCTGGCCGGCATCCGCAACCGCTTCGCCAAGGAGACCCCGTTGCGGGGCCAGCGGCTGGCCGCCTGCCTGCACGTCACCACCGAGACGGCCGTGCTGTTGAAGACCCTCAGGGCGGGCGGGGCCGAGGTGGTGGCGTGTGCCTCCAACCCGCTGTCCACCCAGGACGACGTGGCCGCCACCCTGGTGGCCGACGAGGGCATCCCCGTCTTCGCCGTGCGGGGCGAGGACCGCGACACCTACTACGCCCACTTGAACGCCGCCCTCGACAGCCACCCCACCATGACCATGGACGACGGCTGCGACCTGGTCTCCACGCTGCACCAGGAGCGGCCTGGCCAGTGCGCCGAGGTGCTGGCGGGCACCGAGGAGACGACCACCGGCGTCATCCGGCTGCGGGCCATGGAAGCGGCGGGCGCCCTGCGTTTCCCCATCGTGGCCGTCAACGATGCCGACACCAAGCACCTCTTCGACAACCGCTACGGGACCGGCCAGTCGACGGTGGACGGGATCGTCCGGGCCACCAACCTGCTGCTGGCGGGCAAGGTGTTCGTGGTCGCCGGGTACGGCTACTGCGGGAAGGGCCTGGCCAGCCGGGCCCGGGGCATGGGCGCCCAGGTGGTGGTGACCGAGGTCGATCCCCTGCGCGCCCTGGAAGCGGCTATGGACGGGTTCCGGGTGCTGACCATGGCTGAGGCGGCCCGCACCGGCGACGTGTTCGTCACCGTCACCGGCGACCGCGACGTCCTGCGGGCCGAACACTTCGCGGCCATGAAGGACGGCGCCGTGCTGGCCAACTCGGGGCACTTCGACATCGAGATCGACCTCAACGCCCTGGCCGGCGCGGCCACCAGCCGGCGGGAGGCCCGGCCCAACGTGGAGGAGTTCACGCTGGAGGACGGGCGGCGCCTCCTGGTGGTGGCCGAAGGGCGCCTGGTCAACCTGGGGGCGGCCGAGGGGCACCCGGCGGCGGTGATGGACATGTCGTTTGCCAACCAGGCCCTGTGCGCCGAGTGGGTGGCCCAGCACGTGAGCGAGCTCACCGCCAAGGTCTACGACGTGCCCCGGGAGATCGACCGGGAGATCGCCCGCCTCAAACTGGAGTCCATGGGCATCGGGATCGATACCCTGACCGCCGCCCAGCAGGAGTACCTCTCCTCGTGGACGGTCGGGACCTAGTCGCCACCTTCGAGCTGGAGCCGCACGGCTCCGCACGGGCATTGGCGGTGGAGGAGTCGACGGGCACGGAAGCCGTCGCGCCCGGACTCGCCGACCTGGTCGGCGGGAGGGTGGTCTCCGAGGCCGGCGGCCGGGCGGTGATCGCCTGGCCCTGGACCAACTGGGGGGCCAACCTGCCCCAGCTCATGGCGTCCGTGCTGGCGGGCGAAGGCTCGGAGACGGCCCGCTTCACCCGCTGCCGGCTCGTGGCCCTGGAGTGGCCCGAAGCGCTGGTGCGGGGCCTGGGGGGCGGGCCTCGGTGGGGGATCGACAGGGTCCGGGCCCGGCTCGAGGCCCCCGAGCGCCCGTTGCTGGGCGGGATCGTCAAGCCCTCCCTGGGGTTGTCGCCGGCCGAAGTGGCCCACACCGCCGCCGGGCTGGCCCGGGGAGGCTGCGATCTGGTGAAGGACGACGAGCTCCTCGCCGACCCGGAATGGTGCCCGCTCGGCGAGCGGGTCCCGGCCGTGGCCCGGGCACTGGCGGCGGTGGGCAGCCCCTGCCTCTACGCCGCCAACGTCACCGGGCCGGTTGACGGGCTCGTCGCCCGGGCGGAGGCGGCGGTGAAGGCGGGCGCGGGGGCGCTGATGGTCAACGTGTTCGCCTCCGGCATCGACTGTGTGCGCGTCCTGGCCGCGGCCGGGCTGGGCGTCCCCGTCTTCGCCCACCGGGTGGGCGCGGGGCCGATCGTGCGCAACCCCGAGGTGGGGGTGGCCGGTTCCGTGCTGTGCGAGCTGACCCGCATCGCCGGCGCCGACTTCGTCCAGATCGGGGGCTTCGGCGGCAAGCTGTTCGACACCTGGGACGAGGTGGCGGACAACCTGGCCGCCTGCCGGCGGCCGCTCGCCGGGGCGGCCGTGCCCGTCCCCGTCAACGGGGGAGGTGTGTGGGCCGGGTCGGTGCCTGCGGTGTTGGGCGCTGCCGGGTCGGACGTGATGCTGCTGGTGGGGGCGGGGGCGTACGAGCACCCGGGTGGGGTCGAGGCCGGGGCACGGTCGGTGCGGCAGGCCATCGACGCCGTGGTGGGCGGGGTCGCATTGAAGGAGGCGGCCCAGTCGGCGCCGGAGCTGGCCGCCGCCCTCACCCATTTCGCCTCCTAACCGAACCGGCGCTCTCGTCATTTGCAACCGGCGTTGTTCACCGCCGGTATGCGGCGGTGAGTCACGCCGGTTCGTTGTTGATGGCTCGTCATTTGCAACCGGCGTTGTTCACCGCCGGTATGCGGCGGTGAGTCACGCAGGTACGGGAGGGGTCGGGCGTGGCAGCATGTCCGCCCTGTGGACAGCGAGCTGATCCCTCCGACGGTGGCGTGGGTGGACGGGTGGGTGCGGCTGATCGATCAGCGGCGCCTGCCCGCCCGGCTGCGGTTCCTGGACTGCGGGACGGTCGACGAGCTGTGCGCCGCCATCTCGTCCCTGGCCATCCGCGGGGCTCCGGCGCTCGGTGCCGCCGGCGGGTATGGCGTGGCCCTGGGCGTCCGCCGGGCCCGGACGGAACCCGGCGCCTACCGGGCCGCCGAGGCGGCGGCCGAGAAGCTCATCGCCACCCGGCCCACGGCCGTCAACCTGGCCTGGGGCGCCTTGCGGGTGCTCGAGGCGGCCCGGGCCGTGGCCGGGTCGGGAGTCGCCGCCATCCGGCGGGCGGCCCTCGACGAGGCCCATGCCATCGCCGCCGAGGACGTGGCCGCCAACCGGGCCCTCGGTGCCCACGGTGCCACCCTGGTGCCGGCCGGTGCCGCGGTCCTCACCCACTGCAACGCCGGCGCCCTGGCCTGCGTCGGCTACGGCACGGCGGTGGGCGTGATCCGGGCCGCGGCCGAGGCCGGCAAGGCGCCCAGGGTGTGGGTGGACGAGACCCGGCCCGTCCTCCAGGGCGCCCGGCTCACGGCCTGGGAGCTCAACCGGCTCGGCATCGACGCCACGCTGGTGGCGGACGCCATGGCCGGCTCCCTCATGGCCGCCGGTGACGTCGACCTGGTGGTGGTGGGCGCCGACCGGGTGGCGGCCAACGGGGATGTGGCCAACAAGATCGGCACCTATCCGCTGGCCGTGCTGGCCGCCCACCACGGCGTGCCTTTCTATGTGGCCGCCCCCACCTCGACCGTCGACCTGACCACCCGCACCGGGGCCGGCATCCCCGTCGAGGAACGCGACGCAGCCGAGGTGACGTCGTTCGGTGGCCAACGGGTGGCCCCGGCTCGGGTCCGGGTGCTCAACCGGGCGTTCGACGTCACTCCGGCGGAGCTGATCACCGCCATCATCACCGAACGGGGCGTGGCCCGTCCGCCCTATCCGACGACCCTTCGCCGGCTCCTCAGGGCACGTCGATGAAGCGGACCACGTTCTCGCTCAGCTGCGGGACGGCGGCGATCCGGTCGCCCTCGCGCAGGCCGAGGTCGGCGGCACCGGGCAGGTCCCGGGCCAGCTCGGTCACCGAGCCGTTGGGGCCGACCCGGAGGAGCCTCCCGCCGGGGTTGTCCGTCACCAGGTAGCTGTCGTCCAGCTTCTCGATGCCGTCGAGCTGGCCGGTCGGCCCCATGCCCCCCAGCGGGGCGATGGCCTTGGTGGCGAGATCCACGGTGAGGACCCGCCCCGGCTGACGGGCCTGGGAGGTGGCCGGGTCCAGGTCGCGCCCGTAGCCGGCCACCAGCAGCGTGCCGCCGTCGACCAGCAGGCCGTTGGGGGACTCGAGGTCGGCCGATTCCAGGAACACCTCGGTGGGACCGGCACCACCCGGGAGCCGGTAGATGGCGTTGCGCAGCGTGTCGGACACGTACACGTCGCCGGTGGCCTCATCCAGCGCCACGTCGTTGGGGAACTGGGCGCCGATGACGTCGAGGTCGATGATGGAGCGGATGGCGGCGGCGGCCACGTCGATGACCACCACCTGGCCGACGTCGGCCACGTACAGGGCGTCGCCCACCCGGCGAATCCCCTTGGGAGAGCGCAGCCCGGTGACCCACTTGGCCGCCCGCATGGTGCCTTCGCCGGAGAGCTGGCTGAGGTAGCCGTCGGGGTCACGGCCGCCGGGGTTGAGCGTGGTTCCCCCGAAGTTGGTGACATAGAAGGACCCGGTCTCGCCGTCCCACCGGACGCTCTCCGGGAACTCGAAGCCGCCAGTGGAGGCCGGAGGATGGGCCTCCGCCGGGACGGCCGGCGCGGCCAGGGCCAGGAGCAGGGCAAGGAGCGCGGTGCGACGCATCGGAACGGTTCCTCCCCATGGGCGGTTCCCCAACGCCACCACGGTACTCGCCGGGCGCGGGGCGAGAAATAGCTGTCAGACCCCCTCGTTAGGGTGCGGGCATGACGTTGTGCGACCGGCTGCTCCAGGTGCTCCTCCCCGCCACCTGCCCCGGGTGCGACACGCCGGCGCCCGGCCTGTGCCCGCCGTGCCGGGCCGGGGTGCCGGCGCCACATGGGGCGGCACCGCCTCCGGGGGTCGACTGGTGGGTGTCGGCCTTCGCCTACGAGGGCGCGCTGCGGGATCTCGTGGCCCGGGCCAAATACCGCGGCGTTCGCAGCGGATGGGCGTGGCTGGCGGAGACGGTGGCGGGAGCGGTGACGGCGGTCGGGGGCGCCGGCGATCTCCAGATGGTCACCTGGCCTCCGACCACGCCGGCCCGGCGGCGCCAGCGGGGCTTCGACCAGGCGGAGTGGCTGGCCCGGCGGGTGGCGACGGAGCTGTCGCTCCCGGCCCGCCGGCTGCTGGACCGCCGTCCCGGGCCGGCTCAGACCGGGCGTGACCGCCGGGCCAGGGCGGAACACGGCCCGGTCTTCGCACCCCTTCCGGGGATCCTCGAGGGAGGCCTGCTCCTCGTCGATGACGTGGCCACCACCGGCGCCACCCTGGCCTCGGCGGCGGCCGCCCTGCGGGTCGGGGGCGCGGTGATGGTGGCGGCGGCCACCGCCGCCCGCACGCCACACCCGGCGGCGGCCTAGGAAAGAACTACCAGGGCGGGCTCAAGGCGCAACCCCGGGGAGCCGATTCCTGAATTAGAGCCCATTTCATCGGGCGCGCACAGGAGCCGACATGGCAGGGATGGGACAGCACTTCGATCCTTCGGTGTTCGCCGGAGCGGGGCCCACGGCGCATGCCGTGGACGCTGCCGGGCGCGTGCGCCGGGACGTGGTGCGCCGCCTGCGCCAGCAGGTAGCGGCCGGTGTCTACGACCCTCCGGTGGAGGAGCTCGTCGACCGTCTGGTGCACCTCGTCCTCACCCGGCAGGCCACCCGCTACACCGACATCGGGGATTAGCAGCTCTCCAACGAGGACCACAGTTCTTCGGCGACGCGCCGTGGCCACGGGGACCGGCGGTCGGGACGCTGCGTATACTGGCTCATGGCCGTCTGCGGGTCCGTGGTCGTGCCGCTCGGCGTGATCGGTCGTCCGGCGCCGGGTGCCGCGATCCCCCGCTCTTCCCGGTCAGACCCACTGACCACGGCCGGAGCCATTCCACACTGGGCGTCGTCGCCCGTCCCTCGAGGGGGTTGCCGGTGGACATCGTGATCCGGGGCAAGAACGTCGAGGTATCCGAAACCCTGCGGTCGGCAGCGCTCAAACAGATGGGCAAGCTCGACCGCTTCGCCAACGGCTACGGCCGGGCCGAGATCGATTTCTCCGAGGAGCGCAACCCGCGCATCGCCGACAACCAGGTGTGCGAGGTCCTCGTCCACCTCAAGGGTCATCTGCTCAAGGCGCACGCCTCCGCCGCGGAGCCGTTCGCAGCGGTGTCGATGGCGGTGGACAAGATCGAGCACCAGGTGAAACGGCTCAAGGAGAAGCGCGTCACTCGCACCCATCGGAGGCCCACACGGGTAGCATCAGCGACAGACGCGGCGGATGACGAGGAGGAGAAGGAGCCGGCCCGGATCGTGAAAATGAAACAGTTCACGATCAAACCGATGTCCGCCGAGGAAGCCGCCCTCCAGATGGAACTCCTCGGACACGACTTCTTCTTCTTCACCTCATCGGAAAGCGGCCGGGCGGCCGTGATCTACCGGCGCAATGATGGAGACCTGGGCCTCATCGAGGCCTCGGGCTGAAGACGGAGAAGGAGAGGCAGGAGGGCTTGTGACGGACAATCCCGCGATCGGCCAGGACCGGGTTCGGGTTCTCATCGCCGACGACCACGCCCTCTTCCGCCGCGGTCTGATCATGGTGCTCGAGTCCGAGCCCGACATCGAGGTGGTGGCCGAGGCCCAGGATGGCACCGAGGTCATCGCCAAGACCGAGGAGTTCGTGCCCGACGTCGTGCTCATGGATGTCCGGATGCCGAAGCAGAACGGCATCGAGGCGGCCCGGGCCATCCGGGAGCTGGTGCCCTCGGTCAAGATCGTGATGCTCACCGTCTCCGACGAGGAGGACGATCTCTTCGATGCCATCAAGGCGGGGGCCAACGGCTACCTGCTCAAGGAGATCTCCATCGAGGAGGTGGCCGACGCCATCCGCTCGGTCACCACCGGCCAGAGCCTGCTGTCGCCCTCGATGGCGTCCAAGCTCCTCAACGAGTTCAACGCCCTGGCCAAGCAGGCTGACGAGAAGCCCCGCCTGGCTGCTCCCCGGCTCACCACCCGCGAGCTCGAGGTGCTCAAGCTGGTGGCCCAGGGCATGAGCAACCGGGACGTGGCCGAGCAGCTGTTCATCGCCGAGAACACGGTGAAGAACCACGTCCGCAACATCCTGGAGAAGCTGCAGCTGCACTCCCGGATGGAGGCGGTGGTCTACGCGGTGCGGGAGAAGCTCCTCGACATCGGCTGAGCTGGCCCCGGTCGGTCGGGGCCCGGTCGGTCGGGTGAGGAGTGCTCCCTCCTCCTCCGAAAGGCCACGACTCACGTCGTCGTCGGGACACCCCTCCCCCGCCCTCCCTGGCGGCGTCCCTGCCAACTTCGAAGCCCGGCAAAGAGCAGCGTAAGCAGGGTGAGGGTCGCGCCGAGGCGGTCCCAGGCGTCGGTGGCGCGGTAGTCGAGGCGAAGCTGGCTCGGGCCTGGGGGGACGTCGAGGGTCATGAGGCCGTCGGCCGTCCTGCCCAGTCGGACGGGTTGGCCGTCCTGGCGGGCGTGCCATTTGGGGGACCAGGCCAGGGCCACGGTCACCGGCGTTCGCGATGCGGCCTCGGTCTCGATGGCGAGGTGCTCGGGGCGGGCGTCGGTGAGGCGGGCCAGGAGCGGCTGGAGGGAGCTGACCAGCGATGCCGGTTCGGGCTGGGCGGGCCGAGGCAGCACCTCCAGGATGGCCAGAGGGGGATCCCGCCACACCGGCCGGTAGCGGCCGGAGGCGGTCAGGTCGTCGAAGAGCGCTTCGCCCGTGGTCACCACATGGGTCACGCCGAACCGGGCCAGCCGGCGGGCCGACGTCCGCGGTCCGGAGTCGTCGAGCTCGTCGGGGAGGAGGCCGGCCCACGGCGTGCTGGACGACTCCAGGTTGAAGCCGTTGAGGGAGTTGCGTGCCGACACCCGGGCCAGCCACGTCTCGGGATGGACCATGCCGGTGCGGCTGATCTCCCCCGGGAAGTCCCGCTGGGTGGCGAAACGGGCTCCGTCGGGCACGAGTTGGGAGAGGGCGGCCGCCGCCGCCCGCATCGGCGGGACGGGCTCCCCGAGCTGGGCCGCGGCGTGGCGCCCGGGCCCGGAGGAGAGGGCGAGGACGGCGACGCCGGCCAGGGCGGCCAGGTACCCGGTCGCCCCGAGGCGGGCTGTCACCGCCCCCACGAAGGCGGCCACCGCCAGGACCGCGAGCAGTCCGGCGTAGCCGAGTCCCCGGTTGGCGAGCTGCAGTGTCAGCTCATTGTGGGGAAGCAGGTGGAGGGAGCCGTGCGCCACCACCAGGTAGGCGAAGGGAACGACGGCCAGGGCCACCGCCGGCCGGGTCCGGTCCCACAGCAGATACGCCGACGCCACCACCGCCAGCGCTCCGAGCCCGGCGGGGAGCAGGATCTCGCCCCGGGCGATATCCGCCAGGCGTTCTCCGAAGGGAGGCGTGCCCCAGGTGGTCACGACCCCCCGCAGATCGCGATGGGCGGTCAGGGGCAGGAGCCAGAACCCGGCCAGGCCGCCGGCGCCCAGCCCGGCCCCGGCCAGGCGGCGCAGCCCCGGCCCGGAGAGGCCCCGGAAGGGCGCCAGGGTGAGGAGGCTCAGGGCGAGCATGACCGCCAGCACCAGGACGGAGATGACGTGGGTAACGACCATGGCCGCCAGCGCCGAAGCGGCCAGTACCCGCCAGCGGACCCGGGCGTCGTCGAGGGTCCGCAGGCAGGCGCCCAGGGTCAGGCAGAACAGCACGCCCCCCAACTGGTGGGGGATGAGGCCGACGTCGAAGAGGCCCTCCAAGCCCAGGCCGAAGGGATTCGAGACGCAGGTGGCGAGGACCGCGCCCAGTCCCGCCGCCTCCCGGGACAGGCCGAAGGCCCGGGCGAGGAACCAGGCGGCGGGCACCATGGCCAGGTAGGAGCCGATGGACACCACCTTGAGGGCGCCGGTGTTCGACAGCACCCCGAACGTCGCCCCCCGCAGGACGGCCATGAGCCAGACCAGCCCCTGACCGTTGAAGAGGAACTCCTGATGGCCGAGGACGAAGCGGGGGAACCAGCCGTCGAGGCGTCCCCGGGCCACCAGCTCGGGAATGCCGAAGTCGGCCCGCACCAGGTGGGCCATGACGTCCTCCCCGGCCGGTGGTCGGGACCCGAAGGCGGGCGCCACCAGCACCAGGGCCACCGCCGTTCCCACCACCAGGCCGGCCCCGGTGACCAGCCGCCTGCGGCGCGGGGGGAGGGCCCCGGGGCTGGGGGAGGCGGCCACCGCCTCGGCCGGGGGGACACCCCGCGCCCCGGGGGTCAGGGTGTCGGCCACGGAGGCGATGCTATCCGGCAGCCCGGACATTTCCCCCCGGAGGCGGGCGGGCGGAGGGGGGAGGCGTCGGTAGACTCTGGGTCCCTATGGGCCTCATCAGCAAGATCCTGCACGCCGGCGAGGGCAAGAAGCTCAAGGCCATCGAAGGCCTCGTCCCCCACGTCAACGCTCTCGAACCGGAGATGGAGCGCCTCTCCGACGAGGCGCTGGCGGCCCGGACCGTCGACTTCCGGGCCCGCCTCGACCGGGGCGAAGACCTCGACGACCTGCTTCCCGAGGCGTTCGCCACCGTGCGGGAAGCGGCCCGGCGGGTCCTGGGGCAGCGTCACTACGACGTGCAGATCATGGGCGGCGCCGCCCTCCATTTCGGCTGGGTGGCGGAGATGAAGACGGGCGAGGGCAAGACGCTGGTCTCCACCCTCCCCGCCTACCTGAACGGCCTCACCGGCAAGGGTGTCCACCTCATCACGGTGAACGACTACCTGGCCAAACGCGACGCCGAATGGATGGGCCGGGTGCACCAGTTCCTCGGCCTGACCGTCGGCCTGGTCATCCCGCACTTCGGTGACGCCGAGTACAAGCGGGGCGCCTACGGGGCCGACATCACCTACGGCACCAACAACGAGTTCGGCTTCGACTACCTGCGTGACAACATGGCCCCGACCCGGGCCCACATGGTCCAGCGGGGCCACAGCTTCGCCATCGTCGACGAGGTCGACTCCATCCTCATCGACGAGGCCCGCACGCCCCTCATCATCTCGGGCCCGGTCGACGACGCCGCCGCCATCTACAACCAGTTCGCCCGCATCGTGCGCGGGCTCGTGCCCGAGCGGGACTACGACGTCGACGAGAAGAAGCGCACGGTGGCGCCCACCGAGGAGGGCATCTCCCGGGTGGAGGACGCCCTCGGGGTGGAGAACCTCTACGACAACGTCAACCAGAACTTCGTCCACCAGCTCCAGGCCGCCCTGCGGGCCAAGGAGCTGTTCAAGCGGGATGTGGACTACGTCATCCAGGACGGCGAGGTCAAGATCGTCGACGAGTTCACCGGGCGCATCCTGGAGGGCCGGCGCGGGTCCGAGGGGCTCCACCAGGCGGTCGAGGCCAAGGAGGGCGTCCACATCGAGGAGGAGAACCAGACCCTCGCCACCATCACCCTCCAGAACTACTTCCGGCTCTACGACAAGCTGGCGGGCATGACCGGGACGGCCCTTTCCGAGGCGGGCGAGTTCGCCCACACCTACAAGCTCGAGGTCGTCCCCATCCCCACCCACGAGCCCATGATCCGGGCCGACCAGGGCGACCTCATCTACAAGACCGAGGACGCCAAGTTCAGCGCCGTGGTGGAGGACATCGTCGAGCGCCACGACAAGGGCCAGCCCGTGCTGGTGGGCACCATCTCGGTGGAGAAGTCCGAGCTCCTGTCCCGGATGCTGGAGCGGCAGGGCATCCCCCACGCCGTGCTCAACGCCAAGCAGCACGAGAAGGAGGCGGCCATCGTGGCCCAGGCGGGCCGGGTGGGCGCCGTCACCGTGGCCACCAACATGGCCGGCCGGGGCGTCGACATCCTCCTGGGCGGCTATCCCGAGGGCCTGGCCCGCCAGGAGCTGCTGCGGGAGGGCTTCGTCCCCGAGGAGGACGCCGAGCGCTACGCCCAGCTGCTCGAGCACTTCAACGCCACCTGCAAGGAGGAGCACGCGGAGGTCGTGAACCTGGGCGGCCTCTACGTGCTCGGCACCGAGCGCCACGAGAGCCGTCGCATCGACAACCAGCTGCGGGGCCGGTCGGGGCGCCAGGGCGACCCGGGGGAGAGCCGCTTCTACCTCTCCCTCCAGGACGAGCTGATGCGCATCTTCGCCACCGGGGCCATGAACTGGGTGATGGGCAAGGCCCTGCCCGACGACGTCCCCATCGAAGCCAAGATGGTCTCCAAGGCCATCGAGCGGGCCCAGCGGACGGTGGAGGACCGCAACTTCGAGATCCGCAAGAACGTCCTCAAGTACGACGAGGTCATGAACCAGCAGCGCAAGGTGGTCTACAAGCGCCGCCAGCAGGTGCTCGACGGTGAGGACCTCAGGGACCAGGCCACCGAGGCCATCCAGGACAGCATCACCCGGGCGGTGGACACCTTC
>JBIOUX010000002.1:0-15314 GCA_044867425.1 Acidimicrobiia bacterium | reverse complement strand
GGGGGAGATCGGGGGCGTCCGGGGGGAGGTCGGGGGCGTCCGGGGGGAGGTCGGGGGCGTCCGGGGGGAGGTCGGGGGCCTCCGGGAGGAGGTCGGGGGCCTCCGGGGGGAGATCCGGGACGTGCGGATCGAACTGGGCGGGAAGATCGACCGCCTGGGCGAGCAGCTCCTCCAGCACGTCCAGCAAGGACATCCGCCCCACCAGGCCGCCTGAGCCGATTGGATTTATGCCCCTGGCGGGGTGGCCTTGACGTCCAGGGCGACGACGCCGCCGGCGTAACCGGGGACGGCCTGGGGCACGCCCCCCAGGGTGGGGGCGTCGCCGAAGTTCACCACCGAGCCGTTGGCGGTGACCATCAGGTAGCCACCGCCGGTAAGGGTGGGCCGCAGGCCGGCGGCCGGGCCGGGGATGCCCGAGCCGGGCAGGGCGCCGAAGAACCCGGCGTCGCCGTAGGCGAAGATGCCGCCGTCGCGGGCCACCAACCAGTAGCCGGCCCCTCCGGGCGTGGCCGCCATGCCCATCACCGGCTGGGCCAGCTTGATGGCGCCGGTGGACCCGTAGAAGCGGGCGTCGCCGAAGGCGAAGACCCCGCCGTCGGAGGCGACCAGCCAGTAGCCGGCGCCCGCCGGTGTGGGCGCCATGCCCACCACCGGCTTGTTGAGCCGGGTCGACCCCGTGGAGCCGAAGAATCCGGCGTCGCCGAAGGCGAAGATGCCGCCGTCGGAGGCCACCAGCCAGTAGCCGGCGCCCGATGGTGTCGGAGCCATCCCGACGATGGGACGGTTGAGCGTGAGGCTGCCCGTGGATCCAAAGAACCCGGCGTCGCCGTAGGCGAAGATGCCGCCGTCGGAGGCCACCAGCCAGTAGCCCTCGCCGCTGGGGCTGGCGGCCATCCCCACGATGGGCCGGTTCAGGCGCATCCCGCCGGTGGAACCGTAGAAGCGGGCCTCACCGAAGGAGAAGATGCCGCCGTCGGGCGCCGCCACCCAGTAGCCCGACACGCCCCCGCTCGGGTTGTTGACGACCCGGAACCAGTCCGAGCGGATGCCCGCCGGCCGCTCCAGCGACGAGTAGGGGTAGAGGAGGCGCAGCTCGGTCCCGGTCAGGGTGGCCCGGGCCTTGGTCCCCCGCAGCTGGAGCTGGAGCACCCGCCCGCCCATGGCGCCCAGGCCGTTGCGCCGGGTCACGTCGACGGACAGCAGGCGGCCGATCTCGGGCCGGGCGGCCTCGATGATCTCGACGGGGATCCGGGCGGTCCACGACCTGGACGGGTTGGCGTCCACGGCGTCGCCGTCGTCCACCACCGCCGGGAACGTGCCCCCGGCGGTGTAGCCGCCGGTGGAGGAGGAGAACTCGGTGCGGGCCGGCTTCCCGTCGGCGAAGACCCGGACCTGACCCCGGGTGTCGTCCACGGCCTGGTTGGTGGCCGCCGCCTCCAGGTCGCGGAACGTGCCTCCCACCTGCTCGGCCCGCCCGCCGTAGACCTGGCAGGTGGTGGTGTCACAGGTCTTGGCCCAGGCCGAGTCGACTTCGGAGGCGGCGTAGGAGCGGGCCGCCACCGCCTGGGCTCGGAGGGCGTGCATCCCCGAGCCCGCCCCCATCGCCCCCCAGGACGACGGCGACTCCCGGGGAGTGACGCCCTTCAGGTAGTCCTCCATGGCCAGCCGGTTCACGCCCCGGGCCTTGCCGCCTCCGTCCCAGGCCTCCAGCTGGCCCCGCAGCCAGCGGATCGTGCCCGAGGACTCGCAGGCCTGGACCATCTCCTGGCGATCGTCGTTTCTGACCTGGGGCGAGAAGGTCACCGGGCCGGTCACGGCCGGCGCCAGGACCTGCCATCCGGCGGGGCCGCCGGCGCAGTCCGACCCGACGTCGACCCGGAAGCGGTTGGTGCCCGTGCGGACGGCCCGCAGGGCGGTGAACATCCCCGGGGCGGCGTTGGTGGTCAGATGGCCCCGCTCCTGGGCCACGATGAGGTCCGCATCCGTGAACCGGGTCAGCTCCACGGTCACCTCGGGTGCGGCCAGGGTGCCCATGCGGGTGCCGCCGTAGAAGTGGTCGAGGATGCGCTCGTAATCCCAGCCCTGAAGGGCGTAGCCCAGGGCGCCGTACTGGCCCATGCCCCGGCCGTGGCCGTAGCCCTGCCCGGCCAGGTCGACGGTGGCCCCGGGGAAGGCCCCCGCCGGCGCCAGGCGGTGGCCCACCATGTCGGCGGTGGGGCCGGCGGTGGCGGCCAGGGTGAGGACGGCCAGGAGCCGGAGTGCCCGCCGGCCGTTGCTCATCGGGCGTCCGCCTCGTCCACGACGGGGGGGAGGAGCACGAGATCGACCGCTTCCGCCGGCGGCTTCTGGGTGGCGTCGGCACCGTGGAACCGGGCGTCGCCGAAGGTGGCGACGCCCCCGGCGGTGTCGGCGATGTAGTAGCCGGCGCCGGTCCGGGTGGCCCGCAGCGCCACCGCCCCGGTGTAGCCCTCGGTGCGGTTCAGGCCCGGGATCGACCCGTGGTAGGGCACGTTGAAGGCGAACACGCCTCCGTCCCGGGCCACCAGCCAGTAGCCGCCGCCGTCGGTGTCGGCGGCCATGCCCACCACCGGCGAGTTGAGCACCAGGCTTCCGGTCGACCCCGAGAACCGGGCGTCGCCAAAGGCGAAGATCCCGCCGTCGGAGGCGACCAGCCAGTACCCCAGGCCGGTCGGCGTGGCCGCCATGCCGACGATGGGCTTGTTGAGCGTCATGCTGCCGGTCGAGCCGAAGAACCCGGCGTCGCCGTAGGCGAAGACCCCGCCGTCGGAGGCCACGAACCAGTAACCCTGGCCGGAGGGCGTGGCCGCCATGCCCACCACCGGCTGGTTGAGCCGCATGCCGCCGGTGGAGCCGAAGAAGGTGGCGTCGCCGAAGCTGAACACACCGCCGTCGCGCCCGAGCAGCCAGTAGCCCTCTCCCGTGGGGGTGGCGGCCATCCCCACCATGGGGGTGTTCAGGGGCTTGCCGGCCATGGAGCCGAACGAAGCGGCCTTCCCGTAGGCCAGGACCCGCCCGTCGGCGGTGGCGGTCCAGTAGCCCAGCGTGGAGGCGTGGGCCAGGACGACCGTCTTGGCCACCTGGCGGCGGACCTCGGGCAGCAGGGGGTAGAGACGGTTGCCGGGGCAGGCCGTGCTCCCCGCGTCGCGGTGCCCGGCCAGGTTGGGGAACGTGTGGGAGGTGCCGTCGGCGGCGGTGAAGGAATCCGAGGCCAGCGGGTCGATGTCGTGGCGGTCGGCCTTCCAGGCCAGGAGGTTCTCCACCGCCGTCATGGCCTTGGAGGTGGGTTCGAGGTTGGTGTAGTCGCCGATCATGGCCACCCCCATGGAACCGGCGTTGAACCCGGCCACCTGGGCGCCGATGACGCCGTAGCCCATGGTGTCCTCGCCGGTGGGGATCTCGCCCGCCTTGTAGGTCCGGGCGTACCGCCCCTCGTAGATGCGCCCCTGCCCGTCGACGAGGAAGTTGTAGCCGATGTCGTCCCAGCCGTTGCCCTGCACGTGGTAGGCGTAGATGGCCCGCACGGTGGAGGCCGGGTCGGGGTCGGCGTCGCTGGGGGCGGTGACGGTGTGGTGCACGAACAGCTTGGTCAGGGGGGCGAACTTGGGGGGTCCCTTCCGGATCGACTCGTCGGCCCCCCACTGGGCCCGGGTGACCACCCCGGGTTGATCGACCCCGGGGCCCTCGGTGTCCTTGGGGGGCGGGTCGGCCGCCGCCGCCGGCCGGACGCCGCGGGCCAGCACCCACGGGCGCGGGCCGTGGCGGGTGTCGATGACGAGGATCTCGACGGCGCGGGCCCCGCCGGCGGCGCGGGCCTGGATCCGGGTCGCCGCGTCCACCCGCACCAGCTCGGAGAGGAAGGGCCCGTCCTCGCCCCGGGTCTCGTCCTCCAGGTCGTGGTCGTTGGCCATCCGCCGCCAGGGTCCGAAGCTCCCGTCGGGCCCGGCGACGCGCACGTCGACCTGGGCCTCCTCCGGGCCCCGCCAGCGCACCCCGACGTGGGAGGCGGGGAACTCGGTGTCGATGAAGCGACCGCCGGGGGGCGGCAGGGTGGGGCCGGCGGCGTCGGGACCCCCGGCCACGGCCGGGAGGACGGCCCACGCCACCCTCTCCACCCCGCCGGCCAGCACGGCGAAGCGGGTCCGGGGGGCTCCCTGAGCCATCTGCACCGGAGCCAGCACGGCCGCTCCGGCCAGCACGCCCACGACGGCGGCCCGGAGCGCGGCGGGTGTCAGGTGGCGACGGGGGATCCAGATCATGTGTTCACTCCATCGTCACAGTGGTGGCGCAAGTGACCCATGATGCAACAGGGTACGGCCCGGGTCGCGGACCCTGGGCGACTGTCCTGGTGAACCTACCCGCTGTCGCCTCCGGCAAGGTGGACAAAGGCTCCCAAACCTCCATCTCACGCTACGCCCGACGCCGCGTCCTGGTACAGCCGCACCAGTCCGGCGACCGTCCGGTCCCAGGAGAACTCCCCCACGCGCTCCCGGCCCCGCCGGCGCAGGTCCTCTGCCCGGCCCTCGTCGCCCAACACCGCGGCCAGGGCTTCGGCCAGGGCCTCGACGTCGCCCGGCGGCACCAACACGGCCGCGTCGCCCACCACCTCGGGGACCGCCCCGACGCCGGTGGCGACCACCGGCACCCCGGCGGCCATGGCCTCCAGCGGCGGCAACCCGAAGCCTTCGTAGCGGGACGGGAAGGCGAGCACGGCGGCGGCCGCCAGCAGCCCGGCCCGCTGGCCGTCGCTCACCCAGCCGGTGCGGACCACCCGTCCCCGGTGGCGGGCGGAGCGGAGGGCCCCGTCCAGGGCGCCCGCACCCCAGCCGTCGGGGCCGGCGATGACCAGGCGGAGGTCGCCCTCGCCCTCGGCCAGGCGATCGAAGGCGGCGACCAGGGCCGGGTAGTCCTTGCGGGGTTCGACGGTTCCGAGGGCGAGCACGAAGCGCTCACCCCCGGCCAGGGCCCGGCCGACGTCCGGGTCGCCGACCGGGCCGGGGGCGACACCGTTGGGCACCACCCGGACGCGCTCGGCCGGGACACCGAAGTGGTCGCGGACCTCGCCGGCCACGAACTGGGAGACGGTGTGCACCCACGCCCCCCGGCGTACCGCCCGGCGGATGAGTCCCGGGTAGGCCAGGGTGGCCGGCAGGCACAGCTCGGGGAAGCGGACGGCGGTGAGGTCGTGCACCGTGACCACCGCCTGGGCCCACCACGTGGGCGGGACCACGAAGTTGGTGCCGTGGACCACGTCCACCCGCCCGACGAACGCCTCGATGGGCGGCGCCGCCACCCGTCCCCAGACCGCCCACAGGGGCCGGGCGGGCATGGCCCGGGTGACCGGGCGCACGCCCGGGGGCACCACCGCCGCCAGGCGCTGGCGCCGGCGCCAGGTCACCGCGTAGGCCACCGGGTCCACCCCGGGATGGCCGGCGAGGCCCCTCAGCACCTCGGCGGCGAACGTTCCGACCCCGGTGCGGGGTCCGAGCAGGGGGATGGCGTCGACGGCGACGCGTAAGCCCCGGCCGGCCACGCCGCTTATTCCGGTGTGGTCCAGCCGCCGCCCAGCCCGGGAGGGGTCCAGGTCCCGGCCAGGCCGGCCTCGACGGCGGCCAGGTCCTCGGGCGAAGCCACCCGCCCGGCGAGGTCGAAGCGGCGCTCGACCGAGGCGATGTCCTCCGGGCGGCGCAGCTCCCCGGCCGGCGCCTCGACCCCGGGGAGGCGGAAGACGTAGAGGTTCCAGTACTTGGTCAGGCCGAAGCGGGCCAGCTCAGGGTGGATGCGCCGCTCGACCTCGCCGCAGCGCAGGAAGCCGGCTTCACAGAAGCGTTTGGTCCACCACGAGAAGGAGGCCAGGGTGAGGTGGCCCTCGATGGGCTCGCCCCGGGCGTCGCGGTAGATGTCGTCGGAGGGGATGGGACCCTCGTACTCGGGGCACAGCGAGCGGTAGTGGTCGAGCCGCTCTGGGGCCGCCTTGACATCCAGCCAGCCTCCGGGACCGTGCTCGTTGGGCCCGAAGGACGGGATGGTGGCCACCACCCAACCCCGGGTGACGCGGCGCAGCTCGGCCACGGCCGCCGGGATGGCCTCGGGCGGGAGATGCTCGAGCGTCTCCAGGGCGCTGACCACGTCGAAGGCCCCCGACGGATAGGGCAGGCGGCCGAGCAGGTTGCCCTGGCGGAGATGCCCGGCCGCACCCCGGGCCGGGTGCTCGACGGCGTAGTAGCTCACGTCGACCCCTTCGGCATCGATGTCGAGCTCGCGCAGGGCCTCGACCACGAAGCCCATGGCGCAGCCCACGTCGAGGGCCCGGCGGGCGTCGAAGAAGCGCCACAGCACGTAGGCGGCGGCGTTGGCGTTGGACGTGTCCCGGTCGTAGCGCTCGTAGCCCGAGAGCCCGAGGCGGTCGAGCGGGTCGCGGCCCTCGCCGAAGTACCCGGCGTCGTCGTAGCGGCCGTCGTCGAGGGCGTTGATCAGCTCCCGGGCCGCGATCTCCATGCCCCGGCGCAGACGGGGATGGCCGGCGGCCTGGTGGCGCAACAGCCTCCGGGCGCGCTCCACGGCCGGTCGCAGGCGGGCGGGAACCACGGTCGAAGGTTAGTGGGCCATCATCCGGCTCACCCGGGATCGACGCCGCCAACGCGGGCCAGGAAGCGCTCGTAGCGCTCCATCACCACCGGCCAGGCGTAGTTCCGTTCGGCATGGGCGCGGCCCGCCTCACCCAGGGTCCGGGCCAGCTCCGTTTCCTCCATCAGCCGCTCCAGGGCGGCCTCGAACTCGGCGTAGCCGCGGTAGGGCAGCCCGCCGCCGCTGCGCCGGACCTGCCCATCGAGGACGTCGCAGTGGCCCTGGACCAGCGCCGGCCGGCGGTGGGCCCAGGCCTCGGTCAGCACCATGGAGAAGCTCTCGAAGTACGAGGGCTGCACGAAGACGGCTGCCCCGGCCAGGGCCGCGTGCTTCTCGGCCTCAGCCACGAATCCGGTGACGACGACGTCGGGATGGGGGGGGAGCGCAGACGCCACGTAGCCGACGACAACCAGGGCCAGGGGGCCGGGGTGGCGTTCCTTGTAGGCGGTGAAGAACCGCCAGAGGTCCTCCGATCCCTTGCCTCCCTCCACCCGACCCACGAACAGCAGGTAGGGGCGGTCACCGAGCGCCCAGGCCTTCCGGAAGGCGGCGGCGCCGGGCCCGTCGTCCACGTCGAGGTCCACGCCCACCCCGATCACCTCGCTGATGGCTTCCGGCCTCCCTCCGCTCCGTCTCCCGGCCCGGGCCGTCACCAGCTCCCGTTCCTCCTCGGTGGAGAAGGCGAAGGCGTCGGGATGCCGGAACGTCGTGTCGAACAGGTCGACATAGAGGGACGGTTCGTCGTGGGCGGTCGGGTGCAGGACGGTGGGCGCCCGGCCGGTGGCGGCGGGCAATCCGGCCCAGGTGGTGTAGTACAGGTAGGTGAAGAAGACGACGACGTCGTAGGCCCGGCTCCGGGCCACCAACCAGGGCACGAGCGGGGGAACAAAGGGTCCCTGGGCCCGCATCCAGGCCTGCTGCACTCCCAGGAGGGCGTGGCCCCAGGCGGCCCGGGCGTTCAGGGACTTGAACCGACGGTCGTCCCGCTCGTCGGCCACCTCCAGACGGTGGACCGTCACGCCATCCAGGGTGCCCGTCCCGGCCGGGTATTCGTTGGCCCAGGTCATGTAATCCACGGCGCAGCTGGTGAGCACTTCGACCCGGTGGCCGCGACCGGCCAGGCGGGTGGCGAACTCGCGGCAGTGCCGCTCGGCTCCTCCGGCCACCTCATGGCCGTAACGCTGGGCGACGAACAGGATCCGCACGAAGTCTCCCTACAGGACCTCGACCAGGGAGCCCAGGAGTGTCGCCTCCGCCCGGTGGGGATCGAGTTCCGCCAGGCGGTGCCGCCCGGCGGCGGTCAACCCCTCCCGGAGCCCGCCGTCCTCGATGACCGCGGCCAGGGCCTCCGCCAGCAACAGCGGACCGGTATCGGCGGGCAGCATGAGGCCCGCCCTCCCCAGGGTTTCGGGCACGCCCCCCGCCGCCCGGGCCACGACCGGCACGTCGAAACCCAGGGCGTGGACGCAGGGGACGGAGAAGCCGGGATGGTCGCTCACGGCCAGGAACACGCGGGCCGCTCGGTAGAAACCGGCCAGCTCGTCGATCGCTGGGTTTGGAACGATCCAGCTCTGGGCCAGGGCCAGCCTGATGGCCAAGTGCTCAACGGCGTCGCGGTAGGCCGGCACGGGGGCGGGACCGACCACGGCGAGGTGAGCGTCGGGGAGGAGGAAGGTGACGAGGGCGTGATAGGCACCGACGACGAGCTCCATGCGGCCGTGAGGCAGGAAGTGGCTGTCGGCAAGAACGAGGGGGCCTTTGATCTGAGTTTGGAGGTGGTGCCAGGTCGGAGGATGGGGCTCGGCGTCCCGGAGCGGGGTGAGGTCGACCGGGAGCGGACAGATCCGGACGTCGCCGTAGCCGAGGCCACGCAGATGTTGCGCCGCCCCGGCCGAGTCGACCAGCGCCAGATGCACCCGGTCCCGTAGGAGCACCAGGTGGGCGTCCCCGACGCCGAGCCGCTGGGCCTGCTCGGGCTGCAGCACGACGAACGACTCCGCCGGGGGGACATCCTGGTAGATGACCACCACGGACTCCTGGGCCTCGAGCAGGAAGTTCAGGACGCCGGGATGACCGATGCCGGCGTGGTAGAGGAACACGGACGCCGGGCCTGGCTCCTTCCGGGCCGGGAGCGCCGACAGAGGCAGGACCTTGCCCCCGAGGGCGGGGTCAACCCGGGCGGCGTAGACCTCGGAGGGCCCGATGCGCCGGAGCAGGGACATCAGCCCGAGCGCGGCACCGGTGGCCGGGTCCGCCGGGTTGGCTGCGGGCAGGATCTGGTGGACTGCCATCAGCGGGTGGCGACCGCCAGATACATCTCGCCCCACTCCTCGACGTCCACCGCCACGAAACCGGCCTGGTGCAGGAGGAACCTCAGCCGCACCGGGGGAACCAGTCCGGACAGCGCGGGATCGCACAACGCCGGATGGGTCCAGGCGCCCGGGACGGCAGGGTTGATGCCGCCCAGGATCACCAACCCGCCTGGCCTCACCTTCCTTCCTGCCAGGTCCACCAGCTGCACCAGCTCGGCCGGACTCAGGCGCTCCATTCGCCGCAGCATGACCAGACCCCCGAGCGCGGCGTCCCCGACCCGGGCCAGGCCAGGGACAGCCTCGTCCGGCTCGGCCGCCAGCCCGTGCTCGACGGCCAGGGCCACGAGGTCGGGCTCGCTGTCCCACCCGCGGGCCTCGACGCCCATCCCGCCGAGAAGCTCCAGCAGCTCACCCCGTCCGCAGGCCAGATCGATGACGGGCCCGTGACCGGCCAGGCGGGCAGCGACGTCGCGGTACCGCTCGAGAACCTCGGCGCGCGATCCCCAGCCATGCTCCTCCAGATCGACCGCTGACCACCACCCGGGAAGGGGAATGCGCACCCGCGCCGCGCCCGGCCAGGCCGAGCCCTGGACGATGGCCCGCTCCTGGGCGGCCTGGCGCTCATAGACGGCATCCAGACGGTCGGTGACCTCGGTATGGAGGGCGGTGAGGGTCTCGGCGAGTTCCTCCAAGGCGGCGCGGACGACCTCGGCAAATTCACGCATCTGTTCCAGCACGCCGTGGACCTGACGAGCCACCAGTCGGGCCACCGCCTGGTGGACGAAGGCGCCGGCGGGCCGGGACGACGACACCGGGATCCGGGTCGCGTCGAAGATGGCGGCCGTGACGGCGGCGATCGCCCCGGTCGGGTCCGGGAGCCGGCGCCCCCGCTGGGCGAGGATGGCGTTGGAGATGGCTTCGAGGTCCTCTTCGAACCCTGGAGGATAGAAACCCGACCGGCGCCGTTCCTCGACCCGGGCCCGCAACTCGGCAATCAGGGCCTCGACATCGGGCTTTGCGGCTTCGTCCACGGGCCGAGCATCGTAGTGGCCGGTTCAGTGACCCGACCGCAACCCCGCCGGGGCGACGAAATACAGGTAGCTGACCCAATCAGGGCCGGCATAAGGATCCTCGTGGCAGGCGAGGATCGATCCACCGGCAGCCTTGACCTCGTCGATCACCTCGTCGCGGGGCACCCCATGCATGGCGAAGGCGACCCTGCTCTCTTCCGCCGTCGCCGGGCCCGGCCGGGGCGGCGGAGGCGCCGGGGCCTCTACGGGCCTGCCCACCCGGCCGACGACCACCGGGATCCGGAGCGTCGCCGAACCCCGCTCGGCGAACCAGGTGAAGAGCTCCTGGACGAGGTCGAGCTCGAGCAGGTAGCGACCCGGTTTCGCCGGGGCCGTGACCCGAAGCGACGTGACGCCGGCTCGGCCCGGTTCGATGTCCACGGGCAGGGGGGACCGCCCGTCATCGGTGACGACCATCTTCCCCCGCCGGGTCAGCCAATGATTCCCGAGATGCACGTGGTAGGCACCCGTCCCTTCCATGTGGGCCGGCCAGGTGGCGGTCCCGAGGTTGGTGACCCGCACCGACAACGTCGCCTCGCGTCCGGCCCGCAGATCTGGAACCGGCCCGGCGAGCTCGATCCTGGCCGCGAAGGCACCGTCAGGGAGCGGTGCGGCCTGGGCGGCCGGACGCCGGTGGCTGGGCAGCTGGAACACCACCGCGCCGCCGGGGCGCGCCACCCGGAGAAATTCCCGGATGTAGCCCTTGGTGTACCGGGGTTCGATGTGCTGGAGGACGATGCAGCTGTGGACGAGGTCGAAGCTGGCCTCCGGAAACATGGCCAGGTCGCCTCGGGCGTTGACGTGATACCGGCACCGTTCCCCAAAGCGGTTGTAAAGGTCAGCCAGCTCCACCATCCCGGGGGCGATGTCGACGCCGTGGCACCGGTCGAAGTGGGCGCAGAATGCCTGGGTCGCCCGTCCCGGACCACAGCCGAAATCGAGGCACGCGTCACGGCGGGCGGGGAGGCCGAAGGCCTCCAGGTGATGCATCACGTTCCCCGCCAGGGCCTCCCCCGTGGCGAAGAACTCGGTGACGTCCCACCCCCCGCCGCGCCGGTCGGGCTGGGACACGACGGCCCACAGAGGGTCATTGCGGGCGAGCTGCTCCCAGACGTCCTGAAGGTTCTGCAGGTCCACCCAGCTCAACCCCCGGCCGGGGAGACCTTCCAAGCGATGACGGTGCCATCGTCGGCCAGCACGGGCAGGCCGAGGCTGGCCAGATACTGCGCGGCGAAAGGACGGGGCCGGTCGCGGTGGTAGACGATGAACCCGATGCCGAGCCGCCGCAGGTCGGAGGCCGTGAAGGAAGCTTCGCCGTCGGGCGGCTCACGTTGCAGGCCCACCAGCTGGTGGTAGACGGGAATGCGCAGCAGCCGGTCGATGTCGCGCTGCGGATAGCGGGCCAGCATGCCTCCGGCCAGTGGCTTGTGGTGTTCGGTGGCGTAGTACATCCACAGGGCGTGGTCACCGTTGGTATCTCCCCAGGTGCCGAAACCCGTGCGCCACTGGAGGGGAACCTCGAGGACCGCTCCCGGATCGGGGTCCGCGGCGATGGCGGCGTAGGGCCGGGGAGCGGCCACCGCCTGGGTGACCATGGGCCCGGGATAGAACTCGACCATCGTCACGACCAGGGCGATGCCGGCCGCCGCCCATCCCAGCCGGCGGTTCCGGCGGGCGAGACGGGCCAGGGCCAGCGCGGCCAGCACGTCGAGGGCGAGGATGGCGACGACAGAGAACCGGCCCGGCGCCCGCACCCCGTTCAGCACCGGGACGAAGTGAAGGAAGATGTAGGGCAGGGGGAGGGTGAAGTGCGTCTGGTGGTACTGGAAGAGACTCCCGGTGGCGCCGTTGACGTGGAGGATCGGCCCGAAGGACAGGATGGCGAAGACGCCGACCAGGGCGCACCACAGCGCCCGGCGCTGCCGGAAGGCCACCACCGCGCCCACCACCGCCAGTCCGAGGACGGCGAAGCCCGGGAACGCCAATCGCTCCCCCCCGGTGATGTGCACGTCCCGGGCCAGGAACAGGTCGCCCCACACCCGCTGCAACGCGGAGGGGGTGACCCAGGAGAGCAGGTCGGACGAGTAGTTCTGGGCGCTCCCCCATCCCGGGATGGGGTCGAGATAGTCGTGCACGGCGAGCTCGTGCACCATCGACCCGAGCAACGGCAACCCGACCAGCCCGGCGACCAGACCCGATTGGGCGAGACGGCCGAGCATCTCCCGGGTGGCGGTCCGGCGCCACTGGCACACTGCCACCACGGCCGCCGCGATCAACAGGAAGACGGTGTAGGAGAGGTCGGTGAGGAACGTGAGCCCGGCCACCACCCCGAAGATGACGGCCCGCCGGCGCGTGGGTGCCTCGTAGAGGCGGAGCAGCGCCAGGAGCCCGAAGGGGAAGAACTCGAGGTGATTGAGGCTGAGGTGGCCAGTGAGGTGGGCGAACCGGAAGGGGAGGAAGGCGTAGGCGGCGCCCGCCACGAACGCCGCCCGGCGGTCCCCACAGACATGGAGGGTCAGCAGATAGGCGCCCATGGCGGACAGCACGACGGCTGCCAGCTGGACGATGTTGGCCGCCACGCCGAGCCCGAACGCCGCCTGCAGCGGCCAGGACACGATCCCCCAGAGGGGCATGTTCGTGTTGAAGGCGGTGCGGGCGCCGACCGGGAAGAAGACGTCGTTGGTCACGAAGGGCCAGTTCCCGTCCAGAATCGAGCGGGGGATGGACCAGAGGTTCCACAGGTAGGCGGCGCCGTCCTCGCCGTTGGAGAGGACGCGGGTCGAGAAGTCGGAGAGGATCGGCCAGAAGAACAGCAGGGTCAGGCCGAGATAGCCCGCCAGCGCCAGGCCGTGACGCCGGATGGTGACGACCAGGAGTCCGGGCGCCCCCTCCGCGGCTGCAGCTGCTCCCTCGTCCGCCCGGGGGGCCGTCGTGAGCGCCATTCGCGGCGAGTCTACGGGCGGCGTCCGCGGGTGACCTGTCAAGTCATCCGCCCTACGCGCCGACTGTTACTCTGAGCGACTATGCGTCACACTACGTGAAACTACCCCAACGTAACGAAGAGGTCGTGTTGCCCCGCTCCCGTCTTACCAGCATCTTCCTGGCTCTCTGCACCGCCGCGGGCGTCCTGGTCCTGTCGGCCGCCCCCGCCTCGGCTGCCCCCGTGCGGAAGTGGGAGCGTAGCGTCGGCGTCATCAAGGAGTCCTCCCCGGTGCTGGTCGACGTGGGCGGCACTCCCACCGTCCTGGTCGGATCCCAGGACCGCAACCTCTACGGGTTCCGGGCGACCGACGGCGCCAACGCCGCGGGCTGGCCCCAGCTCACCACCAGCCCGCTCAACTCGTCGCCGGCGGTGGCGGACACGGACGGGGATGGGCGGCCCGAGGTGTTCATCGGCGCCGGCGCCGACAACGGCCAGAACGGCGGGTTCTACTCCTTCACCGGAGACGGACGGGTCCGGTTCCGGTTCCAGCCCACCGACCAGGTCAACGGCAACGTCTCGGTGCACTCCACGCCTGCGCTGGGCGACACCACCGGCGACGGGGTGTCGGACGTCACGGTCATCACGCTCGGATTGCGCAGCTGGTCGCTGGCCGGGAACGGGACGGTGAACGGGGGGTGGCCGGTCGACACCGACGACAGCATCTTCTCTTCGGCGGCCCTGGCCGACGTCAACGGCGACGGCCAGAACGACATCATCGTGGGCGGAGACTCCGCTCCCGGGAGCTTCATCGACCAGCGGGGTGGCGTGGTGCGGGCCGTCACCGGCCGGGGGCAGGTGCTCTGGCAGTTCCTCACCGATGAGATCGTGCGCTCCTCCCCGGGTGTCGGAGATGTCGATGGCGACGGCCGTCCCGAGGTCGTCTTCGGTACGGGGAACTACTGGTCCAACCGCTGCCGGGATCCCCGGGCCTACGCCGACTGCCAGGGACGCGGCTCGGTCGACGCCCACAAGCTCTTCGTGCTCGGGCTCGATGGCCGCCTGAAGTGGTCGAAGGATCTCGGCGCCCAGACCTTGGCGTCCCCGGCGCTGGCCGACATCAACGGCGACGGGCGGCTGGACATCGCCGAGGGAACCTGGGAAGGGCCCAACGGCGGGTTGGTGTGGGCGCTTGACGGCCGCGCCGGGGACAACCTCCCCGGCTATCCCCGGCCCTCCGGGGGAGGCATCGTGATCGGCGGAATTGCCACCGCCGACTTCAACGGCGACGGCGCCCAGGACCTCCTGGTCCCGGCGGCCACGGGCATGTACGCCTACAACGGTCGTGACGGCACCTCCCTGTTCAACATCCAGGGCGGGCAGGTCTCGTTCGAGAACTCCCCCCTCATCACCGATGTCGACGGCAATGGCCTGCTGGACGTGATCGTCGCCGGCCACCGGCCTCACCTGGGCGACGGGTATGTGGCCCGCTACGAGATTCCCACCGGCGACAAGGCGCATCTCGGCGCGCTCGGATGGCCCATGTTCCGCCGGAATCCGGCCCGCACCGGCTCCTGGGCTGACGGGCCCACCCCCTCCGCCTGCGTGCCGGGACGCGGGGGATACTGGCTGGTCGCCGCCGATGGCGGGATCTTCGCCTTCTGTGATGCCCGCTTCTACGGCTCCACCGGCAACATCCGCCTCGCCCAACCCATCGTGGGCATGACCGCCAGCCCCACCGGCCGGGGCTACTGGTTCGTCGCCTCCGACGGCGGGATCTTCGCCTACGGCGACGCCGGCTTCTTCGGCTCCATGGGGGGTAAGCCGCTCGCCCGGCCCGTGGTCGGCATGGCCGCCACCCCCACCGGCAAGGGCTACTGGCTCGTCGCCTCCGACGGCGGCATCTTCGCCTACGGCGACGCCCGCTTCTTCGGCTCCACGGGCGGAATGCAGCTCGCCCAGCCCGTCGTCGGCATGGCCACCACCCCCACCGGCAACGGCTACTGGCTCGTCGCCTCCGACGGCGGCATCTTCGCCTACGGCGACGCCGGCTTCCACGGCTCGACCGGTGCCATTCGCCTCGTCCAGCCGATCCGGGCGATGACCCCGACCCGAACCGGGGCGGGCTACTGGATGGTGGCGAGCGACGGCGGGATCTTCGCCTTCGGAGACGCCGGTTTCCACGGCTCGACGGGCGGGAGCCGCCTGCCCTCCCCGATTGCCGGCATGGCGACGTCCCCGTCCGGCAGGGGGTACTGGCTGGCCGCCACCGACGGCGCCATCTACGCCTTCGGCGATGCGCCCTTCCTGGGCTCGACCGGAGGGCTGGCTCAACCCGTGGTGGGCATCGCCGCGCTCGTGCCCTAG
>JBIOUX010000001.1:0-18595 GCA_044867425.1 Acidimicrobiia bacterium | reverse complement strand
TGGCGACCGGGACGGGGGCGGGAGTGGGGGCAGGTGCGGGAGCAGGCGGGGTCGTTGCCTTGGGCTTGGGCTTGGGGGCGGGGGCGGGGGCGGGAGCCGGGGCGGGAGCCGGGGGGGCCGGAGGGGCGGGCGCCGGGGGCGCCACGGTGGCCGGCGCCGAGTACAGCTTCATGAACATCTCGGAGACGAAGATGGTGCCGCCGGAGTAGACGACGCCGATCCCGATGTAGCCGAAGTCGGGGTCGACCAGGTTGGCGTAGTGCTTGGGCGAGGCCACGAAGGCGTCGTGGAGGGACTGCACGGAGCCGCCCATCCCGACGTTCTCCCCGAGCTTGGCCCAGTCGGCGGTGATGCCGTCGGAAAGTGTCGAGTGCCAGATACGGCCGGCATCGGCCATGGTGGCGGCCCAGCCCCGCGCCTTGTCCACCAGGTTGGGGTGCACTTGGAGGGCGGCCAGGCCCTTGCTCGCCCGGAGCTCGTTGATCCGAGCCACGAAGGCGGCCTCGTCGCCGACCGTGTCGGCGGACGCCGCCGTCGGCAGCGTCAGCACGGCCAGCGTCAGAGCCAGCGCGGCGAACAATTTCTTCATCCCAGCCCCCTTTGCGTGCGCGTGGCACCCACGAGAGGGCTGAGCCCCCATTCGGTAGCCCGGCGGCCATGCCCCCCAGCGGGGTTAGGTCCGTGGCTTTGCGTCCCCGGGTTTCCCCGGGTTTGCCGTTTCGTGGATTGGGTCGGTTGCTGTGAACAGGTATCGACGCTGGGTGGCCGAAGCTTGAGCACCCAACGTGACAAACCTGACTAGTCTCAAATGCCCGAGAAGGAAACCGAGGAGAGGCGGCGACGTGCTGCATCGATTGCCCGGCCGAGGGGTGGCGGGGGCGCTGCTCCTGGCGGGTGTCCTCCTGGCTGGCGGCTGCTCGCTGTTCGAAGGTTCCGACAGCAGTGGCGGGGCCGTGGAGCCTCCTCCGGCCAGCGTCGGGGCCGGTGAGGGGAAGGTCGTCATCCAGGGCATCGCGTACAACCCGGCCCGGGTCGAGGTGCCCGCCGGCCAGGAGCTGGTCTGGAGCTTCGCCGACAACGGCCTCACCCACACCGTGACCGCCGACGACAAGTCGTTCGATTCGGGGCGGCTGTCGAGCGGCGAGTTCCGCCATGCCTTCGCCACCCAGGGTGAAGTGCTGTACCACTGCGAGGTCCACGCCCGGATGAAGGGCACCGTGGTGGTGCGCTGAAGCTGCCGTCAGAAGTTTGAGAATTTGCTCACAAGGTCGGTACCCTGGACGGGAAGGTTCCTGTTGCCCGTCTCCGAGGGGCGTGAACGTTGCCCGACCGATCGCGACGGATACCCGAGGCGACCGTCGCCCGGCTTCCCCTGTACTACCGAGCCCTCCTGGAGACGGCGGAGCAGCGCATCCCCACCATCTCCTCCGAGCGGCTGGCCGAGATGGCCGGAGTCAACGCCGCCAAGGTCCGCAAGGACTTCTCCTATCTCGGCTCCTACGGCACCCGCGGCGTGGGCTACGACGTGGAGTATCTGCTGTTCCAGATCTCCCGGGAGCTGGGGCTGACGCAGGACTGGCCGGTGGTGATCGTGGGCATTGGGAACCTCGGCCATGCCCTGGCCAACTACCGGGGCTTCTCCGCCCGGGGCTTTCGGATTGTCGCCCTGGTGGACGCCGACCCGACCAAGCACGGCGAGCGCATCGGCCCGCTGGTGGTGGAGCCGATCGACGAGCTGCCCCGCATCGTGGGGGAGCGCAAGGTGGCCATCGGCATCATCGCCACCCCGGCCTCCGCCGCCCAGGAAGTGGCCGAGGCCCTGGTCTCGGCCGGGGTGACCTCGGTGCTCAACTTCGCCCCCACCGTCATCTCGGTGCCCGAGGGCGTGTCGCTGCGCAAGGTCGACCTGTCCATCGAGCTGCAGATCCTCTCTTTCTACCAGCAGCGGCGCGACGGTCCGGGGCCGGAGGTCGACCACCTCCTCGAAGGCCTCGGGTGACCGGGCGGGGCGCCATGGGCTACCCCGTCAGCCTCTCCCTGTCGGGCCGGCGGGCCGTGGTGGTGGGTGGCGGCCGGGTGGCCACCCGCCGGGTCTCCGACCTCCTGTCCCAGGGCGCCGTGGTGATGGTGGTGGCGCCCGAGCTGAGTGAGGGCCTCGAGGGCCGCGTCTCCCGCGGTGAGGTGACCGCCGAGCGCCGGCCCTTTCAGGACCGCGACCTGGACGGAGCCTGGGTCGCCTTCGCCGCTACCGACGACCCGGCCGTGAACCACCAGGTGATGGAGTCCGCCGCCGCCCGGCGCTGCTTCGCCAGCTCGGCCGACGCCGGGCGCGCCTCCATGGCGCCCATGGCCGTGGTGCGGCGCGGGGCGCTGGAGGTGGCGGTGGGGACGTCGGGACGCGTCCCCGGCCTGGCCGCCGGCCTGGTACGGCGCCTCGGTGCCGAGTTGGGACCCGAGTACGGCGTGCTGTGTGAACTGGCCTCCGAGCTGCGCCAGGAGCGCAAGGCCGCCGGGGAGGGCGGTTTGGACCTCGACTGGCCTGCGATCTTCGATTCCGGCATTCTCGATTCCATCCGCACTGGCAATGTGGACGGCGCCAGAGAGGGGCTGCGGAAGACATGTCATTCATCGTCGTCGGGCTGAACCACCGCACGGTCCCGCTCCCGTTGCTGGAGCGGGCCAGCGTGCCACCGGGTGGACTGCCCAAGGCGCTCCGGGACCTGGCCGGCCGGGAGCACCTGGCCGAGGTGGCGATCCTCTCCACGTGCAACCGGACCGAGGTCTACGCCTCGGCCACCAAGTTCCACCCCTCGGTGGGCGATGTCGCCGACTTCCTGGCCGAGCAGGCCGGCATGGCCGCCGGCGACCTGACCGATCATCTCTACAGCTACTACGACGAGGCGGCCATCACCCACCTCTTCGGCGTGGCCGCCGGCGTCGACTCGGTGATCCTGGGCGAAGGCGAGATCCTGGGCCAGGTGCGCGAGGCCCTCAAGGTGGCGGAGCAGGAGGGCACGGCCGGGGCCACCCTGGGCCGGGTCTTCCGGCACGCCATCGAAGTGGGGAAGCGCTCCCGGGCCGAGACGGGGATCGCCCGGGGCTCGGTGTCGCTGTCCTCCGCCGCCGTGGCGCTGGCCACCGAGCACCTGGGCGGGCTGCATGGCCGCCGGGTGCTGGTGCTGGGGGCGGGGGAGATGGGCGCCGGCATGGCCAAGGCGCTGGTGGCCTCCGGGGCCGTCGAGATGATGGTGGCGGGCCGGAGCCCGGAGCGGGCCACCGAGGTGGCGGCCAAGGTGGGCGGGCGGGTCCTGCCCATCGAGCAGTTGCCCGAGGCGCTCACCGCCGTCGACGTGGTGCTCACCTCCACCGGCGCCACGGAGGTGGTCATCGACCTCCCGACCTTGGAGCTGGCCATGGACCGGCGCTTCGGCCGGGACCTGCTCATCGTCGACATCGCCGTGCCCCGGGACGTGGACCCGGCCGCCGGCGCTCTGCCCGGCGTGACCCTATGCGACATGGACGACCTCAAGGCCTTCGCCGAGCGCTCCCTCGACCGGCGTCGCCGGGAGGTCGCCCGGGTCCGGAGGATCATCGCCGCCGAGCTCGAGCGCTTCCGGTCCGAGGCCACCGCCCGGGAGGTGGCCCCGCTGGTGGCGGCGTTGCGGGCCCGGGGCGAGGAGGTGCGCCGAGGAGAGCTCGAGCGGTTCAGGAACAAGCTCGAGAGCCTGGACCCGAAAGCGGCCGAGGCGGTCGAGGCGCTGACCCGGGGCATCGTGGCCAAGCTCCTCCACGACCCCACGGTGCGGGTGAAGGAAGCGGCCGGGAGCGGACGGGCCGAGGTCTACGCCGATGCCCTGACCGCCCTCTTCGGCCTGGACGTGGGTTGATGGTGACGCCGGCCGGGAGCGCCTGATCTCCACTCCCCGTACCTGGCGGATCGCCACCCGGGGAAGCCGGCTCGCCCTCTGGCAGGCGGAACGGGTAGCGCAGTTGCTCGGTGGACGGGTCGAGATGGTGGTGGTGACCACCACCGGCGACCGGCGGGCCGACGTCCCGGTGTGGAGCATCGGGGGGACGGGTGTGTTCGTGAAGGAGGTCGAAGCGGCCGTGCTCGACGGTCGGGCCGACCTGGCCGTCCACTCGGCCAAGGACCTCCCGTCCGAGACCGAGGCCGGCCTGTGCCTGGCTGCCGTGCCCGAGCGGGCCGACCCCCGGGACGCCCTGGTGGGCCAGCCGCTCGACGCCATCCCCACCGGCGGGCGCGTCGGCACCGGCTCGGTGCGCCGGCGGACCCAGCTGGCGGCGCTGCGCCCCGACCTCACCTTCGGCTCCCTGCGGGGCAACCTGGAGACCCGGGTGGCCAAGGCGGCCGGGTTCGACGCGGTGGTGGTGGCGATGGCGGCCATGGAACGCCTGGAGCTGACCGGCTCCGTGGCCGAGGTGCTCGACCCCTCGGTCATGCTGCCCCAGGTGGCCCAGGGGGCGCTGGCGGTGGAATGCCGGGACGACGACCGGGAGACGGTCGAGACCCTCGCCGCTCTCGACGACCCGGCGGCCCGGGCCGAGGTGGAAGCCGAACGGGCCTTCCTCCGCCAGCTGGGCGGCGGCTGCGACCTGGCCTGCGGGGCGCTGGCCCGGGCCCGGCCCGACGGCGGGGTGGCCATCGAGGTGCTCCTCGGCTCCCTGGACGGCCACCTGGTGCTGCGGGCCGCCCACCAGGGCGACGACCCCGTGGCGGTGGGCACGGAAGCGGCCCGGATCCTGCTGGACGACTGCGGTGGCCGGGCCGTCCTGGAGGACATGGCCGTCCCGGCGGTCGTAAAATTGAACTGACGTAGCTCGGTACGCCGGCTGAGAGACGGCGTACCAATCGCAGCAAGGGGGGGAACATGGCTGCAGCCCGTCGCCACTTCATGGTGCTGGCGATCGTCGCCATGGTCGGCCTGGCCCCGGCCTCCGGTGTCGGCGCCGGTGGGAGCCGGTCGCCCGCGTCAGGGCTTCTGGACGGGGTGGAGGCGTTGCTCGAGCCGGCCGTGCCGGATGCCGTGGCGCTGCCCGCCGATCCCGACTCCGCCCTCCGGCGGGCGCTCACCGCGGTCGGGGCCCGGCTGGAGCTGCCGGTCGATGCTGGGCCGGCCCTGGCCCGGGCTCATCTCGACCGGCGCCTGGCCGGCCGCCTGGCCATCCTCCTGGACGACCTGGCCGCCTGCCAGGACGCCACCGCCCGGCTGCTCGCCGCCCTGCCGGCGCCGCTGGCCACCTACCTCGCCGACGATGCCGCCCCACGCCCCGTTCCGGGCGCGGCCGCCGTGCGGGCGTGCGCCGCCCGGATGCAGGGCGACGGACTTGAGCTCAGCCGGTTCCTGGCCGGGACGACCGCTGACATGGGCTCCGACGTCGCCCTGTGGCCCGTCCTCCGGCTGGATCTCGACGGGAGTGACGATCTCGTCGTCCACGACTACGCGCTGAGCATCGACACCGGCGGCAACGACACCTACCTGAACAACGCCGGCGGCAACCCCCTCGACCTGATGCGTGGCCCCAATGGCTCGGTCGCCCCGAAGCACGAGCCGGCCCGGGGCTGCGTCAACCCTGGCTACGACCTCTTCGGCGGCCAATGCGTCCTCGCCGCTTCGTTGCTCGTTGAAGTCGCCGGCGACGACACCTATGGCCACATGCAACCTCCCGACGTGGAGGCGCTGTGCACCGACGAGCCGTCCGTCCGCCGGGTCATGACCACCGGCGCCGGGTTCGCCGGAGCCGGCATCGTCATCGAGGTCGCCGGCAACGACCACTACCTCGGCAAGACGGCGACCCAGGGTACCGGCCACATCGGCGGCGTCGGGATCCTGCTGGACGAGGCCGGTGACGACATCTACACGGCCATGCGCCTGTCGAAGGGCTTCGGCACCCTCTTCGGGGTCGGCCTGCTCCGCGATGGCGGCGGCAACGACCGCTACGACTACTACATGCCGCGGCCCATCGATCCCGGGGCGCCCACGAAGACGCCCGGTTCGGGTGGCGGCTTCAGCGCCCAGGGGCTGTGCGACAACCAGCCCCGCTGGGATGAGGGCACCGGGGTGCTGTTCGGCGTCGGTCTCATGGTGGAGGAGGGGGGCGACGACACCTACGTGACCGGCGCTCCCCTCGAGCACCTCCTGGGCACCACCGATCCCCTGCGGCACACCGGATCGCTTGGTTTCGGCGACTTCCAGGGCTTCGGCTACATGCACGACCTCGCCGGTCGGGACACCTACCAGGGCATGCCCAACCGGGCCGACGACACCACCGTCATGCCCACCCCTGAGGCGTCCGGCGTCTTCATCGACGGCTCGGGGAGCACGGCGGCCCGTCTCCGGGCGGCGGGCGGCGGTGCGGCCTTGATGGCGGTCTACAGCGGCCACTACCTGCCCGGGGCGCTCACCGTCGACCACGGGACCGCGTTCTACTTCCTCAACCCCGACATGTTTTTCCGGCTGGAGTCACTGGGCCACACCGTCACCGAATTCCGGGCCGACGGCGGGGCCCCCCGCTTCGATTCGGGCCTCGTGCAGTTCGGCGAAGCCAAAGAGGTGGCAGGAGTGTCGTCGCTCGGCACCGGCCGCTACGACTTCCGCTGCGAGATCCACCCCTTCATGCGGGGTGTGCTGACCGTCCGCTGACGGTCTGGACGCGCTGCCCGGCGCCGGCGCGGGTCACGAGAGTTCGCGCTGTCGCGGCGTAGCTTTCAACCTCCGCCATTAGCATCTGAGCGATGGCTTTCCCCGAACGCCGGCCCCGGCGCCTGCGGCGCAACCCGAGCGTCCGCCGGATGGTGGCGGAGACCCGCCTGTCGGTCGACGATCTGGTTGCTCCCCTGTTCGTGAAAGAGGGCATCGCCGAACCGGAACCGGTGGCGTCCATGCCCGGCGTGATCCAGCACACCCAGGAGAGCCTCCGGAAGGAAGCGAGGGCGCTGGCCGACCTCGGCGTCCCCGCCGTCATCCTCTTCGGCATCCCGGCCAACAAGGACGCCGTCGGGTCGACCGCCGACGACCCTGCCGGGGTCGTCCAGGTCGCCCTGCGCAACCTCCGGGACGAGGTCGGCGACCGCCTGGTGCTCATGGCCGACAACTGCCTCGACGAGTACACCGACCACGGCCACTGTGGGCTGCTCAACGCCGCCGGTGAGGTGGACAACGACGCCACCCTGGAGCGCTACGCTGCCATCGCCGTGGCCCAGGCCGGCGCCGGCGCCGACGTCACCGCCCCCAGCGGGATGATGGACGGCCAGGTGGCCGCCATCCGGGCCGCGCTGGACGACACCGGGCACGAAGACACCGCCATCCTGGCCTACGCCGCCAAGTACGCCTCCGCCCTCTACGGCCCGTTCCGCGACGCGGCCGAGTGCGCCCCCCGCTTCGGCGACCGCCGGGGCTACCAGATGGACCCCCCCAACCTGCGGGAGGCGCTGGTGGAAGTGGCCCTGGACGTCGAGGAGGGCGCCGACATGATCATGGTCAAGCCGGCGCTGGCCTACCTCGACGTGATCGCCGCCGTGCGGGCCGCCTTCGACCTGCCCCTGGCCGCCTACCACGTGAGCGGCGAGTACTCCATGGTCCAGGCGGCCGCCGCCGCCGGCTGGCTCGACGGCGACGCCGTGGCCACCGAGCACGTCACCGCCATCCGCCGGGCCGGGGCCGACATGGTCCTCACCTACTTCGCCCGCTCCCTGGCCGAGCGCCTCTCGCGGTGAGCGACCTGTACCGGCGGGCCCTGGCCCGCATCCCCGGCGGGGTCAACTCCCCCGTGCGGGCCTTCGGCGGCGTGGGTGGCGAGCCGTTCTTCGTGGCCCGGGCAGAGGGCGCCCACCTCTACGACACCGACGGCCGGCGCTACATCGACTACGTCCAGTCCTGGGGGGCATCCATCCTGGGCCACGCCCATCCCGACGTGGTGGAGGCCGTGACCGGGGCCGCCGCCCGGGGCACGTCCTACGGTGCCCCCACCGAAGCCGAGGTGCGCCTGGCCGAGGAGGTCTGCGCCCGGGTCCCGTCGGTGGAGAAGCTGCGGTTGGTGTCGTCGGGCACCGAGGCGACCATGACGGCCGTGCGCCTGGCCCGGGGCTTCACCGGTCGCGAGGTCATCGTCAAGTTCGCCGGCTGCTACCACGGCCATGCCGACGCCCTCCTGGCCGCGGCCGGCAGCGGGCTGGCGACCTTCGGCCTCCCTGGTTCGGCCGGCGTGCCCGCCCCGGCGGTCGCCACCACCATGATCGTGCCCTTCAACGACGACACCGGCGTCGAGGAGGCATTCGCCCGGCACGGGGGGCGGATGGCGGCCCTCATCGTCGAGGCCGTCCCGGCCAACATGGGCCTGATCCCACCCGGGGACGGCTTCTTGGCCGGCCTGCGCCGGCGCTGCGACGACGCCGGCGCCCTGCTCATCGTCGACGAGGTCATCACCGGCTTCCGGCTCGGCGACCGGGGCGCTCAGGGGCGTTACGGGATCACCCCCGACCTGTCCTGCTTCGGCAAGGTGCTGGGCGGCGGGCTGCCCCTGGCCGCCCTGGGCGGACGGGCCGAGATCATGGACCACCTCGCCCCCACCGGGCCCGTTTACCAGGCCGGCACGCTGTCGGGGAACCCGCTGGCCACCGCCGCCGGCCTGGCCGTGCTGAAGCGCCTCGACGCCGGCGCCTACGCCACCCTGGAGGCCAAGGCCGCCACCCTGGCCGAGATCCTCGAGCGGGCGCTCGCCACCGCCGGCGTCGCGGCCCAGGTGCCCCGGGTCGGTCCCCTGGTCGGGCTGTTCTTCGCCGCCGATCCGGTGACCGACTACGAGAGGGCCAAAGCGGCTGACGCCAAACGCTACGCCCGGTTCTTCCACGCTCTCCTGGAGCGGGGTGTCTACTTCGCCCCCAGCGCCTTCGAGACCCTCTTCCCCAGCCTGGCCCACACCGACGAGGACCTGGAGGCCACCGCCACCGCCGCGGCCGAGGCGGCGATGGAGGTGGCGGCGGCCGGCTGATCGCCGGCGCCAGACCTTGTCCTTCCCGAGGAGTGGTGACGGGTCTGCATCCCGGTCGGGGCCATGCCGCGGCGAGTCGGAAGGAAAAGGCGGCGGTGAAGAGGCCCTGATCGTTCCGGCGTTCTTCCGCAACGCACGTGCGTTGCGCAGGAACGCCAGAATGGGATGGCGCTCGTCCCGTCGCTTCAGACCGTGCTTCGGCCGCGCCAGACGCTGTAACCCCCCGGGCCGATGGCGGCGGCCAGGACGAACAGGACGATGGCCCACAAAAGGTCGCCTTCGAGCAACTGGAAAACGCCGAAGACGACGAGGATGACGGCAAGCACCCAGGCGAGCACGTGAAGCCTCCTTGTTTCGCGACGGTTCGACGGTCAGGTGCCCCCGGGGTACCCCCGCCCTGATGGCCAGAAACGATCCGGCGAAGGCTTTGCCTGGATTTACGGGCCTCTGCGGGGCCTTCTTGGCGGCGTTCCTCCGCCCCACCTGTCGCGGCGCAGGAACGCCACGAACGGGGCCCGCCGCGGCCCCGCTATTCCCCGCCGCTGCGCTTGCGGACCTTGTCAATGGCGAAGAGCAGGCCCACGAAGATGAAACACATGGTGGCGAAGGCGATGAAGGCCAGGTCGCCGTCGTGGGAGGCGTCGATGAGCTGCGGGAACTGGCTCTCGGCGAAGGTCATCTCCGGTCCTCCTAGGCGGGGCTGGGCGCCGGCTCGGGTTTGGCGTCGGGGTTCGGAACCGGCTCCAGCTGACCCTTGCGCTCTTCCAGCTGCTTGGCTCGTTCGCTCCTGTGCATCACGATCAGGGCGACCACAAAGAGGATCCCGAACCCGGCGGCCATGAACAATGGCGGCTGGCGCAGGGCCCCGAGGTCACGCTCGAGCACTACGTAGTGCGGTTTCGCCGCCGGATCGACTTCGGGGGGCGGAGGCGCCTGGCCCGGGACCGCCTCCACCTTCTTCTTGTCCTGGATGGACATGACGGCATGGAGCGGCTTGTGCTTGAGACCCAGCGGGCCGGACTTCCCGCCCCCGATCCGTTCCGCCTCCACGACGACGTAGTCGGTCACCTGGGTGTAGAGCAGGTAGGGGCCGTTCTCGGCCGTCACCGCGGCGTCCACCGAGGCCTTGATCTCGCCCTGCTCCGCCTCGCTCAGCTTGACCCCCTTGTCCTCGATCTGGCGCACGTTGGTGATGCGGGCGTTCTTGGGGTCGTCGACCACCTCTTTCACCTTCCACGTGGGCGGCGGGCCGTGGAGGGCGTTGAGGGGAGTGAAGTTGGTGAACCAGATCAGCGCCAGCATCATGAGGAAGCCGGTGACGCCGGTGAAGGCCACCATGAAGCCCAGCCGGCCGCCGAGGTCGGTGGCCAGCAGGAGGTAGATCGACCCGCAGAACAGGCCCACGGCGAAGACGGCGACGCCGTAGCCGCGCAGCTGCCCGGTCAGGTCGAGGCCTCCGCCGTGTTCCTGGGCCAGGATCAGCAGGTTCATCGCTCCTCCTCCCTACAGTCCGCGCTCGTAGGCCACGATCTTCTCGATCTGCTCGGTGGTGAGGATGCCCCCGAACCCCGGCATGCGCCCGGACCCGATGCCCTGGAGCCCGTACTGCTTCTGGAAGTCGGATCCCGTGGTGACGAACTCGATGTGCTTCTTCAACCCGTCGGCCACCTCCGGGAACTGGCGCAGTTCCACGCCTCCGGTCAGGTTGGGGCCGAAGGCGCCGCCCCCTCCGGGAACCTTGGGCTGCCCGTAGGAGTACCCCTTGGTGTGGCAGCGGGCGCAGTTGATGTTGAACAGGCCCTCCCCGTCCGAGATGCCCGGGTTCTGTTGTTTCAGCGCCTCGAGCCGCTCGGCCGAGCGCTTCTTGGCCGCGTCGGGCTTGATCTGGATCGACTGGAGGTAGTTCACCAGGTCGTCGACGGGCTGCTTGGGCAGCGGCCCGCCACCGGCCAGGCCCCAGGCGGGCATGGGGGTACCGGGACGGCCGTAGGTGATGATCTGCGCCACCTCGTCGGGCGTGAAGCGCAGCAGGACGTCGTCGAGCGACGGGGCGGCCCACTGCACCGTCGTAGTCACCTCGCCGGGCTCGTCCGGGGTGTGGACGAAGGTGGCGGCACCACCCTCGGCCGTGTCGCCGTGGCAGCGGGCGCACTCCAGGGGCAGGATCTCGCTGCCGGGCACCGCCTCCCGGGCGAAGCGCTCCTTGCCCCGCTCCACCGAGTCGGCCAGGAAGTCGCTGTCCATGCCCGACTGCCGGCTGGGCTCGAGCAGCCAGTAGACGGGGAGGGAGGCGGCCAGCACCGCCGAGAACAGCACCGCCGCCCCCAGGAAGCGTTCCAGCTTCGGGCCCTCCAGGGTCGGATCGTCGTAGTACTCGGTCAGGTTGGCGGGCGGCTCGGGCTTGCGCCGGCGGGCCGACACGATGGCGGCGACGGCGAACAGCAGGAGGGCCACGGCGTTGACCAGGAAGAGGATGGTCCGCAGGCTCAAAGGTCGTCCTTTGCCAGGGGGGTCGCGCTCACCTGGGGCTCAGCCTCACACGCAGTTGGGGCCCTCGGCTTCCTGGCCGGTGGTGTTGGTGCCGATGGCGGGCCCCTGCACGGCCGATCCGGAGGTGTTGATGGTGATGGTGCCGTCGCTGCCCACGTCGACCGGCCAGCGGTCCATACCCCGAGGGGCGGGGCCACCCTTCTTCTCGCCGACCCGGTTGTACTTCGAACCGTGGCAGGGGCACTCGAACCACTGCGAGGTGGCGCACCACGGCACCCGGCAGCCCAGGTGGGGGCATTTCTGGAACAGGGCGACGATCCCCTTCTTCATGCCCGCCAGCACCGGGTCCTTGTAGACGTGGGCAGCCTTCGCCAGCGCCGGCTTGGGGTAGAGCGCCAGATAGCTGCGGGCCTCGGGCACGTAGAAGGGTGTCCGCTTCTCGTTGATGGCCTCGATGACATCCTCGAGCTTCTCGCCCACCTTGACCTCGCCGCCGAAGCCGCCCGTGCGACTGGGCCACAGGAACCCGATGACGGCCAGGGAGAAGCTGCCCAGCACCAGGCTCTGGCTGGCCAGGATGCCCCGATTGAAGAACTGGCGGCGGGTGACGCCCAGCGCCTCGGGGTCGGCGGGCGCATCGCCGAAGCGGATCAGGCCCCCGGCCGCCGACAGGGCCGGGGCCTTCCCCGCCGGCTCCAGGCTCGACTTGGTCTCGGCGAACCGGGCCCGGGCCTCCTCGTCGAGGTCGGCCCCGGGAACGACCTCGGTCGACGCCGAGCGGTCTGCCTTTCTCGCCTCCCGCCCCAGCGACCCGGTGGAGGAGCGAGACCGGGACACGGTGGTGGCCACCACCATCAGCACGGCCAGGCCGAGGATGACGGGGATGGCGATGAGGAGGACGTCGCGCGCTTCCATAGTGCTCCTAGAGATCGAAGAAGACGCCCGTTTGCCACGGATACACGAAGTTGAAGCCCGGCCCCCGGAAGAAGGAGCCGATGATCACCAGCACGGCCCAGAACATCAGAAAGATGGTGAACAGGCAGATGGCGAACTTCCGGTCGCTGGGGTTGGTGGCCGGGTTCTTGTCGATGTAGGGGGCCAGCATGAGCAGGAAGAGGCCCATGCCGGGGATGGTCACCCCCGCCACCATGGGGTGCCAGATGGTCAGGAGCTCCTGGAGGCCGAGGAAGTACCACGGCGCCTTGGACGGGTTCGGCGTCTGGTTGAAGTTGGCGGTCTCCAGCAGGGGGGCCCGGACCAGAGCGGAGAAGATGGTGACCAGGGCCATGAGGATGAGCATGGACACGAACTCGCCCACCAGCAGGTGGGGCCACACGTGGACCTTGTCCTGGGCCTCGGCCCGGGTCTGCTGGATGGACCCCGCCTTGACCACCGTGAGCAGGCGCTGGGTGTGGCCGCCGGGCCCGGTGGCGGTGGGAGCGGGAGCCGTGGCTGTCGCCGCCGCCCGGGTGGCGGCGGCCGGTTGGGCACCGGTGGCGGCCGGCGCCGCCGCGCCCTCCTTGCCGGCCCGGCGGGCGGCCGAGCGGGCCAGGAGATGGGCCGGGATCTTGGACGAGGCATCCCCGGTGGGCCGGGCCTCGGCGGCGGCGGCCTCGCCCCCGGCTTCGGCCGACGGTGCCTCGACGGCGGGGGCTTCGGCCGCGGGAGCATCGACGGCGGGAGCCTCGGCCTCGGCGGCCTCCCCGCCCTCCTCCCCGGGCACGGGCAGGCCCAACGCCTTGCGGCGTTCCCGGCTGCGGCGCAGCAGGTGTTCGGGGACCTCGGCCATGTCTTGCCTCCTCGGGCCCTACAGCGGCCCGGAGATTCCGCCGTCCTTGCGGACGCGCCAGAAGTGGACGGCGAGGAAGATGACGGTCACGAACGGGAGCATGAGCACGTGGAGCGTGTACCACCGCAGCAGCGTCTCACCGCTGATCTCGGTGGTACCGAGCAGCACGAAGCGAACCTGGTTACCGAAGACAGGGGTGTAGCCCATCATGTTGGTCCCCACCGTCACCGCCCACAGGGAAAGCTGGTCCCAGGGCAGCAGGTAGCCGGTGAAGGACAGCAGCAGGGTGAACTGCAAAAGCATCACCCCGACCACCCAGTTGAACTCCCGGGGTGGTTTGTAGGCGCCGTGGTAGAAGACCCGGGACATGTGCAGGAAGACGGACAGCACCATGAGGTGGGCGCCCCAGCGGTGCATGTTGCGGACCAGCGACCCGAAGGTGACCGCCGTCTCCAGGGTCTTGATGTCGTCCCAGGCGGCGATCTCCGTCGGCCGGTAGAAGAACATCAGGAAGATGCCGGTCACGGTCAGAAGCACGAAGAGGAAGAAGGACAGGCCGCCCAGGCACAGGGTGTAGGAGACCTTCACGGCGTGACGCTTCACCTTCACCGGGTGGAGGTGGTAGAGCACCGAGTTCATGATCACGTAGGAGCGGTTCCGGGGGCTGTCGGTGTAGCCCTTGCGGAAGAACGAACCCGGCCGGAAAATCGAACCCCACGCCTGGGAGCCCTTCATCTTTTCTCCGGCTTCGACGAGTTTGCCTTTCAGGCCGTTCCCGTTGCCGTTCGCCACCCCGAAAATCCTCCCGGTGAAGTGGGTTAGAACCGTACTCCGTAGGCGTAGCCGTGCCTGTTGTCGCGCTGGTGCGGGTCGCCGGCCACCCGGCCGGCCTGGGTCTTGCCGAGGATGATCACGCCCGTGGGGCAGCGGTCCACGCACAGGGCGCATCGGGTGCAGACGTCCTCGTCGACGACGAAGAAGACGTGGTCGCCCGGATCCTCGCCCGGCTGCTCGGTGTTGACCGCCTCTTCGATGGCGTTCACCGACAGCATGTGGATGCACTTCCACGGGCAGATGTCGACGCAGCCCTCGCACAGGATGCACTCGGCCTGGTCGATGTGGAGGAACTGCTTGGGCTTCACCGCCGAGTTGAGCCAGGCCGGATCCACCTCCTGCAGCTGGTAGGAGGTGGCGAACTCCGGCATCGGCGGATTGGCGTCGGTCTTGGCCACGGCGATCGTCAGTCCTTCTTGGTCACGGGTCGGGAGAAGGCCGACGTCCCGGACGGGGTGGCGGCGGCAGGAGCCGCCGCCTTCGGCTTGGCTGTACCCCGCTTCTGCCACATCCCCCACAGGACCACGTTGAGGCCGAGGAAGACGATGTAGAAGCCGGCGGCCACGGTGTCCCGCAGCGCCCGTCCCGAGATGTCGATGGCATACGTGTCGAGGAGGATCTTGTCTTCCCGCAGGCCCAGCTTGGAGTCGGCCCAGGTCAGCCATTCATGGGGAACGACGCCGTAGCACATCAGGAACATGGCGAAGACAGCCGTGGCGCCGGCCATGCTCTGCGCCCAGGTGGGTGGAAGATCACCCTTTGGGCGCTTCAGCAGCCGGAAGAAGACGAGGAAACCGACCGCTGTGAGAACCAGCGAGAAGAAGAACCGGCCTGGCTCTGTGGAGAAGTACCTGATGACTGCGTCCACCGAACTGGGCTCCTCGTGAACGTTTGCACAAAGTCCGATTCTACAGGAGGACAGCCTCGACCTGTCTTTGGCCCCGCCGCGGCGCCGGGACCCGCGAAACCAACTGTTGGAACCTTACCGTTCCCTCCCCGCCACCACCCGTAACGAGTTCTCCGTTTGTGGCGCGAAGCGTCCGCCAGCGAAGATGCGTGCGTGTTCGACGTGGTGGTGGTGGGCGGCGGACCCTCCGGAGCGGCGGCCGCCTACTGGCTGGCGGAAGCGGGCCACCACGTGGTGGTGCTGGAGAAGTCGCGCTTCCCCCGGGACAAGACCTGCGGTGACGGGTTGACGCCCCGGGCGGTGCGCCAGCTCCACGACATGGGGCTGGCCGGTCCGCTGGGCGAGTTCCACCGCTTCGGTGGCCTGCGCTCGGTGGCGCATGGGATCACCCTGGAATTGGAGTGGCCCCGCCACCCGGAGTTCCCTCCTTACGGTTACGTCATCCCCCGCCGGCACCTCGACGAGATGGTGGCGGAGGCGGCGGTCAAGGCCGGCGCCACGCTGTGGCAGGCCACGGAGGCGGTGGCGCCCCTGGTGGAGGGCGGGCTGGTGGTGGGGGCCCGGGTGAAACGCAAGGACAGCGGCGCCATGGAGGACATCCGGGCCCGCTACCTCCTGGTGGCCGACGGCGCCAACTCGCGCTTCGGGCGAGCCCTGGGCACCGCCCGGGCCCGGCGCTACCCGCTGGGCATGGCCATCCGGGGCTACTTCCGTTCGCCGGGCCACGACCAGGACTGGATCGAGAGCCACCTCGACCTGCGGGACCGGAAGGGGGACGCCCTCCCCGGGTACGGCTGGATCTTCCCGGTGGGGGACGGCACGGTCAACGTGGGGGTGGGGCTGCTGTCCACCTTCCGGGACTGGAAGGCGGTCAACACCTCCCACCTCATGGAGGCGTTCGTGGAGTCGGCCCCCGCCCACTGGGGCCTCTCCAGCGACAGCGCCACCTGCGCCCCCACCGGCGGCCGGCTCCCCATGGGCAACTCGGTGGAGCCCTCGGCCGGGCCCACCTGGCTGGTGGCGGGTGACGCCGCCGGGGCCATCAACCCCTTCAACGGGGAGGGCATCGCCTACGCCTACGAGACGGGCCGCATCGCCGCCGAGGTGTTCGGCGAGGCCCTCCGGACCGGCGACGGGCTCGCGCTGTCCCGGTATCCGGCCCACCTGGCCGATGCCTACGGGCTCTACTTCCGGGTGGCCCGCGCCTTCGTGCGCGCCATCGGCAACCCCGCCGTCATGCGGGAGCTGACCCGGGTCGGGATGCGGTCCCGCAGCCTCATGGAGTGGGTGCTGCGCATCATGTCGAACATGCTCCGGCCCGACGAGCTGGGTCCGGCCGAGGCCGCCTACAAAGTCCTCGAGCGCCTCGTCGCCCTCGGTCCCGAGCCCTAGTCGCGTTTTCATGGCCCGCCCCGGCGAGCGATAGCCTCGCGGCCCTGACCGAGTATCTCCCCATCCTCGTCATGCTCGTGCTGGCCACGGTGTTCGCCGCCGTGTCCTTCGCCGCCTCGTCGATGCTGGCCCCCCGCCGGCCCACAGCGGCCAAGCTCGCCCCCTACGAGTGCGGCATCGTGCCCGAGCGCGAGCCGGCGGAACGCTTCCCGGTGAAGTTCTACCTGGTGGCCATGGTCTTCATCATCTTCGACATCGAGCTGGTCTTCCTCTATCCCTGGGCCGTCATCTTCCGCCGGCTGGAGATCTTCGGCCTGGTCGAGATGGGTCTGTTCCTGGCCGCCGTCATCGTGGCCTACGCCTACGTGCTGTCGGCCGGCGCGCTGGACTGGGGTCCCGCCCGGCGGGTGGGCGAGCGGGTCATCACCCCCGTGCTCCGCGCCTCGGCCTGGCCCCAGCCGCGCCCGGCACCGGCCGGACCGGAGAAGCCGGAATCCGGGGAGGCGGCCTGAGATGGGCCTGGAGGCCCTCAACCAGTCGTTCCTGACCACCCGTCTGGAAGACCTGGTCAAGTGGGCCCGGCGGAACTCGGTGTGGCCCGCCACCTTCGGGTTGGCCTGTTGCGCCATCGAGATGATGGCCACCGGGGCCGCCCACTACGACCTGTCCCGCTTCGGCATGGAGGTCTTCCGGGCCAGCCCCCGTCAGGCGGACCTGATGATCGTGGCCGGGCGGGTGAGCCAGAAGATGGCCCCCGTCCTCCGCCAGATCTACGACCAGATGGTCGAGCCGAAGTGGGTCATCTCCATGGGCGTGTGCGCCTCTTCGGGCGGCATGTTCAACAACTACGCCATCGTCCAGGGCGTCGACCAGGTCGTCCCCGTCGACGTCTACGTCCCCGGCTGCCCCCCCGGTCCCGAGACTCTGATGCACGGTATCCTCACGCTCCACGATCTCATCCGCCGCGGTGAGATCGTCCGCCGTCCCGGCCAGGGCGCCGGCATTTCGATCGCAGAGCCCACCCCCCGTTCGGCGTGACCTCTCCTTCCCACTTCGAGGCGATGACCGACGACACCCCTCGTGAAGAAATGCACAAGAAAGAAGGTCCGGGGGCCGAGGCCCTGGGACGCTTCTCGGACGCCGTTCTGACCGACTCGCACGGTCAGGAGGTCGTCTACATCGACCGGCGCGACTGGCGTGCCCTGGCCCAGTGGCTGCGGGACGAGGCCGGGTTCGAGCAGTGCGTGGACATCACCGCCGTGGACCAGCTGCTGCGCCCGGCCCGGCCCCTGCCCCCCGGAGTGGCGCCGGAGCGCTTCGAAGTGGTGGCCAACTTCCTGTCCTACTCCCGCAACCTCCGCCTCCGGGCCATCTGCCAGGTGCCCGACGGCGTCGCCGTCGACAGCCTGTTCGACGTTTACCCGGGTACGGAGCTGCCCGAGCGGGAAGTGTGGGACTTGCTCGGCGTGCCCTTCGCCGGGCATCCCGACCTGACCCGCCTGATGATGCCCGACGAGTGGGAGGGCCACCCGCTGCGCAAGGACGACCCCCCCGCCCGGGTGCCGGTGCAGTTCAAGGAGGCACCCCGGCCGCTATGAGAACCGGTGCCGTGTCCAGGTGAGTATCGAGAACCCCACCGACCTCGTGCTCGGCCCGGAAGCGTGGCCCGAGTCGGACGAGACCATGGTGATCAACCTCGGGCCCCAGCACCCCTCCACCCACGGGGTGCTGCGAGTGGTGCTCGAGCTCGAGGGCGAGACCGTCCTGCGGGCCAAGCCGGTCATCGGCTACCTGCACACCGGGATGGAGAAGACAGGGGAGCAGCTCACCTACGTTCAGGGGCCGACCAACGTCACCCGTATGGACTACGCCGCGCCGCTGTTCAACGAGCTGGCCTACTCCATGGCCGTGGAGCGGCTCCTCGACCTGGAGGTGCCACCCCGGGCCGTGTGGATCCGGATGCTCATGTGCGAGCTCAACCGGGTCGCCTCCCACCTGCTGTTCCTGGCCACCAACGGGATGGACCTGGGCGCCATCTCGATGATGCTCTACGGCTGGCGGGAGCGGGAGCTGGTCCTCGCCTTCTTCGAGAAGGTGACCGGCCTGCGCATGAACCACAACTACATCCGCCCCGGCGGTGTGGCCGCCGACCTTCCTCCGGGCTGGGAGGAGGA